>JBFWXW010000029.1:0-75559 GCA_050187075.1 Kofleriaceae bacterium | reverse complement strand
CGCAGGTCCCGAGGAGTCCGCGGCAACGCGCGGCAACGCGCCGGCGAGTCGCCTCGCAGGTCCCGAGGAGTCCGCGGCAACGCGCCGGCGAGTCGCCTCGCAGGTCCCGAGGAGTCCGCGGCAACGCGCCGGCGAGTCGCCTCGCAGGTCCCGAGGAGTCCGCGGCAACGCACCGGCGAGTCGCCTCGCAGGTCCCGAGGAGTCCGCGGCAACGCGCGGCAACGCGCCGGCGAGTCGCCTCGCAGGTCCCGAGGAGTCCGCGGCAACGCGCGGCAACGCGCCGGCGAGTCGCCTCGCAGGTCCCGAGGAGTCCGCGGCAACGCGCCGGCGAGTCGCCTCGCAGGTCCCGAGGAGTCCGCGGCAACGCACGACCTTCGCCATCGCTCGATGACGGCGGATCTCTGCTACACACGGGCTCGTGACCAAGCCCGCCAAGCCCAGCCTTCGTAAGGCGCGATTCGCGACCGATGCGGACATCGAGATCAAAGGCAACTATGGCCCCGCGGACGCCCCGGGCGCACCGGCTGCCGATGCCGGCCAGTACCCGTACACCCGCGGCGTCCAGTCGACGATGTATCGCGGCCAGCTGTGGACGATGCGGCAATACGCCGGGTTCGGCACCGCGGCGGAATCGAACCGCCGCTACAAGTACCTGCTCGCGCAGGGCGGCAAGGGACTCAGCGTCGCGTTCGACCTTCCCACCCAGATGGGCCGCGACTCGGATCATGCGATGGCCCGCGGTGAGGTGGGCCGCGTCGGCGTCGCGATCGATTCGATCGAGGATATGCGCGTGCTGTTCGATGGCATTCCGCTCCGCGAGGTCTCGACCTCGATGACGATCAACGCGACGGCCGCGATCTTGCTCGCGCTCTATGTCGCGGTCGGCGAGGAACAGGGCGTGCCGTCGAGCGAGCTGCGGGGCACGATCCAGAACGACATCCTCAAGGAGTACATCGCGCGCGGCACCTACATCTATCCGCCCGCCGGCTCGATGCGCCTCATCACCGACACGTTCACGTACTGCCGGTCGCACGTCCCGCAGTGGAACACGGTGTCGATCAGTGGCTATCACATCCGCGAAGCCGGGGCCGACGCGGTCCAGGAGGTCGCGTTCACGCTTGCCGACGGCATCGCCTACGTCGAAGCCGCGATCGCGGCGGGCCTAGAGGTCGACGAGTTCGCACCGCGGCTGTCGTTCTTCTTCAACGTCCACAACAACTTCATCGAAGAGGTCGCGAAGTTCCGCGCCGCTCGCGCGCTGTGGGCGCGGATCATGAAGGAGCGGTTCGGGGCCAAGAACCCCAAGAGCCACATGCTGCGGTTCCACACCCAGACCGCCGGGGTCACATTGCAGGCGCAGCAACCGCTGGTGAACGTCGTGCGAGTGACGATCCAGGCGCTTGCCTCGGTGCTCGGCGGCACGCAATCGCTGCACACCAACGGCTACGACGAAGCGCTCGGACTTCCCACCGAAGAGGCCGCCCGGATCGCGCTGCGGACCCAGCAGGTGATCGCGCACGAGTCGGGCGTCGCCGACTTCATCGACCCGTTCGGCGGCTCGTGGGCCGTGGAGTCGCTGACCCGCGAGATCGAGCAGCGTGTCGACGCCTACTTCCGCAAGATCGACGAGCTCGGCGGGATGATCCGCGCGATCGAGCAGGGCTTTCCGCAGCAGGAGATCGAGCGCCGCGCCTACGAGCATCAGCGGGCGGTCGAATCCAAGCAGCGCATCGTCGTCGGTGTGAACGACTTCGTGCTCGCCGAAGAGGCGCCGGTCCCCGTTGCCGTCGTCGATCCGTCGCTCGAGGCCGACCAGGTGCGCCGGCTCGAGGCGCTGCGCGGCCGGCGCAACCAGGCCGAAACCAACCGAGCGCTCGCTGCGCTCGACGATGCCGCCGCAGGCGCGTCCAATCTGGTGGTTCCGATCGTCGGTGCCGTGAAGGCGTACGCCACGGTCGGCGAGATCGCCGATGTGCTGCGCAAGCGATTCGGCGAGCATCAGCCAGCGCGATAGTCGGATCGCGAGCCGAGCGCGATCAGATCGGATCTTGGACCGAGGGCGTCTCCGCAACCGGCTTTTCTTCGGGCACCTCCGCGACCGGAGGATCGTCGAGTGGCTGACCAGGCTCCACGTCGAGCCCGTCGACCTCGGCAGCCTCGACGGCTTCTTCAGCGTCCTCCGGCATTGGCTCGGCGATCTCGTAGGTATGCTCGTCGACCTCCTCATCACTCACCTGGTCGTCGTCGTCGTCGCGCATCACCACGATCGTATCGACACCTTCGAGCCGCTTCCGGCTGGCCTGCGCCGCCTTCGATCCCATCGCCCCACCTGCCTCGTATGCCTCGCGCGCTTCGTCGAGCTGATCGAGGTGCTCGTGCGCGGTGCCGAGGTTGTTCCACATGTACGCCGTCGTTCCCGGCCGCGTCGTGGCCTCGGCGAGCGCGTCCGCAGCCTCCTGGTACTGCTCGAGCTGCAGATACGTGTAGCCGAGGTTGTTCCACGCCCACACGTTGTCGGGATCGAGCTCGGTGGCCTGGCGAAACGCGACGATCGCGTTGTCGTAGCTGAACCGCGCGAGCTCCGCGCGGCCGAGCGTGTTGTACGCGATGCTGGAGTCGGGTGCCCGCTTGACCGCCTTGTTCGCGGCTCTGATCGCCAGCGCGCGCTCCTTGGTGGTGATGAACAGCCTCGCGAGCTCGATGTGCGGTGCGGCTTGGTTCTTGTCGAGCTTCGCCGCGTGCTCGAACACGGCTCGCGCGCGCGCATAGCTCGCATTCGCGACCAGCTGCTTGCCGAGCGCGAGCGCGTCGGCATAGCCCGCCGGTAGCACGACTGGCTGCTCGACGGGTTGCGCTGCGATCGGCGGCAGCTTGCCAAACCCCGCCGGGTGATCGGCGACAGCCGGCGCCGGCTGCGCCAGCATCTCCGCACTCGGTGCAGAGCTCGGCATCGGCGGGGCAGCCTCGCGTTCGCCGTCACAGGCGCCAAGCGCGCCAAGCGCGCCAACCGCAGCAAACAATACGGAACACAATTGCGACTTCATGGTGAACCTCTCGGGTCAGCGACCCATCTCGAGGCAAGCCAAGAGCAGCCGCCATGCCAGCACGCGTCCCGTCGTGTTTGTGCCGAGTTGTGCGCCGCTGTGGACCTACGGACACGACGAACGTCGTCGGCAAACGACATCGCCGCCGCGGAATTCGGCCGCCCCTTCGCGCGTTGTTATCGGCCTGCGCGCGCTCTGATCCGGATCACCGCGTCGATCTTGCCGTCGGGCACGGGCTCGTTCTGGCGAACCCACAGCTGCGATCCGACGATGACGTTGAACGGTGCGTCGTAGTCGGTCATCAACGCCGTGAGTGCGACCGTGCCTTCGGGCGTCAACAACAGCGGCCGGGGGCCCGCGGTGATCTGCTTGGTCTCGATCGGCGAGATCGTTGCGAGGTGTCTCGCCTGTGGATCGCCTGGCTCTAGCACCGACGACGGCGCGACGAACACCTCGAGCGCTGGCGTCGCGATGCTGAGGGTGTTTGCGGTGACCTCGTAGTCGACGCCATCGAGCGTGATCTGAAGCTGGTCGTCGGTCGAGCGCAACGCCGGTTGCTCGGTCACCAGATCGATCGGCCGGTACAGGCTCACGTCGAGCGCCAGGTCGCAGGTGTCTGTGTCGGCGTTGCACGAACCCGAGCAGCTGGTCCCGCACGCCTGCGCCGCGGCGCTGCTGCAAACCGAAGGCTGATCGGCGCAGCTGGTCATCAGGTATTCGGCGGCTTTGGCGTCGTCGACTTGCCAGCTGGTCGCGTCGATCGTGAACGCCTTGTCGGGGACGATCAGCTCGATGCCGGGGGGCTCCGAGCTGACGAGGCCACAGCCGCTCGCAACGAGGATTACCGCGGATGACAGCGGCCACGATCGCGGCATCCGCGCCCCTCCCTGACGCACAGCGTAAGCCAGCATGAATCACCTCACCAACGGTCGAGGTGGCATCAGAATACCACCCGCATCGTCGAGGGCGGCAAGTTCTTGTTCGCCGGCCGAGTGAGCTACAGCGTCGCGACCACGCGCTCGGCAAGTGTCCAAGGATCTTGGGTTCGATCCACGACGGACCGCGCCAATTCGTGCGCCCCACCGTGGGCCGAGAGTGACCGCGCAGCGCGATCGATCAGCAGCGCACGCACCAGCTCGCTGAGGTGCGCACTCGCCCGCACGACCGCGCGCTCGACCGCAGCTGGGCCGGTCCAGACCCCAGTGCGATGACGCTCGATCGCTGCCGCAAGCTCGGCGATGCCGGACCCGTCCGCGATCCCACGCGTCGCGATGGTGCGAACGATCTCGACGTCCTTGCGCTCGCCGGACGCGCGCAGATCGAGCATGTGCAGCAAGTCTCGCTCGGCGCGATCGGCGCCCTCGCGATCCGCCTTGTTGACCACCAGCACATCGGCGATCTCGAGCAGCCCGGCCTTGATCGCCTGGATGTCATCGCCCAGCCCCGGCACCGTGACCACGACGGTGGTGTGCGCCGCCTTCATCACATCGACCTCGTCCTGACCGACGCCGACGGTCTCGATCAAGATCCGCTGAAACCCCATCGCATCGAGCACGTGCGCGATGTCGAACGTCGATCGCGACAACCCGCCGAGATGGCCGCGCGTCGCGACGCTGCGAATGAACACGTCGGGATCGAGGGCGTGCCGCTGCATGCGGATTCGGTCGCCCAGGATCGCGCCCCCGGAGAATGGCGAGGTCGGATCGACACACACCACACCGACCCGTTCGCCGGCAGCCCGATACTGCGAGATCAACGCATCGACGACGGTCGACTTTCCCGCACCGGGGTTACCGGTGATGCCGACCATGTACGCCCGACCGGTGTGAGGGAACAGCGCCTTGAGCGCGTCGAGCGCATCGCTGCGGCGGTCATCGAGGTCACGCATCAACCGAGCTGCGATGCGGGCATCTCCCGCCGTGATTGCAGCAACACGCGAATCGGAGCTGGTCATGGCTTGGCAACCTTCTTGAACCGCTGTTCCGGTCCCGCCGGTGTGTAGATCTGAAGCGCTCGGACATCGGCGCTCGCGGTAAAAGCGTGCCTGGTGTTGGGCGGAATCTGGATCACGCTCGTGGGCGTCACGCTCAGCGCAACACCGTTGACCGTCATCGTTCCGCTGCCCGCGAGCACGTAGAGCATCTCGGTCTCCGTTGCGTGGACATGCTCGGGAACGCTCGCGCCCGCGCGGAGCTCGAGCACGCTCGCGGCGAGCGAACGCACGTTGATCGTCGAGGGCTCTGCCTGGATCCGCACGCCCCCGCTGGGCAAGGGGATCCGCGTCGTCTTGCTCGCCGGTAGCGCGATCGGACCTGGCGGCGGCTTTTGCCACGAGGTGAGTGCCGGGGTCGGCAGCGCTCCTGCGCGCGCGGCGCCTTCGGGTCCGCCCGGCACGATCGCGATCACCGCGTGCACCGGGCTCGCGCCCGGCTTGGCCGAGACCTCGCGACCACCGTGAGCGGGGACGAACATCATGTCGCCGGCGGCGAGCTCGATCGGCTTGCCCGCGGGGCCCTTTGCGGTCGCGGGCCCCAGAAAGAACCACAGCTCCGCGCGCTCGGCCGTTCGCATCCCGGTCGTGCCACCCCCGTCGATCGCCAGCTCCAACATCGAGGCGGCGGCGTTGCCGGAGTTATTCTCATCCAGCAGCACCGCGAGCGACAGCTTGGCCTGGCCGTTCCAGGTCGCGAGCTTGCGATCGATCGTGTTCTGGCTGTCGGAGGCGCGAAACTGAAACGGCAGCTGAATGGTCTGGCCGTACAGCGGCGGGGCCCAGTGATATGCGTCGAGCACGGCGCGCAGACACGCCGCGAGCTTGGGATTGCGCGCGGTGTCGCTCACGATCGTCGACCGCGCGGTGGTCTGCGCGATCTCGATCTGGGCGGTGATACTGCCCTCGATATCCAGCCGATCGACTGCCGCGGCAGCCCAGCACTGCTGCGCGACCTCATCGAGCTCGTTCATCGCCTTCACCAGGGCGGCCTTTTGCTCCGCGCTGACGGCGTTTCCATTCGAAGGGGTCGCTGCATCTGCGGTGGCCGAGGTCGCCGCATCCGTCGGCGCCGCTGCCGGCGAGTGCGGATGCCCCGGCGCAAGCGCAGGCGCAGGCGCAGGCGCAGGGGACGAGCATCCCCATGAATGCGCGAGCGCGGCGGCGAGCCACGCAGAGCGAACGAGCGAGCCCATCGCGATCCGTTATGCGACCTTGGGCCGCAGCGACGATTCCACCCAGTCGATGATCTCGTGCGTACTCGCGCCCGGCGTGAAGATCTTCGCGACGCCGATTTGCTCGAGCTTCGGCAGGTCTTCCTTGGGAACGATGCCGCCACCGAACACCACCACGTCTGCCGCCCCGCGGGCCTTGAGCGCGTCGATCACGGCGGGGAACAGCGTCATGTGAGCGCCTGACATGATCGAGAGTCCCACGGCGTCCACGGCTTCCTGGAGCGCCGCCGCAGCGATCATCTCGGGCGTCTGATGCAGCCCGGTGTAGACAACTTCGTAGCCCGCATCGGCCAGTGCACGAGCCACGACCTTGGCGCCACGGTCGTGGCCGTCCAGCCCAGGCTTGGCGACGAGGATGCGAAGCTTACGCGGGGTTTCAGCCATGCCCGTGGTGTCGCCTAGGCCTGGCCGCGAAGCAAGCTGCGCGCGATGACGATCCGCTGGATCTCGCTGGTTCCTTCGTAGATCCGGGTGGCCCGCACGTCGCGCAGCGCCCGTTCGACCGGAAAATCTCGCACGTAGCCGTAACCTCCGTGGATTTGAACGGCGAGGTCGCAGATCTTCCAGGCGTGCTCGGTGGCGAACAACTTGGCCATCGCGGCTTGCTGCGTGAACGGCGCGCCCTGCTGTTTCTGGTAGGCCGCGCGCAACGTCATCAAGCTCGCGGCATCGAGCCAGGTCGCCGCGTCGGCGAGCATCGCGCTGATCGCCTGGTGTTGGATGATCGGCTTGCCGAACGTCGTGCGCTCCTGCGCGTACCGCACCGCTGCCTCGAGCGCGCCGCGCGCGATACCGACGGCCTGCGACGCGATGCCGATCCGGCCGCCGTCGAGGGCGGCCATCGCCAACCCGAACCCCCCGCCGCGCTCTCCCAGGATCGCATCGTCGGCGACCTCGACGCCATCGAACACCAGCTGCGCGGTCGACGAACCGTGGAGCCCGAGCTTGTCCTCGAGCCGAGCCACGCTGATGCCCGCCGCACGCCCGGCCACCACGAACGCGGTGATGCCCCGGTGGGCTTTTCCTGGGTCGGTGACCGCCCACACCACCATCACGCCTGCGTGATCCCCGCTGGTGATCCATTGCTTGGCGCCGGAGATCCGCCACCCCGTCGCGGTCTTCGTCGCCGTCGTTCGCATCGCGGCGGCATCGGAGCCCGATTCCGGCTCGCTGAGTGCAAACGCACCGCACACCAGGTCGCCCGACACCAACCGCGGAACCCACTGAGAGGCCACGGTGCGGGTTGCGTTGTTGGCGATCAACTCCGCCACCATGTTGGTCACCGACACGGCGACGGTCACCGACGCATCGCCGCGCGCCAGCTCCTGGAGCGCCAGCGAATACGCGACGGTACCCGCGCCCGCACCGCCCAGGTCGTCGGGCACGGCGATCCCGAGCAACCCCAGCTTGCCCAGCTCGCGGAGCTCGTACGAAGGGAACTCGCCGAATACGTCGCGCGATGCCGCTTTGGGCGCGAGTACTCGCTCGGCAAAGTCTCGAGCCGTCCGCTGGACGAGCAGCTGCTCCTCGGTCGGGGCCAGCTCCATCGGCTCAATTCACCACGCACGGAGGGGGTTTCGCAACCCGTGACGTGCAGCGAAGGCGTCCGCCTATCGTGCCCGATAACGGACAGCGAGCTTGGCCACCTGCCCTTTGGGATCAGGCAACTTCCACGCGAGGATGGTCTTCTCCGCGCATTCGGCCCACTCGTCCTCCAGCACCGACTTCGGCGAGGAGAACCCGACCGACTGGGGTTTGCCGCGCGCACCCACGTACATGGTGATCGTGACGTCGCTGGGCATCCGCACGCTGCCCTTGGCGCACGCGTCGAGCTTGGGCAGCTGCTTCTGCGTCGCCTTGAGCGACTCGTCCTCATCCCAGGAGATCAGCGTGCCTTTCGATGAGAACACCAGCGGGATCGTGAACGATGCGTCGCCACCGATCGGCTTGTCGAACGTCGCCTCGCGCGCGACCTCGAGCAGACATTTCTCGATCGCCCACGCACCGAGATCGCTCTCGGAGACCTTCACGGTCTTGACCTCGCCGTTTGCCTTGATTTGCCACTGCAGCGCCACATGTCCGCCGAGCCAGCGACGGCGTCCGACCTGCGCGGTGTAACACTCGGACAGTCGCGCCTTGTACGGCTCGATCCCGGCGTCCACCACCGACGGCTCCATCCGGCCGTGCTTGCTGATCACCTGGATGTCGTCGTCCTCGTCCTCCGGCTCCTCGATCGGCACGCGCGTGATCGGCTTCGCAGAGATCTTGGGCGGCTCGTCTTCGGACTTGGCAGGTGCCCCACCACAGCCGATGACCGCGAGCAGGATCAACCACCTCACCCCGGCGCTCGCCCGGAAGGATCCCGAGATCGCGGCCCCGCGACGAAGCGCGACCGAGCCTACCGCGTGAGCTGTGACGTGAGATCGGGTCAGCACAGGGGAGCTCTGCGGTTACGTCAGTTGGTCTCGCAACCGTACGTGTACGACGTCGGATACGGCCTGGGGACCTTCGGGAACTCGATCTCCCGAAAGTGTTTGATCTGACACTCCTTGACCGACTCGGACTCGAGCGTCGCGTTGATGACCTTGATCTCGCCGGCTTGCCCGCTTGGCAGGATCTCGATCGCCAGCGTGGTCTTGCCGCGCGAGTTCTTGGGCAGGTCCTTGTTCTCGACCGCCATCGTCAAGCAGCGGCACACGGTGCCGAGCTTGCGATCGAGGCGGCTCCGGATCTCGTCTTGGGTCTCGGGCGAAACCATCTCGCTGGAGCCGTCGTGGACAACCGGCGCACTCTCGTCGCTGCTGGGTGTGGTCGTCGAGCTCGACTTGCCCCCGCCGCAACCTGCACCGATCATGAGCAGTGACCACGCGATCAAACGCTTCACCATCGTCATTCGCCTTTCGCTAAGTAACCCGCGATCACCAGCCGCTGGATCTCGCTCGTGCCTTCGTAGATCTCGGTGATCTTGGCGTCGCGGAAGTGTCGCTCGACCGGGAACTCGGTCACATAGCCGTTGCCGCCGAAGATCTGGATCGCTTCGCGAGCCGCCCGGTTCGCGACGTCGGAAGCATACAGCTTCGCCATCGACGCCTGTTTGCCGTACGGTTGCTTGGTGTCCTTGAGCCATGCCGCGCGCAACGCGAGCAGCCTGGCGGCATCGAGCTCGGTGGCCATGTCGGCGAGCTTGAACGAGATCGCTTGGTGGTGAACGATCGCCTTGCCGAACGTCTTGCGCTGCTGGGCGTAGTCGAGCGCGTCCTCGAGCGAGGCGCGCGCGATCCCGAGCGCTTGCGCGGCGATCCCGATCCGGCCGCCGTCGAGCGTGGACATCGCCACCTTGAACCCGCCACCGACCTCGCCGAGCAGGTGCTCATTGGTCAGCTTCACATCGTCGAGGAAGATCTGGGACGACTTGCTGCCGCGGATCCCGAGCTTGTCATCGGGTGGACCGACGCGAACACCGGGGTGAGCGAGCGGCACGATGAACGCCGTGATCCCGCGGTGCCCCGCGGCGCGATCGTTCATCGCGAACAGGACGCACACGTCCGCGACCGGGCCGTTGGTGATCCAGTTCTTGGTGCCGCTCAGCACCCATCCGCTGCCATCCTGCTTCGCCGTGGTCTTCTGCGCGGCGGCATCGGATCCAGCCTCGGGCTCGCTGAGTGCAAAGCATCCGAGCAGCTTGCCGGCCGCCAGCGGCGCGAGCCACTGCTGCTTCTGTGCTTCGGTGCCAAACCGCAAGATCGGATCGCACGCGAGCGAATTGTTGACGCTCATGATCACCGCGGTCGATGCACACGCCCGCGCGATCTCCTCCATCGCGAGCACATACGACACGTGATCGAAGCCGGCGCCGCCGTATTGCGGCGGCACGGTCATGCCGAGGAACCCCAGCTCGGCCATTCGCTTCACGAGCTCGGCGGGGTGCCGATGCTCGCGATCGATCGCCGCGGCCTTCGGCAAGACTTCGTTGGTGGCGAACTCGCGCGCGGTGGACTGCACCGCGAGCTGATCCTCGGTCGGCGTGAAACGCACGGTGCTCAGCCCCCTTTGAACTGCGCGGCGCGGCGAGGTTTGGCGAGGAACGCCGACATCCCCTCGCGCTGATCGGCCGTCTGGAACAACAGGCCGAAGCTGCGTTGCTCGAGCGCGATCGCATGCTCGAGCGAGCTCGACTGCCCCTGATGGATCAACCGCTTCACCTCCGCCACCGCGAGCGGACCGTTCGCTGCGATTCGCGACGCGAGCTCGCGCACCTTGCCGAGCAGCTCACCATGCGGCCACACGGCGTCGACCAGCCCGATCCGCAGCGCCTCGGCGGCATTGATCGTATCGCCGGTCATGCACAGCTCCTTGGCCTTCGCGATCCCGACGCGACGAGCGAGCCGCTGCGTCCCACCGAACCCCGGGATCACACCGAGCTTGACCTCGGGTTGACCGAGTTTTGCCACATCGGAGGCGTGGATGAAGTCGCACGCCAGCGCGAGCTCACACCCCCCGCCGAGTGCAAACCCATTGACCGCGGCGATCCACGGCTTCTCGGAGGTCTCGATCGATTCACCCAGCGCACCGCCCATCTCGGAGAACGCGCGCGCCTGTGCTGGCGTCATGTCGATCATCTCAGCGATGTCGGCGCCAGCCACGAACGCCTTGTCGCCCGCACCCGTGAGGATGACCACGCGCACGTCGGTCGAGATCTCGAGCTCGCCGGCGACATGCGTGAGCTCCGAGATCACCGTGCTCGACAGCGCGTTGAGCGCCGCCTCGCGGCTGACGGTAACCATCGCGATCGGTCCATCGATCGAGACCTTCAATGTCTCGAAGCTGTCGTAGCTCATGCCGGCTCTCCAAGCGTTTTTTGGCCCTGGGCGTCGTACTCGTAAAATCCGCGACCGACCTTCTTGCCGAGCCAGCCGGCCGCCACGTACTGGCGGAGCAATGGGCACGGACGATACTTGTCGTCGCCGAGCTCGCGATGCAGCACCTCGGCGATCGCGAGACAGGTGTCGAGCCCGATCAGATCGGCAAGCTCGAGCGGGCCCATCGGATGGTTGAGCCCCAGTCGAACGCCGGTGTCGATGTCGTTCGCCGTCCCGAGGCCCTCGTACAGGCCGTAACACGCCTCGTTGAGCAGCGGGATCAACATGCGATTCACGATGAACCCGGGAATGTCGCGCGCGCCGATCGTGGTCTTCCCGAACCGGCGCGCCAGGGTCACGACGGTCTCGTACGTGGCATCGCTGGTCGGGAGGCCGCGCACGATCTCGACCAGCTTCATCAGCGGCACCGGGTTCATGAAGTGCATGCCGATCACGCGATCGGGACGTCCGGACGCCGCGGCGATCTTGGTGATCGAGATCGACGACGTGTTCGACGCGAGGATCGCCGAGTCCTTGCAGACCTCGCCCAGCTTCTTGAACAGCGCCAGCTTGAGCTCCTCTTTTTCGGGAGCCGCTTCGATCACGATGTCGCAGTTGTCGAGATCGGCGTGACTGGTCCCCGCGCGAAGCCGCGCCATGGTGGCGGTCCGCACCGCCGCGTCGAGCTTGCCCTTCTCGACCAGGCGGTCGAGTTGCTTCTTGATCTTCGCGACGCCCGCCTGGGCGAAATCAGGCGCCGCATCGACGACGACGACATCGACGCCGGCCTGCGCGGCAACCTGCGCGATGCCCTGCCCCATCTGGCCGGCGCCGACGACGCCGAGCCTTTGGACGTCGGTCACGGACGTTCCACCAGCAGCGCGATGCCCTCGCCGCCTCCGATGCACAGCGACGCGCCGCCGGTCTTGGCGCCGCGCGCGGCCATCGCGTGCAACAGCGTCACGAGCACGCGGCAGCCTGACGCACCGATCGGATGGCCGAGCGCGACCGCGCCGCCCCAGACGTTGACCTTCGCGGGATCGAGCGCGAGCAGCTGGTTATTGACCACCGAGACCACGGAGAACGCTTCGTTGATCTCCCACAGGTCGACCTGCTTGGCGTCCCACTTCGCGCGTGCGAGCGCGTTCTTGATCGCCGCCGCGGGCGCGGTGGTGAACCACTCCGGCGCCTGCGCGTGATAGCCCCAGGCGACCAGCCGTGCCATCACCTTGGCGCCGCGCCGCTTGGCTTCGTCGGCGGACATCAACACGACCGCCGCCGCACCGTCGTTGATCGACGATGCATTGCCCGCAGTGACCGTGCCGTCCTTCTGGAACGCCGTGCGCAGGCCGGGGAGCTTCTCGATGTTGCCGCGGCCTGGCTCCTCGTCGACGTCGACGCTGATCTCGCCCTTCTTGTCGGCGACCTTGACCGGCACGATCTCGGTCTTGAAGTAGCCCTGCTTCTGCGCGTCGAGCGCGCGCCGATAGCTCTCGGCGGCGTGCTCGTCTTGCGCGCTGCGCGGGATCCCCTTCTCCTTCGCGCACAGCTCGGCGCAGTTGCCCATGTGCTGGTTGGAGTACGGATCCCACAGGCCATCGTTCACCATCGTGTCGACGGTGTCGAGCGCGCCCATCTTGATGCCGTTGCGAACGCCGCGCAGCGCGTGGGGTGCGTTCGACATCGACTCCATGCCGCCGGCGACCGCCACCTCGACGTCGCCGACCGCGATCGCGCGCGCGGCACCGAGCACCGCCTCGAGACCCGAGCCGCACACCTTGTTCACGGTGACGCATGGCACCGCCTGCGGAAGCCCTGCGCCGAGGGCAGCCTGGCGAGCGGGGGCCTGGCCGACGCCAGCCGGTAACACCATGCCCATGTGGACGAGGCCGACATCTCCTGGAGCAACTCCGGCGCGTTCAAGCGCAGCCTTGATCGCGGTGGCGCCCAGCTTGGGTGCTGGAACCGACGCGAGCGAGCCAAGGAAGCTTCCGATGGAGGTGCGCGCAGCACCGACGATGACGACGTCCCGCATGGGGGTGGGATACCTTGCGGCCACCAAGGGCGTCAAGGCGGGCCCACCCCGGAGGCGCCTACCAAAACCGTGACGGTGCCCCCGGTTAGGCCCCAGGCAGAGCGCTACGAACCGTGGCGGCGGGCGGTGTCCACGATCCCGGGCAGGATCGCGAGGACTTCATCGATTTCGCTGCTCGTGGTGGTCGGGCCAAGGCTGAACCGAACCGCCTGCCGCGCCTGGCCTGCCGACATGCCCAGGCCGAGCAACACCGGCGATGGCTGAACCGACCCCGACGTGCACGCCGCGCCGGTGGAGACCGAAATGCCGGCGAGATCGAGCGCGATCACGATCGACTCCCCGAGCGCACCTTCGAACCCGGCGTTGATCGTTCCGCCGACGCGCGCGTTCTGCGCGCCGTGGATCCGGACGCCACCGAGCGCGCGTAGCCCGGCTTCGAACCGTTCACCGAGCGCGGTCACGCGTGACCAGTGCGCAACATCGACGCACGCCGCCGCCGCTCCGAACCCGACGATGCCGAGCGTGTTCTCGGTGCCCGCGCGGCGCCCGCGCTCCTGATGTCCCGCGACGGGCTCGATCGCGGCGTCCGGGAGGTCGTTGGTTCCTGCGTGATCGACACCCGCAGCCAGGACGAGCGCCCCCGCGCCCTGCGGGCCGCCGATCTTGTGCGCGGAGATCGCGACGCTGTCGGCCAGCCTGGTGATCGGTGCAAGCTCGAGCTTTCCCGCAGCCTGGACGGCATCGATGTGAACCAGCGCGCCCCGGGCGCGGGCCCACGCGACCACCGCCTCGATGCCGCCCGAGGCCGTACTCGCGATCGTTCCGAGCTCGTGGTTCACCGCCGAGATCGCGACGATCCCCACGAGGTCGGAGCTCGTCTCGATGATGGCGGCGTCCTCGGCAACGGCCAACCAGCGCACCTGCCACCCGGCGTCCCCACATGTGGCGATCGCGCCGCGCAGCGAAGGGTGCTCGATCCGCGTGGTGGTCGCGATCGCTGGGAGGCCGCGACGCCGGGCCTCGGCCATCAGGACGCGAATCCCGAGCGCATTGGCCTCGGTGCCGCCGCTGGTGAACACCAGCTGCTCGCGCGGCACGCCCACCAATGCGGCGACCTGATTCCGGGAACGCTCCACGAGGTCCCGTGCTCGACGGCCATCTGCGTGGATCGAAGACGGATTCCCCGCCGCGTCGAACGCGGCTGCAATCGCAGCGCGTGCCGCCGGGACCAGGGGCATCGTTGCGTTGAAGTCGAGGTAGATTCGCGGTTTCATTGACATGATAGGCGCCCTGTCTCCATGATCTAGCGACGGAGGGGGGATTGCCCCGTCCTGGATATACCGTGGCGGATGACGCCGGCGCGCTTCTGGTTCGCTCGGGGCTGGTACCTTCCAGCGCCCTCGATGCTGCACGTGCACGAGCGGCGGATGCGGGCGGAACGTTGGGCGAGCACTTGGTCCTGGCGGGCGCGATCACCGATGATGCGCTGACCGAGTTCTACCGCGCGCGGCTCATGGTGCCGCAGGTAAACCCCAACACGCTGGCGCGGCTGCCCGCAAAGCTGATCGCGATGATCCCGCCCGATATGGCGATCGAGCATCGGGTGATTCCCGTCGCGCATGATGCCGAGAACAACCTCACCGTCGCGATGAGCGATCCGGCGGATCGCGATGCCGCGAACGAAGTGGCGTTCTTCACCAACGCGTACGTGGTGCGCGCGGTCGCGACCCAGATGCAGATCGCCTGGTGCCTGGCGCACTACTATGGTCACGTCACCCCGCTGGGCGAACGGCTGCTCCATCCGTCGGGCACACCATCGGGTCCTGCGTATCGATCCGAGCCGCGCCGACTCAGAGGGGTCACCGATCAAGTCGCTGCGCTGCGCCGTCGTGCCGTTGCACCCGACGCTGACACCGCACCGCACCGGTCGACGGCCAGGGACGACGAGCGCGAGGCGATCGAGAACGCGATCACCGATCGCGAGACCAACACGGCCCTGGTGGCGATCGCGCCGCCGATCGCGACCGGGGTGACGCCGCCCGAGCGCTCGATCGAACCCGGCGCTGCGATCGCGACCGACGTGACGCCGCCCGAGCGCTCGATCGAAGCGAGCGCCGCGGTCACGCCGCGCGAGGTATCGATCGAGAGCGCGATCACGCCGCGCGAAGGAACCGGTCGTCCCAGCACCGAGCCGCTCGAAGGAACCGGTCGTCCCAGCACCGAGCCGCTCGATGGTGCGGCGGTCGAGCAGCCGGCCCCGCGAACGCGAAGCATCTCGGGTGAGATCAGGATTCCGATTCGCCGCGCGCCATCGATCCGGCCGAGCATGCCCGATCCATTGCTCGCCGATGGCGAAGACGACGATGTTCCGGAGATCAGCGTGGAGCCTGCGAAGCTCCCCGACGAAGATCCCACCGGACCGCGCAAGCTGCCGCCCCGCCGGCGTGTGGTGAAGCCGGATCCTCCCGAGCTCGCGGCACGCGCGGGCGAGGTCACGGTGGATACCGGGCGGGTCGTGCTGGTCGCGAACGAGGAGCCCGCCGTGGTGATCTCCGACGACCTCGCGGCGCCGATCGCGGCGGCGGACGGCGTCTCGGGCGAGCTCACCGTGGTTGCGAAGCCAAATGACACCAGCCCTCCGGCAACCACCATCGAGGTCGCCGAGGAGAGCTCGGGGGTCGTGGTCGCAGCGGTGCCCGATGAATCGGTGCCGATCCTTCTCGAACGCCGGCGCCCGTCGAACCCGGAGCTCGTGGTCGAGCTCAAGAAATCCAAGGTTCCGCGTACCGACAAGATCACCAAGGTCGGCATCGGTCCGGTGCCCGCGCGACCCAACCCGAGGTTCAACATCCCGGGGGTAACGATCATCGGCCTCGACGACGAGGACCCCACCGGCGTTCGCGGCTCGCGCGCACCGAACGGTGATTACCCCGACGATCTGGCGCCGCCGCCCAAGCCGGCTCCGCCGGTGCTGCCGGATCGTGAGCTCGCCCCCGGGGTCCCCGAGCTCGATGACGATGGCGAATACAACACTGCGGTGATGTCGGCGGCCGAGCTCGACGCCGCGATTCCGCAGCGCACGGCCGAGGTCGTGCCTGCTCACCTCGCCAACCATCCGAGCGAGGCCGAGATCGACGACGGCTGGGGCCCACCGGGCACCACGATTCCGCCACCGCTCCTCGGAGCGATCCCGGATACCGAGAGCTCCGACGCACCCAGCGCGATTCCAATGCCGAGCATGGACTCTGCCCCGCTGCAAGTCGTGTCGGCCGCGACGCCGCAACCGATCACGGGGCCCGGCAGCGGCTCGGTGCCCAACAAGGTGTTCGAGCTCGCCACGGCGCGTCTGATCGAGCTGATCCGGGTGCTCGAGCATGCGCGCAGCCGCGACGAGGTCGTCCAGGTGATGCTCGATCACCTCGCCGAGAGCCACGAGCGTGTCGGATTCTTGTCGATCAAGAGCGGCGAGCTCGCCGTGTTCGCGCTCGAGCCGCGCCCCGCACCGCTTCCGACCGCCACGCTGCGAGTCGACCAGCCATCAACCCTTCACGACGTGATCGCCGCGCGGATGCCGTACCGCGGACCGATGCGCGATGACCAGAGCAAGCGATTTCTCGCGGGCGTGCTCGGCGCGTGCCCCAGCGAGATCTTGCTCGTCACGATCACGGTGCGCGAGCGTCCCGTCGGCGTGCTGTTCGGCGAAAACCGGATCCAGCACACGTTCGACGATCAGCTCGCCCTCGCTGCCCGCGCAGCCGGCATGGCCCTCGAACGGATCCTCAAGGCGAAGCGCGGCTAACAGAACCGATCCACAAGATCGCAACGTGCCGTTCTCCTTCTCGGTTCCGCTTGGCACAGCCGAACGGCACTGGCCCCGAACACGAGCCGTCGCGTCGCGATGTCCTCGCCGCAATGCCTCTGCTCGGAAGTGATGCCGGTTCGCCCGCTGTTCTCTTAGAGCTGCTGCAGACGCAGGGCGTGCTCACGCGCGCGTTGCTCCGAGACGTCTCGAAGCTCGGCCCACAACGCGGGGTACGTGACGGCGAGCTCGTAGATGATCTTGGGTTGGACGAGCAGGACGTCGGCGTCGGTAGCGGCGATCACGCTGGCCGGTGCGGGACCGTGTGCGAGCAGCGCGCCCTCGCCGACGTATTCGCCGATCGTGACGGTGCCGAGCTGGATCTGCTTGCCGTGGCGCTGCACGCGGATATCGAGCCGGCCGCGCACCACGATCACGAGTGGGTGACCGACCTCACCCTCGCGAATCACCACGCTGCCCGCGGCAAATGGCGAGCGGACGAACTTGGCGAGCACGCTCGCGCGCTGGTCGTCGGGCAGCGGCGCGAAGAATGCGCTGCGCAACACCGAGTGCGTCTGCACCGTGCCGATCGGGAGCTCGCGCGGCGCGGTATCCTCGTCCACGGCCTCGCCGTACGGCACACCGTCGGTGGGTGGTGGCGTCGGCTCGTCCTCAAACTCGATCGGCTCGATCGGCTCGATCGGGACGGTCGGTGGTCCCGCAGCACGCGCCAGCCGATCGAGCTCGGCCGACAGATCGTCGATCACGATCTGCGCGGTGTCGCGCGTCGATCGTGCCGCATGCTCGGCGAGCAACATCTCGAGCAGTCGCGCTCCGCGCCGGTCATTCGGTGCCGCCGCGAGCAGCCGCCGGCACACATCGATCGCGAGCTGCGTGCGCCCCTGGTCCCGGTACGCCAGCGCGATCGAGCGATACAGTGCGATCGCTTCGTCGATGCGACCTGCCTGGCACATGGCATCCGCAAGCGTCACGCGCAGGCCCAGATTATCGGGCTCATCTCGGAGCCGGCGCTCGAGCTCTGGTACCTCGCTGTCGCTCACAGCACCCGATCGCCGCTACGATGGAGTGAGCGAGATCTGGGCTTTGAAGGTCGACGGCTTCGGCTTCTCGGGCAACGTCCACTTGCTCGCGACCGTGCGAATGCAGGTATCGAACGTGGCGCCGAGCGCTGGAGCAAACGATGCGTTGCGATACGCGCCGGCCTCCGAGAAGCTCGCGTTGACGGTCAGCGTGATGGTCCGCGCCTGCAGTCCCGAGTCCTTCTTGAGCGCCTGCTCGTAGCACTTCTGGATCGCACCGCGCGATTTCTCGACCACATCGATGAACTTGCTCGCGAACTCGCCCGCGTCCTTATCGGGTAGCGCGCGCGGCGGATCGCCGGGCTTACCGGGGCGGACGGTCAGTGCGTTACCTTCGATCACGACCACGATCTCGGAGCCGCTGCCGGCCATCCGCTGCAGCTTGGCGTTCTCTTCCTCGAGCGTCTTGGCGTACGCGGCCTTCGCGTCCTTGTCACGGAGGCACTGATTGAGATCCATCACCGTCTGCTGATTGTCGACCACCTTCTCGCCCTTGCACGCCGCCAGACTTGCGACCGCGGTAACCAAACCAACCACTCCGACGGACACTAGTCTCTGCTTCGATATACGCATCATTCTTTCGTCCTGGATGCTACGGGGTCACTTGGGTGAATGCCAGGTCGCTCGATGAACTCTCGCACGATCTGGCCCTCCATCACGTGACGAGCCACGACGGTCTCCGCTCGCGCCGCGTCCATTCGATTATACAGAGCTGTCGCGCCGCGCGGGCCGGGCAGCGTCGCAAAGCCACTACCGATCAATCCCGCTGGCTCCGCGGTGGGGATCTCTCGCACCAGTACATTCGGCCCCTGCGTGCAGCGTCCAAAACAGCTCTGCCACGCGAGCTCGGTGCGCTCACGCGCGCCGTGGGCCTCGAGCGCCGAGCGAAACACATCGTGGAGATAATGTGAGCCGTGTCGATCGCCGCACTCGGGACCACGGCAGATGACAACTTTGAACCGGCGGCCCGCCAAGGTCACTGAGCGTGACTGGCCGGCGACGAAGTGTCAATCCCGAGTCAATACGTCGCGGATCAGCGCGACCAGCCCCGGCTCGCTGCGCGGATCCGCGGCGACCTGACGCAACACTTCGCGCTCGGCGGGCCCTGCGGTTGGCGCGACGAGCGCCTCGACGATCGCCTTTTGCCACGCCGGGTTTCCGCCGAGATCGTCATCCGCATGATAGAGCCAGAGGTGCGAGGCGAGCGCCAAGCGCGCAGTGTCGCCGCCAAGCGCAGCGATCGCTGCGATGACCTGGACGAGGTCAGGGGAAGGCGTCGCAGCCGCATCGAGGTGGCTCTGGAGCGCGACGACCGCGGCCTCTTGATGGTTGGCATCGATCGACAAGCTCCCGAGCCCGGCGATCGCTTTTGCGACCGCACCGAGTGCCACCGGTTCGGTGCGCGCGATGTAGTCGTCATGGACTGCGAGCTGTGCGGCGAGCACCGGGAGGCTGGCTGGATCTTTGCGCTTGATCAGCAGGTGGACCACGACCTCCTTGAGCCGCTCGGGCGCGCGATCGTCGCTCAGCACGCCCAGCAAGTCGCTGGTTGCTTCGGCGCCCGGTTGGGCGGCCACCGCCGCCGCAGCGAGCTCCTTCACACCATTGAATCGCGCGTCGCGATCGCGAAAGATCGCGACCAGCGTGGCGCGCGTGTCGGTCGGCTCCGGCGGCCCCGCGGGCGACCAGCCGTCGGCATCGAACGTGGCACCGAGCACCGGACCGGTGGCGCCGGTGTTGGCGCGCGCGCGCACCGCACCGGTGTGCGGGTCGAGCGCAACGATGTCACCGGCTGCCGACACGCCGGCGATCACCTGGCCGGTGTGATCGGTGGCGACCAGCTCGACGCGTGGATGGTTGAACGCCCAGCGCAGCTCGCCGCTCGACGAAAATCCGAACACGTATCGGAAGTAGTGCACCGCGAACGTGTCCCCGGAGAGCTTCATCGGACCGTTCGTCGACGGCTCGGCAGACCACAACATCCGTGCGCGATCCGCCGCCGAGTAGTTGTTCTGCACCGCATCGTACGCGTCGCGACCGTAGCTCGTGCGTTCGAGCTGTGGCGGGACGGTGAACTGCCCGTACGTGGCATCGGCGCGCTTGCCGGACGCGCTGTGCGCATCCAGCCGGAACACGCCCTGCTTCGACCCGTAATATGCGGTCTGACTCGTGACGTGGAGCATCGAGATTTGCTCGTCGATTCCGCGCACGCGGGTGAGCTGCTCGCCCGTGCTGCCGTCCACGATGGACAGCCACTGATTCAGGAACGGAACGAACACGATCCCGCCGTGCGCCGCGGGGGCGCCGAGCTGGCCGGCGGCATCCGATTTCCAGATCGTGTCACCGGAGTGCCCGTCGACCGCTGATAGCCACCACGTATTGCCGTCCTTGCTGACGACGTACGCGTGCTCTCGATCCGCCGCAACGGAGACCGGGGTCCCCGGGGTCCTCGCCGTCCAGCGTGGCGCGCCGGTCTGCTGATCGCGGCCAACGATGCGGCCACCCTCGAGCAACGCGATGAAATCGCCGCCGACGGAGATCCGCGACTGCACATCGGCTTCCGTCCGCCACAGCAGGCGCGCGGCGGACAGATCGTACGCAAGGATTTGCTTGGTAGCGCCGCCCTGCACCAGGAATACCCGCGGTTGCCCAGCCGCATTCACCGGCTTGGCCGTGGTCGGCAGATGGCGCCGCGCGAGCGCTTGCTCGAGCGCGAGTGGATTGTTGTCATCGGACGACAACCGAAACACGGCCTTGCCGCCACATGCGGACGCGACGATGAGCGCGCCGCACACCACCAGTACGGATGTCCGCATCACTTACCTCCGACCCGAGCTTCGACCACCGTGACCGCTTCTTGGCGCGACGGGCGCGGTGGATTCTGCGGCGTCGCATCGATGTACTCGCTCAGCGCCGTGATCGCCGATGCATCCTGGATCTTCGCCAGCGTGCGCACTACCTCGACGCGCGCGGGATCCGGACCGAAGTCGTTGCGCTGCAGCGCGGTGCCCAGGCACAGCGCGAGCGCGGGGTCGGGAACCTTGCCGAGCTGGTCGGCGATCGCGCGCGCGATCTCGGGGGTCGCGAGCTGGCCGAGCGCCTTGGCCGCTGATTCCTCGCCGCGAGAGAGCAATTGCATGAGTGGCTCGATGGAGGCCCGGATCCGAGCGCGTCCAGCGGCGGCTGCGGCCGCGCTGCGCACCGCGAGCAGTTGATCGTGAAGGCCGGCGACCACGGCCGCCTGCGCAGCTGGCGCCGGGTACAGCGCGAGCACGTTGAGCGCCGCGCTGCGCACCGACGGACTGTGGTGCCCGGCGTACCGCTTGAGGACCCCGACGTCCGGCGGCGCGGGATGCGCGCCGAGTGCCATCATCGCAGGCACCGCGACCGGCGCTGGCAACCCCAGCGAAAGGCCATCGAGCAGCGCGTCGTGCGCCGCGGGCGTGTCGATCGCTGCGAGCGCCTCGGCCGCACGCGCAGCCGCTTCCACATCAGTCCCCGCGAGCGCGGCAACGTGACCGGAAATATCGACGGTCTTGGGCTTTCCGGCCTTGCCGGCCTTCCCAGGCTTCGGCTTGTTCGGCGCAGGCTGCCCGGCTGCTGGTGCAGCGATCATCATGCCGGCCAGTGCGAGTCCACACGCGAGCCAGGTGGCTTGCCTCATCGCTTGTCGCCTCCATCACGCGTCGTACCCAAAACGTGGTCGACATTCAACAATCTCCGTCGTGGTTTCGCTACAACTTGATCGACGTGGATCCCGCTGTACTGCCGATCCTGTGTTGCCCGCGCTGCCGAGCGACGGGTCCGTTTTCGAGCATGCGCCAACCGCGGTGCTCGGGGTGTGGCCTCGAGCCATCGCTGCAGCACGGGTTCCTCGATCTGATCGACACCGCCACCGCCGGCGAACCGACGCCGCCGACCACCGAACAGCGGCTGATGGAGAGCGACCTCGTCGCGCGGATCTATGACCGGTTCTGGCGACCGGCGTTCGTGCGGTTGTTCGCCGGTCATGGCGCCGGCGCGTCGGTGGGAGGCCTCTCGGGCGAGCTCTTCATCCACAAGCACGGGCTCGCGCTCGACGATCGCAGGGGTCCATGGCTCGATCTGTCCTGCGGACCGGGTGCGTTCGCGCGTGCGCTCGGTGCCGCGGCACCTGGCGCGCTGGTCGTCGGCCTCGATATCTCGCGCGCGATGCTCGAGGTCGCGGTGCAACGCACCGGTGGCTACCCCAACGTGGTGCTGATCCGGGGCGATGCTCACGCGCTGCCGTTCGTGGATGGCGCGTTCGAAGGCGTCAACAACGCCGGCGCACTTCACGCATACGACGATCCCGAGCTGGTGTTCCGCGAGATTCGCCGCGTCCTGCGCTCCGGCGGCCACTACGTCGGCTCGACGTTCGCCGAGGCCCCCTCCATCATCGGCCGGCTCGCGTCCCGCGCCGCAGGGATTCGCCGCTTCGATCCGAGCGAGCTGCGCGCCTGGCTACACCGGATCGGGTTCGCCGACTATGAAGACATCCGCCTCGGCGGCTCCCTCGTGTTCCGCGTCAGAAGGCCGTAAGAGGGAGCGCGGAACCGTCAAGCGGCCGGTTTGCGCGATCGCAGCTCCGCTACGTGAGCGTTGTTGTTCATCGCGCGATCAGGAAGCGTCCGCGATCTTCGAGAAACCTCACCGCCTGGCGGCTTGGCGGTTTCTTCTGCGGTTCAGTACGTACCGCCGATCAGCGGGACGGCGAAGCCCGATTGGGTCGCGAGCTGCTGCGACAGCGGCTGGACGGCGATCGCGCCGAGCGACCAGCGGCCGTCGGAGTTGCGGCCGACGAGCGACGGTGGCGCATCCTCGACGGCGGGCGTCCCGTCGAGCACGTCCTTGCCGACGTCGAGCTCGGCGGTGAGCCTGAACCCCAGATACGCACCGCCGATCAAGCCGGCGGTCGCGAGCGCGCCGGTCAGGCGTTCGTCGGAATCGCTGTCTTCGTCGCGGATTCCTGCATAGAGCAAGAACGGAACCGCACCGCCGATCACCGCAACCCCAGCCACGCGCAGCATCCGGCGAGGCGTGGTGTTGGTCCTGGGCGCAGCCATCATGCCGGCGATCACGCCTCCAGCCGTGCCAAGGATCGCATTGAGCGAGTACGCCTCGGACTCCACCGGCTGCATCAACATGCCGAGCGTGAAACCACCAGCCGCACCGATGCCGGCGAACGTGTCCACGAGCGCGATGTCTCCGGTCGTACGCTGGTTCGATCTCGCCAGCGCGCCGCCGGCGATCGCGCCGACCGTCGCGCCAACGCCGGCACCCGCCAGCACGCCGCCTGCCGACGATCCTGAGGTCTCGGCGACGTCCGCGATCAAGCCTCCGAGCAAGCCTCCCCACACGCTGCCTGATCCGGCGGTCCGGATCTGCGCCTCATTCCAGCTCAATCGGTCCACGAGCCGCGGCAGCGCCAGGCCGGCCACGACCGCCGAGAGCGCTCCGCCGATCACCGCATTGCGCTCTTGTTCGGTCTCCGACGCATTCGCGCCGAGCGCCGCACCGATCAGCCCACCGTACAGGGCTGCGTGGACGGTGGCGACCACGCGCGGCGCTGCTGCCCCCTCGACGGTCGGCGGCAGCGGCGCTGGTTCCGGGTCGACCGACTTGACCGGCGCCGGCGGCGGCGGTTCCGGTCTTGCCACCGGCCTGTCTTCGACGATCCCGAGCTGTTCGTTCGCTGCCTTGAGCAGAAATCGCGCCTGATCCGCGGCGGGCCCCTTCGGGCTTCGAACCAGCGCCTCGACGGCAAGCTGCTTCGCATCCGCGAACACGCCCGCATCGAACAATTCCTGAGCTCGCGTGACGAGTGCGCGCGCCACCTGCTCCGCGAGCACGGGATCATCCGCTCCGCGCGGCGCGGGTACATAGGGATCCTGGGGCGTGTTGGGTGTGGGGGGCGGCGCGGACGGCGGTGCTGGTGGTGGCGGGATCGCGGGCGGAGGCGACGGCGCAGGATCGCCATACGGGTCGGCGGGCTGAGCGTGGGCGAGCTGCGTGATCGCAATCAAAGCCCCCAGAGCGCGAACCAACCGCATCTCTGATCGCGTACCACCCGTACGACCGGCCATCAACCCGCCCTGCCGGATGCCATGCCCCAGATCACGGTAGCGTGGCGCGTGTAGGGCCGGTTTCGCCTCCGTGCGGGCGCCGCGCCGGATCTTTCCAGGTCTTGCGGTACAGGAACATGAACACGACCTGGATCGCCGACAGCAGCGGAACCGCGAGCAGCGCGCCGACCAGACCGTAGCGATGCTCGCCCAGGAACAGCGAGAAGATCACCAGCACCGGATGGATCTTCGCAGCGGTGCCGATGATCTTGGGATTCAACAGATTCGCTTCGATGAAGTGAATGCCGATGATCCACAGGGTCATCGCGATCCCGCGGAAGACGTCGATCCCCGAATCGCCGGACACCAGCGCGACGATCACGATCGGAATCGTCGACAGGATCGATCCGAAGATCGGGACCAGGCTCATCAACCCGGCGACCACCGCAAGGATCAAGCTGTACTTCACCCCGAACACCAGCAGCCCGACGTAGGTGAGGATGCCGTTGATCAGGCAGATCAATAGCTGGCCTCGGATCACGCCCGACAACCCGCGATCGATGCCGTCGGTGATCGCATCGTAATCGTCACGAACGTTCGCCGGGAACAGCGTGCGCAGGAACGTATGGAACTTTTCGAGATCGATCAGAATGAACGCGCCGATCATCAGCGTGAAGAAGAACAAGAAGATGCCGCGGATGAAGCCGGTCACCAGCGACTGGCCGAGTCGGAGCAGCTCGTTGAGCCGAGACTGCATCCCGACCAGCGTCTTCTTCACGAACGCGCGCAGCTTATCCTCGAGCGTCAGCGGCTCGGGCGGCGCTTCGTTGGCCTGCAGGTGAAACCCACCCTCGGGCATCGGCGTCACGTGGAGGCCGTTGGACGTCAACTGCATGGCGAATCGGCCGTCGGGCAGCGGGGTCATCGTCATTGCGGTCCCGGGTGGTAGGGGCACATCGGCGACGATCGCCGGCTCGTCGGGCGCGGTCTTCACGCCGGCGAGGGACGGAAACCGCTGCTCGAGCCAGCGGGCGACCCGCGGCGTCCAGTCGTCGTTGATCCGCTTGTACAGCCCCGGCGCCTCCTTGCCGAGCCGCGCGACGTCGCGCGAGAGTCGCGGCACGAGCAGGAACAGGAACCCGGCGAGCAGGGAGATGAACACGAGGTAACACAGCACGATGCCGATGCCGCGCGACATTCGCCGCGTGCCGTCCTTGCGCTCGGACATCCAGCGCACGATCGGCGCGAGGATGTAGGCGATCAGGCCCGCGAACACGAATGGCAGCAGGACCTCGCGCCCGACGAACAGCACGAACACGATGAACAGCGGCAGCCCCCACCGCACCAGGAACTTCCGCGCCGGCGTGCCTTCGCCGAACCACGTGCTCGTGCGACTGCGCGTCGCTCCGCTCAGCGATCCCGACGTCGATCCGGCCAGCGGACCGGTCGGTCGCGTCGGATCGACAGGCAAAGGTACTCCGCCAGGTGGTTGGTCCCCGGGCGGATCGTCCGGCGTCATCGGCGCCGGTATACCAGAGTCTCGCGCTCTACTGCGCCGCGGATCCCGGATGGTTCTTGCGCACGAGGTCGATCCGCGCAATTCGCTCGCCCGGTCGCTGAAACGATCTGCCACGCCGACCCGAGCTCGTTCTCGGTCGGGCATGGATCGCTCCGCGACTCGAGACGCGGACGGTTACCTGAGCCAGTCCAATGCACTCCCCTTCGAGGGTGGCCGGGTCATGACATCGCGCTCAGCGCTGACGTGGGCGTTGCCACACGCTCGTGAACCAACCGCCGACGCGCCCGAGGACGGAGCGCCGAGGAATCCGTGCGAGCTCCTCGGGTGCAGCACCGTCATCGAGCGTCGGCTCGGGCAACGCACGATCGGGTGCGGCACCGAACAGCCCTTCGATGGTGGAACCGCGCGGTATCGAGCGGCGCTCGCGTGGTGCGATCGGCGCAGGCTCGATCCCGGTCTCCATGTGGAGCGTCGCCCAGCGGCGACATTGTCCGCATCGCCAGCTGAACGATCCAGGACGATGCCCGCAGTGCCCACATTGCCACCGGCCGCGCAGCGCCCAGCCAAGCGCACCGTGGTCCGCAACCAAGACCTGAAGCGCCTCGCGAGCTCGATCGGCATCGCCCGCGGCGAGCGCGAGCCGTGCGGCGGCAACGCGTGCGGCCAACGCATCGGGAAACCGGATCGCCAGATCCTCGGCCGTGGAACGAACCGCCGCGAGATCATCGGGCTCGACGAGCTGGGCGCGAATCAGCGCGAGCTCGAGCCGCGGCCCGGTCTGCGCCTCGACCTCCGCCAGGGCGGCGAGCACCCCCGCAATCACCGACCCAGCTGGCTTGGTGGCAGGAACCAAGGCGACGCCTTCGCCCACCTCCGTGGTGGGGATGGCAACCGGCCGCGATTCATCGCGGTCATCGGACGACGACGTGTCCCGGTCCGCGGCGTCGGCCCCCGCAGCGAGCAGGCCTTGCTCGGCCGCGATCAGCTCGGGCAACACGTGCGGCGCCAGCGTGGGGTCAGCGACCAGGGCCTGTTTGAGCCGATCCTTGGCGGCGCGATGGTGCTGGCGCGCTGCCGCGAGCTCGGCCGCCGCGACGAAGTAATGCGCGGACTCGGTGAGCCGCTGCGCCGATTTGAGCAGCTGCTTCGCCCCCGGCAGATCGCCCCGACCGAGTGCCGCCTGGGCGCCGGCCACGAGCAGATGGTGCTCGCGACGGCGATCGACGTCATTTCGCAGCTTGCCCAGCCGGCGCGCCAGCTCGGCCGCGTCGTGGAACCGCGCTTGCTCCTCGTACAGCGCTGCGAGCACGCGCAACCCGCCCTCGTGCTCCGGCTCCTCCTGAAGTACTTCCTCCATCGCCCTGGTCGCACGCCGCGGCATCCCGGCGGCGCGGAAGTCGAGCCCGAGCTCGTACATCGCGCGCTGCCGGAGCTTTCGGCGCTCGCGCTCGCGCATCGCGAGCGCCTGGTGCACGCGGATCGCTCGCTCGTGCTCGCCGCGATGGCGGAACAGCGCGCCGAGCGCGAAGTACGGCTCGACATCGTCGACGTTCTCCTCGACGACCGCGCGGAGCTCGTTCACCACGGTCTCGTGATCGCGCGCGATCAGATGCGCCAGCGCACGCATGTACGAACGGCTGTGCCTCGCGGTACGCCGGAGCTGGCGATCGTCGGGCACGTAGTACCGGCCGATCAACACGCCTGCTGCCATCGACCCGAGGCCGACCAGCAGCAAGATCAGCGCAGCCCCCATGCGTGGATCGATCCTACCGCAACCCGTGCTATCGCGCGTTCATGTCGCCGTCGGGTTCGCCGCTATCGAGCGCGGCCATCACGCGCGCGGCCTCGGTGCTCGGCGTCTCGGGCAGATCTTCGAACGGCGCCGGCTCGGTGAACGGCAGGTTGCGGAGCTTCGCGAGCTCGCGCTCGAGCCGGCCCACCAGCGACTCGTACTGGCGCCGCCGCCACACGTAGAACAGGCTCCACATCAGCAGCGCCGCGAACAGGATCGCGCTGACCAGCCAGCCCGCGATCAGCGCCGGCAGCCAGATCTCGTGGGGGCGGTCGCCGAGCACCCCGGTCAACCACGGCGGCACCGCCACCGGCACCCAGCCGGCATTGGCGACCAGGAACAGCCCCGCGATCACGCCAAGCCCGATCATCGACAGAATGACGGTGGCCGTGGCGATCAGACGGAGCCAGCGGATCACGAAAAGATCGTACTACGAGACCTCACTGCTCCGCCTGTTTGCGTCTTGCAGCCCGCGGGATGCTCGCCGGGGCAGCGCGGCGAGCTACTCGCTGGTGTAGCCGATCCTCACGCCGTGGACCTCGTTGTCTGCGTCTGCGGTCACGAGAGTGCCGCGGTCGCAGAGTCCCTGAGCTACTGACTGCGTCACGATCAGACACAGCTCCGCTGAACCATGCGCGATTCCCGAGCACAGGCTGCCCCATCGGGCAGCTTCTCGCACTCACAGAGATCGGTGGCATCACACTCCGCCGGGACCGGCTGACAGCTGAGCTGCCACGCTGGGACCCCGCCCTTCGGGCCGCAGCACAGGCATTCATGGAAGCAATACTCGTTCGCGCCGCAGATCGCGTCGCCGCACGGAATCACACCAGCGTCGGGCGACGCCTTGATCGTGGGTGCATCCACCATGTTCGGGTTCCCGCGATCGCGGTTCGAGCAGCCAGTGGACGATGCGATGGCGACGGCGACAGCGAGCACACGTGCATTCATGGCAATCACGTTAGGCAGCAGTCGCTGGCAGCACGCGCTTCATGCACTGATTCACGATCACCACTGGCACACGTGCGGCGTGCAGGATTCGTACAGCGCGCCGGCGATCCGCGCTCACAGACAAGCTGCTCGATCGTTCGCTGCTCGGCCGCGACGGGCTGCCGAACCCGAAATGCCGAAGGGCCCGGCGGTCGGCCGAGCCCTTTGTGATCTGCAGACGATCGATGCTTACTGCGCGTCTTTGGGCTTCAGCTTGTCGAGCTTGCCGCGGAACTTGTCGCCCAGCGTGGCGCCACCGGCGTTCGGCGAGGCGTAGCCCTGAGCATCCGCCATCTCCTTCGCGCGCGACGCGCCCTTGATCGACAGCCCGATCTTGCGCTCCGCACCGTCGGCGTGGAGCACCTGAACTTTGACTTCCTGCCCGGGCTGCAGCACCGTGCGCGGATCCTCGACGTGCTCCTCGCTGATCTCCGAGACGTGGACCAGGCCTTCGACGCCCTTCTCGAGCTCGACGAACGCACCGAAGTCCAGCACCTTGAGGATCTTGCCGTCGACGATCTTCCCGGTCGGGTAGTCGTACGGGATGCGGTCCCACGGATCTGGAACCAGCTGCTTGATGCCGAGCGAGATCTTCGGCTTGTCGCCGTCGCCGGTATCGATGTTGAGCAGCACCGCCTCGACCTCGTCACCCTTCTGGAACAGCTCGCTCGGGTGCTTCACGCGCTGGGTCCACGACATGTCGCTGATGTGGACCAGACCGTCGATGCCTTCCTCGATCTCCACGAAGATGCCGAAGTCGGCGATGTTGCGAACGTGGCCCTTGACCACGGTGCCCGGCGGGTACTTCTCGGTCAGCTGCTCGTACGGGTTCGGCTCGAGCTGCTTCATGCCGAGCGAGATCCGGTTCTGCTTGACGTCGACGTCGAGCACGACCGCCTCGACCATGTCGCCCACGGCGACCATCTTCGATGGGTGCTTGACCCGGCGGGTCCACGACATCTCGGAGATGTGGACCAGGCCCTCGATGCCCTCTTCGAGCTCGATGAAGGCGCCGTAGTCCTTGAGGCTGACCACCTTGCCGCGAACGACGGTGCCGGGAACGTACTTCTCGGCCGCGCGGCTCCACGGATCTTCGGTGATCTGCTTGAGACCGAGCGAGACGCGCTCGGTGTCGGCGTTGAACTTGAGCACCTTGACGCGAACGTGATCGCCGACCTGGAACAGCTCGCTCGGGTGGTTGACCCGGCCCCAGCTCATGTCGGTGATGTGAAGCAGACCGTCGATGCCGCCGAGGTCGATGAACGCACCGTACTCGGTGAGGTTCTTGAC
Organism: Kofleriaceae bacterium; assembly: GCA_050187075.1. Classification (GTDB taxonomy): domain Bacteria; phylum Myxococcota_A; class Polyangia; order Haliangiales; family Haliangiaceae; genus JABFXX01. The sequence continues at coordinate 45,826 of JBFWXW010000029.1, read as the reverse complement.
GATACCCTCGACGATCTGGCCTTCCTTGAGGCGCTCGAGGGTCGACTCCTTCAACGCGGCGCGCTCCTTCTCGAGCAGCACACGGCGCGACAACACGATGTTGCCCCGCTTCTTGTTGAACTTGATGACCTTGAACTTGAAGCTCTGGTTCAAGAACGCGTCGAGGTTGCGGACCGGACGGAGGTCAACCTGGGAGCCCGGAAGGAACGCCTTCACGCCGCCGCGGATCGTGACCGACAGGCCACCCTTCACGCGAGCGGTGATCACGCCCTCGATCAGCTCATCGCGTTCGCACGCGGCGCTGATCTCGTCCCAGACCTTGAACCGGTCTGCCTTCTCCTTCGAGAGCACGCACATACCGGCGTCGTTCTCGCGGGACTCGAGCAGAACGTCGACCACGTCGCCCGGCTTCACGCCGATCGACCCGTCGGCCTGCCGGAACTCCTCGAGCGGGACCTGGCCTTCGCTCTTGTAGCCGACATCGACGATCGCGAAGTCCTTGCCGACCGCGATCACCGTTCCGCGAAGGATCTCTCCTTCTTTGACACTGTCCTGGCCGAAGCTCTCGGCGAGCATCGCCGCGAAATCGTCTTCGCCTGTGCCGTTTTGCATAACCATGTTCAAGCAGATCTCCTGAGGCCGCCGACTTAGATTTACTGCCTAGGCAGCCTTCGGCGCAGGGGCGAGTTGGTACCGTCCAGGGCCAGTTTTGTCAACCACGGCGATGAGATCCGCGATTGTGGCAGGTCTGCTCGGGCAGCCCGCCGCGCTCCATCGACCACGCGCGCCGATCTAGCGGGCCTTCGCCAGGACGTGGCCAGCCAGCGATTCCACAACCTGTTCGAGGGTTTGCGAGGAGCTGTCCACCAGTACAGCGTCCGGAGCCGGGACCATCGGAGCCACATCTCGGCTCGCGTCGCGTCGATCGCGCTCGCGGATTTCGCGCAGGGTCGCATCTTCGTCTACCTGTGTCCCGGCCTGGGCGAGCTCCGCCGTGCGCCGGCGCGCGCGCTCGTGCTCGCTCGCCGTCAAGAAGAACTTGGCCTTTGCATCGGGGAACACGACGGTCCCGGTGTCGCGGCCTTCCACCACCACGCCACCGCCTGCGCCTAGCCGGCGCTGCAGATCGAGCAGCGCCGCGCGGACCTCGGGATGCGCAGACACCTGCGATGCGCCCTGCGAGATCTCCGGCGTCCGGATCGCCGACGTCACATCGTCGCCCGCAACGAACACATGGTTCTTGTCGCCGACGAATTCGAACCGAATGTCGAGCGCCAGCGCGATCGCGGCGCATGCGGTGGCGTTGCTCCATGCAACACCGCGATGACTCGCGGTGAGTGCGACCGCGCGATAGATCGCGCCCGTATCGAGCAGGCGATAGCCGAGCCGCTTGGCCAGCAGCTTCGCGACGCTCGACTTCCCCGCCCCGGCTGGGCCGTCGATGGTCACCACGATGTCAGCCATGCGCATGCCTCCGAGGCCACGGGCGCGGAGGTGACGCCCGCACCGGCGCATGCTCGTCGGTGATGGTCTGTGCGCCGAACCGAACCGCCATCCCTGCATCATGCCCGAGACCCCTGACGTGGGGGAGTCCGCCATACGCCGATCGTCGCGGCAGCGGCACGGGCCGATTCCGCGTTGTACAGTCTGCGGGGTGGCTGCTCCCACGACAGAGCGACGATGGCGGACGTTCGCCGACGTCGTCGCGTTCACACTCGGCACGAACGTGTGGATCTCGATCGTGATCTTGCCCGCAGCGTTCGTCGGCGAGCTCCGAGGTCCCGCGAGGATCGGTGCGGCGCTGCTGCCGTTCGCGGTGCTCGTGCTCGGCCTGGTGCGGCGGTCCGAAGCGATCCTGCTCGGACTGTTTCCCGCGGCTGTCCTGATCCCGGTGCACTTCGCGCCGAAGATGGCGGAGGCGCACGTCTACGGTCCGCTTCGGTTCACGCTCGTTGCCGCCGGTGTGGTCGCCTATCTGTTTTCGGTCTCGTACTTCACCACGTTCCACGAGCCGCTCCAGCCCCGCTCGGTGCGCGGCCTGTCGTCGGCGCAGAGCGGCCCGACCGAGCGCTGGAAGCGGCGGGAACGCGTCTACCGCATGCTCGTCGCGATGTCGCTCGTGATTCCGACGACGCTGATCGCGTGGATCAACTTCGACCCGTCGGTCGCGCTGTACATCGGTGAGATGTACCCGGGGCGGGTCGCGCTGATGACCACGGCGCTCACGATCGGAGCCATCGTGCTGTGGCTGGCGATCTTTCACTACGCGTTCCTCGGCGTGTTGCGGCCGCATCGCACCGGCGATCGCGATCTCGTGGTGTCGCTCGCGCAAGCGAGGGCCGATGCCAAGACCGGGCGACCGCGCCCGCGATTCTATCTCGCCGTCGCGTTCGCGTTGATCGCGATGGTGGTCCTCAGCCTGATGCGAGCCAAGGGGTGATCCACCGATGCGTCGCTACTTCTTCGAAATCCTCGCAGTCGCGCTGATCGGTGGAAGTCTGTTCTTCTTCAAGGAGACCCTCGACTACCTGGCCCGGCGCGATTACGTGGCCGCGCTGCTCGTCATGGTGATCGGCGTTGCGGTGATCTCCGTGGGTAAGGAAATGGCGCGGCTTGCGCTGGTCCAGCGAGATTGAGCCCTCGATGATCTCGATCGTTCCGATCAGCTCTCCCCGCGCCGCGCTCGTGACCATGGCGGTCATCGGTCTGCTCGGTGGCGCGTGCAGCGGAACGTCGCCAGCGCCGGCACCCGAACCTGCGGCGCGCGTGTCATTGATCGCAACGCCCGCGGGCACCGACGATGTCGAGATCGCGAAGGTCAACGGGCGTCCGGTCTGGGGCTCGTGCGTGGCAGGCCAGCTCGCACGCGCGAACAACCACGCGCCGACCGCCGCCGATCGCAAGGCTGCGCTCGACGAGTGCATCGGATTCGAGCTGCTGGCCCAGACTGCCGAGGCGCGCGGGCTCGCCGATGATCCCGAGGCACGCCAAGCCGCGCGCACGGCGCTCGTGAGCCGGATGATCAGCGTCGGATTCGAGGATCGCTATCGCACGCCAGCCGATCTTCGCGACCGGCTCGACAACTGGATCTCGGCCAACGAAGGCCTGCTGCATCGCCCGGAGCTACGCGCCTGCTCGTACATCCGCGTCGAGGTCAAGCCGGATGCCTCGCCGGAGATCGACCAGAGGGCACGAAAGCTCGCGGAGGACATCGCGGCCGACCTGCGCGACCGCACCGGGCTCTTTGCCAGCGATTTGCTCGAGGCCGCCGACCGGGTTGGTCAACACAGTGGGCTCGTCGTCCAGACCAACCACGTTCCGGCGCGACCGCGCGTCAGTCACACGATCAAGATGAAAGGCCGCGACGTCATCCTCGAAGGGCTCGAGACGAGCTTTGGCACCGCGCTGTTTTCGATCCGCGATCTCGGTCGAACCTCGCCGGCGGTCCGCACGCCGTGGGGCTGGGACGTGATCCTGTGGACCGACGTGCTCCCCGAGGAGGTGTCCACCCGCGAACAGCTTGCGGCGAAGCGGTTCGAGGCCGAGCGCCAGGACTACTTCAAGCTGTGGATCAACCAGATGGTGCGAGCGCTGGGCAACCGGTTCACGGTCGATACCTCCGCGCTCGATCGGTACGAGGCCGCCCGGTGACGCCGTTCGCGAGGATCTTGCAGCGCGCGGTGGAAGCGACGCCCGGCGCGATCGGCGGAGCATTCGCAGCATCGGACGGCGAGATGGTCGATAGCTTCGCGGCCAGCTACGACGCCCAGGAGTGGGCCATCCTCACGGCGCACTACGGCGTCGTGCTGTCCCAGCTGCACGCGGCGTTCGGCACCTGGCACTTCGGGTTTCCCGAGTACTTCATCGCGCAGCACTCCACGCTCGACATCGTCGTGCACGCCGTCGAGGCGGGCTACTATGCGTTGATCGCGGTCACCGAGCCGGCTCCGCTTGCCATCGCGCTCTCGATGCTCAGGACCGCCGCCGCGGAGCTCCGGCAGGAGATGGCATGACCGCGACGCGCGTCGTGATGGCGGTGCTCGCGGCGTTCGCCTGTGCAGTCACGGCTGCGCCCGCGCTCGCCGATCCAGACGCCGGCGACGCCGACTACGACCCGCACAGCCAGAGCTGGAACGGCATGGCGAGCTTCGTCGGGCTCGCGGAAGGCATGGGGTTCACGGTCGAGGCGATGACGTCGCTCGAGTGGAGCGAGCTCGGCGCCGAGGACATCCTGGTGCTGGTCTACCCCACCAAGCGGATCGACCCGACGCGGCTCGGCGGATTCATCAAGGCCGGCGGCCACGCGGTGATCGCCGACGATTTCGGTGATGGCAAGGACGCCATGCAGGCGCTCGGGCTGTTGCGCGCCGACATCAAGGCGCCGCATGCGAGCCGGTTCCATGAGGGGCTGCCGTGGGCGCCGATCGCCACGCCGCGGAGCGATCATCCGATCGCGTACGACCTGGGCGAGATCATCACCAACCACCCGGCGGCGATGACCCACGTCGAGGGCGCCACGATCGTGGCCGGCTTCGACGATGGTGCCGTCGTCGTGGCCGGCGAGCGCGGCAACGGCCGATTCGTCGCGATCAGCGATCCGAGCGTGCTGATCAATCGCATGCAGCAGTTCAAGGGCAACGTGCAGCTTGCGGTCAACACGTTGCGCTGGCTCGCGCGCGACGGCCGTGCACGCCGGGTCGTGCTGCTCGAAGGTGACGTCGCGCTCTACGGCGATCCGCGCAACTACATCGATGACGCGCGCGCAGGCGAAGTCGGCCGCTCGGTGGCTTCGTTCAACTTCTGGTTGTCAGAGATGCGGGCCTGGCTGCTCATGCCCGCGGCGATGAAGGCGCTCGCCGCGTCGCTGGCGACGCTGCTGCTGTTCCTCGCGCTGTTCGCGCTGCCGATCCGGCGTGGGCCCAAGATCGACGGCGCGTGGCTACGGTTTGGTCGCCCGCCGCGCCGTGATGAGCCGCATCGCCTGGTGAGCGCCGCGGACGCGGGCAGCGGCTCGAACCTGGTGCTCGCGTGCATCCTGCGCGATCACGTCCAACACCTGCTGGCCGCGCGCACCGGGCACCCCGAGCCGCTCCACACGGTTCCCGAAACCCAGCTCGTGGGCGAGGTGTCCAAGCTGCACGGCATGACAGCGGGCGCGGCGCTCACACGTGTGTACCGGCGGCTGCGGGCGCTGCCGAGCCGAAGTCAGGCTGCCGCGCCATGGAGCGCAGGCCACCTGACCCGGCGCGATTTCGACACGCTCTACCAGGACGTTGGCGAGCTGTGTCGTACTCTCGACGCTGACCTTCCGAGCGCTCTGTAAGCCGATGCCGCCGATCCTAAACGCCGACAAGCTCGCCCACATCAACCAACTCGCGCGCGCGATCACCGAGGAGGTCGGCCGCGCGTTCATCGGCCCGCCGACGGTCACCGAGGCGCTCCTCGTCGCACTGCTCGCCCGCGGCCACGTGCTGATCGAGGGCTTCCCGGGCGTGGCCAAGACCACGCTGGTGAAGGCGTTCTCGCAGACGCTCGGCTGCCACTTCCGCCGGATCCAGTTCACCCCGGATCTCCTGCCGTCTGACATCACCGGCACGTACATCCTGGACATGCGCACCAATACGTTCGTGTTGCGCGAGGGTCCGGTGTTCACCCATGTCTTGCTCGGCGACGAGATCAATCGGGCGCCCGCCAAGACACAGTCCGCGTTGCTCGAGGCGATGCAGGAGAGTCAGGTCACGATCGAGGGTGAAACACGCACGTTGGCGGAACCATTCATCGTGCTGGCGACCCAGAACCCGATCGAGCAGGAAGGCACCTATCCGCTGCCCGAGGCCCAGGTCGATCGGTTCCTGATCAAGCTGCGCGTCGGATATCCGGCGCTCGCGGATGAGAAGCGAATGCTCGCGACCTACGATCGGCCGCCACCCGCGGTGCGTCCGATCGTCGGGCCGGCCGACGTTCTCGAGATGCAGCGGCTCGCGCAAGAGGTGTACGTCGCGGAGGAGCTGCTCGACTACGTGCTCGGGCTCGTTGGCTTCACCCGATCGCACGCCAAGGTCTATCTGGGCGCATCACCGCGCGCCGGCCTCGCGCTCGTCCACGCCGCCAAGGGTCTCGCGCTGCTGCGCGGCCGTGACTTCATCCTGCCCGATGACGTCCGACACCTCGCGCCGCACGTGCTCGGCCACCGGATCATGCTCACGCCCGACGCCGAGCTCGAGGGCGCCGCGGGCACCGGGGTGATCGCCGAGGCGCTCGACAAGGTCGCTTATCGGATGCCCAAGCGTGCGTAGACCGAGGTCGTCGCCGTGATTCCACGCCTCGCCGCCCGCGGCAAGCTGGTCCTCGGCACGATCCTGCTGTTCCTGCTGGTGGGCGCGGTCCACGGTTCGCCACCGCTGGTCGGAATGGCGGGGATGATCCTGACCGGGCTCCTCGCGCTGTATCTCGGGTTCTACCCGACGGCGATCCTGCTGCGGCGAAAGAAGATCGAGCTGTCGTGGTGGGTCCCCCCGGGTGATCAGCCCGGCGGCGCGCTTGCGGTCGATCGATTGTTCCAGCTCCACCTCGCGTTTCGCAACCACGGCAGTCGCAAGTTGCGCGTGCTCGCGACCGAGATCCTCGGCGGATCCGGACTCCAGATCGAAGAGCAGCCGAGCGCCACGGTCAATCGCGGCCAGCAGGTGGAGATCACGACCACCGTGAGACCGGTCGCTGCCGGCTATCACGTGTTGCACGGCGCCGCGCTGCGGTTTGGCGATGCGCTCGGCTTGTTCGATATCGAGGCGTTCTTTCCCAACCCGATCGCGATCAAGGTCTTCCCGAGGAGCGCCGGGGTCCGAGCGCCATCGGTGCGGGCGGTGGGCGGGGCTCCGCACGAGCAGGTCGGGCTCCATCACGTCCGGCGCCGCGGCCTGTCCGGCGAGCTCCGCGAGCTCCGCGAGCACAGCCACGGAGATCCCTTCAAGTTCATCGCCTGGAAGGCGACCGCCCGCCGAGGTCAGCTCATGGTCCGCGATCTCGAGAACGAGATCGTGACCACCCACATGGTGCTGCTCGATGTCGGCGGCGGAATGCGGACCGGCGCGCTCGGCCGGACACCGCTCGACTGGGCCTGCGATTGCGTCGCCACGCTCGGCAAGGCGTCGATCGGCAACAGTGATCGGATCGGGCTCGTCGGCTTCGACACCCGGACCGTCGTCGAGCTCGCGGCCGATACGGGTCATCACCACTATCTCCAGCTCGTCGATCGACTGCTCGATACGCGATCGATCGTCGACGAGGACCTCACCGATGTGACCGCCGGCGAGCTGGTCTCGCTGATCGCGCGCTACCTCGCGCATCAGGAAGCGATCGACGTCCGCGTCCGCGTCGCACCGCCGCTGGACGATCCGCGGTGGAATTCGATCCAGGCTGGCCCCGAAGGTCAGCTCTACGACGTCGGCGCCACCGAGCGAATCTGCCGCAAGCTGATCAACGTCATGCTCGGTCAGGACCGCTCGCCGCACAAGACGAAGATCGCGAAGCGGCCATCGACCGACGCCGATCCGCAGCTCGCGACGCTGCGCCAGTTCTGCCGGCTGCGCGGCATCGAGCTGCCGCATCGCACGGCATGGGAGCACGGCCGGCGCGCGGCGGGATTCAGCGATGCGGTCGAGCGCGCCGTCGCCAACGGACGCCCGGATGTGGTCGTGCTGATCAGTGACCTCGCCGGCCTGGCGGAAGATCACGCAAAGGCCGTGCGTGCGATTGCGCGGCTGCGCAAGGCCGCGGGCAGCGTGGTTGCGCTGGTGCCCTCCCCCGAGGGGTTCCTGCCCCACGTAGCAACCCTACACGGCCGTCGTGTCAGATCGTTGATGGTTGGAGACCAGCGGTCGCTGATCGATCCCGGCCGGCGACTACTTGTGCGTCACGGTGTGACCGTCATCGAAGCATCGCCGACCGACAGCTTCGATTATCTGCTGGGCGGCCGGCGGTCGCGTCGCGCCGGCTGACCCTCAACGTTTCGCCATGATCGACGTCGAAGCTCGTGCGCGTCGTGACGGCGAGTGGTCAGCGAACGACCTGGACGTTGGTCTCGACCACGGTCACCGACCACTGCTTGCTGCCGTGGCCCGCGGCCTTCGAGGTCACCGCTCCAATGGAAAGGGCCGCCAGCAACACGGCAGCTCCGATGAACAATGCATCCATCCAGCGGTCCCGGACGTGACGACGCGCGATCCCATTTAGGTTGCTCATATCGGTCCCTCCTGAGCGCGGCAAACGGCCCAATATAGAGGTACCAATTCGGACCTGAGGAGTCACGAAAATCGCCGTGAAAACCCCGTTAGGCATGGGGTTCGTCGACGACAAAGCAAGGCGTGTGCGTCCGCAGTGCCACGCACCCACATCGACGGTTCGCGCGAATTCAACGAGCTAGATATGCGACACGTGCGGCACCCGTGACCATCCGGATCACGAGCCGACGCCCGACGCCCGACGCCCGACGCCCGACGCCCGACGCTCGATCAGGCCGGCGCGCTCGCGGAGTGCTGCGCGCTGGTACGCGCGCCACCGCCGCCGCCGATCGTCCGAAGATTCACCGACACCAGCTTCGAAACGCCGGGCTCCTGCATGGTGACGCCGTAGAGATTGTCGGTCGATTCCATCGTGCGCTTGTTGTGCGTGATCACGATGAACTGCGAGCGATCCGTCATCTCGCGCACGATCTCGTTGTACCGGTCGACGTTGGCTTCATCGAGCGGAGCATCGACCTCATCGAGGATGCAGAACGGCGATGGCTTGATCAGGAAGATCGAGAACACCAGCGCGACCGCGGTGAGCGCCTTCTCCCCACCCGACAGCTGCTCGACCGTCGAGTTCTTCTTGCCCGGCGGTTGCGCCATGATCTCGATCCCCGCTTCGAGCAGATCGGGGCCGTCGCTCGGAGGTGCGCCTTCGCGCTCGGGGGTGGCGGTGAGCGACAGCGCCGCTTGACCGCCACGGAACAACCGCGGGAACACCTGCTTGAATGTCGCGTTCACGGCGTCGAAGGTGTCCTTGAATAGCTTGCGGCTGGTGCGATTGATCTTGTCGATCGCACGCTGCAGCTGATCGACTGCGCGCTCGAGGTCGAGCTTCTGCGCCGACAGGAACTCGAACCGTTGATTGACCTCGGCGAACTCCTCGATCGCCGTGAGGTTGATGTCGGTGCCCATCCGATCGAGCAACTCACGCAGCTCCCCGAGCCGAGCCTCTTCGACCTCGGTGATCTGTGCTCGCTGGTGATAGTCGAACAGCACGTCGGGGATCGCGAGCTGGTGGCGCTCGTCGACCTGGTCGCTGATCACCTGGCGCGTCATCACGATCTGCCCGTGGCGCAGCTCCAGCTGTCCCGACTCGTTCGCCAATCGATCCGCGCGGGTCCGCAGCTCCCGCGCGGTGAGCTCGACGTTCGTGAGCTCGGTCAACCGAGCCTGGTAGCTCGACCGCCCCGCTTCGAGCTGCTGCGCCTCGACAATGCGCTGCTCGCGCACGTCCGCGAGCTTGGTGGCGAGCTGATCGCAACCCTCGCGCAGCTCTGCCGCGCGCCTGGTCGCGTCTTCGATGTCGGCGCCGAGTCGAGCCGCGCGGTCCGCGAGCTCGGCGTCGGCAGCCTGCAGCCGCAGCGCGCCGGCCTCTGCGGCCGCACGCTTCTCGCCGAGCTGAGCGGCGCGTACGCGAGCCTCGGTCAGCATCCGCGATAGATCGTCGAGCTGATCACGATGCGTCGTCAGGACGCTGATCAGATCTAGCTGCGTGCGCTCGAGCTCGGCGAAGCGCGCGTCGGCGAACGCCCGCCGATCGAGGATCGCCTGGTTGTCGATCGCGATCGATCGTAGCCGCTCCTCGAGCTCGAGCTGCTCGGTGCCCAGATGGCCCAGCCGGTCGCGATGTCGCTCGAGCTCGCTCCGCACCCGGGACTCGTCCTTCTCGTGCCCCATGATCGCGAGCTCGCCTTCGTGGACCTGCGTGCGCAGACCCTCGATCGCCTTGCCCACCATCTTGAGCTCCTGCTTGGCCGTCACCAGCCGCGCGGTGGCCTCGGACAGATCGTGCTCGAGCGTACCCACGACCTCTTCGAGCTCGCGAATCTCGCGCTTCTGCGCGAGCACGTTTGCGCCCTGCGCGTCGCGCGAACCACCAGCCACCACGCCATCCTCGTCGATCACGTCGCCTTCGAGCGTGACCAACCGATCGGTCACGCCGGCGTTGTGGAGCTGGAGCGCGCGATCGAGATCATCGACCACGACCGTCGACCCGAACAGTCGCTTGCCGACCTGCTCGTAGCCATCTTGAAACGTCACCAGATCCGCCATCCGGCCAAGCACGCCCTCGCCGCCGATCGCCGCATGAGCTGCCACCAGCTGGGTGCGATCCTCGACCTCGATGCGCGCGCCGTCACCAGGGTCCCGCGCCACCGCCCCCCAACCTACCTGGCCTGGGGTGTCGGCGAGCTCGTTCACGCGCAAGTCGGCGTTGCCCTCGCCCTCGAACGCCCGCGCGAGGTCGTCCTCGGCGGACGGCAGGCGGGGCGGCGATGCGCTCGTGCTTGCGACTCCGCTTGCAACCGGGACAAACGCGCTACGGCCAGCGCCACCCTGCTTCAGGTACCCGATCGCGGCCACGCCGACATCGGCCGCGGTGACGAGCACGCCGCCGAGCCGATCGCCCAGCGCTGCCTCGACGGCCACCTCGAGCGTCTCCGATACGCGAACGACATCGGCAACGACGCCGCGAATCCCATCTTGGATCACCGCGCCCGCGCCCAGCTCGCCGGAGCCTTGCATCACCGCCCGGGTGCCGCGCTGGAATCCTTCGTAGCGATCGTGGATCTCCTTGAGTGACGTCAACCTCGAACGCCTGCGATGCAGCTCGGTCCGCAGCGTCTCGACCTCGGCCTCGCCACGTGACACGTCGTCGGCCAGCAGGTCGCGCCGGGCTTCGAAGCTCTCGTTCTGATTACCGAGATCGAGCCTGGTCTGACGCAGCTGAGCGAGCGCCCCATCGATGCGGCGGCCCTCTCGATCGAGCTCGCGGACGCGCTCGCTGTGCTGCTCGGTCTCCGCCACCACCCGCTCGAGCCGGCGCGTCGCCTCGTCGCGGCGCCGCGTGAGCGCTTCGAGCTGGGCGCTCGCCGTGGCGATCTCGGTGCGTCGCGATCCGAGCTCGCTGCGCGCCTCGTCGAGCTGAGCCTGAACGTTGGCGAGCTGCGCGCGCGCTTCGCCGGCGGCGGCCTCGCGCGATGCGACCTCGACGGCTTCGCGCTGAACCTCGTCCTCGAGACCGACGAGCTCCGCGCGTTGCGCCTCGAGCTCCGCGGCGCCGCGTTCGCGTTGCGCCACCACCTGCTCGATCTCGGTACGCGCACCGCTGACGCGCGCATCGAGATCGTCTGCCTCGCGGCGCTCGAAACCGATCTTGCTCTCACCGAGCTTGAGCTCGTTGTCGAGCTCGTACACGCGATCCTGGATCGCGACCAAGCGGCGCTCCTCGATCGACAGCTCGGCGCGCTCGGCGACGATGTGGGCATCTTGTGTCGTCCACGTCGTGCGCGCCTCCTCGAGCTCGGCGCGCGTACGATCGAGCTGTCCGGACACGAGCGTGCGCTCCGCCGACAACTCGAGCCAGCGATGCGCCGCCTTCCACAGCTCGATATCGCGCATCTCGGCCTTGTACTTGCGATAGCGCTCGGCCTTCTGGGCCTGCCGGCGCAAGGTGCCCATCCGCTTGTCGAGCTCGCTGACGATATCCGAGACCCGCATCAGGTTCTGCCGGGTCTGATCGAGCTTCTTCTCGGCGGCCTTCTTCTTCGACTTGAACTTCGTGATCCCGGCGGCTTCCTCGATGATCGTGCGGCGATCCTGAGGGCGCGCGCTGACGATCTGGCCGATCCTGCCCTGCTCGATGATCGCGTATGCCTTGGTACCGACGCCGGTCCCGAGGAAGAAGTCCGTGATGTCCCGCAACCGGCACGGGGTCTTGTTGATGAAGTACTGCGACAGCCCGTCGCGATACAGCCGCCGGGTGATCGTGACCTCGGTGTAGCGCGCGAAATCGAACGCCGCCGGCTGATCGGCGAGCATCTGGGCGACCTCTTCGGTCGGCGATGGGATCGGATTCCCCTCTGCATCGACCCACAGCCGCGGATTCTCCGCTGCTGGTTCGGCCGGCTCCACCGGGCCGATCGGGCCCGCTGATCCCTCGGGCCCCATGCGATCGCCGTCCTCGCCCGGCTCGGCCTGATCGGCGACCGCTTGCTCCGGCGCCGGCTGCTCGCCCTCGGCGTCGACGTCGGGACCAAGCGCATCGAGCGTTCGCTCGGTCTCCGCCTCGGCGCTATGACGCGCCAGCTCGAGCGTCTCGTGCGAGAACCCGACATCGTCGAACGTGAGCGAGACCTCAGCCATGGGTGCCGGACCGCGGGTCTCGGAGCCCGCGAAGATCACGTCCTCCATCGCCTTACCACGCAGGTGCTTGGCGCTCTGTTCGCCCATGCACCAGCGAATCGCATCCACGATGTTCGATTTGCCACAGCCGTTCGGACCAACAACGCCCGTGATGCTCTCTCCGATCTGGACGACCGCTCGATCGCAGAACGACTTGAAGCCGATGATCTCGACGCGTTTGATACGCATTGCTACTCCGTCCCCAAGGGGGACACCCCTCAGGTGCCCCGAGGGTTGATCACCCCTATGACATCCAGCGTTGGCACTGGCCCTACCACCGGCGTGCTATCACCTTCTGCGTGCGTTTGGTCGTACTAACGACCCTGGGGTTGGCATCGGCCGTAGCATCGCTGAGTCATGGCGCGCCTACGGTCGAGGTGAAAGCGAAGACCCAGCTGTCGCTGGACCACGTTCGGCTGCAGCCCGATGGCACCGCGGAGGTCAGCGGACAGCTGCTCGATCAGCTCACCGGCGCAGGGATTCCGCGCCAGCGAGTCCGCATCATCGTGGCCGGTATGCACGCCGAGGTCGATACCGATGAGAACGGCAAGTTCACCAAGGACCTACCGATTCCCGAGGGCACGCAAACGTTTCAGCTGCAGTACGGCGGCGCCGCGTCACTCGACGCATCGCAGCTCACCACGACGACGGATCCTTCGAAGGCGCAGGTTGCGCTCGCGATCGCGGTGGACGACGCCCCCAGCGGCGCGACGATCACCGTCACCGGAACGGTGGATGACGCGCCCACGGCGTTGCAGGTCGAGCTCGCCGTGGGCGACCCCGGTGAGGCCCAGCTGCGCACACTGACCACGCTCGCGACCGACACACCTTATCTGGTGACTCGCAAGATCGCAGGCGGCGCCGGGCAGCGACGAGTCCGAGCGACGTTCCCAGGAGATTCGACCCGCCAACCGGCGACGGCCGAGGTGATGATCGACCTCACGTCGAGCAGCAGGACAACGATCCACGCGAGCACCACGACGCTCGCCTACGAGGACGAGCTGGCGATCGATGGAACGGTCGTCGATGAGGACAACGCACCGATCGCGCGCAGCGCGGTGACCCTGGTCGCCGGCGACCGGCGGCTCGCACAAGGTGCCACCGATGAGGACGGCAGCTTCACGTTCGAGATCGAGGCCGAGCTCCTCGGCACCGGTCAATACGCGCTGCAAGTCCGCGCCGACCCGGCGACGTCGTACATCAAGCGCAGCCAATCCGACCCGGTGTTCGTCGCCGTCGCGGCACCGCATCCGGTTCCGGTCTCGTACACCATCATCGCATTCGTCGCGACCGGCCTCGCGGCGGGTGGGTTCTTGATGGCGCGCGCCAAGCCGTGGACACGCGTCCGCAAGCAGGTCCGTCCAGCGGAGGAGCCCGTCGACCAGGGCGAAGCCGAGCAGATCGCCGGTGGCCTGGTCGCTGCGCGTCCCGGAATCGTCTCGACGCTCCGCCGCGCGGCCGACGACGGGTTCGCCGGTGTCGTGCGCGATACGGTGCGTGGTCGACCGGTGTCGGAAGCCACGGTTCGGCTGGTGCTCGGCGATGTCGAGCGGGCGATCCTGTCGGCTCGCGACGGCAGCTTTGCGCTCGAGAATCTCACGCCGGGTGAGTGGCGCGCGGAAGTTGGCGCCGCGGGTCACGTGACCGAGCGATTCACCGTGACGATCCCGCATCGCGGCGAGCTGCGCGGTGCTCGGATCGATCTCGTACCCGTGCGCGAGCGCGTGTTCCAGCTGTATCGCCGGGCAGCCGAGCCGATCCTTCCCGAGCCGCGGCTTTGGGGGATCTGGTCACCGCGCCAGGTGGTCGACCACGTGCGCGCCAAACGCCCCAGCCCCGCCCTGGCGGAGCTCACCGACTTCGTCGAAGAAGTTTATTTTTCACCGCGCCTGTCCCCGGAGGCGATCCTCGACAGCGCGTCCGCTCGCGTCGACAACGCGGTCCGCGAACGAGCTCGCCCGCAGTCGAGCCCGCAGACCACACCGCGCGGCCCGTAGACACTCCGCGCAGCTCCCGGATCCCCATGCTGGTGGCTGTTGGGATTCCGCGGTTGGGGTATATCTCCCCGCGATGTCTACAGAGCTGATCCAGCTCGGCGTTGCGCTCGTCGTGATCGCGCTGATCCTGCTGGTGCTGCGGCGTGCATCGGCCAAGAGCCGCAGCCAGCCCACCTCGATCCGCGATCGCCTCGGCGTGGAGGTCGAGCCCGAGCGTCCCAAACGCGTCCGCAAGCGGCCCCGCCCTGGTCAACCCGCAAAACCCGCCACTGCCGAGAACGCGGACGAGCGCGAGCAGGAAGCCGACGACGAGGTAGAGGAGCCCGAGGTCCCCGCCGATCCAGCGGCACGCGAGGCATACAGGGCCGGGTTAGCAAAGACCCGCGGCGGTTTCGTCGCCAAGCTCGGCAAGCTGTTCGGGAAGAAAAAGATCGACGCCGAGACCCTCAACGAGCTCGAGGAGGTGCTGTTCACCGCCGACATCGGGCCGCGCGCCGCCGATCGGATCTTTCAGTCGGTAAAGACAGGTCTGTCGAAGAACGACCTCGAGAGCGCGGAAAAGATCTGGGCGCAGATCCGCCGGACGTCGCGCGCCATCCTCGAGGTCGACGCTCCCACCTTCGATCTCGCCGGCCACAAGCCGTTCGTGCTCCTCGTGCTCGGCGTCAATGGTGTCGGCAAGACCACCACGATCGGCAAGCTCGCCAAGAAGTTCTCCGAGGAGGGCAAGCGCGTGATCCTCGCCGCGGGCGATACGTTCCGCGCCGCCGCCACCGAACAGCTCGAGATCTGGGGCGAACGCGCCAAGGTTCCGGTCGTCAAAGGCAAGCCCAACGGCGATCCATCATCGGTCGTGTTCGAGGCGATCAAGCGCGGCGTCGATGAGTCGTTCGACATCGTGATCTGCGACACGGCGGGGCGGCTTCATTCCAACGCTGGACTCATGGACGAGCTCAAGAAGCTGCGGCGCGTGGCCGACAAGGCGTGCCCCGGCGCGCCTCACGAGACCTGGATGGTGCTCGATGCCACGACCGGTCAGAACGCGATCTCGCAGGCAAAGACATTCAAGGCCGAGATGGAGATCTCGGGCATCGTGCTCACCAAGCTCGACGGCTCTGCGAAGGGTGGCGTCGTGCTGGGGATCTGCGATGAGCTGAAAGTTCCGGTGAGGTTCGTCGGTGTGGGCGAGAAAATCGACGATCTGAGGCCGTTCGATCCCAACGCCTTCGTCGACGCGTTGTACGCCGACGCCGCCGCTGAATGACAGAACTCGCAACCGGGGTGCACGAGCTCGTGTCCTCCAAACCTGCGCCGTTTGCTTGAGCGCGGAAAAAGGCACGTGTTATGAAGGCTATACGGATGCGGGCAACCCAATTATCTATCGCCGCGTTCGTGGCCGTGTTGGCTTTTGCAGCCAGCTCTGCCATGGCGCAACCCAAGGACAAGGACAAGGCGGGAGAACCAGCGGCGGGCGACGAGATCGAGATGAATCCCGACGACACGTCGGCGCAGCCTGCACCTGCAGAAGACGAGATCGACATGGGTGCGCCCGAGCCGCCCGGCGATCTCGAGAAGGACATGGCCGCGTCGGACGCTGCAAATGCGAAGGCGGTGGTGGCCGGGCCGACGAAGCGAACCCCGCTCTCGTGGAAGGACATCGTCGTCGTCGTTCGCAAGCCGTTCCTCAAGGTGCGGCGGACCGAGCTGACACCGATGGTTTCGACGACCCTCAACGACAACATGATCCGCCACTACACCGTGGGTGGCGAGATCGCGTACTGGCTCACCGACGTGCTCGCGGTCGGCGTCGAGGGCCACTACTACCAGAAGCGGTTCCAGGAGCCGTTCGACCTCGTCGCACGCCAGGCTCGCCGGCTGCCAACGATCAACACGTACAAATGGAGCGCCGCGCTCGATTTCCATTACGTGCCCGTCTACGGAAAGTTCGCGGTGCTCGACAAGCACCTGGTCACCTGGGAGGTGTTCTTCACCGCAGGGATCGGGGCCGGTCAGAGCGAGGTGGTGCCGCGCGATACCAAGTACCCCGGGTTCACCAATCTGCTGATCATGCCGAACGTCGGCGCGAGCATGCGGTTCTTCATCGCGAAGTGGCTCACGATCAACGTCGGCGTTCGCGACTACATCTTCTACGACAAGTTCGAGCCCACCGATCGAGCACCTGGCATGAACGACACGGCTCAGGAGGCCAAGGACAACGCGACCGGCTCGCTCATCAATAACGTCATGTTCCAGATCGGCTTCAGCTTCTGGGTGCCGACCTCGTTCGAGTACACCACCTTCCGCTGAGCAAGAGGACCATCATGAACAAGCATAGCCTCCTCATCGCCGCGGGTGTCCTCGCACTGACGGGCGCGGTTGCCTCCGAGGCCCACGCCGATCGCCGGCTCAATTCGCTGCGCAACGATCCCGCGGTTCGCCATCGCAAGCTGATGGTGAAGAACCGGTTCGAGCTGACGCCGTTGTTCGAATCGACGATCAACGCGAGCTTCCGCCACATCATCGGCGGTGGTCTCAAGCTCGAGTATCACATCGGCGACATGCTCTCGATCGGCGCCGTTGGTGTCGGCTCGACCGCGCTCGACACGTCGCTGGTCAAGAAGATCCGCCCGACGCTCGAGGACATGGAAAATTCCTCGACCCGCGAGCCGAGCGAAGCCGAGTTCATGAACCGGCTGAACAAGATGCCGCTCCACGGCGCGGGCTACATCAGCATCACCCCGTGGTACGGCAAGCTCGCCGCGTTCGGCCAGGCGTTCGTGGCATTCGACTTCTACTTCCAGGCCGGCATCGCGTACGCACAGGTCAAGAGCGACTGCCCGACCTCGGTCTGCTCCGATGCGAACCCCGGGATGTCGCGCCCCAACCCGATGGAGGGTGGGGAGCCGCTGCCGCCCGACAACAACCCGAACAATGATCCACCGCTCAATGACGGCACCCGCTGGGGCCTCTATCTCGGCGGCGGCATTCACGTGTTCCTGAATGACTTCCTCGCGCTCGACCTCACGGTGCGCGACTACGCGTTCACCGATAATCCGTCGGGCGCTGACTTCAACGCCGACCTCGCGGTCACCACCGACGACAATCGGTTCCTGCACCACCTGTTCTTCGGCGCGGGCATCTCGGTGATGTTCCCGATGACCGCCAAGCGCACGCCCTGACGACGGGCGGCCCTCGGCCGTGTGGTGCCTGGGCGCGACGCAAATGGCGGCTCGCGGTTGGCTGGGTGGCAACAGCGTTGGCAGTCCGGTAGCACAAGACATTGAAATTACGTCCGCCGGACTGGATCGGGCCTTGCTCTGTGTTGCTGCTCAGTAGTCCCATGCGCTGGCGCTGGCTCATTCCGTTGGTCGTGGCCGTGGTCGGAGGGTGTGTCACCCCTTCGATCCCGATTCCGCCGCCATCGGCCGAGCTCATGGAGTTCCACCTCACCGGCGAACCTGGCAGCACGGTCGCGAGCTTCGCGTATCCCGCGAACGAGAACTACGTCGACTCGATCGTGTTCGTCTATAACCGCGACCGCGGCGTCGGAATCATCGAGGCCGCGCATCCTGACGGCAGCGTCGGGCCGACGGTGCCCGTCGCGGCCGCACTGGGCGAGCAGATCGTCGTATCGTTCCAGCGCGACGATCAGACCGTGTCGACCTGTATTCGGCTGCGCGAAGGCGCGCAGAACCCGGTCGATTACTGCGGGCCCTGAGCGCAGCCCGCCGGCCGATCAGTACGAGATGACCGGCCAGGAAATGAGCGTCGGGCGCACCGTCTGCACCTGCCCGTGGCGCTCGATCTGAAGGGTCGGCCGCGAGCCCGGCGGCGACATGAAGATCCGCTGATGAAATTCTTTGGAGCTGTCCACGCGGTCGCCGTCGATCGAGAGCACGCGATCACCGCGTCTGAGCGCCACCGCTTCCGCCGGGGTTCCCGGGACCACGCTGTCCACCACGGCAAATCCGTCGCGGAAGTCGTAGCGAATCCCGAGAAAGCCGCGGTCGGGATAGTTATCGAACTGCGCGCGATACCCTGCGTAGGAGCGCGTTGCCATGCTGTCGGCAACCTGCATTGCCATCAGCGTCGTCGCGAGCGCCAACCCCGAAGCCACACCCGCCATCGTGCACACGACAGCGACGGTTCCAAATCCGCGGTTACGCTCGGTGGGGAGCAGCGCTTCACGCCGAAGCACCGGGACATTCTCGGGGACAATCTGCTCGTCAGACATCTCGATTCCCTCGCTTTCGGTCCTTACTCCCAGTATAGGCGTGTGCCCTCAGCAAGACCACGATGAAATGCGGCGCGAATGGGGTGCGTCGACGGAGCCGTGGTAGGTTCGGGAGCACGCGTGACAAGGCCCTCTCGTCGGCGCCTCCGCCGGTGGCTCGCGGTCATCGGCTTGGCCGTGCTCGTCGTTTCGAGCACCGCATTCGCCGTGCTTCGCGTGAAGTTCGAGGGCGAGGATCTCGGTAGCAACGTCGCGTCGATCCTCAACAAGGAGATGCGCGGGCGGATCGCGATCGGATCGATCGAATGGTCCGTCGGCTCGCTGGAGACCGTCGTGACCGGTGGTTGGGTGCCGATCACCCTGCGTGACGTAAGGGTGTGGGATGACTGCGCCCTCAGCCAGAGCGCCTCGGGGCCGGCAGGCGATGCGCTGCGCACCGGCGACCCCAACGAAGACTGTACGCCCGACGACAAACCTGATGCCGACCCATCGAGCAAGCGCAAACCGCGCAAGCTGCTCGTCCGCACAGATCGCGTGACCGCCGAGATCGACATTCACGCGTTGATGTTCGGAGACCACCGGTTTCGGTTCCGCAATGTGTGGGTGCACGGCGGAGAAGCGCTCCTGGAGGAGACCCGCGAGCCCTACCCGCTCCATGCCTACGACCGGAAGATCGTGAGCATCGTCACCGCATTCTATCCGCGCATGAATGCCGGGTTCCGCGCGGGGATCTCCGCTGGCGGGGCACCTCCGGTGTTCGACCTGCAGGACATCCACATCGAGAACCTCAACCTCACCGTCCACATGAATCCGTATTCGGTCAAAGGCCCCGACCGGATCGGATACAGCTTCACGGCGCGACTCGAGGGCGTCAATGTCGACGCCGATCGGGACGAGCTCACCAACGGCTCGTACCTCTACATGGATCCGCGCGATCCATTGGTCGCGAAGTTCTACGTGCGGCTCGCAGCCACCGCGGAGCGAGGGCTGGCACGCGTGTTCGATGAGGGCCCGCGCGCCGCGTTTCGACTGCCTCACCCCGGCGCGACGCGGCTCCTGGGCCCCGGTGTCGGTCCGAGCCCGCTGACCGAGGTCTATCCACCCGTGGGCCGGGCGGCGGAATACGCCGTGACCATGACCGATGTGCGGCTAAACCGCTTGGCACAGCTGCCCACGAGCTGGGCGTCGCGCAACTTCGTCGCAAATTCGCTCGAGCTCGATCTCGAGGCCAAGAGCGTTCCATGCGCGACCGACCTCATGCCGAGCCCCGACCCCGCGCAGGGGGCATCGCTACATCTCGCCGGGGAGCTGCACAGCTGGTGGGATCGCCCGTACGACGGATCGTGGGACCTCAAGCTCGCGGCAACCAATCTCGGGCCAACGATCCGGACGTGCATCAAGCCGACGGCAGGCGGTGACGACCTCGATGGAACGATCACCCTGAGCGGCCCGTTCGTCGCATCGCCGAAGATCGGGCTCGCCTTCACCAACCTCGACGTCGACGTTCCGCTCAACGCCAAGGAGGAGCCGATCCGGCTCACCCTGGCCGAGGTCCGCGGTGGCATCGATCTCGTCAATGAGCAGGGCTACATCGACCTCACGCGCGCCTTGATCCGCGGCGGCAAAGAGCCCGGCGAGGTCGAGCTGTCGGCGACGTTCGGACTCAGGCCGTACAACGGCAACGCCCAGGTCAACATCACCAAGGCGATCGACATCGGTCGGTTCTTGCCGGTGACCGTCACCAAGCCGGTGGGCAGGTTCGTCAAGGGTGCGTTCAGGGTCAGAGGCGACGCCGAGCAAGGGTTATCCCTCGAAGAGTTCAACCTGTCGCTCGGCGCGACGCCCGAGTCGACGGCGTTGCGCGTGCACAAGGGCAAGTTGTTGACCGACGACGACTTCGACACGATTCACATCGAGAACGTGTTCGTCGAAGCCGGCCGCAGTCACGCGATGATCGATGGCAGGATCGACGTCGCGCACGGCCGATTCGATCGCGTGACCATCACCGGTGAGTTCCCAGACATCGGCGTGTGGCTCAAGCGGTTTGGCTTGCCGCAGCTGTTCCAGAGCGCCGGCGGCGGGACGATCGTGCTCGACGGTCCGATCACGCGGCCTAAGATCCGCGGCAACACCACGCTCGGTGGCGTGCCGTGCATCGATCGCCTGCAGCTGGTGGACGTCGATGTCGAGGGCGACCTGGTCGACATCCACCAGATGACCTCGCCAGGGCTCGGCGGCAGGCTCACCGGCAGCGGCCAGATCCGGATCGGTGACACGCCGCGGATCGAACGCCTGCGGCTGCTCGGGTCACGGCTCGACGCGAGCAAGCTGTGCGGCGCCGGCAAGTACGTCAAGGGAACGATCGACTCGGTCGACGCCGAGCTCACCAGCGTGACGATCGACAAGAATCGCGAGCTGGTCGACTGGCTCGACTATGCCGAGGTGTTCGCGAAGGCCGAGCATCTGTCGGTGCGCGGCGATGGCTATTCGCGGATCGCGATGTGCGTGAACCGCAAGGACGACAAGGCCTGCCGCCCGCGCTCGTTCTACCTCGACGCCGACGATATCTCGCAGTGCGCCGAAGCCAAGCGCCAAGGAGCGTGCATCGTCACCACGGCCACCCGCGACGCCGGCGGCCAGGTCGATGCGACGATCGCCAAGTTTCCGGCGACGCGAACCGGCAAGGCGCGCGCGTCGCGGATCGCGGGGTCGATCGGCGTCGACCTGCCGGTCGCCGTCCTCGATCAATTGCTGGGCAAGAAGGTGGTCGGTGGCAGCACGCACCTCGCGCTGCACCTCGCAGGAACCACCGCGGCTCCACAGGCCTCGGGCAACATCGACCTGCTGCGCGCCTGGGTCTACGACGCGTTCCTCGGCGACAGCCAGATCACGATCGAGCCCGCGACGCTGCCCGGCGGCAAACCTGCAATCGCGTTCCGCGGCAGCGCGATGTCCGATCGGATCAAGATCGCCGGAACACTGGGAACCACCGCGCCCTACCCGCTCGAGCTCTCGGTGACCGGCCGCCGCGTCGAGATCGACGTCATCAAGAACCTCAAGGACCTCATTCCGCTGTCGGACCCGATGCAGGCGTGGGTCTCCGGCACCGTGACGTACAAGACCGAGCTGGTCCCCGCCAAACCGGTCGAGCCCGAGATCTGGGTCGAGCTCTCGGAGCTGGTCGGGATCGTGAACCATCGCGGCGCGGATGGCCGGCTGACGCCGATCAGGCTCAGCGTGCTCGACGAGAACCCGGGTTCCCGCCCGGCGGTCTCGGTGCGCGTGACGCCGACCTCGCTCGAGCTTGCGTGCAAGGACTCGCAGGCACCGGGTGGCCGCGCGCCGTGCTCGACCAAGATCGCGACCCCGGCCGGCGTGGTGGAGGTCCGAGGCCACGCGACCATGGCGTCGATGGCGATCGAGGCGCTCGGCATGCTCGACCTGTCACTGATCGCGCCTCTGCTCGATAACACGTTCGATGCGGTCTCCGGCAACGTCGCGCTGTCGGCCTCGATCAGTGGCACGTTCGTCAACCCGACGTACCAGGCCGCGCTCGATCTCGATCCCGATGGCCTGTGGCAGAGCGACCCCGCGCGCGCGAATCCGGTGCGGCTGCGGCCGATCGGCGGCGACACCGTGATCGAGATCCCGAGCGGTCTGATCAAGCTCGCCAACGGAAGCCTCGGATTCACGAACGTGCTCGCGCAGGTGCGCGATCAGCACATCGATGAAAAAGGCGAGCTGCAGGTCGGCGGCAACATCGCGATGGATGGGTTGACACCGACCAAGTGGGGTCTGTTGATCTCCGGAAAGCTCGCCGGCCAGATGTTGCTCGTGCTGGCGCCAGGGCTCGTCTCGCAGGCGGGCGGACTCGCGGCGATCGATGGCTACGTGACGTTGCAAGGCACCGGCCGACTGCCGCTGGTCGCAGGTCGACTATCGTTCGACCCGCCGGCCGAACAGCCCCAGGTGAGGGCTCGTCCGTTCACGCTGATCCCGCGAGGCATGCGCCACGAGCTGGTGTTCACCGGCGGCGGGCTCGAGATTGCGACGACGACCACCGGAACCCAGCGCACCTATACGCTGGGGGTCGAGGACGTCACGGCGTCGATCGACGGTGAAGGGATGCTGACCGGGATCGATGGCCTCGTTCATCTACGCGACAGCGCGCTGGTCAAGCTCGACCTCGGTCTCAACGTCGATAACGTCTCGATCCGGTGGCCGGGAACACTGGACGTCGTGTTCTCCGCACCGCAGGTTCGCGGCCGCAAGGGGATCCAGATCAGCAAGCTGAGCGAGTTCTCGCCGCTGTCGGTCGGCGGAACCATCGCGATCATCGACGGCGCTTACAAGCGCGGATTCGAGCTCTCCGATCAGCTGACCGCGCTCAGGACGAACCGCCCGCCGGGCAAGCCATGGTGGGAAGAGTACCCGACGCTCGCGAACGCGCTGCTCAACCTGGACCTGAACGTGCTGCGGTTCGGTGTGAAGAACAACATCGCGACGATCGATCTCGCCGGACGGATCAAGGTCTCGAATACGCCGCGTGATCCCCGTCTGTCCGGATCGATCCGCGTCGAGCGCGGCGAGTTCAAGATCCCGCTGTTTCGCGCGCGATTTACCCGCACGAGTGGATCGATCGACTTCGCCGAGAACCAGAATGCTGGCGATCCAGAGCTCAATCTCACCAGCGAGGCCGACTATCGCGACCTGACGGCGCAAGATCACAAGATCACGCTGACGATCACCGGCTCGCTGAGCAAACCAGGTTGGGACCTCAGAACCGACACCGGTCGCAACAAGTCTCAAACGCTCACCTTGCTGGTGCTAGGCCGTGACCAGGAATCGCTGCGCCGTTCGCTCGGCGACGGCACGGTGGGCAGTGATCCGACGCGCACTGACCCGACGACCAATCCCAGCCAGAGCGTCGCTGATCAGGCCATGAAGGATCTCATGGGCCTTTGGGTATCGGATCTGTTCCGTTCCGAGCTCACCGAGATCACCGGCCTCGACGTGTTCAATATCGAGGTCGGGCTCAGCTCGATCGGTGCGCACGGCGAGCTCGAGTTACTCGAGAACCTCAGCATCATCGGCGACGCCGATCAAGGGCTGCGCGGTGCCACGTACAACGCTCGCCTCGAGTTCTCGGCGCCTCTGGACGTCAAGCTCGAGGGCGGTTACCTGAACAAGAATTTTTCGGACCCGGCCGAGCAGGACATCAGCGACGCGAGCGTCAAGTTGGTCCGCACGTGGTTCATTCCGTGAATCTGGCGGTCCAAGCGATGGTGCTGGTGATTGCGGCGATCACACTCGCCGCAGCGCCGGTGCAAGCGCAGTCATCTACCACGACGATCGTGGATGACCGTTTCGACCCGAGCAGGTGCTTCAAGACCAGGCCCGCTCCGGCGCCCAGCGACGCCGTTCCGGCCACGTGGCGAGATTTCGAGATCAAGGGCGACCTGGTGGATTCGCCCACCGTTGTACGTGCGCTGCTTGCGCCGACCATGAATCGCTACCGGGCCCTCACGCAGGACGCACGCAACGACGTGCGCCGGATCAGCGCCTCGTTCGGATACCACCTGCTCGGGTTCGGTACGCGCGAGACCGCGAACGGGACCATCGCAGTGGTTCACCTCACGCCGATGCCGATCGTCCGCAAGGTCGAAGTCGAGATGAAGCAGGGTTGGTTCGAGAGCTCGCTGGAGGATGAGGTCCGGCGGCGGGTCAGAGTCCGCGCGGGCAGCTACCTGCCATGGACCCCCGACGACCGCGCATGCGAGCTATACAGCGACAAGGAGCGCGTCCAAGAATACCTGCGCGACGAGGGTTACGTCGAGAGCAGGGTCAGCATCGACCAGCGCTCGGACGATGGGCTCAAGCTGATCATCAACGTCCGGCTCGGGCCGGCGTACCGGCCCGGTATCATCAACGTCTCGCCGCCCAACCCGATCGGGATTCCCGACCGCGAGATCACGAAGCTGTTTCGCCATCCGTCGCAATGTTTCCTCAAGAAAGTGATCTGTTTTGGCGTCCAGCCGTTTCGGCGCGAACAGCACCAACAGGACGTCCAAGAAGTTGTCGAGCTGTTTCATCAGCGTGGGTTTCCGGCGGTCCGTGTCCAGACCGACTACGATTCCACGTCGTTCGATCGCAAGACCAAGCGCGTGAACTTCACGGTGACGATCGATCCACGGCGCCAGCTCGACGTGGTGTTCGAAGGCCAGAACCCCGACGCGATCACCAGCTCGCAGCTGCGCCGGCAGCTGACGTTCGATGAAGCCGCGAGCTCGGATGATGTCGAAGCGCACGAATCGGCGAAGGCGATCACCGCGTACCTGCAGAGCCGGGGCTACTTCGATGCGCGGGTGACCTGGACCCGCGAGCGGTTCGAGCGGTTCGATCGATTGGTGTTCCGGATCGAAGAAGGAAAGGTCCGGCGGCTGCGCTCGGTCGACTTCACGGGCAATCGAGGGCTATCCGATGACAAGCTCGATGCGGCGCTCGGCAGCCGGTCCGCGCGCGTCGCGCGAAATGTGATCACGCTATCCACGAACGCCACGTCGGAACAGATGGACGCCGATGTCGCGCTGTTGCTCGACGTCTACCGGCGCGAAGGCTACCGCGACGCCAAGATCCGCGCGACTGCCGCAACCGACCCGGCGGCGCTCGGGGATGCGGCGATGACCGCTGCGATGATCGGTGCGCAACGGGGGGATGGCCTGTACATCCGGTACGTCATCGACGAAGGCGCGCAGACGATGATCTCCCGGATATCGATCGAGCTAGGAGCGGATGGGGATGTCATCAAGACGCCCGAGCAGCGCGCGGTGTGCACGACGATCTTGCGCGAGCTTGCGGACACCTACGGCGACCCTCGGCTCGCCAAGGTCGCCGCAATCGATCGCTGCGTTACGGGCGCCCGGAACCTTCCATTCCGTGAGGACGACGTCGCCGCGTCTGCCGAGCGGCTCAAGGATCGATTGTTCGTGGACGGGCGACCGCGGGCCAAGGTGACGTACGAGCCCGTCCTCACCGGCCCGCATGAGCTCGCGCTTCAGTACCGGATCAAAGATTTTCAGGCGCTGACGATCGGCACGGTCGTGTTGCGCGGAAACTTTCGCACGCGCAGCTGGCTGCTCCGCGAGGAGCTGCGGCTCAAGCAAGGAGGTCTCCTGTCGAAGGATGCGATCGCCGAGGCAGCGCGCAGGTTGCGCACCACGGGGTTGTTCGATTCGGTCGCGATCACCATGCCGGACCTCGAGAACACGACGACCGGATCGGTGAACGCCGTGGTCGAGGTCGCCGAGCGCTACGACTACCTGGCCCAGCTGGACGTCGAGTTTGGGTACTCGTCGTACTACGGCACGTTCCTCCGCCTCGCGCCCGAGCTCAACAATCTATTCGGTCTCGGCGTGTCCCTCGAGCTGGCGGGCGCTGTCGGCGTCGAGTCGGGGACGCTTCTCGGTGACGCCGAGTTCGAGCTACGCCAGGTGACGTTTGAAGGCATCCTACGGATCCCGAAATGGATCTCGAAGCAGGTCTTGCCCGGCGAGCCCAACACCGAGCTCAGCGCGTTTCATCGCCGTCAGGACACGCCACAGTTCGGCGAGCTGAAGACCAACGGCGCGAGCGTCGCCCTCGCGTGGTCAGATCAACGCGCCCAGACCAAGACGCACGCCGCACGGGTACGAACCTTCGGCCTGCACTACGACTTCCGATTGCGCGAGCGCCTGGTGGATGTCTTGCGGCCGATCGGCGCCGATCTCGATCAGACGCGGGTTCCGATCTCGTCCCGTACCGGCTCGATCGGCGCGACGTTCGAATGGGAGCAACGCGTCAAACGAAACGGCACATTATCTCCGCTCGAACCTGAAGCCGGGTTTCGGTTCGAGCTTCAGACGTCGGTCGCGTCGACCTACCTCGGCGGTCAGGACACCTTTCTGAAGGTATCGGCGGGCGGCTCGAAGTTCTACTCGATCGGCAACCTCGTGCTTCGAGGTGACCTCCGCTACGACCAAGGCTTTCCGCTCGGCGGCGGCGTGCTGTTACCAGAGCTCGAGCGGTTCTTCGCCGGCGGTGATTCCACCGTGCGCGGCTACGACGACGAGCGGCTCGCTACCGAGCTGATCGAGGTGGCTGTGCCTCCACTGGATAACGTGACCCAGATCCGGATCCTGCCGGCCGGAGGAAACATCCGCGCGATGGGCAGCCTCGACGCCCAGGTGAAGATCTGGAAGTACTTCGCGAGCGGTGCGTTCCTCGACGCGGGCTTGATCACCAACCAGTGGGCCACCGTCGATACGAAGTCGATTCGCCCCTCTGTCGGAGTGGCCCTGTTCCGGATCGTGACCCCATTCGGCACCGGAGCCCTCGAGCGCGCGATCCCGCTGCGCCCGCAATTCGGCGATGACCCACGCGGCCGCTGGCACTTCTTCTTCGCCGCCCGGGCGCAGTTCTAGGGACGCGAGGCCCGGGCCTGTTCCCAACTGTCTGTTCTCGGTTCCCTATTCCCTATCCGCCCCCAATGCTGATACAAGGGCCCCTCTAAAGGAGACCTGCCATGGGACGCGCAGACAATCGCCGAACCCCGAAGATGAAGCGCCGGCGCAGCCAGGCCAAGCTCAAGGCCCGGATCAAGCGCAAGATCGAGGCCGCCAAGGCGGCCAAGAAGCCGGCCGCACCTTCGAAGAAGAAGTAAGCTTATCGGCGCGATGACGCCGGAACAGACCCGCTGCGTGATGACGCAGATCGTGATGCCGATGCACACCAACGGCGTCGCGGGGGTCATGTTCGGCGGCATCATGATGCAGTGGATCGACGTGTGCGCGGGGGTTGCCGCCATGCGCCACGCCGCGGGCGCCGTGCTGACCGCCTCGATCGATCGGCTCGACTTCATGACGCCGGTCCACGTCGGTGAGATCGTGATCTTGCAGGCGCAGGTCAACTACGTGTCGCGCACCTCGATGGAGGTGGGCTGCCGGGTCGAGACCGAGGACATGCGGACGCGAACGCGCCGCTACACGACCAAGGCCTATCTGACGTTCGTTGCCGTCGACGACGATGGCCGCCCGCGAGCGCTCCCGGAGCTCGAGCTGGTTACCGACGTTGACCGCCGCCGCCACACCGCGGCGGAACATCGCCGCGCCGATCGGCTGCGTGCAGCGGGTCGGGCCAAGGGAGGTGCATGACATGATCATCGATCGTTCGGCTTGGGGGCGGTTGCGCGTGACCGGCGGCGACCGCGTGCGGTTTCTGCAAGGCCTGACGACGGTGAACGTCGAGCAGCTCGCCGACGGTGCGCACGGCTGGGGCGCGATC
The DNA here is from genome assembly GCA_050187075.1 of Kofleriaceae bacterium. Lineage (GTDB taxonomy): Bacteria > Myxococcota_A > Polyangia > Haliangiales > Haliangiaceae > JABFXX01. The sequence goes on along the minus strand of JBFWXW010000029.1, from coordinate 17,807 downwards.
CTCAATCCCAAGGGCCGCGTGCTCTCGGTGATCTCGATCGCCCGCGCCGGAGATGCCTTTGTGATTGCGTGCGAGCCGGTGCTCACCGAGCCGACTCGAGCACTGCTCGAGCGCTATGCGGTGATGGACGACGTCGCGTTCGAGCCGATCACCGGACCGGCGCACCAGGTGTGGACCGACGCGCGCAGCGTCTGGCAAGCGCCCTTCGTGGAAGCGGCAGGCAGCGGCGCGCACGGCGACGACACGACCGAAGCCGAACAGCTGCGCATCCACGCCGGGTTCATGCGCTACGGGCGCGACGTCGATGCCGATCACTTTCCGTTCGAGACCCCGCTCCAGCAGTTCCTCGACTACGAGAAGGGGTGTTACGTCGGGCAGGAGCCGGTGTTTCGCGTGCACGCGCAGGGCAACGCCGCCAAGACCCTCCGCGGGCTCACGATCGAGGGCGCTGCGCCGATCGATGCGAACGCGCAGATCCGTCACCCGGCCAAGGACAACGCCGGCGTCGTGACGTCGTCGGTCATCGAGGGCGATCACACGATCGCGCTGGGCTATCTCCACCGCACGTGCTGGGAGCCCGGCGGGACCGTCGAGATCGCGGGCCGCCGCGCCACCGTGCACGAGCTGCCGTGGTGAAGCTGGCGGCGCTGGCGGGGGTCCTCGCGCTCGCAGGCTGCAGCCTGATCACCGATAGCTTCGAGACCAACGATTTCTCGGGTGATCCATTCCCCACGATCATCGATACCTCGACGGGTGCCGTGCTGGTCGGGATGAAGACCGGATCCGATCCCGACGCCGGCGGCGTACTCGCCGTCGTGGATGTGTTGTCACCGGTGACCGTGATCGATCCCGGCCCGAACATGACGCCGTCGATCACGACGGAGGATCTGCTGGTACTCGGCGCGACCGCCCCTGGTGGGCCGCTCACCCAACCACGCGCGCGGTTCGCGGGAAGCCAGTTGATCTCGCTCCATCCGTGCGCCGAGACCGACACCGAGTGCTTGATCGGTAGTGCGTCGCGCGTCCGCCCGTACCAGGCGATCATCGGAGCCGATGCACTCGCGGGCGACGCGGTGAGGTTGCGGTTAGGTAGCGACCAGATGTTCGTGCTTCCGGACATCAGCGGCCCGTCGCTCGAGCTGTCGCGAGCCTGTGATGGCGTGTTCCCGTCACCGTATCGCGGCGGCGGAACCCTCGTGATCGGTGGCACCGAGCTGTCGTTCAGCGGGCGCAGGATCGCGATCGAGGCGTGTCTGGGCTCCGAGCCCCTGACCGATCCGGTCAGCGCACGTGGCACCGACGTGTTGCTGGTGATGTCGACTGGTATCGGCAGCTCGATCCTGGGCAGGTCGGCGTTCGAACGCTATCGCGAGCTCTACCCGATGGAACCGGCGCTCACCGATACACCCGACGATCAGATCCACCTGCCATCCGGGGTGATCGTGGGCTGGCGCCGCACGATCAAGAACATCGCCCTGGTGGCAGGCTCGTCGTCGGCGTCGCGCGCACCGTGTCGCCAGGTCCACCTGCAGGAGTTCTTGCGACAACGCCGAAGCTGCATCGCCGGCGTCACGTGTCCGTGTGAGGACAATGCCTCGTTCTGCGCGGTACCGGCCGTCGTCGAGCTGGCCCCGCCCGTATCGGTACTGGTGGTCGCCGACGACAACGACACCTTGCAGGCACTGCGCACCGAGCTGCGTCCCGATCAGCCCGAGGTCGACGGCATTCTCGGCACGGACGTGCTGCGCCAGCTCGAGGTCGACATCGACTATCCCAACGATCGCGTCGTCATGCGATGCCTGCAGGGTGACTGCACATGCGCGATGAGGCCGGAGCTAGCGTCGACGAGCGATCGCGATCGCTGCCCGCAAGCTCCGAACGTGCCGCCGCCGTTCGCCGAGGGCGTCCGGTGCACGGCCCCGAGTCAGTTCGTTCCGTGATTGACGCACCCGCTACTCTTCGAGTGACGTGACACCCGCGAGCACATCGCCCGGGGCGCCGCGCGCCACCACCCTGCCCTTCTCGATCCTGATCACCTGATCCGCGAGTAGCCGCGCTTCGCCGACCGAGTGGGTGACGTGGACCAGCGGCACATCGAGCTCGCCGACCAGCTCGCGCACGAGCTTGGTCAATTGCGCGCGAAGCTCGCGATCGAGCGCCGAGAACGGCTCGTCGAGCAGGATCAGCTTCGGCGAACGCGCGAGCGCACGTGCGAGCGCGACGCGCTGGGCTTCGCCTCCCGAAAACGTCCGCGGCTTGCGCCTGGCCAGATGCCCCACGCCCACTCGCTCGAGCAGTGCCTGCGCCTTGGCCGCCCGCTCGTCGCGCGCGAGATCCTTCATCCCGTACTCGACGTTGCGCTGCGCGGTCATGTGCGGGAACAGCGCGAGCCGCTGAAACACGTATGCCAGCCGCCGGTGCTCTACCCGAACATCGATGCCCTTGGCGCGATCGAGCCAGACCTCGCCGCCCAGCGCGACCCGTCCGCGGTCGGGCTTGGCGAGGCCCGCGAGCACCGACAGGATCGTGCTCTTGCCCGATCCTGACGGCCCCATGACACACGTGATCCCGGGCGGACACTGCAGCTCGACGTCGAGCGCGAACTCGCCCCGCTGGAGCTGGATCACTGTCTCGAGACTAGCCACGGTGAGGATGGAGGCGGAGCAACAATCGGTTGGACAGATACAAGAGGCCGACGCCGACCGCGGTGGTCACCAGGCTCATCTGGCGAGCCTCGGCGTCGCGGCTCATCACCATCAGGTCCATCACGTGAATCGAGGCGGTGGGGACGCCGTCGATCCGTGCACCGGCGACCATCATCGTCGCGCCGTAGTCGCCCATCGCACGCGCAAAGGCAAGCGCAGCCCCGGCGAACAGCGCCGGGCCGGCCAGCCGGAGCGTCACCGTGAACAGCACGCGCACTGGCCCCGCTCCGAGGGTTCTCGCCGCCGCGACCAGGTCAGCATCCACGGACTGCAGTCCGACCCGGACCGAGCGTACGACGAGCGGAAGCGATCCTGCAGCACCTGCGATCACCGCGCCGGTGAACGAGAACACCAGCGTGCCGCCGGTCAACGCGTGCCAGGCATCGCCGATCGCGCTGTTGTTTCCGAGCACGGTGAGCAAGTAGTAGCCGAGGACGGTGGGCGGCATCACCAGCGGCGCACAGACCACCGCGTCGAGGAAATTCCGCGCCGGGCACCGCGGCCAATCGAGCAGCACCGCGAGCGCGGTGCCAAACACGAGGGCAAACACCATCGCAAGCGCAGCGATCTCGAGCGACAGGATCAGCGGCGCCCAGCTCATCGCACGGCTCCGGGTAGCTCTATCCCGGGATCCGGACCACGAACACGGCTCCCAGCTCGCCGCGCTGTTCGACGTGAATCGTACCCTGGTGGGCTTCGATCGCCAGCTTGCAGAAATACAGACCGAGGCCGCGATTGGCACGCGCGGCGGCCCGCCGTGCTTCGACCCGGAAGTACCGACCAAAGATCGCTTCCCGCTCGTTCGCCGGTACCGGCGGCCCGCTGTTGCCGATCGCGAACTCGACGCCCTGCGCGTCGCGATGCGCGCTGACCACGCACTTGCCACCGCGCGGCGCATAGCGCGTCGCGTTGTCGACCAGGTTCTCGAGCACGCGACCGAACAGCTCGCGGTCGAGCGACACCATCAGCTCGGCGTCGACGTGGACCTGAAAGTCGAGCTGGCGAACTTCGAACTGGGCGCGGTTGCCGGCGGCCGCCTTGTCGACCAGCTCCTTGACCCGGACGGGCGAACACTGGGCGTGGAGGATTCCGTCCTCGAGCTCGTCGACATCGAGGATGGTAGATACCAGGCCGAGCGCCTTACCGACGAGCGTCGTCGCGTCATCGATGTAGCCGAACGCACGGGGCGACGCGGGCGAGGCCTGGTTCTCGACGAGATGCTCGCGAAGCAGCCCGAGATAGCCCTGGATCGCCGCGAGCGGGCTGCGAAGGTCGTGAACCACGAGCGCGGCGAGCACCCGCTTCTTCTCGCGTAGCTCACGCGCACTGTCACCACCCGTGGTCACGACGTCGGCCTCGGAGGTCGCGCGTTGCGAGGTCATCAACCCTTGACCTGGTTGCGGCCGCCTTCCTTGGCAGCGAACAGGTGAGTGTCGGCTTGCTTGATGAACTCGAGCGCGTCGTCGGCTTCTCCGCGCAGGCTGGCGACCCCGATCGACACGGTCACCGGAATCACCGCGTCCTCGAACTTGAACTCGGCGATCTCGACGAGCTTGCGGATCTTCTCCGCAAACTGCATCGCGTTGTAGTGATCGATCTCCGGCAGCACGATCGCGAACTCCTCGCCGCCGTAACGGGCGAGCACGTCCTCGCGCCGGATCCGAGTCTTGACCACCGACGCCAGGTGCTTGAGCACGTGGTCGCCGGCAAGGTGCCCGAAGCTGTCGTTGACGCCCTTGAAGCGATCGATGTCGAACATGATCAGCGACAGGTCGCGCCGATAGCGGAGCGCTCGGCCGATCTCGCGCTCGAGCGTCTCGACGAAATAGCGGCGATTGAACACCTGGGTAAGCCCATCGACCGTGGTCAGCCGATAGATCTCCTCGTGATACGCGTTCTCGATGTTGTTGCCGCTGAGGAACTTGAAGATGCAGCGACCAACCTTGATGAAGTCGCCGTCGCGCAGCACGTACTCGTCGATCATCTCGTCGTTGACGTAGGTCCCGTTGGTGGACCCCATGTCCCGGAGCATGATCGCGTTGCCGGTGTTGATGATCTTGCAGTGATTTCGGGACACCGCCTCTTGGTCGATCTGGATGTCCGCCTTGGACGACCGGCCGATGATGATCTGAGGTCGGTTGAGGTTGAACTTCTTCCCGAGCTCGAGCCCGTAAATCACCACCAGGCACGCCTCTTTGGCGACCGGCCGGTCACTGATCTTGGAGATCGCGGTGACTACGGTCTTGTTACGCCCGGTGTCGCTCACCCACGACGATGGTAACAGGAATCGCGGGTTTGCGCGCCACCCGGGGTTGCTCGTTAGGTCCGCCCGACGGGTTCAGCCGGTCATTGATCCACTTCGGCGCAATCCACCCGGTCGTCGCTCGCCCGCTTGCACAACACCGCGTCCACAAGCTGATAGCCGCCATGCATGAACCGGTACGACTGCAGCAGCAGTCTCCCGCCCTGTAGGTTCCAGTAACCGCGAACGTCCCGCATGTTGTCATCGCCACGCGCGGACAGCGGCTCGAGCGCGGCGCCGGCAAACGTTCCGGCATAGCGCAGACAATCACCGCCGGTCGCGCGCGCCCCCCGAAACACGTTCCAGTAGCAATTTCCTTCGGAGCTGCACATCGCGCGATCGACCACGACGATCTCCACGGCACCGTCGTCGTCGAGATCGCGATCGGCGTGATCGACGCGCGGGCTCGATCCCATCACGCCATCACGCCCCGGTTCGGCGCAGGCGCCTACCTGGACCGATGGCGTCGGGATCCTCGTCGGGCTGGTGGTGGCACGCTGCGGCCGTGCACACGCCGCGAACGCGGCGATCAACGTGACGAACAGCGCTCTACAAGACATACGCAGGATTGGGAGACGGCACGCTCGCCAGCTCGGCGCGCTGTCCCTCATATCCTGGGCGACCAAGGGCCGCGAACGCAAGCCGCTTCGCCTCCTCGACGCCGGGTTGATCGAACGGATCGACCCCATACAGCGGGCCGGCGAATGCCGTCGCGAGCTCGAGCAACATGATCAGCTCGCCGACCGCATCCGCCGACATGCGCGACAGCGTGAGCCGTGCGACCGGCCGCTTGCGGCGCACGAGCGATGACACGGTGCCGGTCAGCTCGGCGTCGAGCAGCTCGCCCATGCCGTGGCCGACCAGGTACGCGTACTCCGGCTGGCTGCGCGCGAGCTCGCTGTCGGGCAACGCGAGCTCGTGACCGCGGTTGGCGACGCCGACGATCAGGTAGCTCTTGTCGTCGGGCCCCTCGGCATAGAGCTGGAGCTGGCTGTGCTGATCGGTGGCCCCGCGCGCGGCGATCGGCGTCGGGCCCACGTTGACCTTGCGGCCGTCGGTCGCCCGTTCCTTGCCCAGGCTCTCGGCCCACAGCTGACGGAACCAGTCGGCGGTGTCGTAGAGCCCATCGACGTACGGCATCATCACCACCATCGGGCGGCGCCGCACGACGTGATGATGATGGAGCAGCGTCGCCAGCAGCAGCGCGGGGTTGGCCATCAGGTCGGGCGACAGCGAACGATCGCGCATCCGCCGCGCGCCATCGAGCAAGCCCATCACATCGAGGCCCGCCAGCGCCGCGGGCAACAGGCCGACGGGCGACAGCACGCTGAACCGGCCACCGACCGAGGACGGGATCTCGAACGCGCGATAGCCGCGCGCGGTCGCGGTGGCACGCAGCGCTCCGCGCTCGGGATCGGTCGTGCAAACGACGTGCTGCCGGGCGCGTTCACCGAGCTGACGCTCGAGTCGGTCGGCTACGATCAACAGCTGCGCGGCAGTCTCGGCAGTTCCGCCGGACTTGGTGACCACATTCCACAGCGTGCGCTCGAGCGGCATCCGCTCGAGCAGCGCGCCGAACGTGACGGGATCGATGTTGTCGGCGAAGAACAGCCTGCGCGGCATCCCCGGGCTCCGTGCGCCCAGCTGATCGAACGGCGGCGCGAGCGCCGAGTACAGCGCGCGCGGTCCCAGGCTCGAGCCACCGATCCCGAGCACGACGACCGTGTCGATCGCAGGATCGATCTCGCGCGACAGATCCATGCATGCGCGCGCCGATGCGCGTGCGTCGGGGAGATCGACCCAACCAAGCTGACCACGACGATGACGCTCGAGCGTGGCTTCCACAGCCGCACGCGCGGGCGCGGCGATCGCGGCGATCGCGGCAGGATCCGGTCCTGCGTCGCCGATCCCCGATGACGTGAGTGCCGTTGCGTCGAGCACGAGCTGGTTCGTAGCTGTCGACATGCGAGATCAACCTACATCGAATCGGGCAAAGATTCTTGTACTGGTCCTCGGATGAGGCTACATCGGGGCCATGCGGCGTAGTCTCCTCCTGCTCGCCGGTGCGGCTGTGGTGAGCACCGGGGCAGCCCTGCTGAGTGACGACGCGCCACCGCACACCGCGGCATCCCTGGGTGGTGCGCCCCTGACGCAGCCCGCGCTCGCCGACGCCGGCAAGCTCGCCGCGGGAGCGACGACGCCCAGCACGATTCCCGCTCCCGCGCCGGCGCCTCCCAAGCCAGCGTCGAGTGCAGCGCCCGTGATCGCGCAGGCCACGGCCGCGGTGGCGGTGCCTGCGATCGCAGGTGCGCTCGATCTCGATCGAATCGAGCGGATCGGCGATCACTACGAAGCACCCACGGCCGATGGTAAGCGCGCGGTGTTGACGCTCGATCCGGGGCTCCAGCCGCTCGCAGAGAAGCTCCTCGATCAAGCGCGCGCGCCGCGCGGTGCGATCGTGGTGATGGCACCCGATGGCCGCGTGCTCGCGCTGGCGGGCCGGCGCACCGACGATCCGAAGGGCTCGAGCACCGGCACGTTCGACTGGCGGATCGCCACCGAATCATGGGGCCCCGCCGCGTCGATCTTCAAGCTGGTCACCGCGAGCGCGCTGGTCGCTGCGGGGACCGATCCGGACGGTCGCGTGTGCTTTCATGGCGGCCTGCGCTCCGTGATGGAGTCAAACCTGCACGACGACAAGCGTGACTCGCGCTGCGAATCGCTGTCGTACGGTGTGGCGCACTCGAACAACGCGATCCTCGCCAAGCTCGCGTATCAGAAGCTCGATCCGGCCACGCTCGATCAAGCCGCCCGAAACTTCGGCATCGCCGCCGGTACCGGCGGCAAGCTGCCCGGCAACGAGCTGCCCGGGGTGTTCGGCATCAGCGAGCTTCCGGCCGACAAAGACCTCGCGTTTGCCAAGGCGGCGGCGGGGTTCTCGAACACCACGCTCTCGGCTGCCGGTGGCGCCTTGCTCGCAGCCACGTTCGCGAGCGAGGGGGCGCAGCCGGTGCCTCGGCTGATCGCCTCGATCGACGGCACGCCGCACGCGGGCATGCAGGCGCGCCGCACGATCAGCGTCGACAACGCTCGTGCGGTTGCCCGCATGATGGTCGGTACGTGCGACGGTGGCAGCGCCGCAAAGTCGTTTCGAGGCAAGGCGCTACGCGGTCGGTTCGCGGGCAAGACCGGCACGCTCAGTCGCAACACGCCGTTCTTCATGGAGCACTCGTGGTTCGTCGGCTACGCACCCGCGGACAAACCCGAGGTCGTCGTCTCCGTCGTGCTCGGCAATCCCGCGCTCTGGCACCTGCGCGGCCATGAAGTTGCGCGTCGACTGTTCGATCGCGCGCTCGGCACTGCCGCTCGCAGTGCCGAAGATCGCAGCGCGAAAAAGCCTACACGTAGACGGGTGAATAAACGCCGCTGACCGCATGTCGGGCTCGTAACCCGCAGAGGCGCCGCCGTCGCGTTCGTGAGGACACGCGGTGATAGTATGAGGTCGCTCGCTTTGCTCGTCCGTTCGGGGAGGAACACGACATGAACCGGCTCGCATCCATCGCACCCGTATTCGCGGCGATCGCCGCGATCGCGGGGCTCCCGGAATCAGCGCACGCGCAATCGCAAGCGGACCTCGCGGCCCAATCCAACGAGGCCGGCAAGCAGCTCATGTACGACGGCAAGTATGCCGAGGCGAGCGCGAAGTTTCAGGACGCCGTCGGCCGCGCACCCGAGGCGAAATACTTCTTCAACCTGTGCACGTCGCGGTTTCAGGAGGGCAAGTTCGGTGAGGCGCTCGCCGCGTGTAACGCCGTCGACAAGCACGGCCCGACGTCCGAGCAGAAGGCCAAGGCCGAGAAGATGATCGGCAGGATTCGCGAAGAGGCCGGCAAGCAAGGGATCGACCTCAACACTGGCACCACCCCGCCTCCGAACGACGTGTGCGCGACCAACCCCAGCGATCCGAGCTGCCAGCCGCAGCCGACCGCGAACGTGTGCCAGACCAACCCGAGCGATCCATCGTGCAACGGACAAGCACCCGCGATCGTCGGGAGACCGCCTGCCGAGCTGTTCAAGGGGACCTCGCCGGACAACAAGTACACCTGGACACTGGGCGCGGAGGTCTACGGCGGTGGTGGCCGGGTCGGCCGCAAGCGCCAGTACGGCAACGTCAACACCGGTCTGCGGATCAAGGGCGACTATCTGCTCAACGCGGCGTCGCGGATCGGTACCCAGGGCTACGTGCAGTTCACCCATTTCAAGAGTGGCGACGACGCCGCGTTCCTCGCCAACGAGCTCGACATCGTCGACCTGGGCCTGGCGATCTACAAGCATTTCTGTCTCGCCGGCACCCAGCGGCTGTGCTTGACGCCGCTCGCCGGCGCACAGATCGCATTGATGAGCCCGGCGGGCGAAGGCGAATCCCGCGGCAGTCAGGTGTTCAACTATGCCGCCGGTGGCGGACGGCTCGAGCTCGCCGCGCAGTACGCGTTCGGTGGGCGGTTCGAGCACGTGCTCACGGTGATGGGCGGCGCGAACCTCTACACGCAAGTGTTTGCCGACCCCGCGGATGGCCTCGACCGAATGGACGTGGGACTCGATCGCGGTGGTGTGGCTGGGTATGTCGGCTTTGGCTACACGTACCGGTTCAACACGCCACTGGGCTCGTCGCCGTTCGTGACGCTCGAGTAAACCGGCGCCCCGCAGCGACGCAAACTCAGTACACACGTTTTGTCGCCGCACGGCGTCATCGCGTCGCCGAGATCAGGTATGGTCCCCCAGCTGCAGAATTAATGGCAGCCCACGAGGGACACGTCATGGCCGGTTCAGAGAAGAAGCTAAGCGCCAAGGTCACGTTCCCCGACGGTAAAGACGTCGCACTGCCCGTCATCGTCGGATCTGAGAACGAGCACGCGATCGACATTCGATCGCTCCGCAACGAGACGGGCTACGTCACGCTCGATGCCGGGTACATGAACACCGGCTCTACGACCAGCGCCATCACGTACCTGGATGGCGAGAAGGGCATCCTGCGATACCGCGGGTATCCGATCGAAGAGCTCGCCGAGAAGTCGAACTTCGTCGAGACCTCGTACCTGCTGATCAACGGCAAGCTGCCGACGGTGGCCGAGCGCCAGCAGTTCTCCACCCTGCTCACGCGCCACAGCCTGATCCACGAGGACATGCACAACTTCTTCGCCGGCTACCCGCCGACCAGCCATCCGATGGCGGTGCTGTCCGCGATGGTCACGTCGTTGTCTGCGTACTACCCGGACTGTCTCGATCGCAACGCGCCTGCAGAGCTCCACATCACGCGGTTGCTCTCGAAGGTGCGGACGATCGCGGCGTTCTCGTACAAGAAGAGCATCGGCCAGCCGCTGATCTATCCGAAGAACTCGCTCAAGTACGCCGCGAACTTCCTGCACATGATGTTCGCCGTGCCGAGCGAGGACTACACGGTCTCGCCCGTGCTCGAGAAGGCGCTCAACCAGCTGCTGATCCTGCATGCCGACCACGAGCAGAACTGCTCGACGTCCACGGTACGCATGGTCGGCAGCTCGGGCGCGAACGTCTACGCGGCGATCGCCGCGGGCATCCTCGCGCTGTGGGGGCCGCTCCACGGCGGCGCCAACCAGGCGGTGATCGAGATGCTCGAGGAGATCAAGACATCGGGCGGCGACTACAAGAAGTTCGTCGATGACGTGAAGAACAAGCGCGGCAATCGCCGCCTGATGGGCTTCGGTCACCGGGTCTACAAGAACTACGACCCGCGGGCCAAGATCCTCAAGAACATGTGCGACGAGGTGCTCTCGCACCTGGGCATCCGCGATCCGCTGCTCGAGCTGGCCAAAGGTCTCGAGGAGATCGCGCTCAAGGACGACTACTTCGTCTCGAAGAAGCTGTACCCCAACGTCGACTTCTACAGCGGCATCATCTATCGCGCGATGGGCATTCCGACCAACATGTTCACCGTGATGTTCGCGCTCGGCCGGCTGCCCGGCTGGATCGCCCACTGGAAAGAGATGGTCGAGGACAAGGACACCAAGATCGGCCGCCCGCGCCAGATCTACACTGGTGCCACGGTGCGGAAGTATGTACCGATCGAACAGCGCGCTTGAGTAGAGTCGTAGAACGGCTGCGGGATGCGATAGCTTCGTTGTCGCTCCGCTTCCGCTCCTCACGCACAGGAAGTGCGCTGCGGGGCGGTTCTCACTCCGCCTCGCTCTCGCATCTCCTCGCGCGTTCTACGGAACACGATCTTTCGGTTGACGGCTGCGGGCCTCAACTGGGTCGTTGTCGCTCCGCTTCCGGTGCTCACGTGCCCGAGCACGCTGCGCGCCGGTTCTCACTCCGCCTCGCATTTGAGGTTCCTCGCGCGTTCCGCGACGACTTCCGCGACAAGCGTAGCGCTAGCACGTCGGCTGGCATGGCGAATCGGTGGAGCAGCCGGTGGCGGTCGAGCAGCCCACCGGACAGTTGATCGAGCCGCCACAGTCCGCGTTGGGATCACACGCCACCGTGCATGCACACGCGGCTCCACATTCGATGCCGCTCGAACATGCTGACACTCCGCTGCAAGAAACGTTGCAGCGGCCGGTGCCGCAGTTCAGAGCTCCGTTGCAGGCCGAATTGCCGATGCAGTCGATCGCGCATTGTTGGCTATCGTCACAGTAGACCCGCGCGCCACAAGAGGACGGCCCGGCGCACTCCACGCTGCATGATGCGGCTTGATCGCAGTGGATCGGGCTGGAGCACGAGGAATCGCCAGCGCAGACGATCTCGCAGCTGGTCGCCTCACCGCACGCGACCAAGCCGTCACACGAAGAGTCGCCGCATTCGACCCGGCACGGCATCCCCGGTGGGCAGTCGACTCCGTCGCTGCAGTCCAGGCTGTCCACGCACGAGATGACGCAAACGCCGGCTGCGCAGCTGCCGCCTGCGGCCGCGCACGCGCTCGTCTCGCACGAGCCGGTCGGAATCGCATCGCCGCCACCATCTCCCATCGCATCTCCATTGGCGACACCACCGGCCGGATCGAATCCAAGACGGCCACAACTCGCGACCAGGAGCACCACCATGACCCTCAGCACGACAGCGACATCATAGGCCGCGAACGACCCGCGGTGTGTACAGTCAGTCGCAACCCAGCGGCAGCACCTGCTCGCGATACTGGCCCTGCCAGTTGCCGGGCGGATCGTATTCGCAGACCCACACATCGAGCCCGTTGCACTGCGCGCGGCCGCATCCGACCTGCTTGGTCGCGCGCCACACCACCTGCGTGAAGTGCCCCGTCTGCATCGAGAACCCGGGCTGCTTGAACGAGTAGCCCTTGAGCTCGTCGTACCACATCGCCACCACGGTCTCGGGCGTCAGCGCACCGACGGTCGCTGCCGCGAGGTTCTCACCGTAGTTTCCGTTGCTGTGATCGAATGCGCATCCCTTCGCCTTCAGCGTGTCGGCCCAGCGCTGAGCGACGTCCGCGAGCACGGGCGACCACGTGAGCGGCTCGGCGCAGTGTCGTGCGCGGTACCGATTGTGGGCGTCGACGAACAGCTTCGCGTCGCCTGATAAGCCGGCGGTGCCGCTGGCGGCCCCAGACGCCGCGCGCGGGGACGAATCCACCGGGGCCGGCGCACCGGGAGCGCTTCCGGGTGGGCCGGCGGGCGGCGCGGCCGGCGGTGCGGCCGGTGGCGCGTCCGATGACTTGTACATCGGGCCGCATGCTGACCAGCCGATGGCAGCAATCAGGCCGTAGCGTCGTACGCACCGCGGCTTGTTCATCGCGCACTCCAGGGACGGCCCATGCGCTCCTATGATGACACGCGCGCCACCGCCTCGCGGCTCTTGCAACGACGCGAACATCAGGCCAGATTCCCCGCGTGCGCCCCACCGTAGCCGAATCAACCTCCTCGGCCGTCACCGAGGGTATCCGCGTACGCGTGCAGTCGCAGTTCTTACCCGATCAGTCTTCGCCACGCGATGACCGCTACGTGTTCGCATACACGATCACGATCTCGAACGAGTCGTCGCGCACGGCGCAGCTACGCACGCGCCACTGGATCATCACCGATGGCCGTGGTGTCGTCGAAGAAGTCCGAGGCGACGGAGTCGTGGGTGAGCAACCGCGACTCGCGCCCGGCCAGAGCTTCCAGTACACGTCCGGCTGCGTGCTCACCACCGCCGTCGGCACGATGCATGGCACGTATCGCATGTGGCGCGATGACGGCAGTCAGTTCGATGCGGTCATCGCGCCGTTCTCGTTGGCATCACCGGCGTCGGCGCACATCCCTGACCACGAAGCCAACTGATCCAGCAGGTTGCGGCGCGATCGGACACGCGCGCAGGGTGTACGTCGAGGCCTCGACGCACGTCAGCAGGTGTAGGCCAAACCTGCGATGGCACGCCAGACGCGGTGTAGGTCAAACAAACTTCAAAGCCTTGGCGTACCCTATGCGTCTAATCGACCAACCAACCGCCGTCGATGCCCCAGCTCTCCACCCACGCAGATCGCGAAGCCGCCACCGCGAATGCACTCGTGACCGCCGCCAAGCAAGGCGATCCGCGAGCGTTCGAGGCGCTGGTTCGGCGCTACCGCAAGCGGATCTTCGCGCTCGCGCTGCACCTCACGGGGTCCGCCAGCGAAGCTGATGACATCGCGCAGGACGTGTTCCTCAAGGCGTTCCGTGCGCTCGCCCAGTTCGAGGGACGCAGTGAGTTCTTCACCTGGGTGTATCGGATGGCCGTCAACCGCTCCCTCAACGCACGGCGCGATCGCGCCCGCCGCGGCGAGACCAGCGATGACCCGCGCCTCGAGCTCGCGATCGCGGTCGATGCACGCAGCAATCCCGGGCGCGCCGCCGAGCTCCGCGAGAGCTACGGGCGGCTACTGCGCGCGCTCGATGGCCTGCCCGTCGACATGCGCACCACCGTCATCCTGGTTTCGCTCCAGGGAATGTCGCATGGTGAGGTCGCGGTGATTCAAGCGGTCAGCGAGGGCACGATCGCATGGCGCATGCATGAAGCACGGCGGCGGCTCAACGAGGCGACCGCACCACAGAAGCTGCAGCGCCGGCGCGATCTGTCCGCCGATCTGACGCGCGCGCTGACCGAGCACGGCCTGTTGATCCCGGCGCTGACCAAGCGCTGACCGACCACGGATCGACGCCCGCTGGCGTGTGGTCGTCGCGCGACGCGATGACTACAACGTAGGGGCTGCGCGCCGCGCGCATTCGCGCATCACAGCGTGAGCTGACCAGAACCGCGACCAGATCGCTTGCGGCGACCCCGACGAATCGACCACGATGACCAGAGCGAGCGGGACATTCAAAGGAGAGTCTCGAGCATGCAAAAGCTTGGATCCCTGATCATCGCGATCGGCATCGGCGGAGCTGGGTGCTCCCTGTTCACGGTCAAACAGGAACCATTCCCGACGATCGACATCCGCGCCGACCGTCCGCCACCCGGACCGGATCGCGTCGTGCTGACCGACTCGAAGATCGAGATCCACGAAAAGGTTCAGTTCGCGACCGGCAAATACGACATCCTGCCGGTGTCGTTCGGACTGCTCGACGAAGTCGCGTCGGTGATGGTGGACAACCCGCAGATCGAGCTGATCCAGATCGAGGGCCACACCGATTCGACCGGCTCGGCGGCGATCAACCGCAAGCTGTCCAACGATCGCGCCAGGTCGGTGTTGAAGTATCTCGCCGACAAGAAGGTCGAATCGAGGCGAATGGTCGCCAAGGGTTTCGGGCCCGACAACCCGATCGCCAGTAACGACGACGAAGCGGGTCGCGAGCAGAACCGCCGCGTGGAGTTCAACATCATCAAGCAGGGCCCCAAGAAGACGGTGATCAAAGATGAAGACTAAGGACCCGCGAACCGATAACTCGCTCGCCCTCACGTCCGATTCAACGCCGGGGGCTTCGTTGCTCGTCGGTGACGTACCGGCAACGATGCTGTCTCGTCGCGCGTCGCCGCCGGAGCGCCTCGGCCGCGATCATCGATCGATTCCATTCGCCGGCCCTGCGCTGCTGGCCCTGTCGACCGTCGCGGTCGCAGTGGGATGCGGGGGCGCCGGCATGGGCGCCGCCACGCGCGCAGATATCCAGGCGCGGATGCAAACCGTCCAGGCCCCGGTGCAGGCGTGCTACGCCGAGGCGCTGAAGAAGAACCGCCGGCTCAAGGGCATGGTCACGATCGAGCTCGTCGCCGAAGCCTCGACAGGTCAATTCAAGAACGTGATCTTCCGGCGTGACGAAGTGAACGACCCGTCGGTGCGGCAATGCATCGTCGCGGAGGTCAGCAAGCTCAAGCTCGAGAAGCCGACCAGCACCACGGTGTCGATCAATTATCCGTTCCGGTTCATGCCCAACAATTGATCCGGCGAGCGGTAGCCAGCGGGCGCCAGACAAGTGATTGTCCGCGCCATGGCCGCCGCAAAGCTTCCGACTCGCTCACCTACCCACGAGGACATTCCGATGGCGCGCTTGTCATCGATGGGCCTCGAGCTCGAGGACGTCGCCGAGGATGACTGCGTGACGCTGCCGGCGATCATCGAGCTCGCCGAAGATCGAGGCCGCCCGGTCAGCCACTATCTGGCGGCCGTCGCGCTCGCGACCGAGCTGCGGGTCGCTGCGGATGCGCCGGTGACCGTGCGCGTCTGTGCAGGGACCTGCCAGCGCTGGGGCGCCCTGGATGTGATCGATCACCTCGCGGAGCACAAGGCTCGCTCGAGCTTCGCGATCACGCCGGTGAGCTGCCTCGATCGCTGTGACCAGGCGCCGGCGTGCGAGATCCATGGCAGCCACGGGCAGCTGGTGATTGCCCCCGCAACGCCAGCGGCGATCGACGAGGCGTTGGGGCAGCTCACGAGCGAATAGCGAGCGGAACCCAGGAAGGTGAGCTCTCGGTTTCGGTTCCTGCGCGACGGGACACCTTGTCGCACACCTGTCGCAGCGAGCCGTCCGGACATCGGGAGCCGAGGTAAGCCGATGGCTGGCCCCGGTGTGCGGTTGGCGCTAGCCTCGTGCTCGTGCTGCGCCTGAGCAAGGTCAACAAGTACTACCAGGTCGGCACGCACAGCTTGCACGTGCTGCGCGACATCGACTTCGAGGTCGGCGATGGCGAGTTCGTGGCGATCATGGGTGCGTCCGGCTCGGGTAAATCCACCCTGCTCAACATCCTGGGGATCCTCGACGACTACGAATCGGGCGAGTACTGGCTGGGCGAGACGTTGATCCGCAAGCTGTCGGAGACCAAGGCCGCGGCGTACCGCAACCGGTTCATCGGGTTCGTGTTCCAGTCGTTCAACCTGCTGCCGTTCAAGACCGCGCTCGAGAACGTGGCCCTGCCGCTCTATTACCAGGGCGTCACCCGCCGCAAGCGCAACCAGGTTGCGGCGCAGTATCTGGAGCGTGTCGGCCTGCGCGATTGGGCCGATCACGTGCCCTCCGAGATGTCGGGCGGTCAGAAGCAGCGCGTCGCGATCGCGCGGTCGCTGATCGGAAAGCCGCGGCTGATCCTCGCCGACGAGCCGACCGGCGCGCTCGACAGCGAGACCTCCAAGCAGATCATGGATCTGCTGTCGGAGATCCATCGCAGCGGGATCACGGTGCTGATCGTGACCCACGATCCCGAGGTTGCCGCTCGCACCCAGCGCACGATCCGGCTGCGTGACGGCAAGGTGGTGGACGACGAGCGCGGCGGCCCGTATCGCGCTTCCCAGGCGGCCTCGGCGTCGGGAGCCCCGTAGTGTTCTCGCTCGATCGCTGGTACGAGGTGCTCGACACGATCCGGCGCAACAAGCTGCGGACCGCGTTGACCGCCGTGAGCGTGGCGTGGGGCATCTTCGTGCTGGTGTTCTTGCTCGGGCTCGGACGCGGGCTCGAGAATGGGTCTCGTCACGAGCTCGCACGCGACGCCACCAACGGCGTGTGGATCCGCGCCAACAAGACGTCGGTCGCTCACGACGGGTACGACGTCGGCCGGTTCATCCAGTTCGAGAATCGCGACTACGACGACGCGAAGCAGGTCGAGGGCATCGACCATATCTCGGGGCAGTACTTCATGCGCGGCGCGTTCGGCGGCGGCGGTGGCGACATGCTCACGCGCCGCGGTGGCAAGGCCAATTCGTTCGGAATCAATGCGGTCCACGCCGGCGCGATCTATCTCGTGACCCACGAGATCATCGCCGGCAGGTTCTTGAGCGAGGCCGATATCGCCCAGCGCCGCAAGTCGGTGGTGGTCGGCAAGCCTGTGGTCGATTTCTTGTTCGACCCCGACGAGCAACCGATCGGTGAATGGATCGTCGTCGCCGGCGTTCCGTTCCAGATCGTCGGGGTGTTCCGCGACCAAGCCGGCGCGGAGCAAGAGCGCCAGCTCTACATCCCGGTGTCGACGGCGCAGCTGGCGTTCAACGGAAGCGACCAGCTGAACATGCTGCAGTTCACCGTCGGCAACGCGAGCCCCGCCGAGACCCAAGCGATCGTCGACAAGGTCGTCGCAAGCCTCGCCGAGCGTCACAAGTTCTCGCCGACCGACCGCCAGGCAGTGCGCGTTCACAACAATGTCGAGCAATTCCAGCGGATGAACATGGTGTTCTGGATGCTGTCGACCTTCGTGGTCGTGATCGGCCTCGGAACGCTGGCCGCCGGGATCGTCGGCGTTTCGAACATCATGATGATCGCGGTCAAGGAGCGAACCCGCGAGATCGGCGTGCGCAAGGCGATCGGCGCGACTCCGCGATCGATCGTGTTCATGATCATCCAGGAGGCGGTGTTTCTGACCAGCATCGCCGG
>JBFWXW010000028.1:0-79207 GCA_050187075.1 Kofleriaceae bacterium | reverse complement strand
TGCCGAATAGGTACATTAGGGGCGCCATGCACTCGATGACGCGGTCGTCGCGCCTGCCGACTAGGTACATTTAGCGCCGCCATGCCCTCGATGACGCGGGCGTCGCGCCTGCCAACTAGGTACATTTAGCGCCGCCATGCCCTCGATGACGCGGACGTCGCGCCTGCCGACTAGGTACATTTAGAGCCGCCATGCCCTCGATGACGCGGACGTCGCGCCTGCCGACTAGGTACATTAGCGGCGCCATGCCCTCGATGACGCGGACGTCGCGCCTGCCGACTAGGTACATTTAGCGCCGCCATGCCCAGGCGAATCAGCGCGATCCTGGTCGCCATCGCCCTCATCGGGTTCTGGATCCTCGTGGCATCACCGCGCCCCGGGCTCGATGTTCGACGCGGCCTCATCCGCAGCATGGTGACCTGGGACGCGGTACCCACGGAGCCCGCGCCGCTGCCCGGCGGTGTCGGCCCGGGATTACCCGAGGTCGCCCGCACGCGCGTCGTGTTGATCGATGGGCTGTCTGCGACGACCGCCGCGTCGCTTCCCTCGTGGTCGGCGCTGTGCAACCGCGGCACCGCGCTCGGGGTCGACGTCGGGTTTCCAACGGTCTCACTGACCGTCGAGGTCGCGCTGTGGTCGGGCCTGACCCAGCAGCAGACCGGCGTGATGTTTCACAGCGATCGCCCGCTCGATCCGCCGCTCGACCGCCGCGGGATTCCCGCGCAGGTGCCACGCAGCCGCGCGATCGCCGAGCACCACGGTTGGATCGTGCGCTCGCTCGGGTTTGCACAGGTCGAGCCGGTCGCTGATCCGGCGCGCGCCTCCGCCGACGCCGAGCCCGAGGTGTGGGCACAGCTGTGGGAGTCCCGCGCGCTCGACGCAGTGAAGGGCGACTCGCCGCTGGTGTTCGTCCACATCCTGCGCGTCGATGCGGCGGGCCACCGCGACGGACGCGGTGCCAGCTACGACAAGGCCGCGCGCGAGGCTGACGCGATCCTCGGCAAGCTCGTCGCCGCCGATCCACAGGCGCGCTGGTTCGCGCTCTCCGATCACGGACACCTTCCCGGCGGCGGTCATGGCGGCGAGGAGCGCAGCATTCGCCATGTGCGCGGCTGCATCGCGGGCCCCGACGTCTCGGTGGCCAGCGCCACGCGTGTCCACATCGTCGACGTCGCGCGAGCGATCGCAGACTCGACGGGCGCCACCCTCGATCCCGCGTCGCGGGGCCGGCCGTTGCCGGTCGCGGTTGCGCATCCGATCGGTGAAGACCAGAGCGTTCCTGCGATCGCGCTCGGTCCTGGCGCGGTCGCGCTGTTCGTGCTGGTCGCCGGCCTGGTGGTGTCTTCGTGGGGCGTCCGCCGCTGGTGGATGGCGCCGTGGTGGCTGTTCACCGCGTGCGCGCTGCTGATCGCGGTGCGCGGAATGCCGACGATGTCGACCCCGATGATCTACAAGCCGGCGGGGCGAGACATGTACCTGACGTGGCTGCCGGCGCTCGGGCTCGCGTTCGTCACGAGCTGGCTCGGATTGCGAGCCACCACGCTTGCCCGCCTGGTGATCGCGCAGCTCGCGCTACCGATCGCCGCGGCCGCTGCGGTGGTCACCGCGTGCGGCGGCTGGCCGGCGGTGTTCGGGGCGCAGCTCGCTCCCGTGGTGCCGCGCTACAGCGCGTGGGTGTCGCCGCTGCTCCTCATGGTGTCGCAGGGCGCGCTGGCGGTTGCGCTTGGCGTTCTCGCCAATTTCGTCCCGCGACGGTTCGGTCGACCGGCACCTGCGGAACCTCCGCGTACCGAGCCCGAAGCCGGGTGACGACCTCGGGCTGACTCGCCGCCAGATCGATACGCTGCGCCGGATCGGTCTCGAGGTTGTACAGCTCGACGAGATCATCGGCCGGCGTGACGATCAGCTGGTATGGCCACTGAACGACGCCCCACTGGCGCTCCTCGTGGATCACGACCGCTCGATCCGGCGCCCGCAGCGCAGCCGGTGCATCGAGCAGCGCTGGCACCAGATCGACGCCATCCAGCGGCGTGATCGCCTTCGGGGCGCCGAGCAGATGGAGCAGCGTCGGCGCGAGATCGACGAGCGAGACCGTGTCACTGCGCACTCCGGGCACGACGCCCGGGATCCGGATCGCGAACGGCACGTGGACCAGCGGCGCATAGACCACTCGGCCGTGGGTCTCGAGCAGCCGCGGATCTTCTCGGAGCGACTCGCCATGATCGCTGAGGAACACGATGATCGTCTTGTCGTCGAGACCACGCGTGGCCAAGAGCTCGCGCACCCGTCCAACCTCTCGATCGATCGCGAACAGCAGCGCGCGATAGCGATGGCGCTCGGGAGCGCCGGTCGCGCTCACGGCCGCGAGTAGCTCCTTCGGCACATCGATCTGGTGATGCTCGTGAACGTCGAAGTAGTGCAGCCACACCAGGCTTCGTCGGCCCGCCGCATCGTCGAGCGCGCGGACGGCTTCCTGCGTCGTCGCCGGCGCGCTCACGTGATCCCCGACGTCGTTGGTTCCCCAGTCGGTGTGCACCAGCGCCTTGCGATCGATGCCACGTGACAGCATCACCTCGCCTGCGTAGCGCGTCACCTCGGCCGGTAGCGCGCTGTAGGTGCGTAGTCCGAGGCCGCGCAGCGCCTCCGGCAACGTGGTCGCCAGCGGCTGAAACGGATCGTGGCGGCCCGTGAGCAACGTCCCGAGCGAGATGTCGGTTCCGGCCGCCGGTGCAAACGCGCGCTCGAACCACACCGATTCGCTCAGCAGCTTGGCCAGGTTTGGAAACTCGCTGCGATCTTGCGTCGAAGGCGCGATCACGTCGAACCGCAACGCATCGACGGTGATCCACAGAACGTTCATCGTCTTCGTGCGCTCGAGGACCGCCTTGACCTCGGGCCGGTCGTTCCACGCCAACGCCGCCTCGGCCATTGGTGCAGGCTGTGCGGTGGCCGGCGTCACGACCGCATCGCTGCCGTCGCAGTCCTGATCGATCCCGTCGCCCGGTAGATCGACCGCACCCGGATGGCGACTCGCATCATGGTCATCGCAGTCCCCGCCGCCGAGCAGCGGCGCGCTGTCATCGCCGTCGCGGTCGAGCATCATCCGCCACAGCCGGATCAGATACAGGCCATGTTCGCCGCGCTTGGTGAGCAGCGCGCGGTCCTCGCGATTCTGCAGACCATGAAACAGCGCCGCCAGCGCCGAGGCGAGCGTCATCGCGACGAGGATGCCCGCGAGCGCTGGGGCGACCGGCTTGCGCCGGGTGAACCTGACCGCACAACCCACCGCGATGATGATGATCAGCGTGGCGCCGATGTGGCCACCGGCATAGCCGCCGCGAAACACCTGGCGCTGGATCCATGCAGTCGCGCCCACGACGCCGGCGCACAGCAGGATCGCGATCGCGCGAGTAACTTGATCGCCGTCGCGCCCGAGCCGATGCCAGGACGCGACGACGAGCCCGAGCGCAAGCCAGGCGACGATCGGACCGATGATCGGCAACACGCTCGCAAGCGGCAAGGTCTGCGCATGCGCACCTTCGAACAGGGTCGACGCGGTGGGGAGCGTCACCAGCAGGCTCGGCGCGGTCACTCCGAACGCCGACACCCACCAGCTGCGATCGGCGGTGAGATGGGTCGCGAGCGCGATCGACCAGCCCGCGACGAACCCGGTGGTGCCGAAGATCGGCAGCAGCACGCCGGCCAGCGAGCTACTGCCCAGCCGGAGCGCCTCGAGCCCGCCGATCGCAAGCCCCGCGAGCGTGTGGGCGACGATGATCCAGGCGATCGAGAGCGAGCCACGATGGTTCTCGCTCGATGCGTTCATGGGTCGACGTTACTTGCTGGGCGGGTACTTTTGCAGCTTGCGCTGCAGGCTCCGGCGGTGGATCCCGAGCCGGCGCGCGGCCTCGGAGATGTTGCCGCCGGCATCGGACAACACGCGATTGATGTGTTCCCACTCGGCACGTGCCAGCGACGGAGCCTTGTATTCACCATTGTCCGCGGCGGGCGGGTCGAGCGGCGGCGCCTCGGCGCGGGCGAACGCGTGAACGATATCGTCGGCGTCGGCCGGCTTGGACAGGTAGTACGCTGCGCCCAGCCGCACGGCGTCGATCGCCGTTGCGATGCTGCCGTAGCCGGTGAGCACGACGGACTTGGTCGATGGATCGATCTCGGCGAGGGCACGCACCAGCTCGAGCCCGCTCTTGCCAGGCATCTTGAGGTCGACGACCGCGAACTCGGGCGAGTCGGACGTCGCGGTCGCCACGGCGGTGTCGTAGTCCTGCGCGACGCGGACATCGTAGCCGCGATCCACGAACGCCCGGGCGAGCCGGTTCCGGTACACCTCGTCGTCATCGACGATCAGGATCGAGGGCGGGTCTCCGGCAGGCTCATGCTGTTCGGTACTGCTCATAACGGCTTGGATACCATCTCTTGGCCGGCCGATTCGTCCGTTCGTGCAGCCGCGCGCTGGTCGGCAGGGGTGATGCTGGTGGGCAGGAGGATCGAGACCTGGGTTCCCGACCCAGCAGTCGAATCGATCTGCAGGGTTCCGCCCACTCCTTCGATCACTGCGCGCGCAAGGAACAGCCCGAGCCCCATCCCCCGCCCGGGAGCTTTGGTGGTGAAGAACGGCTCACCAATGCGCGCCAGGACCTCAGCTGGCATCCCCACGCCTCGATCGCGAATCACGATGGACAAGGCGTCGCGGTCCTGATGGATCGACAGCACCACCGCGGTGTTCGGTGGTGAGGCATCCTGCGCGTTGGTGATCAGCGAGCGCAGCGCCTGGCTGACCGCACGCGGCGGCAACCGGAGCGGCGACTTCGCGAGATCGGAGGCGAGCTCGCGGTGCACCGATGGCTGATCGCGAATTCCCACCATCGCTTCATCGAGCAATTCGAGCACGGTGCACGACGCGATGGTTTCTCCAACGGTGCCTGCACCCTGGGCCATCTGCTCGAGGATCGCGCGGCAGCGGCCGACCTGTTCGCGAATCAACCGCGCATCCGCCGCGAGGTCCGGATCACTAGCCTTGGTGAGCGCGCGCTCCAGCTCCTTGGCAGCGAGCGCGACCGTGCCCAGTGGCGTCGAGAGCTCGTGCGCCGCGCCCGCCGCCATCGTTGCGAGGGCGGCGAGTCGCTCCTGGCGGGCGGCGAGCCCACGTGCTTCGGTGAGCTCGATCTCGCGCTTCGCCAGCGCGCCGATGATCCGGCGCAAGAAGTACACGACGAACGCCGAGGCGACGCCCAGCGCGACCCACATTCCGATCGCGCGATTGTGATCGGGAATCGCTAGCGGACGCGCGGCCAGCAGCAGAACCCCGAACCCGAGGAACGACAGTCCGACCAGCATCCAGGTCCAGCCCGCGCGCAACAGCACGGTCGCGAGCGCGATCTGCACGACGTAGAGAAACGCGAACGGGTTGTGCGCCCCGCCGGTGAGCAGCAACAGGCCGGTGAGGATCGCGATGTCCAGCATCATCACGAGCGCGAGCTGCCAGTCGTGCACGGAGCGCGTCGACGGTCCGTCGCGATGCCGATCGCCGAAGAAGTACATCTCGAGGCCCAGGTTGGAGACCAGGCCGAGCGAGATCACGAGCAACAGCTCGGTGATCGGCAACGCGCCGCCGAGCAAGAACTGGCCGACGAACACCGTGACCGACTGCCCCGCGATCTGCGCCCATCGCAGCCGCGCGAGCCATTGGATGTTGACCCACGTGGCTTCAGGGATCGCTGCGGGCCGCGGCACGGACGGCGTTTTACCCTAGAAGGGGAGATCAGGCGCCTCGGAGGTGCAAACCCTCGGAGGGTGGAGGTGCAGGTCGCTCGACGGATCCCGGGCGCCGGAGGATCGGGAACCGAGGAACCGGAACCGAGAACCTGAATTCCAGGATCCGCCCTTTAGCCCTTCGGCGGCGCGAGGGTCTTGAGCCCCTGGTCGATGACGACGGTCTGATAGTACTTGTCCTGCGGAGTGCCCTTCGAGATCGCCTCGTTGGCCTTCTTGAGCTCCTCATCGACCAGCGCGATGAAGTTGTCGATCGGCTGCGCGCCCGACAGGAACCGGCCGTTGATGAAGAACCCGGGGGTCGCGGCGACGCCGAGCTTCTGCAGGTCCTGCATGTCCTTCTGAACGAGCTTGACGCAGTCGCCCTTCATGTCGGCCTTGAACTTGTCGACGTTGAGCTGAAGCTCCTGCGCAAACCCGACGACGATCGAGCAGCCCTCCGGCTGGTCCCAGCACTTCTTGCTGCCACCCGGCGCGGGCGGTTTGCCAGGAGCCGGCGGCGCCTCGGCGACGTCGGAGTTATCGAGCTTCCGGGCCTTGAAGCCCTTGTCCCAGAGCAGCCGATCCATGTCCTTGGCCTTGCCCTGCTTGTCTGCCGCGCAGAACGCGAGCGCCGAGGCCATCGCGTTACGCGGGTGAACGACGAGCTGCTTGTACACGACGCGCAGATCGTTGCCGTACTTCTTGCGGAGGTCCTCCATCGTGGTCCGAACCTTCTCGCAATACGGGCACGCATAGTCGTACGCCTTGACCACCGTGACCTTGGCGTTCGCCGGGCCGTCGAATGGATCGCCCTCGACGGAGATCGAATACGTCTTCGAGCGATCCGGCTCTGGGCGTGACGGGCGAGGCTGCGCCGCACCGGGGCCGCCCATGCCGCCTTTGCCCATGTTTGCGGCGATCTCCTTGAGGTACTTGTTGGTCTCTTTGAGCTCGCGTTCGATGCTCGAGTTGTCTTGCTGGCAAGCAGCCAGCGTGATCACCAGGGCACCCAAGAGAAATTTCTTCATTGCTCGACTCCTTCAGATCGTTCGCAGCTCGCGTCCGGGGGGATAAGTCCGGATGATGGGATTAGTCCATCACCGGAGTCACAATTGCAACACAGCGGCGGCATCAGCTCGCTGACCTGCTCACCCGCCGATGATCGCCCGCGCTCGGGGACCTCACCCCGCCGCACGAGCTCGGCCTGATAATCACACGCCTCTTCGCGCGACAGCATTCCGTCGCCATCGCGGTCGGCCTCGGGATACGCCGTCAACATCGCTTCGGCGATCTGCGGCGTGAACACGCAGACCTCGTGGGCAGGCGCCGCTTCCGCGGTGCGCGCACCACCGAGCCCGATCGCGATCCATGCCACCAGCGCGATCGCGTGGACGATGCCGAGGCGCGAGCGCACCGGCGGTCCGAGCACCGCGGCGATCCGTGCGTCGAGGCCCGCCGGCCGCGCCAGGCCGACCGCCGCGCTCCGCAAGCTCGCCATGCGAACCAGCAGCCTCGCATAGACCGGGCGAGCGATATCTGCGGCCTCAAGGGCCCAGGCATCGCACGCCGATTCGCGGGCCAGCTCGAACCGGCGGATGGCGATCCGAACCACCGGCCAATAGAAGAACACCGCGCGCGCCGCCACGGCGATCACCTGGGTGAGCCCATCACGCCGGCGCAGATGCGCGAGCTCGTGCACGAGTGCCGCGCGAAGCACCGCGCGGTCATCCAGCAACGCACGCGGAACGACGACCACCGGGGACCAGACGCCCACCACGTGAGGCCCCACATCCGGCGGTCCGATCACGAGGTAGGGCGCGCGTACCGAGAGGCGCACCGAGAGATCCGCGAGCAGCTCGCGCGCCCATACCGGCGCGGCCGGCGCCTGACATGCCGCGACACGTGCCTCGCGATGAGCAAGCACCGCGCGGATCACGACGCTGGCGGTGCCGATCGCCCACACGGTCGCGAGCATCAACCACGCAAGCGCCGCGGCGTTCGACCCGCGCACCACGGCGGCATCGGCCGCCGCGGGGATCACGATCGGACCGCCGTGGCCACCGCCTTCAAGCAACGCCGCGAGGTCTGCCAGCGACCACGGCATCGCCGGCCCCCACGGGAGGACGAACTTGGCGAGCACCACCAGCCAGATCGCCGCCTGCCAGGACGGTCGCAGCCGACCTGCACGGACGAGCAGCAGCGCGAGCACGGCCAGGACCGTCGCGTGCACGGCCATGGTCGCCAGCGTCGTGAGCACCAGCTTCGCCGCCGCACCTGCCGCCAGGAGCGTCACTTCTTGTCCTTTGCGGTGCGCTCGGCTTCGGCGATCCGGCGCTCGATCGCGCGGAGCTCGGCGCGAGAAAGCGACTCGTCCTCGACGAGGTTTAGCACCAGCGAGTCCGCGTTGCCGTCGAACACCTCGCGAACGAACTCGCGGAGCCGCTCGCGCAATACCGACTCGCGGCGATGTGCCGGCCGGTAGACGAACGGCTCGCGCGTCTTGTCGACGGTCACCGCGCCCTTGGTGGCGAGCCGGCCGAGCAGCGTCATCACCGTGGTGTATGCGAGCTCCTGGCCGCGGCGCTCGAGCTCCTCACGGACGGCGGCGACGGTGCCACGCGGCACCTCCCATAGCGCCTTCAAGACGCGGAGCTCGGCACTGGTGAGTTCGGGGAGGCGCGTCATCGTTACGACACCGCTCGTAGTATTACTACGCTTGTAGTTTCGTCCGCAAGAGCTGCGTATCGGGTCGTCAACCGATCGAGCAAAGCGGTCATTCCCGCGGCCCTTTTGGTCGGCGTCGTCGCTGGCCTTCATGCCACGGGGCGGCCTAGATCACGCCACGCGGACCGGGGGTGCTAGCCCCTGGAGATCGCGCGAAGGACGTCGCTCAGCTCGATAGGCTTGACCAGCACGTCGTCGATGCCTTGCGGCTGGCGCTGTGCGGAGTCAATCGTGGCCATGCCAATGATGACCACCCCTTCACGGGTCGACGACCGCGCCAGCGTCGCAAACAGCGTGGGGTCCATGGTCGGGGCGACGAGGTCGAGCAACACAAGGGTCGGTCGAAACCGCGGCGCGGAAGCGATGCCGGCCATGGCCGACGGCGAATACTGCGAGATCCATCCCTCACGAACGAACAGCGGCTCCAGTCGTTCGCTGACGGTCTTTTCTCGATCGATGATGAGAACCCGTTGGGACTTCAAGGAATCACCCGAAGCGGACATCGATCCCGCACGCCAGTCACCGCGAGTCGAGCCGACTTCGCGGCGGCGATCGAGCGGCGATTCGCGTCGCCCTTGCTTCGCTTCACGGCGCACGCTTCAGCACATTGCGTGCCGAGCATCCGCCTGTCGTCACGCGCTGTATCACGGCAACTTGCAACAGTGGACTGGCAAACTGCAAGCCCCCCGTGGACGCTATGGGGTAGGCGTTGGTGCTAAACCCCAGCCGTGACGGTGCGACCTGTGCTCGGCGTCGTGGTCATGCTGGCCGCGGCACTCACGATGCTGATCCTGATCGGTCACCGCGTGCTGGAGCGCGATCGCGAAGCACTGTTTGCGCGGTTCGGAGAGGCCCGCAGCCTGACCATCGAGGAAGCTGCGCACGGGCTGGCCGCCGAGGTGGATGAGCTGGCGCAAGATCTCGAGCTCGCCTCGAGCTTGCTCGGCAGCGCGGAATCGACACAGATCGCGGAGCGCGAGCTCCATGCGATCGCGACGATCAAGCGCGCATACCTCGCGATGTACGCGCGGATTCGCACCGATGAGCTGACCACGGTGGTGGCCTTCGATGCGCCAACAGGCGCCGACGCGATCATGCGGCCGACGCTGGAGCGTTTGCTCCAGGAGGCCGATCGGGTCCCGGGCGTGCTCCACGCGTCGGGGCCGATCGTCGCCGCCACCGAGCAGGCCGCGTGGTACCGGGTGTTCGCTCGCAAGCCGGTCGACGGAGGTCCCGTGATCTCGGTCGCCGTCGACACGTCGGTGTGGATCGAGCGGATGAAGCTGTTGCGCGACGCGACCTCACGATTCGTCATCGTCGACGGCGCGGGCCACTCGCCACGCGCGAGCGACAATGCGCTCGCGATCCTCAATAGCGAACGGCCGACGCTGTTCGCGACCTCGATCGAGCAGGCCCGCGCGGGCAAGCTCAACACCAAGCTGGTCGCGGCCGAGGACGCTCGCCGCATGGGACTGCCCGCCGCCACCGCCGTGGCGATCGCGATGCCGCTGGCGATCGACACCGGGCCGCCATGGACGCTGCTGGTCGTGACCTCGGCCTCGGCGCTCCAGACCCAGGAACAAGTGCTGGTGCGTCGGGTGCTCGTCGGTGGTGCGCTGGTCCTGACGCTGCTGCTCAGCGCCGCTGCCTATGTGATTCGCAACCGGTATCGCGCACGTGCGCTGCGCGAGCGGCTCCGCCACGCCGACCGGCTCGCCGCGCTGACCGAGAAGGCGGAGAAGATCCTCGATCACATTCCGATCGGCGTGCTCGCCCTGTCCGACAACCAGCGCGTGACCGGCGTCAATCGG
This sequence comes from Kofleriaceae bacterium, assembly GCA_050187075.1. Lineage (GTDB taxonomy): Bacteria > Myxococcota_A > Polyangia > Haliangiales > Haliangiaceae > JABFXX01. Next base: position 68,900 of record JBFWXW010000028.1, on the reverse strand, counting down.
TGGCTGGAGACCCGGATCGCCCGTGACATCGTCGGAGTCCCGCTCGAGGAAGCGTTCCGCTCAGCGCCGCCCGAGGAAGTCGAGCAGCTCGCGACGCTGGTGACCCGGGCGATGGAAGCGCAGGAGGTCCAGTCGCTGCAACACGAACAGCTGGCGCTGCTGGGCGGCCCCGCATCGCTCAACATTCGAGCCGTGCCGCTCGCGCGCGGCCTCCGCGATGTTGCGGTGCTCGTCGTGATCGACGATCTCACCGAGATGCGCCGGATGGAACAGGGCTTGCTGCACTCGGAAAAGCTGGTCACGGCGGGCCAGCTCGCCGCCGGAATCGCGCACGAGATCGGGACCCCGCTCAACGTCGCGCGCGGTCGCGTCGAGCTCGCGCTGTCCCATCTCGGCGTTGACCATCAGGAGGCCGACAACCATCGCGTCGTGCTCGACCAGATCGATCGCGTCACCCGGCTGATCCAGCAGCTGCTCGACTACGTGCGGCCCGCTCCGACGACGCTACAGGACATCGATCTCGGCAAGACCCTCCATGTCGTTCGCGACCTGCTCGCGGCGCAGGCCGCGAAGCGCGCCGTCGAGCTGCGGGTGCATGCCGAGAGTCCGCACCTGCGCGCCGACCCCGATCAGATCCAGCAGATCGTTGTGAATCTGGCGATCAACGCGATCGACGCGTGTGACCGCGGCGGACGGGTCGAGCTGCGCTCGCACACCGTCGACAACGCCGTGGTGATCGAGGTCGCCGACACCGGCCACGGAATTCCGCGCGAGATCCGCAAGCAGGTGTTCGACCCGTTCTTCACCACCAAGAAGCGCGGGCAAGGCACGGGACTCGGCCTGTGGGTCGTCGCGCAGCTGGTGCGCGCGCACGCTGCGGAGATCGAGATCGATAGCCACCCCGGCCAAGGTACGACCGCGCGAGTGACGTGGCCGGTGCTGTCATGACCGTGCGCTCGGTACTGATCGTCGACGACCATCTCGAGATGGCCAAGCTCGTCGCGGACAAGCTTCGCGAGGAGGGCTGGCGTCCGCGGATCACCGACAGTGGCCGCGCCGCGATCGATTCGCTCGGGTCATCGATCCCCGACCTCGTGATCTCGGATCTTCGAATGGCGGAGGTCGACGGCCTCGACGTGCTCGATGCCGCGCGTTCGGCGGATCCTGACCTGCCGGTGATCATCATGACCGCGTTCGGTGCGATCGAGACCGCGATCGAAGCGATGAAGCGCGGCGCCTGGCACTACATCGTCAAGCCGGCGCGGCTCGACGAGCTGGCGCTGCATGCCGCGCGCGCGTTTGATCACCGCACGCTCCGGCGCGTCAACCAGCAGCTCCGCGTCGAGAGCCGTTCCGGGTTCGGAGCACTGGTGGGCCAGAGCCAGGTGATGCGGACGCTGTATTCGCTGATCGAACGGGTGGCATTGTCGTCCGCGCCGGTCTTGATCCGCGGCGAGAGCGGCAGCGGCAAGGAGCTGGTCGCACGCGCGCTGCATCAGGTGGGGCCGCGCAAGGATCGGCCGTTCTTGGCGATCAACTGCACCGCGCTGCCCGAAGCGCTGCTCGAGAGCGAGCTGTTCGGTCACACGCGTGGCGCGTTCACCGGTGCCACCGCCGCCCGCGCCGGCCTGTTCGTGGAGGCCAGCGGTGGAACGCTGTTCCTCGACGAGATCGGCGACATGACGCCGTCGCTCCAGGCGAAGCTGTTGCGCGTGGTCCAGCTCGGCGAGATCCGCCCGGTCGGTTCCGACGAGACCCGGCCGGTGGATGTCCGCGTGATCACCGCCACCCATCAGGATCTCGAGCAGCGCGTCACGACCGGGCAGTTTCGCCAGGATCTGTTCTACCGGCTCAACGTCGTCCCGATCGTCATCCCACCATTGCGCGAACGGCTCGACGATATCGCGATGCTGGTCGAGACGTTCTTGGCCGCGGCGCGAACGCGCAATCCGCATTCCCCGGTCGCGCGATTTGCGCCGGAAACCGTGACTGCGATGACGCGCTACCTGTGGCCTGGCAACGTCCGCGAGCTCGAAAATCTGATCGAGCGGCTGGTCGTGATCGGTACGAATGAGTTGATCGGCCTTGGGGAGCTGCTCGCGCTGGCGCCGTACATCCACGAGCACCAGGAACGGTTCAGCTTGCCGCGCGATCGATTGTCCACGCTCCGCGAGGTCGAGGAGGAGTACATCGGCTGGGTGCTGGAGAAGTGCGACGGCAACAAGACCAAGGCCGCCGAGATCCTCGGCATCGATCCATCGACCATTCATCGTCGAATCCGTCCGCGGCGGTAGCGAGCCGAGTCGGTCTCGCAATCTGCCAGACCAGCTCGCGCGATTTGCGAGACCATCCGGGCAAAACCAGCTACTTGGCGCTGGCACGGTGCGTGCTGGACGCTGCTCGGTGGCCGAACGACGACAGCCCGATACCGATCGCTGGGACTGGGACGTGGTCGCATACTTCGTCTGGGCAGCCGGCTTGCTCGTGCTCGTTCGGTATCTCTGACTCGGTGGGTGTCCTGCAGTGATTTCGCGCCGTGACTGGTCCTCCCGTTGGGTTCTTCAGTGGTCATTGTGCGAAGGCAGGACACCCACCAACATTTGTTCATGGGCCGGGCTGAGCTCCGGATAGCTCACCCTCGAGCAGTGCGATCGCTGCCTTGATCGCTGGCTCGGTGCCCGCGATCGCGAGCACGTCGCCGGCCTTCAGTGGATCGTGCGCATCCGGAACGGCGGTGCCGGTGGCCCCGCGCACGATCGCAAGGACGGTCGCTCCCGTGGCCGCGCGGAGCTCCAGATCGGCCAGCGATCGACCGACCGCGGGGCTGGTCGCGGGCAGCTCGAATCGGATCGGTGCACCGAGCCCAGGGAACAGACCACGCGCCTGCGCGAGCACATCGTGACCACCGCCGCTGGCCGATGATTGCGCGGCGAGGGCTTCGATCAACGCCTGGGCAGCCGCGCGAACATGGCCCTGGAGATCAGCTGCCGTGCGCCAGAACGCCACCGCGAGCACCGCGACCGCGATCATCAGCACCGCGACTGCGGCGAACCCCGGCAGGAACGGCTGGGTGATCGCGACAAGCGCCGCGCCGACGATCACCAGGCCGATCAGCCGCACCGCGGCCTCGAGCACGACGCGCGGTTGTCGCCCCAAGTCGACGCCTTCGCCGCGCGGCATCGCCATTTCTCCGAGCATGCGAGCGAATCGATGGGTCGTGCGGAGCACGCTGACACAGAACGGCAGCACCACGGCACCGGTGACCCCGACCACCGCGACCCGTGCGGCCAGCCGGGTGATCCCGAACGAATCCTGCAGCGTCGTCACCAGCCAATCAAACGACAGCGACGCGACGATCACTGCGCCCGCGATGACGCTCGCATCGAGCAGGACCGTGCGCACGAACCTTCGCACGACCGAGCTCGACCCCGCGCGTGACACCCGCAATCGCTCGATCCAGCTGTCGTAGAATGACACGAAGGTCTGCAGGCGCTTGGGCAGCTTGCGATCGACCCAGCTGGCGAACCGATGCGATCGCCGGATCAGCGCCGGTGTGAGCAGCGTGGTGATCGCGGACACCGCGACGGCGACCGGATACACGTGGCTCCCGATCACGTTCAGCGTGATTCCGAGCCCGGCAATGATGAACGAGAACTCGCCGATCTGCGCGAGGCTCATCCCCGCCGCGACCGACGTCCGGATCCCCTTGCCGGTCATGAACGCGCCGAGCGACACACCGACCAGCTTGCCGACCACGACGAGCGCCGTCAGCATGACCACCGCCACCCAGTGCTCCGCCACCTGCGCCGGCTCGATCAGCATGCCGACCGCGACGAAGAACACCGCCGCGAAGATGTCGCGAATCGGATGGACCAGTGGCTCGATGTCCGACGCCTTGCCCGACTCGGCGACCAGCATGCCCGCGACAAACGCGCCCAGCGCGACGGAGTAACCGAGCTCCTGCGCCAGGAGTGACACGCCGAAGCAGATCCCGATCACCGCCACGATCGTGGTCTCGGCCCGGCCGAGATCCACGACGGCGCGAACCAGCCGCGGCACGACCAGCATGCCCACGACGACGAGCCCAACCAAGAACGCGCCGAGCCGCGCGACCGTGGTGGCTAGCTCGCCCGCGGTGACCCCACTGCCCGTCGCCACACCGGTGAGGATCGCCATCAACAGCACAGCGATCAGATCCTCGACGATCAGGATCGCGACGACGAGCTCGCGGAGAGGCCCCTGCACGCCTTGCTCGTCGAACGCCTTGGCGATGATCGTGGTGCTGGAGATCGCGATCACTCCGCCAACGAAGATCGCCTCCATGCTCGTCCATCCGAGCGCACGCGCGGCGACGTAGCCGAGCCAGATCATCACGCTGCTCTGCAACACCGCGGTGATCCCGGCGGTCGGCGCGGCGCGAAACAGCTTGGCGAAGCTGAACTCGAGCCCGAGCCCGAACATCAGCAGGATCACGCCGAGCTCGGACAGCGTATGAACAACGCCCGGGCTCGCCACGATCGGGAACGGCACATGCGGTCCGATCAGCAAGCCGGCGAGGATGTAGCCGAGCACGACCGGCTGCTTGAGCCAGCGAAACACCACGGTGGTGACGCCGGCCGCGCCCAGCACGATCGTCAATGCAAGTAGGAACTCGTGTGCGCTCGCCATGGTGCCCGGTGGCGAGTGGGGATGCAGCTACGCGATCAACCAGCCCGCCGGGGCTACCGATCCAAGCGGCGTGCCATGCTGCCGCCACTACTGGCGGATGTAGCGCCACGACGTGCGGGGCTGACCGATCTCGAAATAGAACGAGAACGCGAACGTGATCAGATTGTCCTTCGAGACCAGCTGTTGCGGAGGATTCGGGAACGGAGCGGCGGCGTGGAATGAGCGCACGGCTTCTTCGTCGAGATCGTGAACTCCCGAGGGCGAGGTGACGACGATCTTCGCGAGCTGGCCCTTGGGCGACAGGCTCACGCGCACCTCGGTCACGCGCGTCTTGAACCCATACACCGTGCCATTCGGATCGCTGCGGCGCCACACCGAGGCCGGATCCCAGTTCTGCGCAACCTGTCGTTTCAACCGGTTGAAGAAGTTCGCATGGATCCACTGCTTGGAGTTCATCGCGGTCTCGTTGCCGGTCTCGACGTTCTCGAGATGATCGACGTTGCCACCGCCGAGCGCACGGTCGAGCACCTCCTGCGAGGGCTTGAGATTGGGAACCTGCGGCACGCCACCACCCGCCCCGCCCTGCCCGCGCGTCAGCTCGCCCGGATCCTGACGGAGTTGTTCGATCGCGCTCGTACCGCGGCGAGGCACGAAGCCATCGGCCGACAGCGGACCTTGCTGCCCGGTCATCGAGCCTCGCGTCTTCTCCTCCTGGACCACCTGCGCGGGTTTCGGGATGCCGGGTGCGCGCATCGCGAGCGCACCGGGCGCATCTGGCGCATTGAGATTCTTGCCCGGCTGGCGATCGGTCATGTCCGGCTTGACCGATGCTTCCTTGGGGTTCTCCTTCGGAGACAGATCCGCGGGCTTGGACTTCGCGACCATCGGCTCGTTCACGGCTCCACGCGCGACGGTCTGTTTGTCGACGGACGTGTTGTACTCCGACAGGAACTGCGCGTGCTCGGGTTCCTGCTCGTGCGCGGGCTTTGCGGTCTCGACGACCTGCGCGGGCTTCGACGGAGCCGGCGGTGGAGGTGGTGGGGGCGGTTGAGCAGGCGCAGGCGGCTGGAGCTGCGGTGGCGGCGGCGGCTGTTCCTGCAGCTTCATCGCCTCGAGGAGCGGCTCGGGATCGATCGGCTTGAGCCTGTCGACCTGTGACGGCTCGGCCAGCGCAACGGCCGCGGCCGGGCTGTTGTCCTCGACACAGCTCGACAGATCCATCAGCGTGCTCATCTGCGCGTCTTCGACACAGCGGCCGATGTCGTCGCTGTTGAACGGCGTCATGCAAAGCACGACGCGGGCGGACGTTGCGAGCAACACATCGCCCGAGCAGGAGGTCTTGAGCTGAGGCTCCGCTGCCGCGAGCTCGCCCTCGAAGTGCTCCGGTTTGACCGAAAACGATTCGCCGACGAGGGAGATGCCGGTGGCTTGGACGGTCGCAAGCACGGTCACGTGAACCAGGACCGCAGCACCGAACGTGGCCCACATTGTGGACTCACTCACCCGGCTCCGTCGGCGTCGCGTAGTCGGCATGCCAGCTTTCACCGTGTCTTTGCGAGTATAGGAGACGCGGGTGCTCGCCGTCAGGTGGTAATCGGAGCCCACCTACATCACGCACCACGCCGGAGTGGGGCCGAGACCATCGGATCTTCGCGCGGTTCGAATGGCTCCCGCGGACGCGATTGGGGCCCGGCCACGTTCGATAATTCTTGCTCTCCTCTCGCGATTTCCACGCATCGGCCGCCGGTTAGCTCGACCTCGCGGACCGCAAATTGTGCGCGGCCCGCGCTGGCAAGCATGAGTGATCGGGGCTACGTCAGGCGACGTGGTCACCGCTCTGGTGTTGCTCGGTGGGGGCGTGTTGTTGGCCGTGTCCGACCTATCGGACGATCGCTACGTGCGCATCGTCGGGCGGGTGATCGCGAGCTGACGATCGCGTCGCGGCTCCGAGCGCCGAGCCATGCGTCTACTTCCACGCGTGGGATGAGCGCCGGGTGCCGCGCAGCGCGGGGCGACGCGTGGATCGCGGCAGGGCCAGCGCGAGGATCGTTGCGACTTCAGGATCGAGGATGAAACGGGCATCGTCGGCAACGACCCGGTGATCCTCCGTGATGATCCGAAGCTGCTAGGTTCGTGGGGTTCGTGAGGTTCGTGAGGCTCGTGACGACGTAGCGCGCGCGAACGCCCGCGGAGGCCAGCGGTCGTGCGCAGGCGTCACGTCGAGGCGTGTTTGCCCGCCCGAAACTCGCACTCAGCTACACCTGCCGGATCGCTGGCTGGCGATCGATCCGCCAGGTGACACCTGCAATCTTCGTCGCGGCCATCACGGCGCGCAGATGTTTCGCGGTCGCGCTGCGGAGTGACGGGAGGTGTGTGGCACGGGACCTGCTCAACTCGGGCAGCACACAAGGAGCCTAGTCATGCGAGCACGCCTATTCACTGCCGCGCTTGCGATCGCATCGATCGCAGCTTGCAAATCGGACCAAGACACGAGCTCGACGAAGGTCGCCGCCGACAACACGGCGCGCAACGCACGCGATCAGGACACGGCTCCGACCGCGGACAACGCTGGCAACAGCAGCTCGGACGTCGAGGTAACGCAGAAGATCCGCAAGGCGGTGATCGAGGACAGCTCGTTATCGACCAACGCGCACAACTGCAAGATCGTCGTCCAAGACGGCAAGGTGACGCTCGTCGGCCCCGTGGCCAGCGAGGTCGAGCGCAAGCGCGTGGAGCAGATCGCCGAGGCGATCGTGGGCGACCGCAATGTTTCGAACCAGCTCGAAGTGACCAACTAATCACGAGGACCGACCAATGACCGACAAGAAAAATGACGACAAGAAGATCGCCGTGTTTGGACTGTTCCACACGCGTTCGCAGCTGGAGCTCGCGATCGATGCTCTGGTCGATGAGGGCTTCCGGCCCGAGGACGTCTCGGCGCTGTTGCCCGACGTCCAGGGCACCAAGGACGTCGCGCACGAGAAGCACACCAAGGCTCCGGAAGGCGCGCTCGTCGGTGCCACCACCGGTGGCGCGGTCGGCGGAACGCTCGGGCTACTCGTCGGACTCGGCGCCCTCGCCATCCCGGGCCTCGGCCCCCTGATCGCGGCCGGACCGATCGTGGCGACGCTCGCCGGCGCGGGTGCGGGTGGCGCGGTCGGTACGCTGACGGGCGCGCTGGTCGGGCTGGGCATCCCCGAGTACGAGGCCAAGCGCTACGAGTCGTTCGTCAACGACGGCGGCTGCTTGCTCAGTGTTCACGCCGACAACGGTGACTGGGCCAGGCGTGCTCGCGTGATCCTCGACCACTTTGGTGCGAAGGGCATCGACACCAAGGGCGAGGCCAAGGCCACGGTCGACAAGCGACGCCACATCTAGCGTCGTCATGCCGCGCCGCCACGCTCGCAACATCAACGGCGCGGCGGATCACCGATCGCGCGTGGCGCTGCTGCTGGTCGACGTGATCAACGCGATGGATTTCCCGGAGGGGAGCCAGCTCGTGAAGCACGCAACCGCGGCGGCACGCGTGATCGAGCGGCTGCGGCAACGCGCTCGCGCTGCGAGCGTGCCGGTGGTCTATGCGAACGACAACTTCGGGCGATGGCGTTCGGACTTTCGCGCGACGCTGCAAAATGCGCAGCGTCCGGAGATGCCCGGCTGCGAGATCGCCAAGCTGCTGGCGCCCGACGATGACGATTACTTCGTGCTGAAGCCCAAGCACTCGGCGTTCTACGGCAGCTCGTTGGACTTGTTGCTCGGTTATCTCGGGACCGAGCACCTCGTGCTCGCCGGGTTCGCCGGCGACATCTGCGTGCAGTTCACCGCGCAAGACGCGTTCCTGCGCGATCTCGAGCTCGTCGTTCCGAGCGACGCGATCGCGTCGGAGACCGCGCGCAAGAACGCCGCCGCGCTGGCGTTCATGCGCGAGCACCTGCGTGCTCGGACCCCGCGTGCGAGCAGCATCCAGTTCCAGGCGCTGCGAAGGCTCCGGTCGAGCCCCTCGGAGACTCGACGGTGACCAACGCCCAGCGCGGTCGCGGCGACCGCGCGGCGATCCCTTGAGGCTCCCTGTGCGCGCGTACGAAGCCGCCCCGCTCCGCTTCACGGTCGTGTGTGGTGCTCGCTTGCGACAAGACGCTTCGAGCGACGTTGCCGCCTCGGCCGCTTTCCGTGTAGCTTCCGCAGCGGAAGCGCGTGCTGGACTGGTGCCGGCCTCGGTCTTCAAAACCGATGAAGCTCTGCGCGAGCAGCGGCTTGGTGGGTTCGATTCCCATGCGTTTCCGCCAAGATACGACAGATCAGCAGCATGGCAGCAGCGCGGGCCGCGAGCGCTAGTCGGCAATTAGTCGACACCCCAACGCGACGCGGTTGACGCCCCCGCCGAGTCGTGATCCTGAACGCTGGGATGGCCACAATCGAACTCGTCCTCAAGATCATCGGGATCCTCGTCAGCATCTGGCGCGCGTTTCGGCGCTGGCAGGCACGACGGGGGCAGCGGGTGCTCATCTTCTATTTCCTCCGCCGCAGACCGAGGCGCTAGGCGATGCGCCGCGACTCGATCACCTTCGCCGAGTAGATCGCCTCGGGCGCAGCTGCACTCGCGCACCGCGGTCCGGCTGAGCGCGACGTCGTGATCAACGGCCCGTACGGGTGTGTTCTGGAAGTGCCTAATTAATTAGCGCGTATAGCCCACGGGCGTCAGATGAGATCGATACGATCGCATCCGCGTCCGGGAACTCGGCGCGAGTCGACACATGGCGGGCCACAACTTCGGACGTCGGTACATCAAGCAGAACGATTTCGTTTCGTACGCGAAGTATCTGGGGGTGCCCGGCAGCTTTCTGGAGCACAAGCTCGAATTCGCGGAGCGCATCGGCGTCCTCGCGCCTGCCGCCCGAGTCCGCTACCCGGGCTCGGTCGTTAGACGGTGGCACCTCGATCGCTACCACAACGACCCGCTTGTTGGTCTCGTTGAGCCCGACGGACCGGCGCTCGACGCAGCGAACGACTTGGATAAAGCACTTGCTGGCGACCGCCAGCACGAAACTCGCTTTGCGTGGAATCAACGGCACCCACTCGACAGAATCGCTCGGGCGCATCGGCCTTTTGTCACGAAGGCATTCTCAGCGAAGACCTTCGCTCCATGGTCGAGCTACCGAACCCTGTCAAAGCGCAACGGTCACGACTTCTATCTGAGCGATGGCGTCGACACATACTATCACGCGTGGCAGGTCTTCCAGTTCGCCGCATTCCTACAGTCGGGCCTCAGGATTCTTTACGACGTCTTCGACAATCGAGGGTTGGAGTCGCCCCTCGACCTACGCCGAAGCGACATCGACGTAACCGATCCCTTTCCTAGAGAACTGGGAATGCTGCGCGAGAACGAGAGAGCGTTTGATGCGGTAGCTCTGTACTGCGATCTGACAAGCAGGGCGTTGCAGGTGTATGCGCGCGATCGCATCCCCGATACCGGACAACTCACCAAGCGAGCGTCTCAGCTTCTGCGCACTGCCGAGACTGCAAGCGCGCGACGGGTAGTCGCAGAAGCCCGCCTGAAACCTGCGGCACTTATCGAATTCATCGGTGTGCAGTGCGAACTCTGGGGGAATGCAAAGTCTTGCCACTCGCAGCTGATCGTCAACGAGTACAAACGCAACGTCCGAAAGACGATCGAGTTGCTGCAGGTCGCATATCCGCGTCACACCGGATCTCGAATCAAGAAGCGGGTTGGAGGACGGCACGCCTGGAGCCTGGAACTGATGTTCCCAAACTGGGTAAGCGAGCAGCGACAGCGCGTCGAGCCCTCGCTGCGCCTGTGGATCGTCCCGCGGCTCGCTCAGATGCCGCAGCCCTTCACTTATAGCGACCCTGACGTCGCTAGCTTCTGCGACTGGATCGAGCGCGAAGGGTTCCTACAGCTCTACTGGCACTTCAACCGCCTCACCGATATCGGACCTTTCGATGATCAAATCGGGCGAACGGCGGCAGCGAGCGAGGTCGTCGGACTCGCCAGCTTGATCGAGCATCTCGTTACACACATCCTCATCGGTCGCAGACCACGGCCGAGCCAACAGACGATTCGCAACACCTTGGTGCCGAAGGTTGTTGCACTCCTCCACCAGAATCACGCGGCACTGGGCCACGAGTTCCAGACGAAGGGCAATTTCCGGCAGACGACAGAGTTGCCATTGCGGCGCCAACTAGCACGGATCGAGCAAGCCCGTTTCAGTGGTCCCGACGCCCCAGTCTTGAAGGCCTTGCTACGCCTCGCCGTCATCCGCAATGCGGCGACGCACGCGGGGCTGCCCCGCTTCGCACGTCACGAGCTTCAGAAGCTCATTGAGTTTCTGCTCATCGGTGCGCTTGTGGTGTGGAAGGCTCAGTGAGCCTGCCTTGAACGCCAGGAGCTCGAGCAAGTCCGGGTCGCATGGGTTAGAACCTGCCTTTCTCGAGCCACCGCTGCAGCACACTGCGCGACAAGCGGATTTTCAGTGCCGTTTCCAACGGCAGCCAACGTCGCGACGCCACCAGTGAAACTCGACTCGTCAAGTAGCCGCGTCACGCCGGTGTCACAGCGATCGTCCACCATGGGCGACGAGGTCACGTGCCCGCCGCAAACCTGCCGCATATCGAATTCTCCGCCTACCCCAGGATCCCGTACTGGACGCACGTACGCACCCCAGTATTCGAGATCATCACCACGATCACGAACAGGGTCGATCGCGACATGCGGCGCGAGATTGAGGCGCGTGCGCCCGGGCTGCGCATGTACGTCCGCACCCACGCGCAGATGGCTCGGCGGACGTGGGAGGTGATTGAGGCACTCAACGATCGAAAGACGAATCCGCTCGACCCCGCGATCGCGGTCGTGTTCCCGCCGCTCGCGCGGGTGATAGCCGAGTCACTGATCTCCACGGCGTTCGTGTTCGAGGATCCTTCGACTCGGCTGACCTGGTTCTTCAAAGCGGCATGGCGCGCAGTGGTAGATCATCATGCCGAACGAGACGCCGAGTACGGCCAGGATCCCGCCTGGCAGCCATATTTGGCCGCACTCGCGAATGAGCGCGACGAATGGGTTCGCCAACTCGCCGACCAGGGTACTCCGCTTACCCCAGAGGAACTCGCAGATCCGGAGGAGGTGCCCTACTGGCCAAACCCAGGGTCGATGAAGCGCCAGACCACAGATCGCGATCGCAAGGCAGTGATCGCGTACGTCCAGGCCAAGTTCTACGGGTTCCTATCGGCTGCGTCTCACCTATCGGGGATCGGATGGCTCGCACAAGGTGGTGCACTCCTGCCCGAACCGACCAGCGACTTCGCAAACAAGTACTTCTCGGATCGCGTGATGGAGGCGCTAACGCTGCTGCTCGGGCTGCTGTCGCAGCTCACGCTGGATGTTCTGCCGGAGCCCGCGCTCGCTCGACGGGTGGTTGGGCTCTGGGGTGCGCCGAACATGCCTGGCAACACGCTTGAAGCGTACACGCGCTGTTTCAAAGCGCCGCTTGAAGCACTTGCCGCCCGTTGATGCGGATCAGCGCGCCGAAGATCCACACGTCGCTTGGCTTGGTGCCCATCTCGCGTGGTGCAGGACCGTGCGCAGCTCCGCGATCGCCGTCTCGCGGGTGTAGCCCCGCGGCCAATTGATGGTCTGCTCGCCCGCGTCCGTGCGCGCCTGGTTGGCCCATTGGTACTCGTGGACGGCGCAATCACCTGCAGCGATCAGCCCTCTCGCGAGCGCATCCCGGCGCCAGCTGGCGAGCGATACGGAGTGGATCGACATCACGCGCCCGCGTACGTAGGCGTCAGAGCTGCCGAGTAGCTCGCTACGAAGCGCGTTGGCGTCCGCGCGGCTGCGATACTCATGGGTGAGGGCGCAGGCGTGCTCGATTACCGCGTTACGCCCGCATCGGTGTACGCGTCGGTTCGCGTTTGTCCGACGAGCCGAAGGAGCTGCGCGACGATCCAGTCGTCGATGAGTGGAGCGTCGCTAGGCTCGCCATCAAGCAAGACTGGCAGGACACCGGCGAGATGGAGCACCTTGACCGCCAGCTCACGATCCCAGCCTTCGGGATAGGTGGCCGCGGCCGCGAGCTCATCATCACGCCGCGTCGCATCCGTGCGGGCAACGCGGGTGCGCTCTGCATCGGCACGCGCCACGACCGCTGCGCAGCCCGGGCAATCGTTTCGCGTCGCCGCATTTGCTTTGGCTGCGACACATGCCGCGCAGGACGATGCGTCGAAGCGTCGACGGGATTCAATCTGTTCGGGTGTCATCGCCATGCCTTTCGCGCGCGGTGCGACTCAAACTGCTGTGCGTCGATCTCGACGTCGTCGCGAGAGTCAAGTTGTTCTGACGCCCGACTTCGGCTCGGGACGCATGCGCTCGAGTCCCAGCTTGAGCTGGTACAGCGTGCTGTAGTGTCGGACTTCGTCAGTTGGCGCGCTCATCACTTGCTCCGATCGCGCTCGGCGATGAAGCGTTCGATGACATCCTCGCGGTACAAACGACGCCCACTTGCCGTCCGCAGCGGGCGTAGCATGTCGTCGTAATACGCGAGGCCACCCGCTGTCAGCCCCACGCAACGGCCTGCATCGCTTGGATCCAGCAATCGGATTTCCTTCATACGGGAATCCTGAAACGCGTGTAGACGTGCGCCAGCGGAATCTTGCTCTCAGATAACTGGCAGTCAGGTATCTATAGGACCCGAAAGCATTTATCGCCGCTCGTCTCGCGGATCGACGGTCGCGACCGGCCTCAACGGTGCGGAACAGGAGAGATCAGGCCGCAATGCATACTGGAACAGGTCAATCGCGCCGTAAGAGCGACGAGGTCACCAGAAGCCCTTGAGCTCTCGCCGCCGGCTGTTGATCCAGGACTCGGACACGCGGCGCTCCTGCGCGGCGATGGAGCTGGCGTAGCGGATCTTGACCAGCGCCAGGTTCGGCCCAGGTGCTACTTCATGCCCATCCTCCTTCGCGACGATCGCGAAGCGCTCCTTCGCCGCTCCGGGACGCAGCCCGTGCGTGCGGTCGAAGTCTGTGTAGCGGACGTTAAGCTTGTCCCCATGTCGAAGGCAGCGGAGGTAGTGTTTGATCACGAGGTCGATGTCCTCGACCTCGGTAAGCAGGCTCGTGGGCTCGATGCCGAGGACGGGAAGCCAGAGGGACGTCCGTACGAGGCCGCGTGTCCGCTGCGCTCGGCCATCGTCCCATGGTCCGCATACGAGAGCGCCGATGGTCACCTCGCACTGTGCCCCGCCGCGGTCAAAGGTCGGCAGGCCACTACGTGGGTCAGCTTCGAGCTTGAGGCGCTTCGACAACCGTCCATCTAGGATGAACTCGTCGCCCTTGATCGTGTCCCACTCGGGCTCGCCGTCGCCAACACGGCCGACGAGGTGGACGTCTCGGATGCGTACGGGGAAGTCGGCGTGGTTGACCCAAAGCAGTTCGACCTTCAGCCGGCCCCTTGGCGACCAGATGCCGACCTCATCGACAGTCGCGAGCGGCTCTACGACGATCGCTCGGTCGGGTGGAAACATGGCCATCTCCGCGAGGACCTGCTCGACTAGGGCACGGGCATGTTTGACCTCGTTACCGTCGGGTAGGAGTCCACGGACTTTCTGCGCAGCGACCTTCGCTGCGTCGATCACGAGGTCAACGGCAGCACCGACAGCCCTATCCTGAGCAGCTGTGGTCAGGGCGTCGAACAGAGCGGGTGAGATCGGGTCCATGTTTCCTCCGACCTATGGAGGATACTTGTCGAGCCTGACATCGCCCGTGAGGAAGCCTGCAGGGTGATGCTGGTGCGGTGCCGCTACGCGGCTCTAACCCCAGAGCTCACTTGTGTTGATTTGAATCGCGAAGGTCGGCCAGCACCACCACCCAGTCCTCGAATGGCGGACCGAACTGGCGGTCGTTGAAGTAGTGCTTGTCGTGCTGATCAGTCTCGTCGGCCTGCACGGCGTCGTCGATCTCGTGGAGCCGCGCGTATAGCTCGTTACGCGTCCGGGTTGCCGTGAGTCGCCTGACATCGCTGATGTTCCCGAACACGATCAGGTCCACCATGTCGGCCGAGGTCTCCTGGCAGTCAGCATGGTTCATGTTCGTGCGACCGAACGAACCGCCGGCGCTGAGGAGGCTGAGGTCTTCGAGCAGTCTCTCAACGTAGTCGAAACAGTCCTCGAACTCCGGCACCCACAGCATCTTCGCCGTCCCGGCGTCGCCTTCGAGCGGATGCGCGCGGTTCTTGTTTCGGTCGTCGCCGAGTGGGACCATCTTCAGACGAAACTCCTCGCACAGATCCTCGATGTCGGCCGCGCTCGGCGATTCCGTCGTGCACTTGGGAAACAGTCGAGCGAAGATTTTGGCCTTACCCTCGGTGTGCATCTCGATCTCGAACTCATCGTCGTCTGGGTGTGGGACGTACGTGCGCGTGAGCCTTGCGAGATGGTGATCGCGAATCTCGATGAACAGGCCGCGCTTTGTCTTGGACACTCTGGCGTTCGGATACCTGGCCCTAATCCCGTGCCGCATCTCGACCGTCAGCGAGTACAGGTCGATCACGAGCTTGTCGCGCACGTCAAGCATTGCGCGCCACACGATGTCGTTCCGGAACCGGAATGGCTTGGCGCGCGTGACGCGGTCCAGCTCAGTCGAAAACGCGTGCATGACGGGTAGCCGGCGCTTGATGTGGAGCGCCTGGATGTAGCGCTCCCAGATGATGTCCTTCAACACAGGCACCGTCGGCACTGCGGGCGTCGACGTCGCAGGGACCTGCGGCGGATGTGGTGCTGGGGTCGTCATGGGTGCTCCTTCGGCAAGGTCCCATTGTCTGATCACCATCTGACGCAATCTCGGGTCGTCACCGCGCCGAGCGGCTCTTTTCTCGCCGCCGGTGCCGCGGGCAAGTTTGTCGGCGTCGCGCTCGCGGGCCGATGGACGCTCAGCTCGCGCTTTGCTTCGGGAGACGCGGAGGTTGCGCCGGGCTGTTCACGCATAAAGATCGATCTCGTGACGAACGCCGTGGTGCATGACGCTCTTGCGAGTCTCTATCGCGGGTCGGAGTCCTTCACCTGGGATTCCGAACGCAGGATGTGTTCCTCGATGAACCGCACACCTTCTTCGAGCAGAACGCCGTTTTCGTTTGCAGTCGTCACGCTCCCCCTATCTAGAACCTACAGGCGGTGCATTGCTACCCAGGTGTTTCGCTGCCACCAGCTCCCGCTTCCCACTCGGTCTCCGCCTGCCAGCGCATATCGTCGAAGGCATTTTCGATCGCCAACCAGTTAAGATTCGTTCAGATGTCAGCATGGCCCAAGCGATATGCTCGCGCCGACGCGCCCCACGAAATGCTCGGCCTGATCGAGCGACTCATGCGGTTGTTGCTGACCGGAGACGACCCACTGTGCTCGGTGCTTCGTGCGCAGCACGAGGCATCGCACTTGGTGGACTTGGAACTAACTGGCGTTGGGTTCTTCGCGAACTTCGAGGTTGCCGCTGATGCGGCTCGGTGCGACCCGCCCAACTTCGTCGGCGGGAACGCAGCCATCGACATCGAGGGCGTAGAACATGGCGCTGGCTGCGTCCTGTTCGTACGGGATGGCGTTTTGTGTTTCCTTGAGGGCTACGTTTACGCCGGAGAATGGCCGGAGCACCCGATCGTGATCGCCATACGCGACGTTGAACCTGTCACGCTCCACAGCGCACGCGGAACCGGAAACGAAGGGGCGCTGCGCTGAATCGCGGGAGACCGCTGGCACCGAAACCGTGCAGCAAATCTGCTGCCAGTCGAGAAATGAACGACGACGAGGATCAGAAATGACGAGCAGGGACGAACGGTCCGGGCAACACCGCGTGTCATTGCAGGTGCGCGAGTTGGTTGAGATCTCGCGCTGCCCGTCCGTGATCGGGACGACGAAGCGGCAGGTCGCGGCGATGTTTGCCGACGAGCAGCCGCACCTCCGGCCGCTCCCGGTGGGCTCTGGGCATTGCTCGACTGCAAGCCCGCGAGACCTCGGCATTGAGGAACGGTTCGATTCCCATGCGTTTCCGCCACGCTGTACTGCCCGCACCATCGGCGTCCCCTTGGAAGCGCCTGCCGTCGTCGCGCGGCGAGCGTTTCCACACGTTGACATCCGCCGCGCACGTCCTAGGCTGCATCTGTCATGAGCTATGTCGCGTTCGATCTGCGCCGCGCGTGTCCGTTCGCGGCGATCTCGGGCGCTGCAGTCTCGGGCTGAGTGGCGTCCCACAAGCCCGCGACGCATCGACCGGCTGCCGAGCTGGTCGGCGGCCTCATCGTGGAGAAATCATGAACACACACGAACAACCAATCATCGTCACGACAACCGACCTGGAGCGCCTGCGGCCCATGATCGAGCAACACGACACGCTCGCATCGGACTCCCTGGACACCGAGCTCCATCGCGCGATCGTCGTCGATCAGCGCGCGGTTCCGCCGGATGTCGTCACGATGAACAGCGAAGTCGTGTACGAGGATTGCGACACGGGAGTCGAGCGTCGCGTGAGAGTGGTGTACCCAAAGGACGCGGACGCGACACGTGGATTCGTCTCCGTGCTCGCGCCGATCGGCAGCGCACTTCTGGGCCTTCGCAAGAATCAATCGATCGAGTGGCCGGTGCCCAGCGGCACGAAACGGATCCGCGTCGTCGAAGTGACGTACCAGCCCGAAGCGTGTGGGGAGTACGCGCCCTGAGCGCGCGCGTCTGCAGGAAACGGTTCCGCGGAAACGCCTGCACCTGCACCCCCACCGGCGCGAACGGATCACGAGCCCGCGCAGCGGACCACTGGTCACGCAACACTTCATCTCGACTCGTTCGGCCGCGAAGTGATCCACGTACCCGAGCCGGTGCAGCCGCCCGCCTTGGGATGGGACTCCATTCGTCGATGCACCGCGCGCTCCCAGCGGCTTGTTCAACGCGCTCGTCCACGCAGGTCTCGACGTCGAGCTTCTTACCGTAGGCCATCGGCGCTCCCAACACATGGGCCGGCTGAACTGCGGACGCACGCGCGCGTTCGACTGCTGCGATCGCGGTCGTTGAAACAAGCGCGCTGTTGGCACCTGTTCTCGCGGTGCGTTTCCGCGGGAACGGGTTCGATCAGACCTTCACGGCTGACACGTACGCGCGGCAAACATGTGCCGACTCACAGCTTCCCCATGGCGCTTACAGGAACATGCCGACGCGATTATCTCAAACAAATTTATATATAAATTCGAAATCGCGTCACTCCAACCAGGCACCCGACACCACGCGTAACTCGTAGCTCTCGACCGCGCTGAGTAGATCAGCTGCGCACCGTTCAGGAGCTTTCGATGACTCGCTTCGTGTTGGTCGGATCATTCATTCTCGTAGTCACGCTGGTCGCGTTCGTACCGTCCGCGATTGGCGGTGACCCGTGCAAGCGCGCCTCGTTCGACACCAAGCTGGTGGGCGACGCCTGCAAGGTCGGCGGCACGCCGGCGGCCAAGGACGCCATGAAGAAATGGGTCAAGCAGGCCAAGCGCAAGCAGGCGGGTCTGGAGTGCGCGTCGTGCCACTCGAAGATGGCGCCGACCTACGACCTCAAGCCGGACGGCCTGGCTCTGTTCCGCAAGCTCGGAGGGCAGTAGGCCATGCGCTTCCTCTCTCCGATCGCGCTGCTGACGATCGCTGGCTGCTACTACGCCAACGAACCCGAGGCCAACCCGGGTGATGCACCCCCGGTCCTCATGAACGGCGAGCTCCCATGCGAGGTCGCCGAGGTGCTGGCCACGTGCTGGGGCTGCCACGCCGATCCACCGCGCGGCGGTGCGCCGATGTCGCTCACCACGCGTGCGGATCTCGCCGCGATGTCGCTCGTGGATCCCAGCGCCACGATCGCGCAGCGCTCGCTGGTGCGGTTGCGCGACGATCAACAACCGATGCCGCCACGCGGTAGACCGCGGCCGAGCGACATCGCGATCGAGAAGTTCGCTGCGTGGGTCAACGCCGGCATGCCCGAAGGTGCCTGTGGCGAGCCTCCGCCGCCTGACGCGGGAATGTCGCCGGATGCGGAACCGGCGATGACCGTCTGCAGCTCCGGCGAGACCTGGCCGATGGGACCCCCGCCCGGACCGGACATGAATCCGGGCCGTGCCTGCCGCACGTGTCACCTCAACGCCGCGCCGGAGCGCGCGTTCTTCTTCATGGGCACGGTGTATCCGACGCTGCATGAACAGGATCGCTGCCATTCCACCGTGCCAACCGGCACGCGCGTCGAGATCCTCGACGCAAATGGCGAGGTCGCGCTCACCATGCAGGTGCGCAAGAAGGGCAACTTCTTCTCGCCTTCGCTCGACGCGCAGCTTCCGCTTCCGTTCACCGCGCGCGTGGTCGGTCCAAACGGCACCGTGAAGCAGATGAACACGCCGCAGATGAACGGCGACTGCAACAGCTGCCACACCGAGCAAGGCATGTTCGGTGCGCCAGGTCGGATCCTTCTGCCGATGTGAGTCGGCGCCCGCGACGCGGGCATTGCCAGGAGCTCAACCCATGTCTGTTCGAATTGGTGCGCACGTCGCGGTGCTCCTCGCGGTCGTTGCCGGCCTCGCGCCGGTCGCGTCCGCAGACACGCCCTCTGCTTCGCCCACGATCGCCGTCGAGACGCCCGGCCAACCTGCCGCAGCTGATTCACCCGCTGCGTACTGGAGCCGTCCGCTGCCGATGCACCCCAAGGCGGTGCACATCCCCATGGCCTTGTGTGTGCTGATGCCGCTGATCGCGGCGGGCGTCTGGCTCGCCGTGCGACGCGGCATGCTCACGCCGCGCGCATGGGCGATCGTCGCCGCGCTACAGGTCGCCACGTTCGGAGGTGGCGTCGCCGCCCTGCTCAGCGGTCAAGACGATGGCGCGAAGGTCGAAGGGTATGCCAGCGACGAAGCGCTGACCACGCACGAGAACCGCGCGCATATCTTCCTCTACGCCGCAGGCATCAACGCGATCGTCTGCACGACTGCATTCCTGCTGTCGCGTCGCCCCGAGCGCCAGCAGCTCGTCGGAGTGATCGCCGTGGCGGGCCTGATCAGCGGTGCGTACGCGGGCTATCGCGTCGGTGACGCAGGAGGCCGGCTGGTCTACGTCGCCAATGCGTCGGATGCACATCGATGACCGCGCGCTCCATACGCTCGGCCGCGATCTCCGTGTCGCTCGGGTTGGCGCTGACCGCGTGCGCATCGGAGCCACCGGACGAGTGGCACTACATGTACGCGACGATCATCGCGCCGCAGTGCACGACCAGCGCGTGTCATGCGTCGCTATCGAACGCGGGAAATGTCGATCTCCACGACGATGCGGCGGCATATCGCACGCTGACCGGTCGCGCATGCGACGACACCGCTGCGCCGATCGGCGGCTACGTCGATCCGGCAAACCCGCGCGGCAGCCTGCTGGTGAACCTGTTGCGGCGAACCGATCCGGGTGGAATGCCGCCCACCGGAAGGCTCGCAGCTGCGGAGATCGCTTTGATCGAGACGTGGATCGCGGGCGGTGCGCTGTGCGAGTAGCGGTCCTGATCATCATCGCGGTGATCGTCGTCGCACGTGCGCCGCGCCGCGCGGAGGCGTACCCCGAGTGGCAGTTCTCGACGGGCGCGACCCGCTGTTCGGAGTGTCACTTCTCACCGGCTGGCGGCGGACTGATCAACGATTACGGTCGCGACGAAGCAGGATCGACGATCGCCGGTGGTGGCGACGGCCGGTTCCTGCATGGCGCGGTCGAGCTTCCGGGCTGGATGGCGCTGGGCGGTGACGTTCGGCTGGCAGGTATGGCGAAGCAGGTCCGAGGTGGCAACGAGGGCGCGGTGTTCCCGATGCAAGGCGATCTGTACGCTCGATTCGGCACCGGGGGCTGGTCTGTGCAAGGCACCGTGGGCGTGCTCGCCGCGGTTCGCGAGCCGAGGCCGATCAGCGATCGGATCGGAAGCCGCGAGCACTACGTGATGTATCAGCCCGGATCTCGCGCGTGGTACGTGCGCGCCGGCCGGATGTTTCCGGTGTTCGGGTTGCGCGTACCGGACCACACCGCATACGTGCGCCGGTACACCGGGCAGCACACCCTCGAGGAGAGCTATGCCATCGGCGCGGGTATCGCGCGGACGGCGTGGGATGTCCACGTCACCGCGTTGACGCCGCTGACCGCTCCACCGCGCGTGGGCCGCCACGGCCCAGGAGGCGCGGTGTCGATCGAGCGCTACATCCGCGACGACACCGGCAGTGTTGGTGCACAGATCATGGCGCGACAGCTCGCCACCGGCGTCGAAGGCTGGGCAGGCGCGACGTTCAAGAACTGGCTCGAATCGACGAACCTCATGATCGCAGCCGAGCTCGACTATGGCTGGGAGACGATCGACGGTGGCTCGACGGTCCACCGACTCGCTGGCTACGCCGCGCTCCACATCCGTCCCGCCGCAAGCCTCGGCGGCGCGATCGCCGCGCACATCTACGACGCCGATCTTCAGCTCGGCGACAACGAGCGAGTTGCGCTCGAGGCCCGGATGGCGAGCTTTCCGTATGCGCACTTCGAGATCGCTCCCCTGCTCCGCGTCGAAGGCGTTCGCGGCGAGCTTCATCGGGGCACGGTGCTGGGCCTTCTGCAGCTCCACTATTTCCTGTGACCCATCTCGCCGCTGACCCTGAGCGCCGCCGCGTGCTTAGCAGCGTGACGCGATTTGTGCGGACAACTTTGATTCCGCATGGATAATCGCGCCGTGACCGTCGCCGTAGGCAGCTCGCCGCTCGCAGAGCAGTTCTTTGCGGGCAACTACGGCGATCTGCTGGCGCAGAGCTACGACGCGGCCTATGCGATCGCGGATCACGACGTCGCGTTCGTGGTCGGCGCGCTGACGTTCCTCGATCGCGTCGACGAAGCGCACGCGATGTTCGACGGCTACCTCTCGCGCAACGGTCGCGAGCCGCGGACGCTGGTCGCCGCCCGGTTCTTCCTGGGGCTCGCCGCTGCCCGCGCCGGTTACTTCGATCGCGCCTCGGAGTTGCTCGTCCGCGAAGGATTTCGCTGGCGCCATCATCCCGATCGCTGGGTGCGCGCGCTGGTGTTTCAAGGCCTCGCTTGTCAGTGCTACTTCACCGGACGGTTCGCGCGTGCGGCGCGGCATGCGCTGCGTGCGTTGCAGGCGGCACACGAGGCGAAGTTTCTCTACGCAGCGATGCTGGGCACCGACATTCGCGGTCACTCGCTGGTGCAGATCGGGCAGCTGCAACGCGGCATCGCGCTGCTCGAGCAGGCCAACCAGCAGGCGATGCGGCTCGGCCTCGTCCACAACGCGTTTGCGGTGGACACCTCGATCGCGACCTACGTGACCAAGTTCGACCCGCATGCCGCTGCGCTCGGTCGTGTCGAGGCGCTGCTCCGGCGGCGCGCTCACGATTCGTACAGCCGGCGCGCACTGCTGATCGAGGCGGCCGTCCAGCGCGCGCTGCGAGGCCGGCGCAGCGCGGCGATCGAAGCGCTCGATGCCGCCCATCGCGATGCGCTACGCAGCGACACGCGCCGCGGCCGGGTCGCCAGCCTGCTGGCCCGGTTGTGGGTGATGCGCTGGCAACACGGCCCCGGTGCGTGCGGCGAGCTACTCGCCGAAGCCTCGGCGCTCGTCGAGCCGCGTGACGTCGCGTTTCGCGCGCAGCTGCTCGGATTCGAGGTCCTGGTCGCGCGCGCCTCTGCCGATCAGGTTGCGGAAGCCAGCGCGCTCGCCGAGCTTCGGGCGCTCGCGCGATCGAGCCAGCACTTCCTCGCCCGAGCCGCGCTCGGTCAGTACGACCGCGCCGAGCGCACGACCGCATTCGACGAGGACGGCTTGACCCCGTTGCTGCGGGCGGTGGCCCACCGCGATGTCAGCGCGCTGTCGCGGATCGTCTCGCTCGGGTTGCTCGGCGCGATCCCCGAGCTCCTCGGGCTGGCGCCCGGCCGCCGGATCATCTTGATTCCGGGCGAGGACCTGTTGCTGCTCGAGGACCACGGCGACGTCGTGGTCCGCCATCGCCCGCCGCGGTGGTGCCCGGCGCTGTTGCGTGTGCTCGCCAGCGGCGACGCGACCAAGGAGCGGATCGTCGCCGGGTTGTGGGGACTGCGCGTGTACCATCCCGAGATCCACGATCCGCCGGTCCGCACGACGATCCATCGCCTGCGCAGCTTCCTCGCGCCGCACAGCTCGTGGATCGAAGCGAGCGACGGCGGCTATCGGGTCACCGTTCCGGTTCACCTGGTGGCTCCGCCGGAACAGGCGCCGTTGCCGGTCGATGTGCCGCTGTGGGAGGAAGGCCATGTCCCTCCGCTCGAGCCTCATCACTACGACGTCCACACCGACACCGCATCAGCGGGGCGCACCGACGTCACGCATCGCGTGCTGCGCCGGCTCGAGGAGCTGGAGTCAGCGCGCGTCCCCGATCTCGCGCGATCGCTCGAGCTGTCGCCGAGCACGGTGCTGCGTGCGCTGCGTGCGCTGGTCGCCGAGCGGCGCGTCGAGCGGTTCGGGTTTGCACGCGCGACGCGGTATCGACCGCGCGCTTGAAGCGTTCTGTCAGCCATGCTCGCGTCGCAGGCACGCGGCACGCGCACCAACGCGTTCGGTGAGCGGCATCGGTGCCAGCGCAGCTAGCGCCCGATCGCGTTGATCAGCGCCACCGCCACGCCGGCCACGCTCTCACCCGCGAGCGCCCCCGCTGCCACCGGCCATACGGTGCGCGCCCCGGCCGTTCGATCTCGTCGCGTGACGATCGCTGCGACGGCTGCCCCGAGCGCCATCGCCAGCGATGTCGAAGCGGGCAGCAATAACCCAAGGCCGAGCCCGGCCGGCGCCGGTACCCACCGCCGAGCACGCTCGGGCACGGCCCGCTCCACGGCCGCGAGCATCACGCCCGCGAACCCGCCGACGACCACCAGCGTCTGGTGCATCGGATGGAGACCGTCGAGCCCGTGCTGCAACAGCTCGGCGATCGCCTGGAACTGATGCGCGCCGGGCGCTGCGAATGCAGCCGGCTGGCCGTCGGCACCGACGAGCGCGCGCGCGTCGGGGACCAGCAGAAAGTACGCGAGCACCGATGCCGCTGTGCCGGCGATGATTCCGATCGCTTGCGCGACGAACTGGCGGCGCGGGTCTGCGCCGAGCAGATAGCCACTCTTGAGGTCGTTCAGCAGATCGGCGGCCGCGACCGACGACGCATGGGTCATCGCCGCGGTCATGAGATTGGTCGCCGGATGCTGCGGATGAAGCGCGCCGAATCCGAGCTGGGTCAACTTGCCCATCGGTCCGCCCGGCGTGATGTCGGTCTCGCCCGCGATCCGGCACGCAACCGCACCGAACACCAGGCTGAGCGCGACTGCGAGGGCCCCGAGCACGATCGGAATGCCAAACAGCACCTGGCCGAGCACGATCGCGCACGCGCCGCACAATGAAAATCCGATCCAGAACCAGCTCGGGGGTATCTCGGGGTGTGCTGTGCTCGTGCCGGCACGGGCGGGCGCCGGGCGAAACGTCGTCGCAAATGCACGCCAGCGCGTCGCCAGCGCGACCATCGCGTAGCCGACGAGCAACGGCGCGCCGATCCAGGTGCCGACGTCGGCCCACAACATCCCTGGAGCCGCCGCCGCGCCCGAGGCCAGCGCATCGGGGCCGAGCACCAGCGCCGTGATCATGCCGCCGACGAGCGCCCACACCGCGATCCGCAGTCCCACGAACACACCGGCGCTCGCGAGCAGCACGCTGTGATCGAGCACGATCCCGGCATCACCGGCGCGATACGCTGCACCCGTCGGGATCCAGTCGAACAGCCGCGAGCTCGCCGGGATGATCGCGATCGATCGCAGATCACGTAGCACTGGGAGTACACCTCCGACCGCGATCGCAGCGATCAGCAGACGCGCGCGCACCACGACTGCGACACCGCTGCGATGAAGCCCCTGCAACATGATCGCGGCAGCGGTGCCCGAGGGAAACGCCAGGCGCTCGCGATTGATCAGCTGCCGCTTGAGTGGAATCGCCAGCGTCACGCCAAGCGCCGCAATGCATGCGATCCACGCGACGAGCGCCGGCCATGCGGGCTGCACGCCGGCGGGCGTGCTCGGAGACACCGACATGAGCAGCAGTGCCGGGATGACGCCCACGACCATGTTGCCGGTTGCGTACGCGGCGGACGACGCGGTCGATTGCATGCAGTTGGTCTCGAGCATCGACAGCGGCTTCCGCGCCAGCCCAAGCGACGCGAACCCGCGCCACAGCGCGAACGACACCAGACATGACGCGAGCGCAACGCCGAAGAACCAGCCGGTCTTGAGGCCGATGTAGACGTTGGAGAACGACAGCACGAACCCCAGCACCGTCCCGGTCGCGATCGCGCGCACCGTCAATTGCGGCTGATCTGCCCGGTAAACGGTGCGGTACCAGTCATCCTCATCCATCGCCGCGACCTGCTCCGGATCGATCTCGGCAGGAGCATCGGGACGAGGTTTACCCGCGGTCATTGCGCTGGATTTCGGTAATCGCGTCCTGCCTGAACCGCGCTCGACAGGACAAGTTATTCGGCCCGGACTTCGCGTGCTCTACAGTGCCCCCGCCCATGACGCTGCGCGCTTGCTTCGGATTTCTTGCGGCTGTGACCACGGGGTGCATGGCAACCGGTTCGGATAGTGGCGCGCCCACGCACGCGGATCCACTCCTCGACGCTGCGGCAGTAGCGCTCGGGACCGGTGGCACCTTCGCGGCCCGCTACCGTGTTCCGGTACACGCCGGTCTCGATGCCGCTGCTGAGTTCGAGGTCGATCGGGTTCGCTGGAAGGTCGAGGGCAACGAGGTGGAGCTCCGCTATCGCCTACCCGTCGGCCTCGTTGGCGGCCGGGTCGAGGTGCGGTTATCGGGGTTCCTCGAGGATGGCGCGAGCACCGTCGACCTCGTTGGCGATGTGGGCGTTGCGTCGTGCGCGGCGTCGTCGACCACCATCGAGTGCCACGAAATCTTCGACGACCTCGGCCCGCTGCCCCGCAGCGTCGCGCTGGTCGAACAAGCAGCCGCGATCCAGTACGAAGGTCCGATCAGCGATCGGGTTCAGGTCGCCAATCTGTTCGGCTCCGATCCGATCGGCGTCGTTCACATCGAGCTCGATCAGCCCTACATCGATCAAGATCCCGCCGCCGAGGTCGTGCGGATCGCGGGCCGCTGCGACTGAGCTTCGCCGAGGTCACAGCGCTCGGAGCGAGCGCGCCTAGCGCGCCCGGAGGGCATCACGATCCGCGGGCCAAAACGCGACGCCCCGGAGCAGCTGGCTCACCCGGGGCGCATGCGTTCAACGACCCGCTGGTGCGGGCAGGTTGTCGTGTTCGATCACGAACCTCCGTCCAGCGCCGACGCGGTGCACTCCGGCGCCTCGAACACGAAGTCAAGCGCCTTGAACTCGTTGTTCTCGGCCGTTCCCATCACCGTGCCCGGCGCTTCGTCCTTGATCTCATCCGTGTACTCGACGCGAACATAGATGTGGTTGGTGTCGGTCGCGTCCGCGCCGGTCTCGAGGTTGACGGCCTTGACCTCACGGTACATGCGCTTCTTGACGTCGGTGATGTACTCGTCGAGGGTCACGTCGCCGAAGCTCTTCTTGCCCTTCATCAGGTCTTCCGCCGAATCCGACAGCTTGTCGTTGGTGAACGGCTCGACCGTCACGAGGAATTCGCCGTCGTTGCGCTCGACGCGCCGGGTGTCGCACTCGTACTCCCAGACGAAGTCGATCGCGCTCCAGTCATTGCCGTCACGAACGCCGAGCACCGTACCGGGCGCCGAACCCGTGAGGTCGTCCGAGTACTCGACGCGAACGTAGACGTTCTTCGTGTTGGTCACATCGACGTTGTCCTCGATCCGAACCGCCGAGATCTCCTTGTACATACGGTCCTCGACCTCGAGGATGTACTCGTCGAGATTCACCTCACCGAAGCTCTTCTTGCCCTTCATCTGATCTTCGGCCGAGTCGTTGAGGTCACCGTTGCGGAACGGCTTCATCTGCACGCGTACCGTGGCGTCGTTGCGCACGAATACGCGGGTCATGATGTCGCTATCGGCCTTGCCGTCGCCGGTCGACTCCTCGATATCCACACTCGATCCGGAATCAGCGCAACCAACGAGCGAGAGCCCCGACAATACGCCACAGAGAAATGCAGCCTTGATCGCCTTCATCTACCTTGCTCCTGATTAGTCTCGGCTAGTCACGTTGAGAGACGACGAGCCTGGTGCCGTGCCTCGGGCTCGTCGCGTGATTCGCGCCCGGTTCACTCGAACCAGCCGCGTCGTTCACGATGCGTGGGCATTTCAAACGGCGTGCCGTCCGCCACAGCGCTACGGACCTTCGGTTAGCGCTGGTCAGTAGCAACTCGAGCGACCAGAGCGCTCCGAGTCATCCGTACCGCACGGGCCCGAGCTGTGAGCAAAGCCGCGCGAACAATGAACATCCTGAAAACAACGCCAGTTGCCGTCGTTGTCGCGCACGGCGCGTGTAGCAGCCATGGCAACACGGAAACCAGTGTGATGACGACGAAACCCATGTCTCGCGACACATGGCCGGGGCATGAACGCCCGCGGATCGCGCTCGTCATGACTTCGATCCGCGGCCCAGGACCGCGAGAGAGGGTGAGCGCGCGTGAAACGAGTTGAACCCGGGCCCCGCAAACGGCTACGTCTCCCAGCAATGGTGCGAACGCTGCTGGTGCCCGCCCCCCTGACACGTCGCGTACGAGCCCGGATGATCGGCGGCCTCGTGGCGACAGCCATCGCTGCTGGCTGCGGAGGGCCGGATGGTCGCCCCGACAACGATGCAGGGCCGACGTTCAACGACGCGGGCCCCACGGGCGCCGTGCGAACACTGCCAGGGCTCCAGATGATCAACTTCTACGAGCGCACCGGCGGTAGCTCACCCCAGAAGTACAGCTTCGCGGTCGATGGCCCGGAGCTGGCGGCCAAGCTACCGGACCCGCTTCGCATGGCCTCACGCGACATCGAAGGCGCGAGCGAGGAGTACTACGACGTCTACTACTCGAACGCCCAGGGCGAACCCGACCTCGATGGCGCGTACCTGACGATCTCGGGCAAGTACATCCGGACCGCACCGTCCGGAGGCGGATTGAACCTCGCGGAGATCGAGCTCGTGTTCGCGGATCATTCCGAGTATGGCAACGTCGTCGCCAGCTACGCTGCGCTCGGCGACAACAAGGACGAGTCGCGCGTCAATGACTGCGTCGACGGCAAGCTCGAGACCCATACCAGCATGGGCAACACCGTGGGCACCACCGATCGGCTGCGGCTCACGCTCGGGTTCCCATCGACCGCCCAATGAGCTGAACGCTCGCGCCTAACGCACGGGCGAGCTCACCTCTCGGGGGTCCAGACTTGCTGAAAGGCCGGCGCCGCGCACGGAAAGGCGACCGCGAACCGGCTGTAATCGCGGTCGGCGCAGGAGCTGCGCCGCGTCAGCTCGACGCAGCTCGACGAGGTCGGTTGGAAGATCCCGGTGAGGGCTTTATGTTTCGGCCGGCTGGCCGACCCAGAAGCTCGCATGTACGTGGACCGAGTACTGACTCAACTGTGGATGGCAGCGCTTGCCGAGATCGTTCATGGCAGCGCGATCCGTAGCGACGTGTTCTTCGATCGCATCGTCTGGCAGGTCCGCCGCGGTTATCTGAACTGACGCGC
Organism: Kofleriaceae bacterium; assembly: GCA_050187075.1. GTDB lineage: Bacteria > Myxococcota_A > Polyangia > Haliangiales > Haliangiaceae > JABFXX01. The sequence goes on along the minus strand of JBFWXW010000028.1, from coordinate 40,517 downwards.
GCAGTCATCTGCGTGTCGGCGCGAGCGCAAACAGCGAGCGAATCCCCGCGAGCGCCGCGTGTGGATAGATCGAATTGTGATGTTCGGTCGGCATCGGCTCGTACTCGATCATCAGGTCCTTCGGAGCGAGCGCGCGATGCGCATCGAGCAGCAGATCGATCGCATCCAACGTGTCCTGGTAGTCGGCCGTGGCGATGAACAGGGTCTTCGGCGGCGCGGTCCACGACGCGAACCGCGTGGAGGCGCTGCGGACCAGCGCCTTGTGGTTCCACCACACGCTCGGGTCGACCGCGATGTACCAATCGAACAGCGCCGGCTCCACGAGCAACGTCTCGATCACGAACAGCCCCGCGAGTGACTCACCGATGATCGCGGACGGGCCGGCGGTTCGATAGTGCGCTTCGATGTACGGCTTGAGCTCGTCACGCATGAACTGGCGGAACCGCTCCGAGCCGCCGGCATGCGGTGCAGCCTCGCGCTCGTCGGGCACGTCCGTGTACCCGGGCAGATCGCGCCGCCGCTCGGTGTTCTCGATGCCGACGACGATCAGCGGCCGGATCAGCTGGTTCTTGATCGAGACATCGACGATACCGGTGACATGTGGGAAGTCCTCCTGGATCCCGCCGTCGGGCATGTACAGCACGGTGTAGCGGTCGCTCGACTCGCCGTATCCAGGCGGCACGTAGACATTGATCACCCGCTGCTCGCCTAGCACGCGCGAGTCCAGCCGGAACGTCTCGCCGATCGCGAGCGGCTGCGGCGTGCCGGGCGGTGCCGGGGCGGCGCTGCGTGGCGACACTCCACCACACCCAGCACCCACAGCGAACGCGACAACGATTGCGACGACGAACCATCGACTCGACACCGACAACATCGTCCGATGCTACGGCGATTCGCGACCGATGCGGAGGGTGGCCGGCGTCCAGTTCTTCGCGCGTCGAGCGGTGCGCGTCGCGGCGTCTTCCGAGTCGTACGCGGTGAACCGGGTCGGCGTGGCGACGAGCTCTCCGGCCGCGGCGAGCACGCGCGCGTTGATCACGGCCCTCCCCGGCTCCCCCGGCTCGTAGGCAGCGACGAACACGCCACATGATGCGCAGATCAAAAAATCCGCGAGTCCGAGCCCGAATCGGTGACGGCGCGCCGCGTGCGCGCTCGCGAGACGGATCGTGACGTGGCCCTGGGGATCCGACGTGTAGCGCGGATCGTGCTCGAGGCAGAACGTGCAGCCACACAGCCGAACCGGCAACTCACCGGGCGCCAGCTGCGTGTCGAGCTCGACGACCACGGCACCGCAGTGACAACTGCCCACCAGCATCGTGCGAGCGTAGCAGACCGCGCGGGCACCGCGGACTGTGCTGGCGAGCAACACGGCCAGCTGTCAGGCCGTGGACAGCACGCCTTCGATCAGCGCGCGGGCGTAGGGGCCGCACGCAACCCGGAGGAACCGAGCAAAGTCGACGGCGGCCGCATGATCGGCGCCATCACTGATCACGCGTGCGATCGCGAACGGCACGGCGTGCTCGTGACACACCTGCGCCACCGCGGCGCCCTCCATCTCGACCGCGAGCACGCTGGGCAGACGCTCGCGCAACGCGGTGGTCAGCTCCTGCGATGAGAAGAACTGGTCGCCCGAGCCGACGAGGCCACGCCACAGCTTGGGGCGCGTGATGCCCAGCGAACCAAGCTCGGGCGGCACGACGAACTGCTGGGCAGCCCTCGCCATCCGGTCGGACAGCGCGCGATCCGCGATCAGCTCGGCTACGCCGAGCAGCGGGATCTCGTGGCGCGCGAACAGCGGCCGCGCATCGAGATCGTGATGGATGAGTCGATCCGCGATCACGATGTCACCGATCGAGAGCCGCGGATCGACGGCTCCTGCCAGCCCCGTCATCACGATCGCGCGGGGTTGAAACCGCTCGAGCAGGATCGCTGCAGTCGTCGCTGCCGCGACCTTGCCGATCCTGCTGACGACGGCGATGACCGGCTCTCCTCCATAGTGGCCGCGGTGATAGCGCCTCCCGCCGAGCTCGATGACGTCATCGCCGCCGATCACCTCGATGATGGCGGCGAGCTCCTCGGACATTGCAGCGATGATCCCGAGCACAGGGGCCGCAATCTAGCAGCGATCCGCCCAGATCACGCAGCAGTGCGACGGTCTACGCGCGCCGAACCGCAACCCTCAAGGGACGATGCCGACGCATTCGGCGCCGCAGCTGAACACGGCACCTGCGCACGAACGATCGTCGATGCACGCCTGACAGGCGTCCGCCTTGTCCTCGAAGTCTTCGCTCTCCGCCGCGTTGTCACGGCAGCGCTCCGCGCACGCAGCGTCGTCGTACGCCGCGTCGGCGCACTCCTTGTACTTCGTGCAGATCTGGTTGCAGTCGTACGCGCGGTCGACGGTGTCACAACCGGTGTGAGTCAACGCGAACGCGAGAAGCATGGAAGAAACAGCAAGCAAACTAGTTTTGAACATGGCTGCGAGCTATTTCATGACCTGTGCCATCGACGAGCTCCGCGAAACTTCGTCGGCGCAGACAATTCACCGGGCGAGTACGCCCAACTGTCGCGCTGGCGCTCACGCCGCCGCCGGATGGCTGCGGCAGCTGACTCCGCGTTAACGGACCGAGGCGCTTGTTCAGCTCGGCCAGCTCGTCCTCGATGCGCGCTGCCTTGGCCTCGGCTCGTTGCGCGACAATCCCCGCGTCGATACGCCGTCGCTTTATCGGAGACCAGCGGCCCCTCTCCCTGTGATCTCACGCACGCGCGGCGGCAAACCTACCGACCACGTCGAATAGCTCCTGGAGCTTGATCGGCTTGCGGAGTAACGCCGACGCACCCAGCGTCTCGGTCTTGGAGGTCGCCAGCGGATCCGCGCTGACGACCACGCAAGGGATCGCTGCCCACGATGGGACCTTGAGGATCTCCTCGCGAAACTTCGCCCCGCTCATCCGCGGCATCATCAGATCGAGCAGGATCAGCCCCGGTCGCGCTCCTGCACGAAGCTGGTCGAGCGCGTCGACCCCGTCGATCGCGCTGATCACCGGATAGCCCTCGTCCTCGAGCGCATCCACCAGCGCATCCCGGATATCGCGGTCGTCCTCGACGATCAGGATGGCGGCGTGGTCGGTCATCCGTGCACGTCCGGCGATCCCGCGGTTGAATGGGACCAGTCGCTCGGCGCCCACCGCGGCAGCGTGACGGTGAACCGAGTACCGGTGCCCGGTGCGCTATCGACGTCCAGCGCGCCGCCATGCGTTCGTACGATCTCGCGCGCGAGATAGAGACCGAGGCCCATCCCGCCGTAGTTCTCGGTCGACGACGCTCGCTCGAATCGATCGAACACGTGCAGCAGCTGGCTCGGAGTCATGCCCACACCGGCGTCGCTGACCACGACCTGCGCGTTGTCGGCGTCGGCACCGACCTGGATATCGATCTGGGTATGCGGTGCATACTTCACCGCGTTCGAGATCAAGCTACGAACCACCTGCTCGATGCGAGATCGATCCCAGCGACCGCTGGCAGGAGACGCTTCGAAGTGAAACGATGACCCAACCGCAAGCGCGTCGGTCTCGAACGCGCGCATCGCACCACGCACGACCTCGACCAGATCGAAATCTTCACGCTGGAGCTCGAGCCGCCCCATCGAAAGCCGTGACGCATCGAGCAGTGCATCGATCAGCTGCGTGAGCCGATCGGTCTGGCGGAGCGCGACGTTGACCCGCGCCACGAGCCGTCCGGTGGCTCCGGCCGCTTTGCCCGCCTCGACGACGCGATGAATTCCCTCGAGCTGAAGCGCAAGCGCGGTCAACGGGGTCCGCAGCTCGTGCGACGCCATCGCGATGAAGTCATCGCGAACCGAAAGCGATCGCACGAACGCTTCGAACCGCGCGCGCTCGCGAATCACCTGCGCACGCAACTCGACCATCGCCAGCTGCGTCCGGACGCGTGCGATCAGCTCGCGACCGGAGAACGGCTTCACCAGGTAGTCGTCGGCGCCGCTCTGCAAGCCCTCCAGCGTCGCCTCCTCACCCGCGCGGGCCGACAGCAAGATCACCGGCAGCGCGGAGATCTGAGGATGCGCGCGCAGCGCGCGCACCAGCGCGTAACCGTCGAGACCCGGCATCATCACGTCCGCCACGATCACGTCCGGCCAGCCGGTCTCGGCGATCGCAAGTGCCGCTCGGCCATCCCCGACGGTTTCGACCGTGAAGTAGCGGCCGAGCAGGCCGGATACGTACTCGCGAAGGTCGGCGTTGTCATCTGCGACCAGGATCCGGCGCGATGCAGGACGAACCGGAACGTCGAGCGAAGTCGCCGCCCACCGCTTGCTCTCCTCGATGAACAGCGCCGCGCCGGTCTCGCCACGGCGCCCTCGCGGCGTGTGATCGACTCGATCCTGCGGCAGATGCGCCGATCCTCGCGGCAACATCACGGAGAACGTCGACCCGCGCCCGACCCCACTCGTCACCTCGACGGTACCGCCGTGGAGCTTCACGAGCTCGTTGACCAGCGCCAGCCCGATCCCGGTCCCTTCGGGCCGGTGCCGCGATTGCCCTTCGGCACGATAGTACCGATCGAAGATCCGCGGCTGCTCTTCGGCGGGAATCCCGACGCCGGTGTCGGTGACCGAAAGTACCGCGCGGTCCGGTTCCGCCCGGACGCTCACCGTGATCTCGCCCCGCGGTGTGAACTTCACCGCGTTCGACAGCAGGTTGAACACGATCTTCTCCCACATCTCGGGATCGACGTAGATCGGGTCGGGCAACGGTGGGCAGTCGACGTGCAAGCGCAGCCCTGCGGCCTCGGCAGCCGAGCGAAACGCGCTCGCCAGATCCGCGGTGACGGCGGACAGGTCGGTCGGCACGAACAATGCCTGTGCCCGACCCGCTTCGACCCGAGAGAAGTCGAGCAACGCCCCCACCATCTTGTACAGCCGCAACGCATTGCGCCGCACCAGCTCGAGCTGGTCACCCGACAACTTGCGTCCAGGGTCAGCGAGCGCATCCTCGAGTGGCCCGAGGATCAAGGTCAGCGGCGTGCGCAGCTCGTGACTGACGTTGCCGAAGAACGCGGTCTTCGCGCGATCGACCTCCGCCAGCGTTTCGGCGCGCCGCCGCTCCACCTCGAACGCCCGGGCGGTGCCGATCGCGCTGATCACGTGCTCGGCGGCCAGCTCGAAGAACCCGCGATACCCGTCGTCGAGCGCCCGTCGCGCGCTGACGCCGGCGATCATCACACCCCAGGGTGCGTCCGCACACGGCCGGGCAAGCGGGATGACACACGCCGTGTGCGGGGCCTCCGGATACGCACCGCCCGGCAACGGTCCGAATCGATCGAGCACGTCGCTCACGATCTCCATGCGGCCGGTCGCAAGTGCGCGGGCGACCGGCCAGCTCGGCGCTCCGGTGTCGTCATCATCGAGCGGGATCACCGACGGCGCCACGATGGTGCTGCCCTGGACCCCGGTGACCGCCACCCGCCTCGCGGTGCGATTGTCGGGGCCGACGAGATACAGCATCGCGAACGGCACGTCGATCGGGTTTGCCTCGAGCACGGCGGCCGCATCGCGACAGGCCTGCTCCGCGCTGAGCGCCCCCGACAGCTTGCTGAGCTCGCGTAGCGTGGCGAGCCGGCGCTCCGCTTCGATCCGCGGCGTGGTCTCGGCCACCACGCCGAACGTCCCAACGACCATCGACCCCTCGTCGCGGATCGGGCTCAGCGAGAACGTGAAGAACCGATCCTCCAGATCGCCCACGTTCTCGAGTGGGACGTAGACGTCTTCGAGCGCGATGGTCTCGCCTACGCGCGTTCGCTGAAACAGCGGCTGTACCAACCGCCATGCCTCGGGAAACACGAGCGACATGGGCCGGCCCAGCGCAGATGGATGCCGGTGCCCCAGCAATCGGCGACACGCATCGTTGTACAGGTACAAGAACTCCGGCCCCCACGCGATGATGATCGGATACTCCGATTCGAGCATCAGCTCGATCGCTGTTCGCAACACCTGCGGCCAGCGCGAGCTCGGGCCGAGGTCCGTGCTCGCCCAGTCCATCGCTCGCATCAGCTCGCCCACCGCACCACCCCCGGTGGGGAACGGCTCCGCCGACATCACCGGCGATGGCGTGCGCGACGGTTCGACGCGGCGGGGCGCGTCGGATGCCACGCCGATCGGCAACCTGAACGAGAACGTGCTGCCGCGCCCGAGCTCGCTGGTCGCTTCGATCGCGCCACCGTGCGCCTCGACGATGCCCTTGGCGATCGATAGCCCGAGCCCGTGGCCCTCGCGGTTGCGCTGCGTCGAGTGCCAGTGGCGCTCGAACACATGGGCCAGCTCGTCAGCAGCAATGCCCCGCCCCGTGTCGGCCACCGAAACCACGATTTGATCGGCTTGCTGAACCGCCGTGAGCGTGACGGCGCCGCCCGGGTCGGTGAACTTGAGCGCGTTTCCGACGAGGTTCGCCAACACCTGCATGACGCGCTCGCGATCGCAGTCGACCACCGGCAAACCGGGCGCGACCTCCACCGCCAGCGACAGCTTGCGCTCGTGAGCCTTCGCGTCGCATGCGTCCCGGATCTCGTCGAGCAGGCTCGCAATGTCATGCGGCTGACGTTCGATCGCGAGCCGGCCGGTGTCGATCCGCGCGATGTCCAGCAAATCGCCGATCATTCGCGTCATCCGGGTCGCTGCGCGCCGGATCGTGGCGACTTGCCGGCGCATGCGAACGTCGTGCTGGTCGGGGTCTTCGCGATCGACGGCACGCTCCAGCAACTGGCTCGCGAGATCGATCGCAGACAGCGGGTTGCGCAAGTCGTGGCTGACGACGGCGAGGATCTCCTCGCGCGCCCGCGTTGCGTTCTGCGCCTGGGCGAGCAACCGCGTCGCATCCGCAGCATGCTCGTGCGCCGCCATGACTGCCTCGCGCCGCAACCGCGACACCGTGAGCTGCGCGTTGACGCGAGCGATCAGCTCGCGCGCGGAGAACGGCTTCACGAGATATTCGTCGGCGCCGGACTCGAGTCCTTCGATCGTGGATTCCTCGCCTGCCCTTGCCGATAACAGGATCACCGGAATCGCCTTGGTCCGATCATCGGCGCGTAGCTCACGCAACAAGCCCAGCCCGTCCAGGCGCGGCATCATCACATCGGACAGGATGAGATCCGGCGCTCGCTGTCGTGCCGCGGCCAGCGCCTCCACGCCGTCGCCCACCATCTCGACGTGCCAGTGGCGCGCGAGCAAGCGCCCGACGTAGTTGCGCATGTCCAGGTTGTCGTCGGCGATCAGGATCCGCGCACCGGCGGCCACCGGAGCGATCACCGACTGCTCCGCGACCTCGATCGGCGTGCGCTGGTCGCCCGCATTCCAGTGTTCCACCTCGGACAACAACGCCGCGGCGCCGCTGTGGAATGTCGAAGGGCGTGCGGTCGCGGCGATCCGCTCGGCGGGGAGGTGCGCCGAGCCCTTCGGAATGCGGACGCGAAACGTCGTGCCCTTGCCGAGCTCGCTGTCGACGTCGACCGTTCCGCCGTGCAACTTCACCAGCTCTTGGACCAGCGCGAGTCCGATCCCGGTGCCCTCGTGAGTGCGGCCGTGGGCCCCCTCGACCCGGTGGAACCGGTCGAACACACGCGTCAGCTCATGCGACGGGATTCCCCCACCGGTGTCTGCGACTTCGAGCTCGACATCGTGATCGAGCTCCGCGATCCGGACCCGGATCGTGCCTTCGAACGTGAACTTGAACGCGTTCGAGATCAGGTTGAGCACGATCTTTTCCCACAGCGCCGGATCGACATAGATCTGCGTCGATAGCGGTGCGCACTCGACCACGAGCTGGAGCCCCGAGCTCTCCACGACCGAGCGGAAGCTCGCCGCAAGATCCGAGGTCAGCGCGCATAGATCGACGGGCACGAACACCGCCTGCGCGCGTCCGGCCTCGATCCTCGAGAAGTCGAGCAGCGTATTCACCAGCCTCTGCAGTCGCAGACCGTTGCGGCGCACCAGCTCGAGCCGCTCGCGTTGCGCTGGCGTCAGCCGCTGCTGTGGATCAGCCAGCTCGTCGTCGATCGGACCGAGCATCAAGGTGAGCGGTGTGCGGAACTCATGGCTGACGTTGCTGAAGAACGTGGTCTTCGCGCGGTCGAGCTCTGCCAGTGCCTCGGCGCGCTGGCGCTCGGCTTCGAACGATCGAGCGTTGCGCACCGCGCTGGTGACCTGTGCCGCGGCAAGCTCGAAGAACGTGCGATAGCCCGCGTCGAGCTCGCGATGCGGGCTCACGCCGAAGATGATGACGCCGTAGGCGTGCGGCTGCTCGGGTGACGCGAGCCGGATCGCAAACGCGGTATGCGGAGATACCGCCCAGCGGCCCGCAGGCAACCGGCCGAACCGAGCGTCGAGCTGCGTCAACACGCTCGGTTGCACGCTCGCCGCCACCTCTGCGAGCGGCCAAACGGAGTCCGGTGCCTCGAGGTCGATCTCCCCGGGTGCCATCGCCGGATGGTGACCGTCGAATCCGATCGTCGTCGCGAGCCGAGCCCGGCGGCCATCCTCGTCGAGCAGATAAAACAGCGCGAATGGCACATCCCAATCGTTCTGGCCGAGCGTGGCGCCGGCCGTGATGCACGCTTCGGCCGGGGTCTTCGCCTCGGCCGCGCTGATCGCCAGCTCGCGCAAGGTTCGGAGCTGACGATCGACGTATGCTTGCTGGGTATTCTCGACCACCGTGGCGAGCACGCCACCGATCCCCGAATCCACCGTCGAATCTGGGACGGGGCTGTAGGCGACCCTGAAGTGAGTCTCCTCCGCGTACCCTTTGCGATTGAGCAGCAAGAACAGATCGTCGGCGTTGGTCGCGCGCGCGCCATGCAGCGGGGTCTCCAACATCGGTCCGATGACATCCCAGATCTCTGGCCAGCATTCGCGCGCGGGTTGGCCCATCGATTGCGGGTGCTTGTCGCCGAGCACGGGCCGATAGGCCTCGTTGTAGACCTGGACCAGCTGTGGGCCCCACAACAGCAACATCGCAGAACGGTTGTGAAGCAACAGCCCGACCATCATGCGAAGCGCCGGCGACCACTGGTCCGGAGGTCCAAGCGGGGTGCTCGACCAGTCGGTCTGCCGCATCACGACGCTCAGGTCGTGATCGCTGGCAAACAAATCGTCCACATCCGCCGCACGTCTCGTCATGCCACGCCTGTCTCCTGGTGCGAACGTCTGCAGCTCACCGGTCAGTAACCAGCCTGCCATTCGCGCGCATAACGACAACCGCGTTTGATCGCGAACCCGAGCGAGCACCAGCGGCAAGCTGTGCGCGCCCGCTCGCTACGAGCCTACGTTCGCGCGGGCACGATATCGATGATGTCGCGGAGCTTGTCCGGAGCTACAGGTTTGACCAGGTGATGGTCGAAGCCTGCGTCGCGCGTGCGCTTGCGATCCGCTTCCATGCCCCAACCGGTCAACGCAACCATGACGGGCTGCGGGAACGACGATAGCGCCTTCACACGCTGGCAAACTTCGACACCATCCATCCCAGGCAGCCCAACGTCGCACAGCACGAGCTGCGGGAAGCATTGCTGAAGCATCTCGAGCCCCTCGGGCCCCGTCCGCGCGACCTTCACGCGGTGGCCGAGATCCTCCAGCCACATCATCAACATCTCGGCCGCATCCTCGTTGTCCTCGATCACCAGGATGTCGAGCGATCGGCTCGGCCGCGCCGGTTGCGGCGACCCGACGGCGGCGCCGTTCGATCGCCGCAGTACCCGAACGCCAGGGAGCATGAGCGTGAACGTGCTGCCGCGGTTCTCGCCCGTGCTCGATGCGGTGAGATCGCCGCCGTGGAGCTGCGCGAGCCGGCGAGCGAGTGACAATCCAATGCCGAGCCCGCTGCTTCCCGCGGGTGCCGCGCGCACCTGCGCGAACATGTCGAACACGTGCTCCAGCTGGGCAGGCGCGATGCCAACGCCGGGATCGACGACGCGGATCATCACGCGATCACCCTCGAGCGCGAGCTCGACGCGGATCTGCGACCGATCGGCCGAGAACTTCGACGCGTTGTGCAACAGGTTCCCGATGACCTGCGCGACACGGGTCGCATCGATGTCCGCCTCGCATTCGACGTGGCGCTCGAACACGATCGATTGCTGCTTGCGCGCGATGTAGGGCTGGGCCGCCTCGATCGCGTTCTCGATGATGCGCGCGAGCTCGGAGCGCTCGCGGCGGAGCTCGAGTGCGCCGCGACTGATCCGCGACACGTCGAGCAGATCGTCGATCAGCCGCACCATGTGATCGAGCTGGCGATTCATCGTCCCCAGCACCCTGCCGTGCTCCACGAGCGGAGACTCCGGCTTCATCATCAACAGATCGAGGCCGGTGCGCAGTGGAGCGAGTGGATTGCGAAGCTCGTGCGCCAGCGTCGCAAGAAACTGATCCTTCTGCTCCGCGGCGGCGCGCAACGCGGCCTCGGACTTCTCGAGCTCGGCGGTCCGCTCCCGGACGCGCTCCTCGAGCGTGTCGTTCAACTGGGCGAGCGCCCGGGTCTTGCGAAACAGATCCGCGAACACGCTGACCTTGTGCCGCAAGATCTGCGGATTCACCGGTTTGGTGAGGTAATCGACGGCGCCCGCACCGTACCCGGTCAACACATCCTCATCCTCGAGCAAGTACGCGGTGAGAAACACGATCGGGATCTGGCGAAATTTCTTGGTTCCCTTGATCAGCTGCGCGAGCTCGAACCCGGTCACGCCGGGCATCTTGATATCCAGGACGATCGCCGCGACGTCGTTCTGCAATAGCTCGCGTAGTGCGAGATCTGCGTTATCCGCTCGGATCAATCGATAGCCCGGATCGTCGAGGATTGCCTCGAGCGCATCCAGGTTGCGCGGCTCGTCGTCCACGAGCAGCAGATTGATCACCTCTTGCATCAACGAGCTAACCTACAACCACCATCTACGACGGACAAGCGGTCTCCCCACCTCCGCACGTGAGGGAGCGAGATCGAGATTCACATCGGCAGGATGCGATTTTTGTCGTTTGCCGCGGGCGGTGCAGCCGGGGTGGGCGGCGTGGGCGCGACCGTTGGCTTGGCCTTTGGTGACGGTGTCGCTCGCACGAGCTGCACTTCGAGCGCGAGACCTTCCCCGGCGGCCAGCGAGATCGGCCGCCGAACGGTGACGTACTTGTGCGCGCGAACCTCGAGCTGATGCTCTCCGGCGGTCAGCGTGGGCACGTCGAGCTGCTTGCCGCGACCTGCCAGCTTTCCGTCGATCATGAACGTCGCCTCGATGTTTGCGCGAACCGACAGCGTCGCGGTGCCAGGGACAGTCGCACGCGCGCGCTCGGGCATTGCACGACCGGAGGATTCGGGTCGCGTGGTCGGAGGCCCGGTCGAAGGCGCCTCGATCGGTATGGCCGGCGGCTCGGCCGAACCGACCGTCACGATGCCCGAGGCCGGAGCTTGGCTGGATCGCACGATGATGAGGCCGGCCACCCCCGCGGCGATGCAGACCAGGCCCGCGATCGTCCACACCAGCCGGGCGCGCGAGCCTGCGGGGGGCGCGAACGGCCGCGTTGACTGAAGCACCGTGTCCGCTCGCGAGCTGACATCGGATGAGCGAGCCACCGATGGATCCGGCGAGATATTGGAACCAGCTGCAAGCTCGCCATGACTTCGCCGGAGCTGGCGATGCATCCGCTCGACCAGCGTTGCCGCTGCCTGACGATCGCCGGCGAACGGTTCGAGTGCCTTGCCGAGCTCCCACATCGAGCTGAACCGCTGTTCGGGAGCCTTGGCGAGACAGCGCCAGAGGACGTCCTGAAGCCCGGGAGGGGCGTGAACCATGGGCGTGGGCGGATCGGTCGCGACCACGACGCATAGCTCCGAGAACGTCTTGCCCTGAAACGGCCGCACACCCTCGATCAGCTCGTAGATCACCGAGCCGAGCGACCAGATGTCCGTGCGCTCATCGACCAGCCGCGCCGAGCGCATCTGCTCCGGGGACATGTATGCGGGCGTTCCGAGCATCGATTGCGTCTGGGTCAGCTCGACGTCGGCGCCCTCGAGCGCCTTCGAGATCCCGAAGTCGAGCAGCTTGATCGACGCCGGCTCGTCGGTGCTGCGCGTCATGAATAGATTTGTTGGCTTGATGTCCCGGTGCACGATGCCATTGGCGTGGGCTTCGGCCAGCGCAGAAGCGACGGGGAGCATGAGATCAATGACCTGTTCGACCGGGAGATGACCGCGGTGCGCGAGCACGTCACCCAGATCGCTGCCGTCCAGATGCTCCATCACCATGTACGGAATGCCCGTGTCCAACACACCAACATCCATGACGCGCGCGACGTGCGAGCTCTTCAGCTTCGCGGTGGCCTTGGCTTCGCGAGTGAACCGCTCGAGCGCCGGGCCCTCCATCGACTCGGGGCGCAGCAGCTTGATCGCGACGCGTTCCCCGAGCGTCAGGTGCGTGCACGCCACCACCACGCCCATCCCACCGGTGCCGATCACCGATTCGACGCGATACTTGTCCACCAGGATGTCACCGACCTTGACGAACTCCAGAGGACGAGCAGCCGTGGGCACGACGAATCATGGTAGCGGCGTTTTGGCGCGCGGACCAACCAACCAGGGTTCAGCGACGCTTGCCACGACACATGTAGGTCACTCTCCCTCATCCAACGTTACCCGCAGCACGCCGCGGCCATCACTGCCGGCATAGATCGCGCTCGGATCACTCGGGTCGGGTGCCAACACCGTGGTCGGCCACATCCCCCAGCTCGGTAATGGCTGCCATGAGCCACCGCGGTCCCGGGTGACGAACGCGCGCCCGCGTGGCCGCGTGGTCAACACGAGCTCGCCGGCGCCCGCCGCGACCAGCGTCACGATGTACTCGTTGGGTGCCAGCGCTGGCGTGGCGATCGCCTGCGCGGTGTACGGAGGTGCGGTCGAGATCGTGAACACCTGACCATCGAGCGCGCCATACACCGTCGCTTGTTCGGCGTCGTAGGTGACGGCCGCCGTGGCGGCGACCTGTGCGGTCGGCGTCACCGTCGGGCACGGACCGCCGGCCGGCGCCGCAACGAACACACCATAGGGAGTTGCGATGTAGACGTCGGCACCGGCGTTCACCATATGGGTCTTCGGTGGTGGGCTCGCGATGCACGGGTGAACCATCCCGCACGTCGTCCACGTCCCCGCACGATGGGCGTACAACGTGCCGCACGACATCACGAGCAGCGTGTCCGGCGAGGCGATCATGGCGTCGGGTGCGGTGCTCGCCGGCCATGCCGGTGTGAGCGGCGCCCCGACCCACGACTCGCCAGCGCGCTCGAACCGAATGATCTGCTGGGCGAGCGTGTCCTGCGCGCGATACAGCGCGAATGCATGCAGCGCGTCCTGCGGCACGATCAGCGCCACCGGCTGCGCGATCGCCGGATCGCTGATCATGATCCATGAACCGTCGGGGCGACGCGCGAATGCACCGCGTGGAGTCGCCGCCAGCAGATGATCCGCGACCCACGCGAGATCCGAGATCCGTTGACCTCGATACGGCAAGGCCGCCGGCGGTTCGCGCGCCCACAGCTTCGCCACCTCATCCCAGCTGATCCGCTCGACGCCGTCGTTCTCGTAACCTGCGATCACTCGCGGACCGCCGGAGACCATCGCCGTCACGGTATCGAGCGTGCCGGTACCAGATAGCGGCGCAGGGATCGTTGGAACTAGCTCGCCGTCTCCGTAGCACTCCGCGCGCATCCCGTCCCGGACCGTGCCGATGATCAGGCGCCGCGGATCGGCCTCGAGTGGCACCAGGCTGTCCGCCGACGTTGACGACCCGGTGCACAAGGTGTCCGGAGCCGGTGCATCCGCCGCGCACGATGTCTGATCGATCGGGCATTCTGGAACCGCCGCACATCCCAGGGGGCAATCGCGCTCGAACGTATCGGGCCACGCGTAGATCGCCGGCATGCCATCGCGTTGGCCGGCGAACCAGATGTTCTCGCCGTTGGGCCCGGCGGACTCCGCCAGCACGATGCTCGTGAACGTCGCCGCATCGGCCCCCTCGTGAAGCACCTGCCACGACGCACAGCCGTCCTTGGATCGAAACAGCTGATTGCGATCGGTGCCGACGACGATGTGATGCAACGTCGGGTGCACGGCCATCGCCGTGACCCGGGTCGTGTTGCCGGCGTTCGCGATCGGAAACTCCCCACACTTCGACCACGTATTGGGAAAGCCATGGGCGGTCAGCTTCCACACCTCGTAGTCGCGCGCGACGTAGAGCACCGCGATGCTGCCGGGCTGGACCTCCCCGCTCGCCATCGCTCTTACGTGACCGGTCCCGGCGATGACCTCGAGGTCCATCGGCCACCAGTCGGTGCCGAGCGCGCTGCTCATGTACACCTCGCCGGTCACACCACCTGCGTACATCAGGCCGTCGGCGCCCATCGATACCGCGACCACCGCCTCGGGCATCCCGAAGTCACCGCGGTACCAGTGCTCGCCGTCATCGGATGACCGCATCATGCCGCCGGCACCGCCCGCGACCAGGAACGGCACACCGGCGAAGTCGACGCGAAACATCGACGAGATATTGCCGCCTTCGGGTCCGAGCTCCTCCCAGCCACACGCGGGCGCCGATTCGGATGCGTAACACATTCCGTCCGCGCGACACGTGCCGGCGCCGCCGCAGCACCGGCCGGCGGAGCACAACGGATCGAGCGGGTCACAGCGCACCGAGCACGGCGGGATCTCGGGCTCGTAGCAGCCGGCGGCGACGCTGGCGATCAGACCGGTCAAGGTGGTCAGCCGCTGCGACATCAGAACCCTCGCGACCAGGTGACCAGCGGAGCTCCGCTGATCGCATCGATGTCGAGCGCGAGCGACGCTGCGGGGCGCTCGACGGACGATGTTTGCCGGCCGATCATGTACAGCGCGACGCCGGCGACGAGCGCGACGCCACCGCTGGCCAGCAGCACGACCGAGATCCGGCGGTCGCGCCGGCCATTCTCGTAAGCGGCATGATTGAAGAACGTGGGCGACTCGGGCGACAGTCCCGCCACGGTCTCATCCTCCCAGTGACCGGCGCGCACGGCGTAGTACGCGCCCACGCCGCCCACCACGGCGCCCGCGAGCGCTGCCCCGATCCCGATCCGGCGGAGCGTACGACCGGCTGCGATCCGGATCGTGAACGGTGCGCTCACGGCTCCGAGCGCCAACAGCTCGTTGCCGTGGCGATCGTGCGCGGTGAAGTAGTAGTCGAGCCGGTCGCCCGCGGCGAGCACGATTCCGAGCGTGACCGGTTGTCCCGGCTTGCCCTCGGCTTTGGCAAACCCAGCGCCCTTGCGATAGTGAACGGTCACGTAGTCGACCAGCGAATGTCGATCATTGGCGACCTGAGCCGTGATCGTCGGCGCTCCGGCCTCGAGCACGACCGGCTCGTGAATCAGACGCAGCGGTTGCTTGCCGGCGAACAGCTTGATCGCGGCCTCGTGCGATTCGACGGCCACCGGATCGCTCGGATCGGGTGGAGCGATTGCAACTCCGAGCGACAGCTCGTGCTCGAGCGTCGCCACCGCCACGACGCGCTGCCCGACGGCGATCGCGGCGTCGGCGCGCGCCGCGAGCGCGGCACGATAGGTCGCGCTGTCGTTGTTCCCGACCGCGATGATTCGATCGATCATGGCTACCGCCTGATCGCCCGCACCCTGCGCGATCAGCTCGCGCGCGAGCGCGATGCCCTCGGCTCCCTTCGCCGAGGCGACGGCTTGCGCTGCCCGAGCGCTCTCGGTCTCGAGCGCCGCCCGGAGCTCGGCGACCGCGTCGGTCACCAGCGTACGAACGTCCTCGCGCGGGCTCCCGATCGCGAGGAATTGCTCGTACAGATCCAGCGCGCGGTTGAGCGAGCGGAGGTTATGGCTGCGCTCGTAGATGCGGCGGTGACACTGGGCCAGATTGAACAGGACGTTGCCGCTCTTGGACAGCCGGTACGCCGCTTCGAAGTGCTCGGCGGCCTTGTCGAAATGCTGAAGCTGGTACTCGATCTTGCCGCGCTCGTACGCTTGCGCAGCCTGATCGGCGCCACCATCTGCGAACGCATCACGCGCCGGAGTGAACAGCTGAACTGCAGCCGCCACGGCGAACCATCCAAGGACGCGCACCGGATTCGAGAATAAGCCCGCCAGAAAATCAGCGTAGCTGGACCCGTCATGAAGCTCAACGGCCGCTGTGCGCTCGCGCTCGGTGAGCGCTCGGGCTCGGGATGTGGGAAGGTCAGCGCACAAGTCGGATTGGTTCCCAAGCACTCGATGCACCACGAGCCACGTTCCAGAGGCACACCCCGTGCAGAGTGCCCGCCGACGTGCCGCGCGAGTTGATTCGTCGTTCCCGAGCACTGCTACCCGCCAAGTCCCTCGCGGCGCTTGTCGCTGCCCTGGTGGCCGCGTTTGCGATCTCGGCGCTGACCTACCGGTCCATGGAGACGCGCGCAGAATCCGCAACGGCGGTCAACCGCGCGACCGAGGTCCGCAATGCGCTGAACCAGATGCAGCTGCTGCTCGAGCAAGCGACCAGTGGCCAGCGTGGCTACGTGCTGACCGGCGATGCCAACGAGCTGGTGTGGCCTGAGCTCGCCCGCGCTTCGGTCCCCGGCCATCTCTCCCAGGTGCGCGCGCTGCTCGACGACCCGGAACAACAGCGCCGCGTGGACCTGATCGCGCCGCTGACGCAGTCACGGCTGGCCGAGATCGACGACGCGATCCGGTTGCGTCGCGAGGGCAACACGCAAGCAGCGCTCGATCTCATTCACAGCGGCCGCGGCAAGGCGGTCGCCGATCAGATCCGGACCCAGGTCAGCGAGCTGCTCGATCTCGTCCAGACCCAGGTCGATCGCGACACGGCGGCCTGGGAGGAGTCGGTGCAGTGGTCGAGCTACGTCATGTTCGGTGGAGCGGGCGTTCTGCTCATCATGCTGTTGCTGCTCGGGGTGCTGGCGTCGCGTGACTTCCGGACCGTCGAGACCGAGACCTGGATCCGGCGCCTTCAGCTCGCGATGGGCTCGCAGCTCCAGGCCGATGTGCGGCTCGAGGCGCTCGGCGACAAGGCGCTCGACGTGATCGTCCCCAACCTCGGCGCGCGGGTCGCCGCCGCCTACGTCTCGGAGCCCGGCGGGCTGCGTCGAATCGCGGCCTATGCCATGGACAGCGACGACAACCTCCACCTCGGTCCGGGACAGGGCCTCGCCGGCCAAGCTGCGGTCGAGCAGCGGCTCATCCATCTGGTCGACGTACCAAGCAGCTACCTCAAGGTGAGCTCGGCGGTCGGCCGGTCCGATCCTCGCGAGATCGCGATCGTGCCGGCGATCATCGACGGCAAGGTCCAGGCGGTGATCGAGCTCGGATTCCTGCGCCACGTCGACACCGCCGATCTGGTGGCGCTCGAACGGATGAGCGAGATCGTCGCGAATGCGATCCGTGCATCACGCGATCGGAGCCGCCTGGAGGAGCTGCTCGAAGAGACCCAGCGGCAAGCCGAGGAGCTGCAGTCACAGCAAGAGGAGCTCCGCGTCACCAACGAGGAGCTGGAGCAGCAGACTCGTGCGCTGCAGCTATCGCAGACTCAGCTCGAGAACCAGCAGGCCGAGCTCGAGCAGATCAACGCACAGCTCGAGGAGCAAACGTCCTCGCTCGAGCGCCAGCGCGACGATCTGGCCCGCGCGACCAGTGATCTACAGCGTGCCAACGAGTACAAGTCGCAGTTCCTGGCGAACATGTCGCACGAGCTGCGCACGCCGCTCAACAGCTCGCTGATTCTTGCCAAGCTGTTGGCGAGCAACCGCGAGGGCAATCTCAGCGAGGAGCAGATCAGCTTTGCCAACACGATCTACTCGGCCGGCAACGATCTCCTCACGCTGATCAACGACATCCTCGATCTGTCGAAGATCGAGGCCGGCATGCTCGATGTCCGGCCAGAACCGGTCGTGATCGCGCGGACACTCGATGACCTGCGCAACACGTTCGCGCCCATGGCATCCGAGAAGCACCTCAGCCTCGAGCTCGACGCCGCGGCCGGCGTCCCCGAGTCGTTCCACACCGATCCGACACGGTTACAGCAGATCCTGCGAAACCTGGTGTCGAACGCGATCAAGTTCACCGAACACGGCGGGGTCACCGTCGAGGTCGAGCTGCACGACGAGTCGATCAGCTTTGCGGTGCGCGACACCGGCATCGGCATCGCCCCGGATCAGCACGAGCTCGTGTTCGAAGCGTTCCGCCAGGCCGATGGCGCGAGCACCCGGAAGTTCGGCGGCACCGGGCTCGGGCTCACGATCTCGCGCGATCTCGCGCGACTGCTCGGCGGCGATCTCGTGCTCGACAGCACACCCGGTCGCGGCAGCACGTTCACGCTGACGCTGCCCAAGCAACTCCAGGCTCGGCCTGCGGCAGCTGCTGGGCCGCGCGGCCCCACCGCCGCCGCCGCGCGTCCCGCCGAACGCGCCGTGGAACGACCGCGCCGGCAACCACCTGCGGTTCGTACGGCACCGTTCGCCGATGATCGCGAGCGGGTGACCCGTGGCTCGCGCTGCCTGCTGGTGATCGAGGATGACGTCGCGTTCGCGCGCGTGCTCTACGATCTCGGGCACGAGCTCGAGTTCCTCACCGTGGTCGCCACGACGGGCGAGGACGGCCTCGCGCTCGCCCGCGAGCTGTCGCCGAGCGCGATCGTCCTCGACATCGCCCTACCCGACCGCTCCGGGCTCGCCGTGCTCGACGCGCTCAAGCGCGATCCGCGCACGCGCCACATGCCGGTCCACGTGGTCTCGGGCCACGACTACACCCGCACCGCGCTCGAGATGGGCGCGGCTGGCTACGCGCTCAAGCCGATCGAGCGCGAGCAGCTGATCGAAGCGCTCAGGCGGCTCGAGCAGCGGTTCACCCAGAAGCTGCGCCGGGTCCTGGTCGTCGAGGATGATCCGGTGCTCCGCGACAGCACGGCGCGCCTGTTATCGACCGACGACGTCGAGACCACGACCGCCGGCACGACCGCCGAGGCGCTCGAGCTGCTGAAATCGACGACGTTCGACTGCCTGGTGCTCGATCTCGCGCTTCCGGATCGCAGCGGGCTCGAGCTCCTCGAGGAGATCGCGCACGGCGACCAGTTCAGCTTCCCACCGGTCATCGTGTACACCGGCCGCTCGCTGACCAACGAGCAGGTGCACGAGCTCGAGAAGTTCTCGCAGTCGATCATCATCAAGGGCGCGCGGTCGCCCGAGCGCTTGCTCGATGAGGTCACGCTGTTCCTGCACCAGATCGAGTCCGAGCTGCCGCCCGAGCGCCAGCGCATGCTGCGCGACGCACGCGATCGCGAGGCCGCGTTTGAAGGCCGCCGGATCCTGATCGTCGAGGACGATGTCCGCAACGTGTTCGCGCTGAGCGCGGTGCTCGAGCCCAAGGGCGCCGCCATCGCGATCGCCCGCAATGGCCGCGAGGCGCTCGACTACCTCGACAAGAAGCCCGACATCGATCTCGTGCTGATGGACATCATGATGCCCGAAATGGACGGCATCGAAGCGACCCGCGAGCTCCGCAAGGATCCGCGGTTTGCGAAGCTGCCGATCATCGCGCTCACCGCGAAGGCGATGATCGACGATCGCGAAAAGTGTCTGGAGGCCGGCGCCAACGACTACATCGCCAAGCCGCTCGATGTCGACAAGCTGCTGTCGCTCGCACGGGTGTGGATTCGGAAATGAACCGCGAGGCCGATGACATCGAGCTCGAGCTGCTGCTCGCCGCGATCTATCGCGTCTATCACCATGACTTTCGATCGTACTCGGGCGCATCACTTCGCCGGCGGATCGCGACCGCGGTGGCCAGGCTCGGCTGCGGATCGATCTCACGGCTGCAAGAGCGCGTGCTCCGGGAGCCGCACACGTTCAGCGAGCTGCTCAAGTACCTCACGGTTCAGGTCAGCGAGATGTTTCGCGACCCGAGCTACTTCCGCGCGATCCGCGATCACGTGTTGCCTCACCTCACCACGTACGCCGCGATCAAGGTGTGGGTGGCCGGTTGCGCCACCGGGGAGGAAGCGTATTCGCTGGCGATCCTGCTCCACGAGGCCAACCTGCTCGACCGGACGCTGATCTACGCCACCGACATCAACCCCGAGAGCCTGCGCGCGGCGAATGAAGGTGTCTACGACACCGATCGATTCGCGCGGTTCAGCCAGAACTACCTCGCGGCCGGTGGCGCCGGCTCGCTGTCCGACTACTACTCGGCTGCGTACGGCGGCGCGGTGATCGATCGGAGGTTGAAGAAGTCGATCGTGTTCTCGGACCACAGCCTCGCCACCGACAGCGTGTTTGCCGAGGTTCACCTGGTGTCGTGCCGCAACGTGCTCATCTATTTCGAGAAGGATCTCCAGGAGCGCGCGATCGGGCTGCTCACCGATTCGCTGATCCGCCGCGGATTTCTCGGTCTCGGGCTCAAGGAGACGCTGCGATTTTCTCGTCATGCGCCGGCCTATACCGATTGCGTACCCGAAGCGCGGATCTATCGAAGGCTGTAGCGGATGCGCAATATCGAGCTATTCATCATTGGAGGTTCAGCGGGCGCGCTCGACCCGTTGCAGGAAGTGTTGTCCGGACTCACTCCGGATCTAGGGATGCCGATCGTCATCGTGCTTCATCAGAACTCGACCCATCCAAGCCTGCTGAGCCGGTTGCTGGCGCACAACTGCAACCGGCCGGTCAGCGAGCCCGATGACAAGCAGCCGTTGATCCGTGGCGCGGTCTACGTCGCGCCACCGAACTATCACGTGCTGATCGAGCGCGATCGCACGATCTCGCTGTCTGTCGACGAACCCGTCAACTTCTCGCGACCTTCGATCGACGTGCTGTTCGAGTCCGCCGCCGACGCTTTCGGACCGACCCTGGTCGCGCTGGTCCTCTCGGGCAGCAATGCCGACGGCGCGCAAGGTCTGCGTCGTGTCGCAGATGCTGGCGGCATCGCGCTCGTACAGTCCGCCGCATCGTCGGCGTATCCCACGATGCCTGCTGCGGCCGCGCAGCTCGTCCCCACCGCCCAGCGCGTGGCACCACGCGACGTCGCCAGCTCGATTGCCCGTCTGTCGGGACTGCCGTCCCACTCGGAGCCGATGCCGTGAACAACGCCCCGAACAATGCCGTGAACCAAGCCATGAACAAAGATGCTGTCAAGGTCCTGCTCGTCGACGATACCCCGGCGAACCTCACGGCGCTCGAAGCCCTGCTGCGGAGATCGGACATCGATCTGGTGAGTGCGCGCTCTGGAGCTGAAGCGCTCGAGCACTGCTTGGTGCAGGACTTCTCGCTCGCGTTGATCGACGTCCAGATGCCGGAGATGGATGGATTCGAGCTCGCCGAGCTGATGCGGGGGACCGAGCGGACCAAGACCGTGCCGATCATCTTCGTGACCGCTGGGCCACGCGACCAGGAGCGCACGTTCAAGGGCTACGAGACCGGCGCGGTGGATTTTCTATACAAGCCCATCGATCCGCAGATTCTGTCCAGCAAGGTGAACGTATTCGTCGAGCTCGCGCAGCAGCGCCGCCAGCTCGTGCAGGCGCTTCAGCTCAACGAGATGTTCGTGGGGATCCTCGGCCACGATCTGCGGAACCCGCTCTCGGCGCTGGTCGCCGGCATCGAGCTGCTCACGCTACGACTGGAAGGTGATCGCAACCTGGAAGCTCTCGGCCGGATGAGGTCGAGCGCGAGGCGCATGCAATCGATGATCAACGAGTTACTCGATCTCACCAGCGCCCGGCTCGGCCCGGGGCTAGGGCTGGCCCGAGCACGCCAACAGGTGGACCTGCGCGAGCTGTTGTCGCGTGCGATCGACGAGCTGCGGGTCGTGCACAAGCGAGAGTTCGTGTTTGACGGGCCCGAGTCATGCATCACCACCGGCGATCCCGATCGCCTGCTTCAGCTGTTCTCCAACCTCCTGGGCAACGCGATCACGCACGGAAGCCCGGATACGCCCGTCACCGTCCGCGTTGCTCGCTGCGAACAGGAGGCGGTCGTCGAGGTTCACAACCACGGTCAGATCCCGGGCGAGCTGGTGAGCACGTTGTTCGAACCGTTTCGGGGCTCACGCAATCGCAGTGGTGGCCTCGGGCTAGGGCTGTTCATCGCGCGTGAGATCGCCCGTGCCCACGGCGGGGAGATCACGCTGGTGTCGTCGGACGGCTCGGGAACGTTGTTCGCAGTGAAGCTGCCGCAAAACCAGGCCGCGACGATTCCGGTCTCGCGATCGGCGTAACCACCGACCGCACGCGTGCATCGGCCTGCGAGCGGTCCTCAGCTCGCTTCGACGGCCTTCTGCATCGGCGCGATCACGTAACGCTTGATCCGCGAACGCGCGATCGACGGAGCCAGCCAGTTCAACGCGCGAAGCGCGCCCCGCAGAACGACGTCGGCGACGACCGTGTAACAGCACCCTTCGGGAACCGGCTCGAACCGATTGATGAACCGGGCCCGATACGCCGGCTTGAGCTCGTCCAGCATGATCTCGGTGGGCGACACCACGGTGACCACGTTCTTCACGATCCCGGCGGTCGCATGGTCGACATCGACGGTGGTGGACGAGCCGTGGTGCGCGATCTCGCGGGTGCCGCGAATCGTCGCGGGGAACAACCGTGGCCAGCCGGCGATGTCGAGGTAACGCGCGACCAGTGACTCGGGCGGTGCGTGAATCACCCGAGACACTTCGACGTGGATCGTCCGCTCGACGACGGGAATCTCGAGCACGACACCGATCGCGAGCGCGATCAGCCCGGCCAGCGAGCACACGAATCCGGCCAGGTGGCCGTACTCCCAGCGCAGTGCCAGATCCGTCCAAGACGCACCACGCGCGATCGCATAGTTCACAGGTTCGACGAAGATCAACCAGCTCACGAACGCGAGCGCGACAGCGACCGCTGCGCCTGCGGTCCAGTACCGGGATCGATCGTGCCGCGCCCGCCACGCAAGGGTTGCGACGGCGACGATCGCGCCGATCTCGTAGGCCCCACCGACGATCGCAAAGTAGCGGTAGAGCGTGCCGTTGACCGCCGCGTACATCTCCGGGGTGTACTGGAGCTTCTGCGGCATCTCGAGCACGTGCGCCGATGTCATCGTGAGCGACAGCGCGACGATCACGAGCGCGATGCAGCGATGGATCCGCACGATCGCGAGGGATGCGCAGGTCGTGCCAGGGATGGCCGAGGCGCTATCGCCGCCGCACGGGCGGCAACGAGATGGTCTCGAGCGCCAGCGCGACATCGCTGAACCCGAGCGCAAGTCCTGCCGCCCGCCGGTCGGTCTCGATCAGCGCAAGCACGTGCAAGGCCTCGTGCGCGCTCTGGAACCGGCGCGACAGGTTGCGCGCCATCAGCTTGCGCGCGAACGCCTCGAGCAGCGGATCTGCACCGCGGATCGGCGGCGGATCCTTGTTGATGTTCGCGAGCGCGATGTCGATCGCACTGCCCTCGAACGGCACCTTCCCCGCCAGCATCTCGTAGACGATCACGCCGAGCGCGAACAGGTCGGTGCGATGATCGATCGGCTCGGCCTGAGCCTGCTCCGGTGACATGTAGATCGGAGTGCCCAGCACCTGGCCCGTCTCGGTCAGCTTGCCGCCCGCCTCCTCCGGATCGCGCAGCACCGCGATCCCGAAGTCGACGATGCGCGGGATCTCGGTGCCCTCGCGATCGATCTGCACGATGACGTTGTCGGGCTTGAGATCGCGGTGAATCAGGCCGGCGGCGTGTGCGTGATCGAGGCCGAGTAACAGCTGCTGAACCAACCGGATCACGCGGCGCGGCGCCGGGTCGATCTCGAGGACCTCGGTCAACGTCCGGCCCTCTGCGAGCTCGAGGACCATGACCTGACGGTGTCCCTCCTCGCCCACGTCGAGGACACCGATCACGTTGGGGTGGTTGAGCCGCGCGGCGATTCGCCCCTCGCGCAAGAATCGCTCGACCATGCGCCGATCGTGACCGAGATGATCGTGCATCACCTTGATCGCCACCGTGCGGTTCAGCTTGATGTGCTTGCCGCGGTAGACGGTCCCCATCGCGCCGGAGCCGAGCTCGGCTTCGACCTGATAGCGCTCGAGAACGATGGTACCGATCACGCAGCGAGCATAACGCGCGCGGCGGGATCCGCGGAGATCGCTACTGGATCACCGGGGGCACACACTGGCCGTTCGAGCAGACCGTGCCGCCGTACCCTGGATTGTCGCAGCGATAGTCACACGTGCCGCCCACACAGTCATAGCAGGCCACGCTGTTGCACACCGGGGTACACGACAGCGTCTGGCAATACCAATCCGCGGGTCCTCCTGCCGGATTCTCGAGACACGTCGACGACGCATCGCAGGTGCCCGGGCACTCCTGATAGCCGCAGCTATCGAGGGTCCCGCACGTGATCGTCGACGGATCGGGGCAGCTCGGCGTGCAGCACGTGCCACCCGACAGCACCTGGCCGGCGTCGCAGCACACGTCGTTGCCGGCGTTGCCGTCGCTGTCCGCCAGGCAGCTCTGCGCATCCGGACAACAGCCGCCGGAGTCGGTGCAATACGACTCGGCATCGCTGCAACACGTCGCTGGCGTGCTCGGACCGTCGAAGCAGGTGTCCTGCGGCGCGATGCAGCAGAACTCCGAGCCGCCCGTCGAGTTTGCCGCCCCTTCGCAACGCTGCACGCTGGAGGCGCAGCACTCCTCGTTGTCGGGGATGCCGTCACCGCACAGGTACTGGGTCTCGCCACCCGGGCACTTCGGCTCGCAACGACCGTCGCAGAACGTCTCGCTGGAGGTGCAGCACACCTCGTTACCGGGCGTGCCATCGTTGCAACGGTTCGGGATGTCGCCGCCGCAGGTCGGAACGCATTGGCCGTCGCAGTTCATCGTGCCATTGGCGCAGCACAGATCGTTGCCGCCGCCTGGCCGGGTCGAGCAATAGCTGCCGACAGCGCAGCACGTCCCGATCTCACCACACGCCTGCGCGACCGGGCAGCACGCATCGCGCTGGCTATCACTGTCGAGCGTGTCGATGCAGGTCTCACCGGCGGCACAACATCCAGTGTTGGTCTCGGCGCCGGTGGTGTCGTTGCACTGGCGCGCGGCCGTGCAGCACGATTCGGTGTCACCGTCGTTGTCACTGTCGAGGCAGGTGAGGCCGCTACCGGTGCAGCACACCGTGTTGCGAGCGGGGTCGGTGCAGGTCCTCGCCGCCGTGCAGCACGAGTCTGGCCCCGAGGCGGTGCCACCGGTGCCCGGCCCGTTCTGCGTGGTGGTGCGGCAGACGTCGGTCGCGTTCGGGCAGCAGTCGTTGCTGCATTCCGCGCGTCCAGCCGGACACGAGCACGCATACCCGCCACCCGACGGGCTACACGTCTCACCGCCATCGGCGCAATCCTCGATGTCGCAGTATCCGGTGTTGCACGAGTTGGGATCGCCACAGTTCTGGGACCCGTTGTTCGTGCAGGTCGGGTTGCACTGGCAGGTGTAGGTTCCCGGGCCTTCGATCACGCACGCGTCTCCAGCGGGACACGAGCCATTGCACTCGCTCCCACAACCGTCGTCATCCCCACATGCCTTGCCCGCGCACGACGGCACGCACTGACAGCTGTATTGACCGCCACCGCCGTCGCGACAGTCGTACTGTCCGCCTTCCGGACACGCCACGTCGCATTCGCCGCCACAGCCGTTGTCCTCGCCGCAGGCCTTCCCGGTGCAATCAGGCGCGCACTGACAGGTGTTGAGCACGCACTGGCCATCGCTCCCACAGCCTCCCGGACAGTCGCAGGTCGCGACGCAGGTGCCCGCGTTGCACACCTGGGTGTCGGGGCACTGGACCCCGTAACACGGGTTGACGATGCACTGGCCCTGCAAGCAGAACTCGTTGTCGGCGCATGAAATGCCATCGCACGGGTTCGGGGCGTTGCATGCGAGGTGACACTGAAACCCAGCGCCGCAATCTGCCGAGCACGGCGCGAGCGGCTTGCACGTACCGAACGCACAATACTCGCCCTCCGCACAGTCGAGCGCGAGGCACGGGCTCGGCGGAAAGCAGCCCGAGTAGCACTGCCCGTCGACGCAGGTCTTACCTTCATCGCACTCGACGCCCTCACACAGATCGTGCGTGGGAACGCAGGTCATGCTGCACGAATCACCCGCTCCACACGGGTTGTCGGTCGCGCACGCGTCGGGAACGCAGGTGCCCGCGATACATGCCTGACCGGGGCCGCACTCGGAGGAGCCCGGCGTGCAGTACTGCGGGGCTTCGATCTTCGCGTCGGGTGAGCTGGCCGGATGGCCACACGCGCCAAGCGCTATCACGAGCACGGCAAGCAGCCAGATACGTCGCATCGTCCGATCTACTCATTTCGACCGCCAGCTGTCATCGCCGTTGACGAATGACTTCGCCGCGTCGCGATGTGCGAGATGTCGTCGGCACGCGGCGCGGTCACGATCGGCATCGGCCGGGCGCGGCCGCGCGTCACGGTGGCCGTCGATCGAGACCGCGGGGCCAGCGTCGGCGAGGCCCGCCGATTCGTTGGGAACTCCGGCGATGGATCGCCGCTGCTGCCCTCCTCGGCGACGATCGCCACGCGGAGTGGTTCCTACACATGAATGCGTCCGCCTACAGATCGTTCGCGTCCGATCCCATCGTGGCGCTTACCCCATCGCCCGATCATGAAGATCGGGTTAGCGAGCCCGAGAACAACCACGATCCTGGCTGGTTGGTCGCGGATCAGCGGTGTGCCGCTCGGCGCTGAGGTGCGCGTGGCTTGGCGCGTGGGCGTCCCGGCGGCTTGAGCTCCGCCGAGCGAGCTCGAGGGCGCTTCGCGTGTTTCGGCTTCTGCGCGGGCTGATCGCCACGGACCTCGACATCGATCGCGTCGGACGTTTGCGCCTCTTGCACGTTCGCCTCGGCCGAGGGCTCGTCGACGGGTATGCGCTCGGGTTCATCGTGCCACGGCCGGCCATGCATACGTGGACCGCCGGTTTTGCGTCTCTCATCGCGCGCTCGTTCGCTTCCTGGTTTGTTCGGCATGACTGGGCTCCTCGCCTCGAAGCCGAAGCAATCGTCGTACCGGGCTTCATCGAGCGTCGGTCGCTGGCCGATCAGCACGGTCGCGGGGAGGAGGTCTCCGACGTCGCAGCCTCGGTGCTCGGCGGGCTCTCGACCGGCGCGCACAGATTCGAGCCGTCACCCATGACCAGCGCAATCTTGGCCAGATCCTCGTCGTGCTCGAACATGATCTTTGCTGCCATCGTCAGCGGCACGGCCAGGATCGCGCCGACCGGCCCGAGCACGAAGGCCCACACCAGCGTGGCCAGCACGATCACCAGCGGCGATAGGCCGAGCGCTCTGCCCATGATTCGCGGTTCGATGATCATGTCGACGACGAGGTTGACCAGCGCGTAGCCCGCCGCGACACCGAGCGCGCCCGCGATGCCCTGCGTGAGGAAGGTCAAGGCGATCGGCGGAATTGCGGCGAGCACGCTGCCCACCACCGGGATGAAGTTCAGCGCGAACGCGACCACACCCCACATCACGGGGCTATCGACACCCCATAGCCAGCACCACAGTCCGAGGAACACACCGTTCGCCGCGCTCACCACGAGCTTGACGAACATGTAGCTCTGGACCTCGTGCAAACCAGCCATCACGCCGCGGATCGGCGCGGGGCCGGAGAACGCCTTGATCAGCTTGCGGCGATAGGGCTTCGCCTCGACCTGGATGAACACCGTGATCACCAGGACCAAGAACAGGGTCTGGAGATATCCCGCGAGGCTCAACACCGTCGATTCGGCGAGGGTCGTGAGCGGATCGGTCACGTCGTAGACCCGGACCGATGCGGCGGTCTCCCGCATCGATCGCGCCTCGAGCCATTCGGCGAGCCGCGCCTGCACCGCCTGGATCTCGGAAGTGTAGTGCGGCAACGACGTGACCAGGTCGGTGACCGCGATGTACACGATCACGCCCGCTGCACCGACGATCGCCAGCATCGAGGTGGCGGAAACGATCGCGGTGACGATCGGTGGCCAGCCTCGCCGGTGCACCCGCGAGGCGATCGGTTGAAACGCCGTCGCAACCGCGAACGCCAGCAGCAAGGGCACCACGATCGAGGATGCGATGTGCGCGACTCCGAGGAGGATGCAAACGCACACCAGCACGACCAGGCTACGCATCTCTCGACCTCCTGCGGGCGTTCGCGGTTGCTTGCGGTGCTAGACGCGTACGAACGTTCGCGGTTGCTTGCGGTGCTAGACGCGCACTAAACGTCGCCGCGGCCGGCGACGGCTCGGTACCCGGCGAGCAGCAGGACCGCGCCGAGGATCGACGCGATCAGGCCTGCACCTTCACCGGCCGCATACCAACCCAGCGCGCGACCGAGGAACCCAGCGACCAGTGCACCAGCGACGCCGAGCAGCATGGTGATGACGATGCCGCCCGGATCTTTTCCAGGCATCACGAGCTTGGCGAGGGCACCGACGACGAGACCAATGATGAGCATCCAGAGAATGTGCATGGCAGTTCCTTTCGTTCAGCTACGGCAAGCCAACTAGAGCGCGCTTGTCCGTCCGGGCGGGACGGCTGCTCCGGCGATCAAGCGATGACCCTTGCCTTTACAAGCGACGTGCCACGCGTGCAGGTCAATCAAGCCAACAATTTCGCCCGGCTGGTCCACGAGCGTGATCGCACGGACGTGTAGCACTCGCGCGCGGCGTGCTCGGGTGCAGCGGATGCGTGTGAACGAGCTCGCATCGCACCGGAACACCTCTGATGAAGTGACGCCCGGCCGATCGCAGTGGACGAGTCCGCGACGTTCGCGGCGCCGGATCATCGCGTGGGCATGCACGATGCACCGTCTGCGGACATGGCGGGACGCGCGGGCTCGACCGCGAAGCACGACGAACCAGACGAGCGGCTTCGCACGTATCGCGCGAAGCGGCGGTTCGACCGTACGCGTGAGCCGCGAGGAACCGCGGCGCCCCGGCGATCCGCGGCGCTTCAGTTCGTGGTGCAGGAACATCACGCTCGCCGGCTGCACTACGACTTCCGGCTCGAGCTCGATGGCGTGCTGCTGTCGTGGTCGATCCCGAAGGGCCCGAGCCTCAATCCACGCGAGCGTCGACTCGCCGTGCGCACCGAAGATCATCCGATCGCGTACCGCGACTTCGAGGGTGTGATCCCCAAAGGCGAATACGGCGGCGGCTCGGTGCTGGTCTGGGACCGGGGCGCCTGGATTCCCGACGGCGATCCGCGGACCGGTCTCGAGCGTGGGCGGCTGACGTTCACGTTGCAGGGCGAAAAGCTACGCGGCCGGTTTCATCTCGTGCGCACCAAGGGCGAACGCGGCAACGAATGGTTGATGTTCAAGGGCCGCGACGAGCTCGCGCGCGACACCGGGAATATCATCGACGAGCGTCCCGGCAGCGTGCTGAGCGGCCGCTCGATCGAACAGGTCACGGCAGACCGCGATCGGGTGTGGCATTCCAATCGCTCGGAGCGCGCGGACGCGCACCCGGCACCGGGGCGCCCGGCACCGGGGATCGAGACGCCGCAGCTCGAGCACCTGGTCGCCGCACTGCCCAAGGATGCGCCGCTCACCAACCTCGACAAGGTGCTGTACCCCGATGCCAACGTGACCAAGGCGATGGTGATCGCGTACATGGCCGTCACCGCCGAGTGGAGCCTTCCGCATGTGGCCAGGCGTCCGCTGATGCTGCTGCGTTGCCCCAACGGTCAGGGTAAGCAGTGCTTTCATCAAAAGCATGCGGTGCAAGGCACCCCCGCAGCGCTTCATCGCGTGAAGGTTCCCGAGGACGACGGTTCGATCGGGATCTACCTCACCGTGGCTGACCTGAAGGGGATGATCGCGATCGCGCAGCTCGGAGCGCTCGAGGTTCACACCTGGGGCGCGCAAGCGGACAAGCCCGAGAAGCCCGACCTGCTGGTCTTCGATCTGGATCCCGATCCGTCGGTGAGATGGAACGCGGTCGTGGATGCCGCCTTCGAGATGCGCCGCGTGCTCGAGCGCGCCGGCCTCGAATCATGGGTCAAGACCACCGGTGGCAAGGGCCTCCACGTGGTCGCGCCGATCCAGCGACGCGGCGGCTGGGACGAGACCAAGGCGTTCACCAGGTCGCTCGCCGAGCAGCTCGCCCACGACGCTCCCCACAGGTACACGACCAATCCGCTCAAGGCCCGGCGCGCGGGGCGGATCTTCATCGACTACGTGCGCAACAGCCGAGGCGCCACGTTCATCGCGCCGTACTCGCCGCGCGCACGGCCGGGCGCACCGGTGGCGACGCCGATCAGCTGGGACGAGCTCTCCGCGGGCGTGGATCCGGCCTCGTTCACCATCCTCACCATCCCGCGGCGACTGGCGTCACTCGAGCGAGACCCGTGGCACGACCTGCTTGCGGTCCGGCAATCGATCACCGCGCACCCGGCGCGTGCCCGGCGGTCGCGATGACCACGGCTCGTCAGATCTCCAGCGACCTGCACGCCGACCATGATCGCCGCGTGGCGCGCATCGTCAGCGCACTGCGACGAGACGACCGCGACCGGCCGCTATCGCTGCGCAAGCGCTCGGTCGCCCATCAGGTGCCCAAGGCCGGCGATCGGCGGCGCACCGACGACAAGGTCGACCTTCGTGATCTGAACGAGATCCTCACGATCGACCCCGTGCATCGAATCTGCGTGGCCGAGCCGGGCGTCACGTTCGTCGATCTCGTGACCGCGACGCTGGCGGTCGGGCTCGTTCCGGCCGTCGTTCCCGAGCTCAAGACCATCACGATCGGCGGCGCGGTGGCGGGTTGTTCGATCGAATCGACGTCGTTCGCGCGCGGCGGATTCCACGACAGCTGCCTCGAATACGAGGTGATCACCGCCACCGGCGAGGTGATGACGTGCACGCGCGACAACGCCAACCGGCTCGTGTTCGAGATGATGCACGGCTCGTTCGGAACGCTCGGGATCCTGTCCAAGCTCACGTTCGAGCTGATCCCGGCCAAGCCGTTCGTGCACCTGGTCTACGAGACCTACGCGACGCTGGCGGACTATCAGGCCGCGATCAAGCACCACTTCGACGCGCGCGACATCGACTTCATGGATGGGATCATCCACGGACCGAGCTGCTGGGTGCTGTGTCTCGGTCGATTCGTCGCGACCGCGCCGTACGCCAGCCGGTACGACTGGATGAAGATCTACTATCAGAGCACCCGCACGCGCGGCGAGGACTATCTGCGCACGGCCGATTACCTGTTTCGCTACGATCGAGGTGTCACCAACGTGCGGCCGCGATCAGTGGTGGGCCGGCTCTTGCTCGGCCGCTGGATGACCTCGACGCGATGGCTCGAGCTCGCCGATCGGCTTCCGTGGCTGCTGCGCGACCACGCGCCGACCGTCACGCTCGACGTGTTCATCCCGTTCTCGAACGTCGCGTCGTTCATGGCCTGGTACGACGCGACGATCGGGTTCTATCCGCTGTGGTGCGTGCCCTACCGCCGCGTCCGCGACTATCCGTGGTTGTCCGATGAGTTCTGGGCGGGGGTGGCCGATCCGCTGTTCCTCGATCTCGCGATCTATGGATTCCGGCAGCGCGGCGACGTCAACTACCACCGGTTGATCGAGCACGAGCTACGCGAGGTCGGCGGGATGAAGACGCTGATCTCGCACAACTACTACACGCCCGACGAGTTCTGGTCGATCTGGAACAAGTCCACGTACGACGCGGTGAAGCAGATCACCGATCCGCACGATCGGTTTCGCGACCTCTATACCAAGACCTGCGTTGCGGCCATGGGGCGCGCCGGCGAACGGGCCTAGACCGCGAAGTGCGTCGCCGAGACGCGCTCGCGGTGCGCGATGATCTCCGCGAGCGCCTCGACGCGCTTGCGGCTGCGCTTCGATCGCCGGATGTATTGCGCCCCGAGCACGGCGCCCACGATGCCGCCGACGCCGTCGAGGATCAGGTCGGTCATGGTGTCGTCGATCCGCGAGAATCCGGGCGCCGTCTGCGTCGTCCGGCCGAGCAGACCGTCCACCGCGTATTCCGCGATCTCCCACAGCGCGCCGATCCCGAGCGTCACGATCAGGATCGCGACGCCGTCGAGCCATGGATGAAATCTCGTGCGGCCGGTGAGATGAAGCACGTAGACCACGAGGAACCCGATGGTCCCGAGCAAGATCGAGCTCGAGAGGTGAAGAACCTTGTCGTACCAGGGGAGCCTCACATACAGCCCGAGCCAGTTGCCGAGCGTCATGTCGGTGACCATGAGCCAGAGCAGCGCGAGCTCGATCTCGAGCGGCACGCCGGCATCCGGGCTGCGCGCGTAGATCGCCGGGATCAACGTGATCGTCAGCGCGACGATGCAGAACGCGCCGTAGAACACATCGCCCTTGACGATCTCGGCGACGCCGGTCGTGAGGATCGCCGCACGCGGCACTCCACGAACGAGCCACGGCCGGATCGACATTCGTGCTACCGCCGCGTGGGTCGAAGCGTCAACACCGGGCACGGTGCCGAGCGGACCACCGATTCGGCAACGCTGCCGAGCAGCATGCGACGGACGCCCCGCCGGCCGTGGGTTCCCATGACGATCAGATCGGCGTTGATCTCCTCCGCCACTCGATCGATGACCTCGCGAGGATCTCCGACCTCGAGCCTGGGGGCAGCGATCCCGACCCGCGCGCCCGCGCTGCGATAACGCGCGACCAGCTCATCGAGCGCGCGCTGCGCTTCGGCGGTTGTCGCCTCCATGGTGACCGCGCCATAGGCGATCCCGATCTCCTCCATGCCCATCACCGGCACCGGAATGACGTGCAGCACGTGGACCGTCGCATCGAGACGCGACGCGAGGTCGACCGCATAGGCCAGCCCAGCGTCGGCCAGCTCGCTGAAATCGGTCGCAACCAGGATCGTTCGTGGGAGCCGCATGCGATCGCAAGCTTTCACGTTGCGCGCCAATCCGTCCGGCCACGCCGCGGTGGACGGGCTAACACCGCGATTCATGGGCGCCCATGCAATCGGTGCGTGCGCTCAAATGCCTCACTGCCAATCCCGAGCGATCGCGCCAGGCTGCAGCCATGGCAGCCGTCTTGTGCCTCATCATGCTTCCGGTCATCGCGGCCATCGGGTTCATGGTCGGTGCGAACATGGGTGGCGCAGCCCACGCGGGGCTCGCAATTGTTGCGTTCGTCCTGCTCGGCGGCGGCCTGGTGATCGGGCTGTCCCGGATCTCGAGGGGCTGGGACGGCGAATAGCCCCACCCTCACGACGTCACGGCCGGAACGTCTCGGGATCGAGCTTGTGGCGCTGCAGTAGCCGGCGAAAGTTCGTGCGATCGAGCCCCGCGATGCGCGCGGCCTCCGACACCGAGCCCTTTGCCCTTCGCATCGCCGCGATCAAGTACGACTTCTCGAAGCTCGCGCTCGCACGCCGCTTGGCCTCGGTGAGCGGTGCGAGCTTCTCGTCATCACGCAGCACACGGGATTCGCCGGACCCCCCGTTCGTGCGCCCCACGATCGTGGCGGGAAGCGATTCGGGGTGGATCACCTCGCCGTGATGCAGGGCGATCGCATGGGTCAGCGCATTCTCGAGCTCGCGAACATTGCCCGGCCAGTTGTATCCGGTCATCGCCTCGAGCGCGTCGGGTGATAAGCCGGGCGCCGCGCGACCGCCGTGCTTGCGTAGAAAGTGAGCCGCGAGCAGCGGGAGATCGTCGAGCCGCTCGCGCAGCGGTGGAACGCTCACGACGATCACGTTGAGCCGATAGAACAGATCCTGGCGAAACAGGTTGCGCTCGACCGCGCCAGCGAGATCGACGTGGGTGGCCGCGATCACCCGGACGTCCACCTTGCGCACGCCGCTGCCGCCGACCGGTCTGACCTCGCCCTCCTGCAGCACGCGAAGCAGCCGCGCCTGGACCGGCAGCGGCATGTCGCCGATCTCGTCGAGGAACAGGGTGCCCTTGTCGGCCTCGACGAATACGCCCGGGCGATCGGTGCTCGCGCCGGTGAATGCGCCCTTGGCGTGACCGAACAGCTCGCTGTCGATCAGCGATTCCGGGATCGCCCCACAGTTCAGCGCGACGAATCGCTTGCCGCGGCGGCCGCCGCGCTCGTGGAGCGTGCGTGCGACCAGCTCCTTGCCGGTGCCGCTCTCACCCTGGATCAGGATCGAGACGTCCTGGCTCGCCAGCCGCTCGAGCGCGGCGCGCAGCTTGCGGATCGCCACCGACGAACCGATCAACATCGGATCGACGTCGCGGTTGTTGGCACCTTTGAGCTGGCGCTTGAGGGTCGCGTAGCGCGCCGCCGACTGCACCATCGCCGCCAGCTCGAACGGTCTGAACGGCTTGGTCAGGTAATAGAACGCACCGGCGCTCATGCACGCGGTGGCGGTGGCCGCGGTGTTGTCGCCGGTCAACATGATGATCGACGCGGTCGACCCTGCCTCGCGGAACCGGTGCAACACGTCGATCCCGCTCATCCCCGGCAAGCCGACGTCGAGGATGACCACGTCCCACTCGCCGTCTTGGCGATCGAGTCGCCCGAGCACCGGCGCCGGATCTTCGGACATCTCGAGCTCGTGACCATCCGCCCGAAGCTGGCGTCCGATCGCGCGCGCGACGTCCGGATCGTCCTCGACGACCATCACTCGGGCCCGCGTCGGCTGCTCGCTCATCGACGCGACCAGGCTCGCATGCGCGTGGCCTGAAAGCCACTCGATGATTCCTCGCCGGTAGTCCCAGTTGTCTCGGTCCGGCGCGGCGCAGTCGTTCGACTGCTCGGGTGAGCTCACGCAGCGAGCCCGGTATCGAGCGTGACTCCGAGCTCGACACGCAGGCGCTGCAACGCGCGCTGCGTCAGCTGACACACGCGCGCGGCCGTGATCCCCAGCATCTCGGCGATCGCGCTGTACGGCAGATCCTCGATGTAGTGCAGACCCAGGATCGTCACGTCGCGCGGCGGAAACTGCTCGAGCACCGCGCGAACGTCGGCGATCAGTTGATTGCGCGACACCTGTTCGTCCGGCTGCTCGGTCGGATCCGCCGGCGCGACGTGCGTGGCATCGAGCGATTCGATCTGATGGTTCACCAGCGACGCCAGGCCCGTGCGGTAGTGGTCCACGGTCACGCCAAGCGCATCCGCGATCCGCTCATCGGTGGCCGACTCCCCCGCGACCTCGAGCTCACGGATCGCGTTGCCCACCTTGCGCGCGAGCTGACGCACGCGCCGCGGCAGCATGTCCCCCCGCCGCAGCTCGTCCATCACCGCACCCCGGATCCGATGCTCCGCGAATGCCACGAACGGCTCCTCGCGCGATTCGTCGTAGCGCTGCGCCGCTTCCGTGAGCCCGAGCAGCCCCGCGGCCACCAGGTCCTCGCGCGCGACCCACGCCGGACACCGGCGCGCCATCTTCAGCGCGATACGACGAGCGAGCTCAGCGT
Source organism: Kofleriaceae bacterium (assembly GCA_050187075.1). Taxonomy (GTDB): domain Bacteria; phylum Myxococcota_A; class Polyangia; order Haliangiales; family Haliangiaceae; genus JABFXX01. The sequence goes on along the minus strand of JBFWXW010000028.1, from coordinate 5,046 downwards.
GCTGCGAGATCAGGCGATGCGCGGTGGTATCCATGACCCGCGTTTATTGCGAGCGCTGGACCAGCCACCTCGGGCATTTTCATCCGCGATTCAACCCATTTACCGGGGCCCGTCCCGGGTATTTTCTTACCCACCCTGGGTCGGTTTTCACTCGTGTAGGACGGCCAGAGCGAGGCCGCGGATGCCTCTGCATCGGCCGACTACGGCGTCGAAAAGAACGTAAACCGGTGGCCAGAACGATTGCCGCCGACGAGGGCGCCGCTGCGCGTGATCGAGCCGTCCGTGATGTCGATCGTGTGTGTTGCGTTTCCATCCATGAACATGATCTTGGTCCCGGTGACGGCACCAATCGCTTCGACGTCGTCTACGTAGTTGGGGACCTTCGCCTGCGTGGATCCGTCGAACGAATACAGGCCGTCCGACCCACCCCACCAGAGCTTGCCGTCGCTTCCGATCGTCAATGAATCGACCCGACTACCGCCGCTGGCGGTGTGGTAGGTGGACGCCGTGAGCGTCGCCACATCGATCGCATAGATGTTCATATTGGACTTGTTGGTCGCGGCATAGACGGTCGCACCGTCTAGACTGAACGCCAGCGAGCGAATCGTCTGCACCGACCCAACGTCGACTGGATCGATCTCGTCGGGCGTTGCCGTATCGGCATCGATGAACTGCATCGTCGCGGCATCAGCGAGGAACAGCTGCGTGCCGTATGAAATCGCCACTTTGGTTCCGTTCATCGTGCACGTCCTCGCTGCTCCCGTGTCCTGCGGGAAGACTGTGGCCGTCGCCACCGGGGTCATCGTTGCTGCGTCGAACCTCACGATCGCGATGCCGTTGTGCGACCGGCCGCGATGAGAACCCAGTCCGTAGATCGCATAGGCGAACTGGTCGGGTCCAACAAACGCGCACAGCCCGGTTGCGTTCCCAGGGAACGGGGAGACCCCGCTCAGGTCACCGTCACTGCTGTCGAGCCGGTAGAAGCCAGTCGACCAGCGTGTGAGGCCGTAAAAGTAGCGCCCCGACGCAGCGATGAATCCTGTGGTGAAGGTTGTCTCGGCGCCGCTACTGCCTCGGATGCTGGGGTATTCGAAGCTCTGCGAATCTCCGCCGGCGCCGTCGAACACGTCGTTACCCAACACACCGAATCCTGATTCCAGCAGCTCCACATCGAAGGTCACGGTATCCGTGGCAGCAACGCCGGTGATCTCCACCGAGCGAGTCCAACTCGCGCCACCCAGCTGCGCTCCAAGGCCAAATGTGAGAAACGAGTCGCCCGCGTCGGTCTCGCCTGATTGCGTAACTGCACCTACTGACAACGTCTTGACCACCGCCTTCGTGTTGTAGAACGCGCCTGCAGTGTTGTTGGTGGCCGCGAGATCGAACGTCAGTGTCCCGGCGTTGAAGGCGACGTTTGAGACGGCGAGAGCGATGTTCGCGGGCTGGGCGGTGACGGTTCCGGTGGTTGCCGCAACGTCGATGCTTATCGATCCCGTCTGCGGAGGAATTGCCGTGACCACCGTGACCTCGCGACCAAATCCGTACTTACCCGACGCGTTGCGCGACCACGCCATATAGGTGTACCGGCCCGGCGTCGCCGCCGATACCGTCGCGTTGGTCAGCGCCCCGACCGCAACCACGGTTCCACCACCAGGCAACATGTCACCGACAGCGTAGTTGGTACCAAGTACAGGGGTCTCGAGTCCTCCACTGGATAACCGCACAACCAACGTCGTCGTCGAGTTGGTGCCCGCCGTCCACGCGAGATCGACGTTGGTACCGTTGACGACCGCGGCCAGCCCCGTCACTGGATCCGGCGCCGTGGTGTCGACGACACACGCACCACTCTGCTCCACCGTCCCCGGCCCGCAGGTCGAGCCTGGATTCGCGACGCAGACGCCGTCGACCAGCATCGTGCCTGTGCCGCACGAGGCGATGCAGGTCCCCGACGCGGGATCGAGCGCGGTGCCTTCACCGCACGTTGGGCTGTCGTCGCCGCAGCCGGCGAGTCCAGCAGTGGATGCTCCGAACAATAGACAAACGAATCCCAGCCTCATCCTCATGAGAGCGTCATATCACTTTCTGCAAATCGATGACAAACCGATTGCAGATGGATTAGAGCGTGATTCGCCGAACGGTCCGCAGCAGGCGTTCACCACTCGCGGTTCGCAATCGCACCTCGCCCTGCCCGCTCAGCTTCAGCAGCAGTCCGCGCTCCGTACATTGTGCTCGCGTGAACGCCTGCGATTGGTCAGCGTCGCCCTCGACGGTGATCGTGGGTGCCTCGCCGCCGAAGTCGGTCGCGAGCTGACATAGCGAGATCTCACCGACGTGAGCGGTGGCGGCGCCGTAACGCTGCTTCAGCTGGCGAACGGTGAGCTGTTCGGTCCTACCACCATGGACGATCGTCAGCTGCTCGGGCGAGTCATGCGCTTTGGTCGTATCCCGGGTCGCGACGGCTCGCACGCCATCGATGATCACGGTTCGTCCATCCATCCGGACCTCGACGAACGCGCGGTCGGTGGTCCGGCGCAGCCAGATCTCGCGGCCCGGCAAGATCCGCAGCACCTCGGTCCTGGCTCCGGCTTCGATCTGGACAGCGTCCCACGGTGGCGGACACAGGCTCTGATCGACCTTGCGGTCCCCCGTCAGCGTGATCTGCTGGAGCGTCTCATCGCACCACACCTCCACCGTCACGACCTCGGCGCGAACTGGTTTGCGTGATCCGGAGCCACAGCCGATCGCCAGCACGGCCAGCAATCCCCACCCGATGCATCGAAGGCCACCCATCGCTGCGCTCTTACCACGTTGCCCCGCGCGGTTGCGAACCGCACGCGCGCCCACGCGCACGATGAGATCGCGTTGTTTCGGTTACCTGCGAAGGTACGCCCGTTGCAATTGCTCGACGTACATCGTCGAGGAGAAGGCCCATGCGGATCGCTTGCCTGTTGCTGACGCTGAGCGTGGCCTGTGCCAGACCGCCCGCGCCCGCGCCCGCGCCCACCTCGCCCGCGCCCGCGGCGGTCGTGATCGTGAAGACCCCGAAGCGTCCCTCGCCGCAAGACGAGCAGCTCGAGCGCGGCGCGTATGTCGTCTCGATCGCGGGCTGCAAGGTTTGCCACACGCCGATGGCCGAGGCGGACACCGAGGTCGGCAACGGACCGCGACCGTTCGCCGGCGGGCTCGAAGGTAGGCTGCCGCAAGGCGGCATCTGGCGGACTCCCAACATCACCCCCGATCGCCAGACCGGCATCGGCACATGGACCGATGGGCAGATCGTCCGAGCGATCCGCATGGGCATCCACGCCGACGGCACGAAGTTGCTGCCGCTCATGCCGTACCCGTACTACCACCGGATGACCGACAGCGACGCGCTCGCGGTGGTCGCGTACCTCCGCAGCCAGCGGCCGATCTACAACAAGGTCGAACGCAGCACCGGGATCGCGCTCGCGCCGGTCGAGCTACCACCACCGACGGGCAACGTCGACCCCGTCGACGACATGGTCCTTCACGGCGAGTACCTGGCGACGCTCGCCCACTGCGGCGCATGCCATACACCGATGACCGGCGATCACGCTGGCGAGCTGTTCGCCGGCGGTGTCGCATTCGAGCTCCCCGACGGACGGACGATCTTCTCGGCCAACATCACCAGCGACCCGGACTCCGGGATCGGTAGCTGGACCGAGAGCCAGCTCGTCGACACGCTGCGCACGATGCGCACTCCGCACGGCACTCCGATCGAAGGCCCGATGGTGAGCTACCAGAATGGGTGGTCGCAGATGAGCGAGCGCGATGCCCATGCGCTCGCCGCGTACGTGAAATCGGTGGCTCCGGTCCGGCACGACGTCGAGGAGCCGCCACCCGCCGTGACGATCGCTCCGTAACGGCCCGCCCGAGGTCAGCGGGCCAGCGGCAAGGCGATCGTGACCGTGGTCCCCGCCGATGAGCTCGCGATCTGAAACCGCCCGCCGGCGGCGCCGATCAACCGCTGGCATTGCGAGACCCCGAGTCCAGTGCCCTCGAGCCGGGTCGTGAAGAACGGTGTGCCGACGCGCTCCAGCACCTCTGGCGGCATCCCGACGCCGTCATCCTTCACCTCGACGATCAACATGCGTTCGCGCGTCGCTGTCGACAGCACGACCTTGCCGCCCGGCTTCGGTCGATCGCCCACGGCCTGGAGCGCGTTGGTGATGACGTTGATCAGCACCTGCGTCAGCGCGGCGGTCGCGATGTGAACACCCGGCAACCGTTCCGATCCCTCGTACACGACCTGGCTGCGCGACTTCATCGCGAGCCCGCGGCACACCGAGATCGCGTGGCGAACCACCGGCAGCGGGTCGCAGTCCTCGGATGGGGTCGGCCGGAGAAACCGCGCGAGCTGCTCGCTGAGCTCGGTCATCTGCACCACGCTCGCACGGATGTCCGCGGCAAGCTCGTCGATGTCGCGCACCGCGTTCTTGACCCTGGACAGCTCGTCCGGCGACAGCTGTTCGCCGGCGACCATCTTGCGAAGTGCGGGGCCGGCGTTGCCGACCTCTTCGAGCTGCCGCGTGTTGAGGTCGAGTGCGGTCAGCGGTTGGCGCAGGTCATGGGTCATCGTCGCCGCGATGCTGCCGAGCGTGATCAGCCGTTCGCTCTCGAGCAGCCGCAGGCTCAACGCGCCCGAGTCGCGGCTGAACGTCCACGCTTCGGTGGCCCACCGGAGCACCTGCACCATCTCCGGCGCCGACCACGGCTTCATCATGTAGCGCGCCACGAGGCCGTCGTTGATCGCCCGCAGGATCGGGTCGATATCCGGGAACGCAGTGACGATCATCCGCACCGTCTGTGGACTGCGTTCCTTGTAGACGCGCAGCACTTCTTCGCCGCTCATCCCCGGCATTCGCATGTCCGTGAGCAACACGGCGACCGGCGTGGGCTCGTCGAGAAGTGCGAGCGCTTCGGTGCCCGACTCGACCGTCTTGATCAGGAACTGATCACCGAACGACGCTTCGAACACCACGCGATTTGGAGCTTCGTCGTCGAGATACACGACGATTGGCGTGG
>JBFWXW010000027.1:0-81317 GCA_050187075.1 Kofleriaceae bacterium | reverse complement strand
CCCAATCATCACCACCATCATCAAGATCGGACTCATTCCTTGCATCGCGGGCTCCTAGCGATGTCGCGACCGTAGCGCGCCATCTAGACATCGGAAAAATCAGCGGTTGCGTAGCATCCAGCCCTCACCAGGTCAAGCACACAGACGACTGCTCCGTGCCCGAGCCAGGGACCTACCCGCCTGGCCAGGCGATCCTCGACGCCCCGGCGACCCTCGGCGACCCACGGCGCCCGCTCAGACCCGCTGGCCCTCGGCCAGGATCCGCTCGCGCAGGGCGCGAACATGACGGGCATAAAACGTCAGGTTATGGAGCGTCGCGAGCCGGGAGTAGAGGATCTCCTTGGCGATGTAGAGGTGGCGCAGGTATGCGCGCGAATAGGTCCGACAAGTGGAGCACGGACAGGCTGCGTCGATCGGTCCCAGGTCGGTCCGGTGCTGCGCGTTGGGGATGTTCACCCTGCCCTGCGACGTGAACAGATACCCGTTGCGAGCGTTCCGGGTCGGCATCACGCAATCGAACATGTCGATGCCGGCCTGGATGCCGCGCTCGAGGTCCGCGGGGGTCCCGACGCCCATCAGGTAGCGCGGTCGCTCGGCGGGCAGCTGGTGAGCGACCTCGTCGAGCACGCGATAGGTGTCTGCGATGTCCTCGCCGACCGCGAGTCCTCCGAGCGCATGACCGTCGAAGTCGAGCGCCGTGATCTCGGCCGCGTGGCGCAGCCGGCGCGCGGTATCGACGCCGCCCTGGACGATCCCGAACAGCGCCTGGCCATCCGGACGCGGGGTCTGGCGGCACCGCGCCGCCCAGGCGGTGGTCCGCGCGAGCGCGACCTCCTGGACGTCCTGGGGCGCATCACCCGGCGGGCACTGGTCGAAGCACATCGCGATGTCCGAGCCCAGCACGCCCTGGATCCGCATCGATACCTCGGGCGTCAGTCGGTGCTTCGATCCGTCGATGTGCGATCGAAACGTCACGCCGTCGTCGTCGATCTCGTTGATCGCGGCGAGCGAGAACACCTGGAATCCGCCCGAGTCGGTGAGGATCGGCCGATCCCAGGCACTGAACCTGTGGAGTCCGCCCGCCGCCTCGATCACCTCGAGCCCGGGCCGGAGGTAGAGATGATAGGTGTTGCCGAGGATGATCCGCGCGTCGAGCGGCTCGGCGCGAAGCTCGTCGGCAGTCATCGCCTTGACCGTGCCGAGCGTGCCGACCGGCATGAACACCGGCGTCGCAATGTCGCCGCGCGGCGTATGCAGGATCCCCGCGCGAGCGTGGCCCAGCGTCGCCAGCAGCTCGAACGAAAACCCGGCAGTCGGAAGGTCGACGATCATCCGGCCGGCGTTTTACTTGGCCTGCGTGCGGTGGAGCAACGTCGCATCGCCATAGCTGAAGAATCGATACCGTGCGGCGACGGCGTGACGATATGCCGCAAGCACATGATCCGTCCCCGCGAACGCGCAGACCAGCATCAGCAGCGTCGATTCGGGAAGGTGGAAGTTGGTGATCAGGTGCTCGACGATGCGAAACGCGTGACCCGAGCCGGGGTAGATGAACAGGTCCGTCTTGCCCGGGCCGACCGTCACGCTGCGCGGACCCGTGGCCGCGGCCTCGAGCGCGCGCAGGGCGGTGGTGCCTAGCGCGACGATCGGTCGACCGGAGCCGACCAGCGCGGCGGTCGCTTCCGAGATCGCGTAGCGCTCGACGTGCATGCGATGCGCCCGGAGGTCGGCCTCGCGAATCGGCGCGAACGTGCCCCAGCCGACGTGGAGCGTGAGCGTGGTCAGCTCGATGCCACGGGTCGCGAGCCGTTCGACCAGCGCGGGCGTCATGTGGAGCCCCGCGGTCGGCGCGGCAACTGCGCCCGGGCTACGCGCGAACATCGTCTGGTAGCGCTCGCGATCGGAGGGTTGATCCCCGCGCGCGATGTAGCGCGGCAAGGGGATATGCCCGTGGGCGTCGAGAAATCCCAGCGTATCCGCGGGCGCGGCGACGACGACCGAGCCATCGGCAGCGCGCTCGCTGACGATCTCGAGGACCAGCTCGCTGTGATCGACGTGGACCTGTTGTCCCACGCGCAACGGCCGGCGCGCCCGCGCGAGGCAACGCCATGCAACCGTGCCCGGTGGGCTCGCCTGCGCAGGCTCGGGCTCGAGGAACAGCAGCTCCACCACGCCGCCAGATGGCTTGTGGCCGAACACGCGCGCCGGGATGACCTTGGCGTCGTTGGCGACGATCACCGCGTTCGCCGGCAGCAGCTCGACGAGATCAGCGAACTGATGGTCGGAGATCGCGCCCGACTCGGCGACGTGCAACAGCCGAGAGCCTCCGCGATCCGCCGCGGGGTCCTGCGCGATCAGCTCCGGCGGCAGATCGAAGTTGTAGTCGGACGGCGCAAACAACGCGGCGCACGGTAGCTCGATCCTCGACGCACAACTCACGATTGAACGTCAGAACTGCAATTGCATCGCGTTCAGTGTGTCGAGAGTAGGTGTCGCGTCAAGTGCTACGCTCCGTGCCATGCGAATAGTCGGGATCGCCGTGGTGCTCGTCGTGCTGTCGGCCACGTCATGGGCGGCGCCGATCGCGACGTTGACCGATGACCTCGATGGCGATGGCAAGGGTGCAGGCATCGAGCTCGGGCCCGATGGTGTATTGCGTGTGCTCGAACGGCCCCGCAGCGAGCTCAAGCTCGCCGACCGTGTCGATCGCGCCAAGCTGAGCGTCGCGCGTTATGGCGGCAAGCCCGTGCTGCTCGTCGAGCTTACCGCTGCATCGAAGCGCACCGCGGTGATCATCGAGCGCGGCGTGGCGAAGTGGACCGAAGCGACGCGATTCCACATCGGCGGCGTCGGGCTCGACCAGGACTACGGCGTCGAGGTCGAGGCCACACCGACGCGGATCTATCGCTATCAGACGCGCGCCGATATTCGGCGGTGCGATGGCAAGACCGGATATCTGTTTCCCGAGGCGTACACGCCGTCGTTCGATCGTTCCGCCAGCGCGGCCGCGTTTCGATCGGTGACCCCCAACGTCGACATCGATCCTGGTGCGACCGTGTTGCGTGCAACGCTGGATCCGACCCCGGCCGCTCCGCCGGTGATCTTCCAGGCGCGCGCGGCGTCGACCCAGGCGGGTGTCGCCAACGCTGGTGGGCTCACGATCCCCAACGAGCTCGATGATGGGCGCAACGACACGGCATGGAGCGAGAGCCTGGGCAGCGACGGCCGCGGTCAGTTCTTCACGTTCGAGCCGCGGATCAAGGCCGCTTCCGCGCGCCAGCTCCGCATCGTGGCCGGGCGTCAGTCGTCGGATGCCGAGCTCCGGCGATCGGCGCGACCTCGCGAGCTCGCAATCGTGACCGCGGTCGGCTCGTGGCGCGTCGAGCTGCCGGATGCGGCCAAGGCCGCGCTCGGAACGGCTTACGTGGTCGATCTGCCTGCACCCGTGACGGGTTGCGTGACCGTGATCCTCGCGAGCACGTATGCGACCGGAGGACCCGCCTCGACGGCGATCTCCGAGCTCGAGGTGTACGCCGAGGGCGAACGCGCGGCCGGTGGCGAGGCGATGCTCGCGCGCGTGGTCGCGGAGGGCAAGGACGGCGCGACCAATGCCGCCGCCGCGCTCGCGCGCAGAGGCGCTGCGGGTGCGGCCGCGATCGATGCCGAGCTGGCGCGAACCTCCGATGGTTCCACACGACGGCGGCTGATCACGGCGCTCATCAAGCTCAAGGACCCCGCCGCGATGCAGTCGCTCGCGCGCGCAGCCACGGAGCGCTGGGTGCGCGGTCAGGATCTGATCGATCTGATCGCCGCGCTGGCTCGCAATGGGATGGCGCAGCAACTTCACGATCTCGCGGAGCAGTCTGGCGTCGAGCTCGATGCACGCGTCGCCGCGGCCGCGGCGATCGCGCCGAGCGATGCGACGCTGCCGCTGTTGATCGATCTCGCGGGGACTGGACCGGCTCCATTGCGCCGCGCGGTGATCGCGCAGCTCGCGCAGGGTCCGCTCGATCCCGTGATGCATGCGGCCCGGAGCGCGACCGACGCAGCAGCCTCGGGAGACCTGTGGAAGGCGATCACCCGCCACGCCAGGGCGGTGCCCGCGGACCGCGCGCTGGCGGCTGGGACGATGCTGGCCGCGCTCGATGGTGCGACCGACTATCAGCGCCGTTATCGGCTGGTCGAGGGGATCGCCTCGCTTGGCGACGGCCCCGCGCTCCAGCAGCTTCAGGTCCACCTGCGCGGACTTCCAGCCGGTGCGCAGAGCTCGGCGATCCGGCAGGTGGCGATTCGCGCGATCGCAGCAACGCCGCGTCGACACGCGATCGGCCTGGTGCTCGCACATGCAACCGATCAGGATCCGGGCGTTCGGCTCGCCGTCCTGGCGGCGCTGGGCGAAGCCACCATCGATCCGAGTGGCCCGTGGAATTCATCGGACGGCCCCGAAGGAATCGATCGGGTGATCATCAATGCGCTCACCGGCGATCGCTGGCCCGACGTTCGACGCCGCGCCGCGATGGCGCTCGGCCATCGCTGTCAGCGCCTGGGGCCCGCGACGGCGCTGGGCGAAGCGGTCGTCAAGGACGCCGAGCTCGACGTTCGCCGCGACGCACTGAGCTCGCTCGTGCAGTGCCACGCCGCGGGCGTCGCCGATCTGCTCGCGAAGATCTGGGACGACGACAAGGCGCCCATCGCGCTGCGCGCGCATGCGGTTGCACAGGCCGCCGCGCTCGAGGATGCAAAGCTCGGCGTTGTGCTGGTGCGCAAGTTCGCGCGCTGGCGAGCGGCTGCGATCGAGAGCGCCGAGGCGCTGGTGCTTGCGCAGCATGCTGCGACGGCGATCAGCGCGCTCAACGCGCAAGGAGCAGCGGCGGCGCTGCTGAGTGCGCTCGACGATGCCGCGTATCCGGAGATCATCACCGCGGCAGCGCTGGGCTTGGGGGCGCTCGGGCCGGCGTGTCCAGCTGCGGCGAAGGGGAAGCTGAAGGAGCTGGCCGAGAGTGGCGAGGCGTATGCGGTGGCGGCGAGGCGAGCCGCGGCGCAGTGTGGGCGGTAGCAAGCCGGGATTCGGGATCGGGATTCGGGGCGCCGGCCGGGATCCCTAATTCATCTGCGCCAACGCGTCCTTGAGCATCTGATTCTGCGGCTCCAGCTCCAACCCCCGCTGGAACATGCTCTTGGCCTTCGGCGGTTGGCCCAGCTCGAGATGGATCTTCCCGAGCGCCCAGTACACCTCGCCCTTGGTCAGGCCCGCATCCGAGTCGATGTTCTGTAACACCAGCGACTGATAGATCCTGCGCGCCTTCTCCCAGTCGTGATTCGCCAGATAGATCCGTCCCAGACCCGTCATCGTGGTGACGTCCGTCGGGTTGACGCGCAGCGCTTCTTCGTAGGCCGCGATCGCACCGGCGCGATCGCCGCGCGCGATCAGGATGCCGCCCTGGCGCTGCCGGAATCGCCCGACCTCTTTCATCCGGCGACCTGCCTTTGCGTCCTCGGCGAGCCGGTCATAGATCGGCGCCGCCTCGTCGTACCGGCCGGCGGCGAAGTACAAATCGGCCAGCGGCGCGAGCACGCGCACGTCATTGGGCGCGTCGACGGTTGCCTGCGCGAGAGCGCCGAGCGCCGCGTCGATCCGGTTCGCGCGGCGCTCGAGGTCGGCGAGCTCGACGAGCACACCGACGCGCTGGTTCGGATCGGCGATCGTGGCAACCCGCCGCCGCAACATGTCGGCGAGTAGCTCCCCATCCTTGCGTTCACGCGCGAGCTTCTCGAGCGCACCGATCGCTCCTGGGTGACTCGGCTCGTGCCGCAGCGCCTGCTGGAAGTGAAGCATCGCGGTGTCGACATCCGCGTCGCCGACGCGCGCGACCTCGCCGAGCCGAAAGAACAGATCAGCCGCGTCGCGACCGGTCGGCGCCGGCGACACCTTGATCGCTTGCTCGAGGACGCCCTTGCACTTCTCCCAGTCACCGGCCCGCTCGTAGATCTTCGATAGCCGGGTCAGCGCGGCCACCGAGCCGGGGGCGCGCTCGAGGATCTTCTCGAGGATCTCGCCGGCGGCATCGGGATTGTCGAGCTGGCCTTCCCATACGTCGGCCGCCCGCGCGAGTGCAGCGATCTCTCCGGCGGTGTCACCGCGCGCCGCACACTGCTTGGCGAGGTTTTCGAGCACGTCGACGAGATCGTGCGCACGCCCGGCCTTGGGCAGCAACCGCTCGAGCTCCGCGTACGCGAGCCGGTTGGTCGCGTCGATGTCGAGCACGGCATACCAGCTCGAGACCGCGTCGTCGATCGCACCGCGATGCTGCTCGGCGACGTTCGCCATCTCGGCGTGGATCTCGATCTGATCCATGGGAGTGGTCGCGAGTGACAGCCGGCGGCCCTGGACGTCCGCGACTGCCATCCAGTCGCTGGCGCGGGCATACACGGCCTGGAGCCGCGCGAGCGCGCCGGGATCATCGGGATCCAGATCGAGCACGCTCTGCCACGCGGCCACCGCTCGCGGTCCATCACTCTCGAGCTGCGCGATCTCGACGCGAAGTGACTTCTCGTCGTCGGCGTTGGTCGCTACTCTGGTCGCGAGCGTGAGCACCTCGATCAGCGGTTCTCGGTCCCCTGCCATCCGGTAGAGCCGCGCCACCTCATCGAGGGCGCCGCGATCGGCGTCGTCTGCATCGATCAGCTCGCGCCAGGCGGCGATCGCACCTGTTCGGTCGCCGGCGCGCTCGGCGATCTGCGCAACCTCGGCAAGCGCGGCTCTGCGCTCGGCGAGATCGGAGCTGACCCGACCACGCTGGCGCAACGCTTCCGCCAGATCGCGCTGGTCGCCGCGCATCCGGAGAATCTTGATCAGGTCCTCGAGCACGACCGCCGCGTGGGAGCCATCGGGCTCGAGGGCGAGCGCCGCGCGGTACGTCGCCGCGGCCTCGTCGAGCTGGCCGAGCCGCTCGCGCTGGATCCGACCGAGCACGGATAACAACGCCGCCTGGACGTCGCGTTCGCGCGAGCTCGCGTCGGGAGCGTCGACGATCGCCTGGAGCCGTGTCGCGACCTCGAGCCACTGGCCAAGTCGTTCCGCGAGTCGCTCGGTCTCGCTCAGCGCCTGGTCGGACGCTGGATCGATCGCGAGCCAGCGCATCACCGCATCGAGCGCACGGCCCCGGTCGTTGAGCCGGTGCTCCGAGATCTCCGCGATCCGCGCCAGCAGGCTCGAGCGATCGATCATGTCGGTGGTCAGCTCGAACCGTGACTCCAGCACCGTGACGAGTCGCGGCGCATCCCCGTCCTGCTCGAACAGCGGCTCCAACACGTCGACGATCTCGAGGCGGTGCTCGGGCGCGGAGGCGAGCAAGCTCTCGAGCGCAGCCCGAGCACGCGGGTGACTCGGAACGCTCTCGATCGCGCCGCGATACGCGGCCACGGCCCCCGGAACATCGCGCAGGTTGGTCTGCTTGAGATCACCGAGCCGGAACAGCAGCTCCGCGATCTGCGCGTCGTCGTCCACCGCGTCCGCTTCGCGCTGCAGGACGGTCGCGAGGTCGTCCCACCGGTTGGCGCGCGCCAGCACGCGCTCGAGCGCGGCCAGCGCGGGCAACGGCTCACCGGCGTTGGACGCGGTTCCATAGGCGCGCGCCGCGAGCGCAAGATCACCAACCTGATCCTCGGCGATCCGGCCCAGCTGCATCGCGTATTCGTACTCGACGTCGGGTGGCAGCTCTTCACCGAGCAACGTGTCGAGCCGCGCGGCCAGCTCGCGCCACAGCGCCGGCGTGTTGCGCGCCTGGGCGATCCGCAGCATCGGCGCCAGCAGCTCGCTATCGCTCGGATCTTCCCCGATCGCGCGCGACCACACGGCGAACGCTGCCTCGGGCTGGCCGGCGAGCGTCTCGTAGACCTCCGCAAGTGCCGTCCAGTCGGCCCGGCGTGCGGTCGCATCGAGTGACGGCGCAGCGATCCGGCGCTCGTACACCCGGATCAGGCCGCCGACATCTCGCTCGAGCCGTGCGATCCGCTCGAGGATCGGGCTCGCGGCCGCCACGTGCTCGTCCTGCAGCACGAGCGCCTCGAGCGCGGCGCGTGCCTCGGTATGCGCTGGAACCATCTGCAACACCGCGCCATACCGTGGAATCGCAGCCGAGGGATCCGCTTGCTGGACCTCGACGAGCCGAGCCGCGCGATACGACAGGTCGGCCCGCTCGAGCGTCGCGCTCGCGATCGACGCCCGCCGATCCAGGATGTCGAGCAGCTCGGGCCACATCTTCTGCGCGACGTAGATCCGATCGAGCTCGATCAACGCGCGATGCGCACTCGCATCGTCGTCGAGCGCCGCGGTGAGCTGCCCGATCGCCTGGTAGATGTCGGCGAGTCGCTCGTAGACCCTGGCCGCCGCATAGCGAAGCTCCTGGCGCGCCGGGAGCTCGGCGGTCAGCTCGATCTTGCGCTCCAGGACCGTCACCAGCTCGCGCGCATCGCTCTCGCTACCGCCGATGTCGAGGGCTTGCTGGTGTAGCCGCTCGAGCCCATCGAGCGCCGCCAGGTCGGTGTCGTCGACCGCGAGCACGTTGCGATATGCCGCGATCGCCGAGATCCGATCGGCCAGCACCTCGTCGTACAGCGCGGCGACTCGGTGGAGCAACACGAGCCGCACGCCGGCGTCGTCGGTGAGCTCCGCGCGCCGCGCGATCACCTTGACGAGCTCCTCGACGTTGCCCACCAGCGCGAGCAGCCGATCGAGCGCTGCCAGCGCCACCAGATCATCCGGCCGCGTTTGCTCCACGTTGCGCCACGCGGTGATCGCGCGGTGGAGGTCCTCGCGCTCGACCTCGTGGATCTCGGCGGCGCGCGCCCACAGCACCGCTGCCAGGTCGGGATTCTCGGTCGAGCTCGCGCCGGCCTCGATCGTCATCGCGGTCTCGTCCCACGCGCGCAGCCGGCTCGCGAGCGACAGCAGCTTCGCGAGGCTCTGCTCGTCCGCCACGTCGACGCGCCACGCGCGTGCGAGCGCCTTGAGCGCCAGCTCGAGCGCACCGCCGCGCTCCTCGTGGAGCTTGGCGATCTCGTGGAGCGGCCCGACTTGATCGTAGGGATTGGTGATGTAGTCGAGCTTGGCGTCGAGGATCACCACCAGCTTCTGCCACCAGTCCTGTTCGCGATACACCGGCTCGAGGATCTCGGCGATCCGCTCGCGATGCGGCGGCTCGACGATCAGCCGCTCGAGCGCTGCGACCGCCGCTTCCCATTGCGTGCGCTCTTCGATCGCTTGCTCGTAGTGTTCGATCGCGGCCGTCACGTCACGCAGGTTGGTCTCGTAGACGTCTGCCAGCCGGAGCCGCAGCTCTGCTGCTTCGGCCGCACGATCGGCCGCGCCGAGCGCGCGATCGAGCCGCGCCTGGAACAGGTCCACGAGCTCGTGCCACCGCGCTCCGGCGCGATACAGCCGCTCGAGCTCGAGCACGGCGTCGCCATACAGCGCCTGATCGGCCGGCAGCGTGCTGTCCTCGGTCGCCGCAACCACCTCGCGCCAGCCCGCGATCGCGCGCTCGGGATCGCCGAGCCCACCCTCGAACAACCGCGCACGCTTCACCAGCGCTTCGCGACGGAGGTCATCCTCCTCATGCGCGATCACGTCCTCGTAGATCGTGATCAGCTCGTTCCACTTGCGCGCGCGGCCGAGCACGTCCTCGAGCAGCCGGACCAGCTCGCGCTCGTCAGGCGCGACACCGTTCGACGGAATCGATAGCGCGCGGCGATACGCCTGGTACGCGCGGTCGGCGTCACCGACCTTGCGGTCGTACAACACGGCCGCAGAGATCGCGATGTCGCGCAGCTCCTCCGATTCACCCGCCGTGGTGTCGAGGTATTCCTGGTAGACGCTGGCCACGAACACGTAGTTGTCGACCACGGTGGCGAGCCGCTGCAGCTGATCCCGGATCCCAGCGTCCTCGGGGGCCTCCCGGAACAGCTTCGCATACCACTTGCTCGCGTTCTCGAAGTCCTCGAGCTGCTCCTCGTAGAGCCGCGCCACGTAGCGGGTCACTCGCATCCGGTCCTCGGGGTCGCTCGCGCTGGCGATCCGGACCTCGTACAGCTTGATCAGGTCGAGCCAACGCGCCTGGCCGACGTAGATCGGCTCGAGCACCTCGGCGGCCAGCAAGCGCAGATCGGGATCCACGAGGAACCGCTCCACCGCGGCGAGCGCCGCTGCGTTCTGCGGGTCACCGCTGAGGGCCGCGGCGTAGTTGTCGATCGCGGTCTCGACATCATGGAGCTGGCGCTCGTAGATCTCGCCCAGCGCGAACCGCAGGCCGACGGCTTCTTCGACCGACGTCGCAAACCCGAGCCGGCGTTCGTACAGATCGACGACGTCGGGCCACCTGCCCTGCTCGCGATACAGAGTCTCGAGGGCCGCGACCGCATCGCGCCGCTCGGGCGCCACCGTCAGCACTTGCTCCCAGGTCGAGATCGCGTCCTCGGGCCGCTGGAGCTGCAGGTACAGCTCGGCGGCCTCGACCAGCGCACCCACCCGCTCGTCCACCTCGCCGGCTGCATGCTCGGCCTGGCGCAGCAGCACCTCGGTGAGCCGCTCATGATCGTTGGTCTCGCGATAGATGCTCTCGAGCGCGACCAGCGCCCGGCGATCGTCGGGCTGGGCGTCGAGCACCTTCTGGTAGTACTGGCGGGCCAGATCCAGATCGCGCCGCACGGCACGCGAGAGATCCGCAATGTCGAGATACAGCCGGCGCTGGATCTCCGAGTCGAGCACGTTGGGTGCGACCTGTTGATAGACGTGGATGAGCTCGGCCTCGCGGCCGAGCTCGCCGGCCAGCCGTTCGGTCTCGGCGACGACGCGGCCGAGCTCGGGCTCGGTGGCGGCGTGGCCCAGCGCGAGGAGCTGAGCCTCGAACGCGCCAGCCTTGTCCGCCAGCACCTGCTCGCGCAACCGCACCACCTCGTGGAGCGCACGCAGCTTGCTGCCCGCGTCCTCGGTCCAGTCCGCGACGCGCAGCTGGAGCTGAGCGAGCCGTTCATGTTGACCGGTTCCGTCGTACACCGGCCGGAGGATATCGGCGGCCATCACCCGAAGATCCGGGTCGCCGAGCGACGCTTCGACCGCCGCCATCGCCTGTGCGTGATGCGGCTCCGCATAGAGCACGTTGGCCCAGCGCTCGAGCGCTTCGACCGGTCGCGACAGCGATCCACCGAGTAGTCGCGCGATCTCGACGTCGAACGGGAGCCGTCCACCGGGGTTCGCGGAGGCCTGACGCTCGAGGACGTCGAGCAGGTCGGCATGGCGCTCGGAGGAGCGATACAGCCGCGCAAGCTCGGCGAGCGAGCGCGCGTTGTTCGGATCGCGATCGAGGATATCGAGGTGCGACGCGATCGCTTCGTCGGGCTCGACCAGGCGCGCCTCGTAGATCTCGGCGATCCGTGCAAGCAGCTGGATCGCCTCCTCCGAGCTCGTGCGCTCGAGCTTGCGCTGCAACACCTCGATGAGCTCACGCCAGCGCTCCGAGCCCTGGTACAGCCGCTCCAGCGCGTTGAGCGCACCAGCGTCGAACGGCTGGTCGGTGAGCACATCGCGCCACGTGGCGATCGCGCTGCCCGGATCGGCGAGCTGCTCCTCTTCGAGCGCGGCGACGCGGGCGAGCAAGGCGTGACGCTCGGCGGGCGCCTCCGCCCATTCTGCTTGCTTGCGCATCACGGTGCGCAGATCGGGCCACGCACGCGACTGTTCGTACAACCGGGCGAGCGCGGCGTTGGCGCGCCGGATCGTTCCCGGGGTCGACGGATCGAGCTCGAGCAGCCGGCGATACGCGCCGATCGCGCGCGGAGCATCTCCCAACGCGACGTCGTAATACGCGGCGAGCTCCGCGACGAGCGCGACCCGCGTGGTGACGTCTTCGGGTGGCGTTCGTTCGACGGCGGTCTCGAGCGCGAACGTCGCCTCGTCCCAGCGCCCGAGCTGGTTGGCGAGCCGCACCAGCTCGTTGCGCGCGCGCTCGTGCGCCGGATCCTGATCGAGCACCTGCCCCCACGCCTCGAACGCGCGGCCGGGCTCGGCGAGCTCGCCCTCCTCGAGCCCCGCGATCCGCGACAGCAACTCGATCGCCTCGACGCCTGTGGTCAGCGATCGCTGCGCGCGAAGCGCATCGATCAGATGCCCCCACGCCCGCTGCTGCTCGTAGATCGGCTCGAGCAAGCGGGCGACCCGCAGCGTGACGTCTTGGCGCGGCATCAACTGTTCGAGCAGGCTGCGCGCGGCCGCGTGGTCGCGCTGGCGACCGAGCACGTCCTCCAGCAGATCGACGGCGCGACTGGATTCGTCGAGCCGGTGCGCGAACAGCTCCGCGCGCCGGAACGCGAGCTGGATCTGTTCGCCCTGATCCTTCGTGTGATCGGCTTGCCGCGCGAGCAGCTCCTCGAGCTCCTGCCACTGTTGCCCGGTGACGTACAGCCGCTCGAGCGCCTGATACGACGCCAGGTGGGTCGGATCGAGATCGAGCACGCGGCGGTGCGCCGCGACCGCGAGCCCGGGCTGACCGAGCACACCATCTTCGAGCGCGGCCAGGTCGAGCAGCACGCTGCGCCGCACCCGATCATCGAGCGTGACCTCGGCGCGCCGTTCGAGCAGTGCCCGCAGGTCGGTCCACCGCAGCTCGGCGCGATAGGCGGCGATCAGCGCGTCGAATGCGTCGGCCGCGTCCTTCTCGATCCCGAGCACGGTCAGCCAGGCATGCTCGGTGATCGCACGCTCACCGAGCCGTGTTGCCACGACGGCGAGCTCGGTCGCGATCGCACGGATCGCCGCGGACGGACCTTGGTTCGCACGCATCGCGTCGAGTGCCTGCTGGAGCTGACTCGCCCACTCGCCATCACGGCCGAGCTGACCCGCGAGCAGACCCAGCGTTTGCCGGAGCTCGGCATCGGCCGGATCGGCGGCAAGCACGCGGAGTCCCGCCGTCCATGCCGCCGCCGGATCGCCGAGATCCACGTGATAGATCCGCATCAGCGCGCGATCGAGATCGGTGCGCTCGATCGGGGTAGTGTCGTCGCTGCGGCGGATCACCTCGAGCGCGAGCACGACGAGATCGCGCGCGGTCTCGATGTGAGGCAACACGAGCCGTGCGGCCGCCACCCGTTGCGAGAGCTCCACCACCGCCCCCGGCCCCGTATCGGACAGATAGCGAACGATCGCCGCCACGGCTTGAGGGCGCGGACGCCCCTGGGCGCCCGGAATCGTCAGCGCTTCACGGAACATCGCGAGCGCGCGCGCGGGCCGTTCGAGGCTGTGCTCCTCGAGCTGACCGATCCGCATCAACAGATCGAACTTGGCCTGGCCCTCCGGCAGTTGCTCCAGCTCGGCGGTCAAGACGCCCACGAGCGCCTCGGAGTTACCGCGCGCCTCTTCGATCTTCGCCAGCGCCCGCAGCGCGCGCAGCTGGCCGGGCATCACCGACAACGCCTCCTGATACGTCACGGCCGCGCCATCGAGATCGACGAGCTTCTCCTCCTGGAGCGCGGCGATGTCGATCAACAGCGCGGCGCGCTGCGTGGTGTCCTGCTCGCGATCCGCGCGGCGGCGGTATGACGCGAGCAGCTCGGGCCAGTCCGCCAGCTGGGTCGCGATCTCTTCGAGCGCCTGCTCCGCGGCACGGTCATCGGGTGCGAGCGCGAGTACCTCACGATGATAGCCGCGCGCCCGCTCGGGATCGCCGAGTCGCCGCGTGGCGATCCGGGCCAGCTCGCGGAACAGCTTGAGCCGGGTCTCGGCGTCGAGATGATCCGGTCGCGCGAGGTGGCGATCGAACATCGAGACGATCTCGCGCCAGTGCTCGGGCTCGCTGGCGAGCCTGAGCAGGTCGGTATAGATGACGTCGCTGTGCGGGTCGAGGTCGAAGGCGCGCATCGTCCATGTGAACGCGAGCGTGCGCGACGAGAGCTTCTGCTCGCACAGCTGGCGAATCTGCGCGATCTTGGCGAGCCGTGCCTGGAGGTCGGTCGCCGCGGCGAGCTCGATCTCGTGGACGGTGATCAGCCGCGCCCATTTCTCCTGCCGCGCATAGATCGGCGCCAGCGCCGTGGCGGCACCGAGGTGGTTGGGCTCGATGGCGAGGACGCGCTCCCAGACCTGACGGGCGCGCTCGAGCCCGTGCGTCCCTTCGTTCCCGGCGCGCAGCTGTGCAAGCTGGGCCGCTCGCTCGACCAGCGGTAACCGCTGCGCCTTGGCATCGAGCCGGTCGGCGATGCCGAGCAACGCGTCGACCAGCTCTTCTTCCTGACCGAGCCGAGCGTACAGGTTCTCGAGCCCGACGAAATCACCCGCGGTCGCGTACAGCTCGCGCAACGTGCGGAGCGCACGCGCGTGGGCGGGCTCGAGCTGCAGGATCTTCTGCCACTGTTCGGCCGCGAGGCCGGGCGCTCCGAGGCGATCCGAGTAGATCTGGCCGAGCTTCTCGAGCAGGGCGATCGCTTCGCGCGGGTTCGCCGGCGGTCCGTCGGCCAGCATCGCGGCGGCCTGTCGCTCGAGAATCTCCGCGAGCGCGACGTAGCGCTTCTCGCGTTCGTAGAGCGCGGCGAGCGACATCAGGGTCTCGGGGTGCGATGGCCCCGCCTCGATCAGGATGGTGTTGTAGATCTCGATCGCGAGCCGAACGTCGCCCAGCCGCTCGGCCGCGAGCCGCGCCATCTCGCCCTGCTTCGCGCGCTTGTCGGCGGTCGGCAACATGCTGGCCTCTCGCCCGAGGACGTCGATCAGGGCGCGCCACTGCCTCCGCTTGGTGTAGATCTCCTTCAGCTTGCGCAGCGCCTCCGGCTCCGCCGGCATGAGCTCGAGGATCCGCTCGAGCGGTTTGATCGCATTGGCAAAGTTCCCGAACCGCTCCGACCACAGATCGGCGATCTCGCGAAGCAGCGCGACGCGTTCGTAATCGGGAAGCTCGGCGACCTCCGACTTGCGGGTCAACACCGCGATCAGATCGTTCCATCGGCCGAGCGCGCGGTACTTCGCCGCCAGCTCGTCGCCGGCGCGCCGGTTGTCCGGATCGATCTTGAGGATCGCGTTGTAGGTGTTGATCACCATCACGTCGAGCCGCAGCTTGTCGCGATAGATCTCGACGACCTCGTGGAGCTTCTCGACGCGGCCGTGGATGTCGGACTCCGGGATCCGCTCGATCTCCTCCTTCATCAGATCGAGCAGCGCGTTCCACTTCTCGGTGCGGCGATAAAGCCGCGCCAGTGCCAACCGCGCATCGATCGAACCGGGCTCCTGGCGCAGGTGTTGCTTCCAGGCCTCGATCGCCTTCTCGGGATTGTTCTGCGCCTCGGCGAGCACCGCGATCTCGATGTTGATCGGCCTGACGTCGTCACCGTCGGTCTTGGGCCGCGCCTTCTCGACCTGGCGCAGCAGCGCGAGCAGCTTCTGGTGCTCGCCCCTGGCCGGGTAATACGCGCGATAGAAGTCCAGCGCCACGGGGTGCGCGGGCTCGAGCTTGCGCACGCGCCGGAAGTAGTCCTCGGCCTGATCCAGATCCCCGAGGTGCTTCCACAGCACCATCGCGATCTGGAGCAGGATCCCGAGATCCTCTTGGTCGCGCCGCGCACGCAGCGCTGCCTGATAGGTCGCCACCAGCGCGGGCCAGTCCTGTGTAGCCGCGAGCGCATCGGTGACCGCGCGCAGGGCCTGCGGCTGCGCCGCATCGATCGACAGCACGCGCTTCACCGCCGTCGCTGCGCGCTCCTCGGCGCCGAGCTGATTGCGCGCGACATCGGCGAGCATCAGCAGGGCCGCGATCTTCTCCTCGTTTGCCGCCGCTTGCTCGGCGCGCTGCTCGAGCAGCTGGACGAGATCGCCCCAGCTTCCCGCACGGCGCAGGAGCCGGATCAGATGAAACGCCGCCTTGGTGTTGCGCGGATCGATCTCGAGCGCCTGGCGAAGATACGGCTCGGCCTCGCTCGGATCGCTGGCGAACCGCACGTAGGCTTCGGCCGCCGAGACGTACAGCCCGGTGGCCAGGCTGCGATCGGTGGCGGCCCTGGCTTCCTTGATGAACTTGTCGGCGTACTTCTGCCAGTTGTTGGCCGAAACTTCGAGATCGTCCAGCGCCTCGGTGGCGGTGGCGTCATTCGGCCGGACCGCGAGTACCTGCGCAAACGTTGCCCGGGCACCCGGGACATCCAGCAGCTCGGCGTCGAGCAGTGTCGCCTTCTCGGTGAGCAGATCTGCCTGTCGATCGGTATCACCGGTGATGGTGCCGAGCTCGAGGTCGATCAGGTGCACGACGATGTCGGGCCGACCGCGACTGCTGAGCAGCTTGCGCGCCGACGCAAACCGGGTCGTACGCACCTCCGGCGGGGCGTGACGCGCGGCGTTCGAGATGCTGTCGAGCACCCGCGCATCGTCAGGGTCGCGTTCCAGAACTGCGAGCAGCGAGGACAGATCGGCCATTAGCTTCCCGGCGCCGATCGACTGTACCGACCGACGTCATGTCGCACAACGGGATGCGCCGTTGATCCGCGCGGTTACATGAGGATCGGTGTACGGTCTTACTGTGCTGTTGCTGGTAGTGCTGTGACCGAGCCAAGCCCTCCAAGCTCGCTCGGCTACTTGAGGCCGTACCGCCGCCCACTGGTGTGGGGCCTGGTCATGTTGGTGCTCACCAACGCGGCATATCTGGGCGCCCCCGCGATGATGAAGCGAGCGGTCGACGAGCTCCAGGCGCAGGACCACGCCATCGACACTGACTACGTGCTCGTCCTGGTCGGCTGGATGGTCGCGTTCGCACTGCTGACCGCGATCACGCGGATCGTCTCGCGGGTGTGGATCTTCAACGCCGCCCGCGCGGCCGAGTACGATCTGCGGTCGGATCTATTTGGCCATCTCATGACGCTGTCGCCGGCTTACTACCGCGACCATCCAACCGGCGACGTGATGTCGCGGCTTACCAATGACGTTCAGACGGTTCGTGCGATGTGGGGCTTTGGCTTCCTCAGCCTTGCCAACGCGGTGATCGCGTTTGCGCTGGTGCTCGGTTCGATGTTGTGGACCGATCCGATCGTCACGATCTGGGCGATCGCGCCGTTTCCGCTGATCTACGTCGTCGGACAGGCGATGAGCCGGCGGATCTACCGCACGGTGCGGGAGGTCCAGGCCGAGCTCGGGGCGCTGTCGTCGCGGATCCAGGAAGACCTCGGCGCGATCCAGGTGATCAAGACGTACGGGCTTGAGGAGGTACGGCGCGCGGGGTTCATCGAGCGCTCCGATCGGTTGCTCAAGCAGAACATGGAGGCCGCCAAGGTCCGCATGCAGCTCGGACCGATGCTCACCGGGCTCGCGTCGCTCAGCGTGGCGATCCTGATCCTGTTCGGGGGCCGCGCGTTCCATCGCGGCGACATGACGAGCGGCGACTTGCTCGCGTTCTCGGCGTACCTCGCGCGGTTGGTATGGCCGACGCTGACGCTCGGGTTCATGATTGCGCTGGTCCAGCGCGGCCGCGCCTCGTGGCAGCGGTTGGTCGCGCTGCGTCAGGTCCAGCCCGACATCCCGGATGGGCCCGAACCGGGGCTCGCCGCATCCGATCTCCCGGCACGTGTCGAGATCAAGGATCTGACGATCCAGGTCGGCAATCGCACGTTGCTGGACCACGTCTCGATCACGCTCGAGCCAGGTACGGTCACCGCGATCGTGGGGCGTACCGGGTCGGGCAAGAGCACGCTGGTGGATGCACTGTGCCGGCTGGTCGTCGTGCCCCCGAACACGTTGTTCGTCGATGGCCGCGATGTGACCCAGCTGCCTCTCGCATCGGTGCGCGCGCAGATCGGCTATGCGCCACAGGAGGCGTTCTTGTTTTCGACGACGATCGCCGACAACATCGCGATGGGCTACGGCGCAGGCACGGCGATTCCCGCGGCCCGTGCGAAGGAGCTCGAGCGGGTCGTGGGGACGGCGGCCGCCGTGGATCTCAGCCATGAACGCAAGGTGATGGACGCCGCCACCGCCGCTGGCTTGAGCCGGGATATCGCGGTGATGCCCGAGGGGCTCGGCACGATCGTGGGCGAACGCGGCATCACGTTGTCGGGTGGCCAGCGCCAGCGCGTCGCGCTCGCCCGCGCGCTCGCATCGGCACCTCGCCTGCTCGTGCTCGATGACTCGCTATCGTCGGTCGACGCCAGCACGGAGCGTACGATCCTCAAGCACCTGCGCGAGGTGATGTCGGGACGGACGGCGGTGCTGATCTCGCATCGGGTGGCGGCGATCAAAGATGCCGATCAGATCATCGTCCTCGATCAGGGCAAGGTGGTCGGACGGGGCACCCACAACCAGCTGCTCGCCGCGGGCGGCCTGTACGGAGAGCTGTATCGAACGCAGCTGGACCCCGAGCTCCGTCCGGCGCAGGAGGCTTCGTGACCACCACCGCGATGCGCGGTGAGGAAGCCATCCTCGGAAAGGCGTACGACGTCGCGTTGATGCGCCAGCTGTGGCCGTTCGTGCGGCCGCACTGGCGGTTGCTCGTCGCGTGGGCGCTGTTCATGCCGCTCACCATCGCGTTCGAGCTCGGCCAGCCGTGGCTGTGGGGCTACGCGCTCGGCAATCATATCCTCCAGCACCAGATCGGCATGTTGCCGATCGACGCCGCGGGATACGTCGCGCTGGTGTTGCTCCAGAGCGGTTCGTCGTATTGCGAGACCTGGTTCCTGCTGCTCGCAGGCCAGCGCACCATGCATGCGCTACGAATCGCGATCTTCGATCACGTGCTGGCGCAGCGCGCGGCGTTCTTCGATCGCATTCCGGTCGGCCGGCTGATGACCCGGATGACCAACGACATCGAGAGCCTCAACGAGATGTTTGCGCAGGGCGCGATCACCCTGGTCGCGGACTTCGTGAAGATGCTCGCGATCGTCGTGGTGATGCTCGCGATCGACGCAACCATGACGTTGCTGACGTTCGTCACGCTGCCGTTGCTGGTGGTCCTCGTCGAGTATGCGCGGCGGATGATGCGCGCATCGTTCCGGCAGATCCGCGTGCGGCTCGCGGCGATGAACGCGTTCGCGCAGGAGCACCTGACCGGCATCCGCGTGGTCCAGTTGCTCGGTCGCGGGCCCACCGCGCTGCGCGAGTACAACGACATCAACGCCGGACACCGCGATGCCTACCGCGATCAGATCCGCGCGGACTCCTCGATGTATGCGCTGGTCGAGGCCATCGGCTCGATCTCGATCGGCATCGTGATCTGGTACGCCGCCGGCCATCGCGTCGAGACCGCGGTGATGATCGGCCTGGTCGCGAAGTTCGTCGAGTACACCAACCGGTTCTTCATTCCGGTGCGCGACCTGTCGCAAAAGTACGCCGTGATGCAAGGTGCGATGGCGGCTGCCGAGCGGATCTTCCAGCTGCTGGATACCGATGAGCGTGACGGCGGCAACGCGCGGCCGGCCAGCTCGCCTGCACGCGACACCAAGGCGTCCACCCCGGCAGTCGAGCTCAAGGACGTCCATTTCAGCTACGGCGCCGAGCCGGTGCTTCGTGGCGTCGATCTCAAGGTGCCACGTGGCGCCACGGTCGCCGTGGTCGGCGCGACCGGATCAGGGAAGTCGACGGTGATCAAGCTGCTGACGCGCCTCTACGAGCGCGACCGCGGAGCGATCCTGATCGATGGCGTGCCGATCGAAGCGATGCCGCTCGGGGAGCTGCGGCGCCGGATCACCGTGGTCTCGCAGGACGTGATCCTGTTCGCCGGAACGCTGGCGGACAACATCGCGCTGGGCAAGGCCCACAGCCGCGCGCAGCTCGAGCAGGCGGTGCGCCGGGTGGGGCTCGACCGGGCCCTCATCCGCCGCGACACCGGCCTCGACACGACTGTCGCAGAACGGGGTGCCAACTTCTCGGCTGGCGAACGCCAGCTGGTCGCGTTCGCCCGCGCGCTGGTCCGCGACCCTGACATTCTGATCCTCGATGAGGCGACCGCGCACGTCGATCCGGAGGCAGAACAGCTGATCGAACGCGGAGTTGCCGAGCTGATGAAGGGCCGGACCACGCTGGTCATCGCCCACCGGCTGTCCACGATCCGCAACTCGGACCTGATCGTGGTGGTGGACAAAGGTCAGGTCGTCGAGCAGGGTAGCCACGGCGACCTCATCGCGCAGGGCGGGTTCTACGCCTCGCTCGAACGTACGTTCCGGCGGCAGGACGGCTAGCGCTTTCTACTTCGCTGCTGCGGATTTGGGTATGATCCGACACGGATGCCTGTTGGGGTGACCGACCTGCGTGCGGCAGTCGAGGCCATGGCGGACGGCGCGATCATCGCCGATACCCGCTCCGGCGAGGTATTCGTCAATCGCGCCGCACGCGAGATGCTCGGCATTCCCGACGGCACCGAGGTCGATACGACGTATCTGAAGGACGTCGTCGGGTTCTACCCGTTCGACCTCGCCGCAGGTGCGAGCGATGGACATCCGATCCGTGAAGAAGTCCGGATCGGCGATCGCGTGTTGCATTCGGTGGTCACTCCGCTCCACGAGGATGGGACCCCGAGCGGCGCGATCGTGATCCTCCGCGACCTCGGGGATACGGCCGACGTCGCTCGACGGCGCGCCGAATTTGCGCAGGTGATGTCGCACGAGCTGCGAACACCGCTGACCTCGATCGCCGGTGCGCTCGATATCGTGTTGTCGGGCTACGCCGGACCGCTGTCGGATCGCCAGCTGCGCTACGTCGACATGGCGCGCCAGGCGGCGACGCGCATGAATCAGCTCGTCGATCAGCTGCTCGATCTGGCGCGCGCACAGGCGGGCTCGATCACGGTCGCCACCGCCCCCGTGCAGCTCGACCGGTTGGCACGAGAGGTGATCGACCGCTATCGCGCCGCCGCTGCGACCAAGCAACTCACGATCGTGCTCGGAGCGTCGGCCGCCGACATTTCGATCCTCGGTGATCCCGAGCGCCTGTCGCAGGTGCTCGGCAATCTGATCACCAACGCGATCCGATTCGCGCCGACCGGAGGCGTGATCGACGTCCAGGTGTTCGGCTCGCCGTTGTCGGAGGACGCGGTTGGTGTTTCGGTCCACAACACCGGCGATCCGATTCCGGTCGAGGATCACGAGCGCGTGTTCGAGCCGTTCTCGGCGACCAGCCGGCGCGTCGGCGGCACCGCGCTGGGGCTTTCGATCTCGCGCACGATCATCGAAGCGCACGGCGGCCGGATCTGGGTCGAGTCGAGCCAGACCGGCACCAAGTTCGTGTTCACGCTGCCGGTGTCGCCGAAGTCGGACGCGGCCCCCCTACCGCGTGCGCTCGAGACGCCGCGCCGCCGCGTGCTCGGCGAGGGCTCGTGCGCGATGGTCGTCGACGACGATCCGCGGCGCGCGCTGTTGCTCAAAGGCCTGCTGATGTCCCTCACCGATCGGGTGCTGGTCGCCAACGATGTCGACAGCGCGCTGGCGATCGCGCGCACGGACCATCCCGCGCTCGCGGTGGTCGCCGGCGCGATGGCCGATGCCCTGCCCTTGCTCGCGATCCTCGAGCACGATCCGGACACTCACAAGACCGCGGTGATGGTGGTCGGCGATGCCGAGCGCCGCGCCGATCTGCTCGCCGCCGGCGCCGATGATCTGCTCGAGTTTCCGATCCAGCCGCCGGTGTTTCGCGACGCCTGCATGCGGCTCGTCGAATCGGGGCGTCGCGAAGCGCCACGCGTGCTGGTGGTCGACGACGATCCATCGATTCGGATGATCTGCCGCGAGGTGCTGGAGCTCGGCGGGTATCAGGTGCGGGACGCCGGTTCGGCGAATGCAGCGCTCGCGGAGGCTCGGCGGTTCCGACCCGACATGATCGTGCTCGACGTGTTGATGCCAGGCATCGACGGCTACCGCACCGCCGAGATGATCCGCGCCGACGCTGCGATCGGGATGGCGCCGATCATGTTCTTGTCGGCACGCGGCGACACCGCCGACAAGGTGCGGGCGTTTCGCTCGGGGGCCGAGGACTACATGGTCAAGCCGTTCGACGCCGCCGAGCTGCTCGCGCGCGTCGGCAAGGCGCTCGATCGCCAGGCGCGCGAGCTCGGCGCCTCGCCGACCACCCAGCTGCCCGGCGCCGACGCGATCCAGGGCGAGATCGAGCGCCGGCTCGCGAGCGCGGATGTCTCGGCGGTGGCCTGTTACCTCGACCTCGACAACCTCAAGGCGTTCAACGACTACTACGGCTATGCCAAGGCCAACGCCGTGATCCGCCAGACCGGCGACGTGATCCGGAACGTGGTGACCCGGTGCGGCGGGCCCGGCGACTTCATCGGTCACATCGCCGGCGACGACTTCGTGTTCGTGACCAGCTCCGACCGCGTCGACGCGGTGTGCAAGGGCATCTGCGAGCGGTTCGATCACCTGATCCGGCTGTACTACGATCCGTCGGATCGCGAGCGCGGCTCCATCGAGACCAAGGATCGGTTCGGCGTGCAGCGCCGGTTCCCGATCATGAGCGTGTCGATCGCCGCGATCTCGCTGGCGCGGGCCAAGACGTACGCCGGCCTCGCCGAGCTCGCCGCGCTCGGCAAGCGCACCGCAAAGGCGATTCCGGGATCGACCTACGTGCGCGACGGCCAGACGCTGCTGGCCCAGGCGGCGACGGGCTGATCGATCCAGAGGCTCGCGACGGCCCGTGCTCGACCGGCGAGGCACGCGCGTTGTCGCTCGGAGCTCGGCCGAGCTCAGCCGCCGAGCTCGATGCCGACGCCCTTCGCGGTCCGCACCAGCTCGCCCGCTGGATCGACGAGCTTGAGCTTCTTCACTGCCTTCTCGATCGGCTTGGCGACGATATGGCCATGTTCGACCGCAGCGACGTGGCCGAACTTGCCCTCGGCGATCAAGTCGACGGCCTTGACGCCGAACCGCGTCGCGAGCTCGCGATCGAACGCACATGGCGAGCCGCCGCGCTGGATGTGACCCAGCACGGTGGCGCGCACCTCGTACTCGGTCTTCTGCGCGATCAACTCGGCGAGTCGCATCCCGGCGCCGCCCAGCTTCTCCTGCTTGGTCGCGTCGCCGGCGGCGACGACAGATAGCCCGCCGCCTTTGGGTTTTGCGCCCTCGGCCACCACGACGATCGAATAGCTGACGCCGCGGCCGTGACGGCGGTGGAACGCCTCGATCACGCGATCGGGATCGTAATCGATCTCCGGGATCAGACATACGTGAGCGCCGCCGGCGAGCCCCGCGGTCAGCGCGATCCAGCCCGCGTAGCGCCCCATGACCTCGACGATCATGATCCGCTCGTGGCTCTCGGCGGTGGTGTGCAGCCGATCGATCGCCTCGACGACCGTCTCCACCGCGGTCTGGAATCCCACGGTGAACTCGGTGGCCTCGAGATCGTTGTCGATGGTCTTGGGCACACCGACGATCCGGGTCGCTCCGCGCTGGATGAACTTCTGCGAGAACGACATCGTGCCATCGCCACCGACCACGATCAGCCCGTGGAGATCGAGCTTGGCGAGGTTGGACAAGCAGCGGCTCGAGACATCGTGGATCTCGACGCGGCCATCGGGCAGCTTCACCGGATACGCGAACGGGTTCGCCCGATTGCTCGAGCCGAGCATCGTCCCGCCGCGAGGCAGCACGTGCTGGACGCCGATCGACGTGAGATCGACGTACTCCTCTTCATAGAGGCCTTCGAAGCCATTTCGTATGCCGACGACCTCCCAGCCAAATGTCTGGCGGGCATGCAAGGTCACTGCCCGGATCACGCCGTTGAGGCCCGGACAGTCACCACCGCCGGTAAGGATGCCGATACGCGTGCTCATCGCTCACTCCTGCGGGCAAAGTATCGTCAATCTCACGACGCCGCACGCGCCGGAGCACGCAACAGTCCGCGGAGATGCTCGGGGATCTTGGCGAGGTTCTCGGGGCTGTCCTCGACGATCAGGCCGCGACAGCGCGCGGTGTTGCAGGCGCATGGCTCGGCGACCTCGGCCGTGAACGCATAGTCGTAGGTGATCTCCTCGCCGACCGGGATGTCGTGGAGCGCCACCCACCACGCGCGCATCGTGTTCGCTTCGTGGTCCCACTTGGAGCAGACCTCGGTGTTCGGCTGGCACGAGTGATTGAACCAGCGGGTCTGGTCCACGAGGTCCCAGAACAGCGGGTCGCCAGCGGGCGAATCTTCGCCGGGCAGGATCAACGCGTAGGTGTCGTCGAACTCCTGGTCCTCGGTGTAGAGCACGCCGTCGCCCATGCAGACCACCTCACCTGCCGCGAACGGCCGAGTCGTGACGACTCCGTAGCCATGGATCTTGGAGAACACGACCCTCAGACCATCGAGCAACGGCATCGCACGTATCTTCATGAACCGCGCGACGACTGCAAGAGGGAGCGGCGTCCGTGATGCGTAGATCGCCCGCGAAACCAAGGCTCGACGCGCAGCGAAGTTTTGTTAGATTTCACGGCGAGATGCCACAGAAGCTCAAAGTCGGAGTGCTCGGTGCGACGGGAATGGTCGGGCAGCGGTTCGTTTCGCTGCTCGATGGCCATCCGTGGTTCGAGCTGACGTCGGTAGCCGCCAGCCCGAGCTCCGCCGGCAAGTCGTACGAGCGCGCGGTCGAGGGGCGATGGACACTCGATCGTCCGATCCCGGTGGCCGCCCGCGCTCTGACGGTGGGCAACGCCGCCGAGGTCGCCAGGATCGCCGACCAGGTCGACTTCGTGTTCTGTGCGGTCGACATGACCAAGGATGCGACCGCGAAGCTCGAGGAGGACTACGCGCGCGCCGACACGCCGGTCATCTCCAACAACTCAGCGCATCGCTGGACCCCCGACGTCCCGATGATGATCCCGGAGATCAACGCGGGACACGCGGCGGTGATCGAAGCGCAGCGCCGGCGACTCAACACCAAGCGTGGATTCGTGGCCGTCAAACCGAACTGTTCGATCCAGTGCTACGTGCCCGCGATCCATCCGCTGATGTCGTTTGGACCGAGCCGGATCGCGGTATGCACGTACCAGGCGTTGTCCGGCGCCGGCAAGACGCTCGCGAGCTGGCCCGAGATGGCGGACAACGTGATTCCATTCATCAAGGGTGAAGAGGAAAAGAGCGAACGCGAACCGCTCAAGATCTGGGGCTCGATCCGCGATGGCAAGATCGAGGCTGCCAGCGCGCCGGCGATCACCGCACAGTGCATTCGCGTGCCGGTCTCGGACGGCCACATGGCCGCGGTGTTCGTTGAGTTCGAACGCAAGCCGAGCAAAGACCAGATCCTGTCGGCGTGGCACGAGTTCTCCGGGCCGCCGCAGCAGCGCGCGCTGCCGAGCGCGCCCCGGCCGTTCCTGCAGTACTTCGACGACGAATCGCGGCCGCAGACCAAGCTCGATCGCGACGTCGGAAATGGCCAGGCGGTCGCGATCGGTCGGTTGCGTCCCGACACGGTGTTCGACTGGCGCTTCGTCGCGCTCTCTCACAACACGGTTCGCGGCGCGGCTGGTGGCGCGGTGTTGACTGCGGAGTTGCTCACAAGCGAGGGATATCTCGCGGCAAAATGACTCACGAGATCTTCGCCATTTGCGACTCTGGTGAGCGGCATTGCGCACGTTTCGGCGCGCAATTCCATCGCTTGATCTGGTGCTAACCATTCACGCCACTTGCGTCGCTGTCCTGTGGTTATTGATGTGCGCTTGCGCGCAGTTGCGTTCCATGTGGCCGCGCTAGAACCGCTTGCCTCCCCGTAGGTTCCAGGCGACGGTACTGATTCATGGCCAAGGGCTCTCCTACAGACAAGCGACGCAAGCGTCCCACGGGTGCTCCCGTGGCGACCAAGCCGGCGCTTGCGCGAGGAACCCGTGACGCGATGCAGCCGGTCATGCTCGATGACCACGAGCAGGGATCGGAGGAGCCCGACGATCCCGAGCATCCCGGAGAGATAGAACCCGAACCTGGGGACGAGCTCGGCGATGCTCCCGATTCGATCGCCGTCGACACGAGTGAGGACGACGCGACCGACGAGCGCATGCTCGAGCTCGGCAAGCGCAGATTCGGGATCTCGGCGTTTCGCCCGGGCCAAGCGCTCGCGATCCGGAACGTGATCGCCGGGATCGACACGCTGGCGATCATGCCCACCGGGGCGGGTAAGTCGCTGTGCTACCAGCTGCCTGCGTTAGTTCTTCCTGGCGTAACGCTCGTGGTGTCGCCGCTGATCGCGCTGATGAAGGATCAGCATGACAAGCTCGAGCAACTCGATATCGAGGTGCTCCGGCTGGATTCGACGCTGTCGCCACGCGATGAGCAGGCCGCGCTGGCGCGTCTGTCGGAGAACCGTCCGTGCATCGCCTACGTCACCCCCGAGCGCCTGGGCGAACCGCGGTTTCGCGAGCGGCTCGCCGCGGTGCACGTGGCGCTGTTCGTCGTCGACGAGGCGCACTGCATCTCGCAGTGGGGTCACGATTTCCGTCCCGCCTATCTCGGACTGGGCGAAGCGGTGCGCGCACTCGGCCGGCCGCCCGTGCTCGCGCTGACCGCGACGGCACCGCCGAAGGTCAAGGACGACATCCTCGCGCAGCTGCAGCTCGCCGAGCCGTCGGTGATCGACATCGGGCTCAACCGCCCGAACCTGCGCTATCACGTGATCAAGGCATCGAGCGAGCGCAAGAAGCAAGCGCTCCTGCTCCGGTTGATCGAGAAGCAGGAGGGCTGCGGGATCATCTATGCCGCGACGGTAAAGACCGTCGACGCGCTCGCGGATTTCTTGTACTCGCAGGGCGTCGAGTGCGGCCGCTATCATGGCCGCATGCGCGCCAAGGATCGTGAGCGCGTGCAGAGCGCGTTCATGGAGCACAGCAAGCCGCGGCTGATGGTCGCGACCAACGCGTTCGGACTCGGTGTCGACAAGCAAGACCTGCGGTTCGTCATCCACTACAACTTTCCCGGCTCGCTGGAGAGCTACTACCAGGAAGCTGGCCGGGCGGGACGCGACGGGTTGCCGGCGGATTGCGTGCTGCTCTACCAGCCCGAAGACAAGCGGATCCAGAGCTTCTTCCTGGGCGGCCGCTATCCGACGCCTGAACAGACCCGCGCGGTCGCCGAGGCGCTGGTTCACGTGACCGGCGGTCAGATCGCGACGCCCGAGCAAGCCGCCGGCGAGGACACCGATGACGCGGTGTTCAAGCCGCTCAAGGACATCGCCGAGCGCGCCGATGCGCCGGCCAAGAAGGCACGCGTCGTGCTGTCGTTTCTCAAGGAGGTCGGGTTCGCGGCAGAGGCACCGGGCGCGCGGTTCGCGCCGCTCGCGACCGAACCGCCGAGCCTGGAGAACCTCGCACGTGCCGCGAACCGCTACGAACAGAAACGTGCGCAGGATCGCGCGCGACTGGCGTCGATGTTGCGCTACGCGCAATCGCACCTGTGCCGTACTCGACTGCTGGTCACGTACTTCGGCTACACCGACGCGCCGCCATGCGGCACGTGTGACAACTGCGTGCGCAACGTGAAGGCGGCGCCCGCGTCCGCGCGTGAAGCCGAGACCGTCGCTGCCGCGCTCGCGGCACGGCGCCCGGGCGCGGACCCTGCGACCCGCAGGGCGCTGCTCGAAGAGGCGCTGCGCCGCGGCCGTGGTGGCCGTGGCCGCGCGCTCAAGATCGAGCGCGTCAAGAAGCCGGTGTTCGGTCCGCTCGAAAAAGGCGACCTGGTACGCCACCCGACATGGGGCGAAGGCGAGGTCGTGCGCGTCGTGGGTGACAGCGTGTACACGTTCTTCCCGGTGCATGGCGAGAAGCTGCTGAAGACCAGCTTCCTCGAGAAGATCGAGAACTGAATCAGTGACCGGACGCAGCCTGGCGCACGAGCCGATCACCGGTTAGAGCCGGTACCGGTCGTCGTTATCGCGCAGTCTCGCCCGCGCGTTGCCGGCGGATCTCGTACAGCGCGAGCGATGCCGCGACCGAGACATTGAACGAACCAACCGCCGTGCGCGCCATCGGGATCACGGCGTGAAAGTCGCAGTTCTTGGCGACGAGGGGGCGGACGCCAGCGCCCTCGGAGCCGAGCACGAGGCATAGCGGCAGCGTGCCGTCGATCGACGCGAGGGGCTGTGCGGCTTCGGTCGCGTGGATGGCGACCCGCCACAGGCCGTGCTCGCGAAGCTCCTCGAGCGCGCGGACCAGATTTCCGACCTGCACGATCGGCAACAGCTCACTGGCACCCGCCGACGCCTTCGCAGTGACTGCGGTGACCTGCGCGGCACGATGCGAGGGAATGATCACGCCACCAGCGCCGAGCAGATACGCAGAGCGAATGATCGCGCCGAGGTTGCGCGGATCCTCGACGCCGTCGAGCGCGAGCAGCAGCGCCGGTTCCCCAGGTTGGACGAGCTGGTCGAGCTCGGCATAGGCGAATGCGCCGAGCCACGCGACCACGCCCTGGTGCACCCCGCCCTCGCCTGCCGCGCGATCGAGGGTCTGGCGGTCGCGATCTTCGACGCGTATGCCGGCGGCACGCGCCGCGGTCACGATGCCGGCGACCGGATCGCTGTTGGTGCGGCCGGCGCGGTGTGGATCGACCCACACGGCACGGATCGAGGTCGGCCGGCGCGCCACGAGCTCACGCACCGGCCCTGCGCCGTACACCACGCGTTCGCCGGGGCTAGACAAGCTCGCTCACGATCGCGCGCGCTGCGGCGGCTGGATCACTGGCATCGCGCAGCGGGCGGCCGACGACGACGAGATCGGCGCCGGCTTCGCGCGCCTGGCGAGGCGTCATCACGCGCTTCTGATCGCCCGCTGCCGCGCCGGCCGGGCGAACGCCCGGGGTGACGATCAAGAATCCCGGTGGCGCGATACTCCGGATCGTCGCGACCTCGTGAGGCGACGCGACGACACCTGCGCAACCGGTGGCGATCGCGAGCTCCGCACGGCGCCGCACGAGGTTCGCAACCGGGCCGATCGCACCGATCTGCGAGAGGTCGGTGTCGTCCAGCGAGGTGAGGACGGTGACGGCGAGCACCCGGGTCGTCGGTCCAGCGGCGGCGACCGCAGCGTCGAGCATGGCGCGACCACCGCCCGCATGAACCGTCAACAGGCCGGCGCCGAGCTGCGCAACCCTCGCCGTCGCGCGACCCACGGTCTCGGGAATGTCGTGAAGCTTGAGGTCGAGCATCACCGAGAGCCCGCGGCGCACATAGTCACCGACCAGCGACGGACCCTCTGCGCAAAACAGCTCGAGCCCGAGCTTCACCCACGCCGGCACGCCGCCCAGGCGCGCGACGAGCTCATCCGCTGCCGTTCGCGTGGGCGCGTCGAGCGCGGCGATCAGGCGATTTCCAACGCGAAACGAAGCGGTCACGCGCCCTGTGTATCACTAAAACACCGACGCATCGTCCGCCGGATCGCGCGACGCGACCCGCGTCGACGCGCGGCGATGCGCGCAGGAACGGATGCGACGCCCGGAGATGCCACGCGCCAGGCCCAGGAGATGCCCCCTCGTGTTGACCAAGAACCGATCCTGAAATTCAGGTTCCCGGTTCCCGGTTGTCGCACTCTCGGTTCCCTGTCCTCCGGCGCCGGGATGCGTCGAGCGCATCGCGAGTACTGAACCGAGGACCGGGAAGGAGAACGGCACGTTGCGATTTTCACGATCGGTCCCAACGGCGGAACAGCGACCGTTGATCGCGGGTCGACGGGCTTCCGTGTCGCTCGCGACCCCGCGAATCACTGGCGAGCGACGCGGATCGCCAGCGTGCCGGCCTCGTCGACCACGGTGTAGATGACACCCGCGTCAGCGCGCCGGTGGTCCGCGCCAAACTTGATCGTCCCGGTGAGCCCCACCAGCTCGCCACGCGACAGCGTCGATGCCAGCCCCACGCGCCCGCCCGCACCCGCAGCGGCGGCGAGCTGAACCGCGTCGTACGCGTACGCCTCGACGGCGCCCGGCGCGCGACCGTAGGTGGTCGAGAACCGCGTCAGAAATGCCTGCTGCGCTGGCTCGTGGTCGTCGGGGTAGAACCCCGGCGCCAGCAGCGCGCCCTCGGAGTGACGACCTGCATCGGCGAGGTAATCGGGCGCGAGCCCCTCCGCCGTGGACACCAGCAACACCGCGCGTCCGCCGATGACCTTCTTGGTCCCCACGGGTTTGGGGATCTTGCCGGCCGCCGCGAGCGCCGGCGCGATCAGCGCGAGCCGATCGGCCTGCTCGGGGATGAACACGCCATCCCAGGTGCCACCGAGCTTCGACGCGATCTGCGCGAACGACTTGGTGTCCGGCGGATAACTCGAGCGCGTGACGACCGTGCCGCCTTGCCCCTCGAGCTCGGCGACGAACGCCGCGGTCACCGCCTTGCCGTACCCACTGTCCGGCGCGAGCACGGCGAACGTCCTGACGCCCTTGGCCACGGCCCTGCGCGCCAGCACGCGCGCACGCGCCTCGGCGGAGTGCATCATGTGAAACACGAATCGGCCCGAGCCGCGCTCGTCGGGACGCGGTGACAGGGTGAGCAGCGGAACACCGAGGCCCTCGGCGCGCACGCTGGCCGCATCGACCGACGCCGCGTCGATCGGCCCGACGATCGCGATGACGTTGGCGCGCGCGAGGGTCTCGACCGCAACGACCGAGGCGTCGGGATCGCTCGCAGGCCGGATCTCGACGGCCGCGACGCCCGTACCATCGGAGACCCCAGCGGCCACACCGATCCCGGCAACCGCGGCATCACCCACGCGCTGTTGCTTGCCCCCCAGCGGCATCACCGCACCGACGAGGTTGGCGTTGCCGGTGTTGCTGCTCGCCGCGGTCTCGCCTGCGATCTCGCGCGGCAACCCGACCGCGATCCGTGCGGCGCCTGCGATCTCGCGAAGCCGCGCCGCCTCGCTGGCGTTTCCGCTGGCTTCCGCGACCATGACCAGCCGGCTCGCGACCGCCGCCATTCCCGGGCCGTTGCGATCGTCGAGCTCATCGAACACCCGGCGCAGCGCATTGACGTCAGCCGCGGCGACCACCTGCTCGACCCGCGCGACGATCAGCGCGCGTTCGGCGGGCGTCACGCGGACGTAGAGCTGATCGAAGCGAGGCAGCGACGCGAGCGGGCGATCGCTGGCCGCGGTTGCGTAGGCCATCGCCGCCAACCACTCGATGCGCTCGCTGTCGTCGCTGATCGCAGGCTCACCGCGCTGGAGCAGCGGGAGCGCGCCGATCGTGTCGCCCTGGTAGTTCTTGGTGATGC
Source organism: Kofleriaceae bacterium (assembly GCA_050187075.1). Classification (GTDB taxonomy): domain Bacteria; phylum Myxococcota_A; class Polyangia; order Haliangiales; family Haliangiaceae; genus JABFXX01. The sequence goes on along the minus strand of JBFWXW010000027.1, from coordinate 50,136 downwards.
CCATGAACAGCTGGGCTTTCAGCGTCAGATCCGGGTGGGCGTTGGCGGCGATGACCTCCCCGAGCGTTTGCGCCGCGACCTCGAACTGGCGATCACGCACGGCCGCGATCCCGGCGTACAGCTTGGCCCACGGCACGATCGGGTCGTTCGGGAACGCCTCGACGATCTCCCGGAACTCCTCGGCGCTCGTGCCATCGCGAAGGAACCGCGCTCGAGCCTCCTGGAACCGGGAGCGAGCCTCCACGCTGCCGGAGCTCGGGGCATCGGGCACGGGAACCAGCGTCTTGCGGGTCTGGCGCGGGCACCCCGACACCAGGAGCACCAGCGCGACCAAACTGAACAGGCGTTGCAACACGCCTCGACGATAGCGAGCCCGGGCACTCCCCGCAAATCGCGCTGATGACCGCACGTGATCCGCTGCCGGCCAGCCGATTGGTGCATAGTCCCGTCACCACCATGTCGCGCACCGAACGCATGCTCGCTGACATCGAGCGCGGGTTCTCCGCCCTGGAAGAAGGCCGCCTGGATGACGCTGCTGCCATCGTCGAGCGATGCCAGCGGATCGACCGCAAGAATGCGGACGTGATCACGCTTTCGGCGGCGGTCGCCGACGCGAGTGGAGACGCCGAGGTCGCGCTGGCGAGTTACCGGATGCTCTCCGACATTCGCCCCGACGATCCGATGCCCCGGATCTGCATCGCGCGGATCGAGCTCGCCGATCTCGACGATCCGGATGCGGCGCTGAGGACGCTCGCAACCGCGTTCGAATACATCGACGAGGAGGCCGATCTCGTCGAGGCGATCTTCGTGAAGACGCAGGCCTTGATCACCAAGGGCCAGCTGGCGTCGGCCCGCGAATCCCTGGACGAGCTGACCAGCTCGGTGATCGAGGATCCCGACCTGGCGCTCGATGTCGCCGAGCTCGCGCTCGCGGCGGAATACCCCGACGCAGCGAAGCGTTGGGTCGAGACGGCACGCAAGAACGCGGACGATCCGATGTTCGAGGCCGAAGCGCTGCACCTGCTCGGCCGGGTTCACGAGATGAGCGGGGATCGCAAGGCGATGATCGCCGCGTGGCAGAAGGTGCGCGAGCTCGACCGTGCGGCCGATGCCGGACCGCTCACCGTGAGCGTGGACGAGATGGAGCGGATCGCCGCGGCTGCGCTCGAGGAGCTGCCCGCCAACATCCGCGAGCATCTCGCGCACGTGCCGATCCTGATCGACGATTTACCGTCGCCCGAGATCGTCGCAGAGGGCTTCGATCCACGGCTGGTCGGGTACTTCCAGGGCACACCGCTCCCCCATGGCTCAACCGGCGTCCCGAGCGTGACCAACATCCTGCTGTTCAAGAACAACCTCGAGCGCCAGTCGCTGGATGCCGCACACCTCGCCGACGAGATCCGGATCACGGTGCTGCACGAGACCGCGCACTACTTCGGTCTGGACGACGATGACCTAGAGAAGCTGGGACTGGACTGACTGTTCTTCCATGTACGCGGAGACATCCGCGGCGACCCGATGCGTCCGGTGAGCCGTGAGCCACGCGTCGCGTCCGGTGACTTGGTGCATCCGGTTGTCCGGCCCACGTGAGCCACCCGCGCCGAGTTGATGCGTCCAGTTGCCCGGCCCACGTGAGCCACTCGACGATGGTGCTCCGGAGCTGCCCTGCTTCGACTGAAGCGCTCGCTCCGGACGCTCGTCACTGGATGCGAATATCGTCGAGCACCATCGCGTATTCGGTCAGTCCGGGAAAGTCTGCCGATTCGGATGAAGCGACGAGATACACGGTCTGCCCGCGAAGCGGCGTCAGGTCCAGCGTCACCCGCTTTGGCGGAATCATGTCGCGATACGGCGCACCGTCACACGCAGGACACGGTCCACTCGCGCCGGCTTCCATCTCGGCGTCATACATCACGACTTGTTGATCTGCAGTGACCAGCGCAACGACCGCGCTGCGGCTGTCAAACACCGACACTTGCGAGAACACGGCTACCGACAGGTCGAGCTGGTTGGCGTCTGAGGGCACGACGAACCAACCGCCCAGGCTGCCGCGCGCGAACACCGTCGCCTGATTCGCACCATCGACTGGCGTCAGGCCCAGAAAGTCACCACTCGCGGCGGGCGGCGCACCTGCCGTGAACCAACCATCGAGCCCGTTCTCGAAGCTCAGGTTCTGCGTCAACGTGCCCGGATCGGCCGGCGTCTGGAGGGCCGCAGCGTCCCAGGTGACCGGGTTGCCTGCGACGTCGCGAACAGCGGAGGTGTCGAGCGTGATCGTCGTACCGAGCGGAACCAGCTGCGACGGCGCGATGGTCACGCTGCTGACGCGTCCATTCACGACCGTCGGATTCAGCGACGGACCTGCGATCGGTTCGCCGTTCGCGGCCAGCCGGAGCTTGATCACCGAGTCCATCGCGATCGGCTCATCGAGCACGATCGAGATCGGGTCGCCCGGAAACAGCGCGGGGCGCCACCGAGTGCGGAGCGGCGCGATCTTCGCTTGCGCCGGCCGCACGTCCGCGGTGACCGCGACGGTTCCCGCGACCGCCGCCATTTCGATCACGTCACCGTGATGATCAGTCCATTCGCCCGCGATCGTGCCCGACCCGGTATCGCTGATCCCGCCGCCCTGTGGCTCGACGAGCATGATCCGAAGCGACGTCCACGCGACGGTGCAGCAATCATCGACGGATGCCGTGGCAGGATTGAGGATCACCTCGTGCCCCTCGAGGTAACCCGTGATCGTCGTGAGGTGAGCGCGGCGGTTCTCGCCCAACCGAAGCGCGACGACACCCGTGAGCGCGTCGCCGTCGGTGCGATCGAGCTCGATCGTTCCACCCACGTGCGCCGCGAGCGAGAACGGCTCGGACGCCTGCAGCTCGAGGTCGATCGTGCCGGCGACGCCGAGTACCAGATCGGTCTTGTTGTCCAGCGGAGCATCGCCACATGCAGCGACCACCGCGACGATGCCCAGCGCGTGTCTCGTCATCCGCCGAGTTTCGCGCGGCATCTGCTGCTGGGGGCGCGAATCCGCGTTGCGGCGATAACACCAGCTCACGAGAACCCAGCTGTTACCGCGGACACCTGTGCACGTCGCGAACACCCGCTGGTGTCCGGGGCCACCTCAGATGCGAACCGGCGACGCTCAGGCCAGGGTCGCCACGCGATCGCCGAACAGCCGCTCGAGACGCGTGAGCAGATCTTCGGTTGGCGATACCGCCCATGCATCGGGCAGCGCGATCACCGTCTCGGACCGCTTCGGAATCATCAACCTCAGCACCGGTTGGCAGCCGCCGCGCGTCGCGTTGGCGAGCACGGTCTTGAGCTCGTCGATCTGATCGCGCGTGAGCTGATCGGCGTTGAGGTGGATGTCGACGCGCGTGGTCTTGGTCTGGCGCATCTCCGAGAGGGGCGTCGCGGCCTCGAGCAGCATCTTCCACTCGGGGGCCTCGGCGGAGCCCTCGTTCTTGACCTGTCCCGAGCACAGGATCGGCTCGTCGCTGACGAGCACGTGACGGACCTTCTCGAACGTCTTGGGGAACGCGATCACCTCGAGCGTGCCCTCGGCATCCTCGAGCATGAACCGCGCCATCTTGTCGCCCTTCTTGGTGATCATCTCGCGGTACTGGCTGACGATGCCACCGACCGCGGCATCGCCGACGCCCTTGCGCCCGGCGGGAAAATCGCTGGTGGTCGCACTGGCGTAGCGCTGCAGATCACCGCGGTAGCGATCGAGCGGGTGGCCGGAGACGTAAAACCCGAGCGCTTCCTTCTCGAACGCGAGCAGCTGCTTGTGTCCCCAGGGCTCGATCTCGGGATACATCTCGCCCGCGGCGGGTGCGCCGGCGGGCTTGATCGGCTCGCTCGCGGCGAACAGGCCGAACAGCGACGTCTGGCCGCTGCGTCGATCGCGCTGCTCGGCGGCACCGCGCTCGAGCGCGCTATCGAGCGCGGCTAGCAACTGAGCGCGGTGATGGCCGCCCGCTAGACCGTCGAACGCACCTGATTTGATCAGCTGCTCGAGCACGCGCCGGTTGCACTTCTGGGTGTCGACCCGGCGGCACAGATCGAACACCGACTCGAACCGGCCTTCGGTCGCGCGTGCGTCGAGGATCGCGTCGACCGCCGTACCACCGACGCCCTTGACCGCGCCGAGCCCGAACCGGATCACCTTGCGCTCGCTGCCGTCGGGCTGGGTCACCGTGAAGTCGGACATCGACTCGTTGATGTCCGGCCGTTCGACGACCAGGCCCATCGCGCGCGCCTCGGCGATGAACTTGACGATGTTGTCGACGTTGTCGGCATCGCACGACATCAGGCCCGCCATGAACTCGTGCGGGTAGTGCGCCTTGAGGTACGCGGTCTGATACGTGATCCAGCCGTACGCCGCCGAATGCGAACGGTTGAAGCCGTAGCCCGCGAACTTCTCCATCAGGTCGAACACCGAATCGGCGATCTTGGGATCGACCTCCTTCTGGTTCGCGCCAGCGAGGAAGGTCGCCTTCTGCTTCGCCATCTCCTCGGGCTTCTTCTTGCCCATCGCGCGGCGCAGCAGATCGGCGCCGCCCAGCGAATAGCCGCCCAGGACCTGGGCGATCTGCATGACCTGCTCCTGATAGACGATGACGCCGTAGGTATCGGCGAGCAGATCTGCCAACCACGGGTGCGGATACTCGACCTTCTTGCGACCGTGCTTTCGATCGATGAAGTCATCGACCATGCCGCCTTCGAGCGGCCCCGGGCGATACAGCGCGACCGCCGCGATGATGTCCTCGAGGCAGTCCGGCTTGAGCTTCTTCAGGATCTCGCGGAACCCGCTCGATTCGAGCTGGAACACGCCGGTGGTGTCCCCGCGCGAGATCATCTTGAACACGTCGGGATCGGTCTTGATGATCAGATCGATGTCGAACTCATCGCCCGGCGGTCGCTGCTGATTGATCAGCCGCACTGCCGTTTGAATCACGGTGAGCGTCTTTAGCCCGAGGAAGTCGAACTTGACGAGGCCCGCCTTCTCGACCTCCTTCATCGCAAACTGGGTGACGATCTCGCCGTTCTGGCCGCGGAAGCACGGCACGTATTCCCACAGCGGCTGCTCGGCGATCACCACGCCGGCTGCGTGCATACCGGCGTGGCGGTTCAAGCCCTCGAGCGCCGCGGCGATGTCGAGTAGCTCGCGATGGAGCGGGCTCTCGTTGTAGAGCTTCTTGAGCTCGGGCTCGATCTCGATCGCCTCGCGCACCGGCGGCGACTTGCCCTGCACGGGCTCGGGCACCAGCTTGGCGAGCCTGTCTGCCTCGCCGAACGGAATCTCCATCGCGCGCGCGATGTCGCGGATCACGCCGCGCGCCTTGAGCTGGTGGAACGTGGCGATCTGGCCGACGCGGTCCTCGCCGTAACGCCCCTGGACGTACTTGATGACCTCGTCGCGGCGGTTCATGCAGAAATCGACGTCGAAGTCGGGCATCGACACGCGCTCGGGGTTCAAGAACCGCTCGAACAGCAGCTTGAACTCGATCGGATCGATATCGGTGATCCGCATCGCCCACGCGACGATCGAGCCCGCACCCGAGCCGCGGCCGGGGCCGACCGGGATGCCGTGCTCCTTCGCCCAGTTGATGAAGTCCCAGACGATCAAGAAGTAGCCCGAGAACCCCATCTTCTGGATGACGCCGAGCTCGCGCTTGGCGCGCTCGCGATACTCGTCGACGTCGAACTTGACGCCGCGCTCGGTGAGCTCGCCGAACCGTCGATCGAGCCCGCGCTCGACGATGTTGGCGATGTACGTGTCGAGCGTCTCGCCGTCGGGCACCTTGTAGGTGGGCAGGAACGTCTGATCGAGCTTGAGCTTGACGTTACATTGCTCGGCGATCTTGGCGGTGTTCTCGATCGCCTCGGAGACATCCTTGAACGCCGCGTCCATCTCCGACGGCGACTTCATGTAATAGCTGTCGACCTGGTGCTTGAGCCGCTTCTCGTCCTTCAGGCTCTTGCCGGTCTGGATCGCCATCAACACGTCGTGCGCGGCTGCGTCGTTGCGGTTGACGTAGTGGCAATCGTTGGTGGCGACCAGCGGGATGCCGAGCTTCTTGCTCATCCGCACCAGCTCGCCGTTGAGCGTGTCCTGCTCCGATGTCGGCGTCGGCATCAGCTCGAGATAGAAGTCGCCAGGCGCGAACATGCTGGCGTATTCACGCGCGGTCTCCTCCGCGGCGGCGACGCCGTTCTTCTCGAGGGTCTGCGCGATCTCGCCGCCCAGACACGCCGATAACCCGACCAGGCCCTCGCTGTGATCGCGCAACAGCTGCTTGTCGATCCGCGGGTTGTAATAGAACCCCTCGAGGTAGCCCTTCGAGTTGAGGAACGACAGGTTCTTGTAGCCGACGTCGTTCTTGGCCAGAAGGATGAGGTGGTAGTTGCGGCGGTTGGTGCGGTCGCTGCGATCGGTGGCCGCGACATAGGTCTCGCAGCCAAAGATCAGCTTCTTTCCGGCTGCCTTGGCTTCGCCGTAGAGGTCGATCGCGCCGAACATGTTGCCGTGGTCGGTGACCGCGACCGTGTCCATCCCGAGCTCGGTGAGCTTGGGGAAAAGGTCCTTTACGCGGATCGCTCCATCCAGCAGGCTGTACTGGGTGTGGAGATGGAGATGAGTGAAGCCGGCCATGGTAAAGACCCCTTGATCTAGCCCATGGCCCCGACACTCCCGAGCCCTCGCGCCCGAGAAATCACGACGCGTCGCGCGAAACTTGGCGCGAAATTTTGCGGGCTTGTGCTCGTCGTGGCCTGCGGTCCACCGCAGCGGCCGATCGCGCCGGGGCCGCGGATCACTGCGGATCCACCGGTCGAATTGGGGAGCATGAACCAGGAATGCGACGCGATGGTCGCCGCGCTCGCCAGCTACGGGACCTGCACGAACCTCGAATCGGACGACAAGGCCGACCTCAAGGACTGGATCGAGCTCGCGAACGAGAGCTTCGCGGCCGGCCGCAAGGTGGCGCTCGACACCGACGCGCAGAACGCGATCGCGCTGGCCTGCAGGCGCGCAACGCGATCGGTGGAGGCGGCGGCCGAACGTTGCAAGAACGGCCCGCGCCCGAAGTGGGACCGCTAGCGTCGACCCTCGGAGCGTTCAACCGCTATGGACGGCCGATGCCGACGTACGTGAAGCCCGCGCGGCGAGCCTCGGCCGGCGGCCACACGTTGCGACCATCGAACAGCAGCGGCGTGCGGACGAGCTTGCGGAGCTTGGTGAAATCGGGATGGCGCAATGCGTGCCACTCGGTGACCAGCACGACGGCATCGGCGCCCTCGGCCGCGGCATACGGGTTGGTTGCGTACGTGATCGAATCGCCGAGCACTGCCCGCACGTTGTCGGTCGCGATCGGGTCATACGCGGTGATCGCGATCTCCTTGGCGCGCAGCGCCGCGATGATATCGAGCGCCGGTGCCTCGCGAATGTCGTCGGTCTCGGGCTTGAACGCGAGGCCCCAGATCGCGACGCGCTTGCCCGCCAGCGACCCCGGTCCGAGTGCAGCGATCACGCGCGCGGCGAACACCTGCTTCTGGCGCTCGTTCGCGGCGATCACCGACTCGACGACACCGAGCCGCGTCTCGGCGCGCGTCCCCATGTGACCGAGGGCGCGCAGATCCTTTGGAAAGCACGAGCCCCCGAAGCCCGCCCCGGGGAACAGAAACTTCGCGCCGATCCGAGGATCGGCGCCCATCGCCTTGCGAACGTGCTCGACGTCGGCGCCGAGCTTGTCGGCGAGCAGCGCGAGCTCGTTCATGAACGAGATCCGCGTCGCGAGCATCGCGTTGGCGGCGTACTTCGTCAGCTCGGCCGAGCGCAGATCCATCACGTGGATGCGTTCACCGGTGCGCATCACGGCGTAGTAGACCTCGCGCAGCCGCTCGATCGCGCGTGGATCGTCGGCGCCCAGGATCACCCGCGCAGGCTTCATGAAGTCATTGACCGCATCGCCCTCCTTCAAGAACTCGGGGTTCGACGCCACCGCGAATGGGTGCTTCGTGACCTTGGCGATGATGTCGCGGACGATCTCGCCCGTGCCAACCGGAACCGTGCTCTTGGTGACGATCACCGTGAATGCCGAACCCAACGCGCGTCCGACCTGCTCGGCGGCCGTCCGCAGCTGCGAAAGATCGGCATCGCCATCGGGGAGCGAAGGCGTGCCGACCGCGAGAAACACGAGCTGGGCGTTGGTCACGGCGGCCGCCGTGTCGGTCGTGAACTCGAGCCTGCCCTGCGCGGTGTTGCGCTTGAGCAGCTCGGGCAAGCCGGGCTCGAAGAACGGGACCTCGCCGCGGCGCAACCGATCGATCCGTGCGGCGTCGACATCGACGCACGTGACGTGATTTCCGAACTCGGAAAACCCTGCGCCGGTGACCAGGCCAACGTAACCGGTGCCAATGACCGCGATGTTCATGGCGGTGCTGTAGCACGAGCCGTCGTCGAGCTGCTATGACCCGCGCATGCAGCTCCTCGGCAGTTATCTGTCAGGCACGTGGTCTCAAGGATCTGGACCACGAACGACGCTCGTGAACCCTGCCACCGAGGTCGCGTTGGCCGAGGTTGCCAATGGTGGCCATGACCTCGCTGGGGCATTTGCGCACGCTCGGCAGGCGGGTGGCAGCGAGCTCGGATCGATGAGCTTCGCGCAGCGTGCCGGCCTGCTCGCCGCCCTCGCCAAGGCGATCCATGGCGCGCGCGAAGAGCTGATCGCGCTGGCGGTTGCCAACGGCGGCAATACGCGTGGCGACGCGAAGTTCGATATCGATGGCGGCGCAGCGACGCTCGGCCATTACGCCGAGCTCGGCGCGAAGCTGGGAGACAAGTCCCTGCTCGCCGATGGCGATCCGATCCAGGTCGGGCGAACCGCCCGGATGGGTGGCCAGCACGTGTGGTCTCGCCGGCGTGGCGTCGCCGTGCACATCAACGCGTTCAACTTTCCCGGCTGGGGTCTGTGCGAGAAGCTCGCGTGCGCGCTGCTCGCCGGGATGCCGGTGATCGCGAAGCCAGCCACCGCCACCGCGCTCGTCGCCCATCGGATGGGCGAGCTGTTCGCCCCGCTGTTGCCGCCCGGCGCGTTGCAGCTGTTGATCGGTCCAGCCGGCTCGTTGCTCGACCATCTGCGATCCGGCGACGTCGTGGCGTTCACCGGCGGCAGCGCGACCGCCAAGATGTTGCGGAATCATCCCAAGATCATCGAGCACGGCGTGCGGCTCAACATCGAGGCCGACAGCTTGAACGCTGCGATCCTGGGACCCGACGTCGATCTGACCGGCGAGACTGGCGGGCTGTTCGTCGGAGACGTCGTCCGCGACATGACCCAGAAGACCGGCCAGAAGTGCACCGCGATCCGGCGCGTGCTGGTGCCTGCCGGTAAGGAAGCCGACGTGTTCGCGGCGCTGCGCGATCGGCTCGCCGGCATTCGCGTCGGCGATCCATCTCGTGAGGAAGTGCGCATGGGGCCGCTGGCGACCGCGCAGCAGAAGAAGGACATCGTCGCGGGCATCGCGCGGCTCGCTGCTGCAACCGAAGCGGTGTACGGCGGCACCGGCGAGATCGAGCCGCTTGGCGTCCCCGCGGGCAAGGGCTATTTCGTCGGACCCGTGGTGCGAACCACGTCGGATCCGATGGCGTGCGCGCCGCTCAACGAGCACGAGATCTTCGGTCCAGTGATCACCGTCGCGCCCTACAACGGCGATGCGACGTTCGCGGCTGACTTCGTCGCCCGCGGCGAGGGGTGCCTCGTCAGCTCGGCATACTCCGACGATCGCGACTGGGTCGTGAGCTTCGTCGGGGCTGCCGCGCCGTGGGCCGGTCGGCTATATCTGGGCTCGTCGAAGATGGCGGCGCAGAGCCCCGGCCCCGGCACCGCCCTGCCCTCGCTGCTCCACGGCGGCCCCGGCCGCGCCGGCGGCGGCGAAGAGCTCGGCGGCGAGCGCGGCATGCACTTCTACATGCAGCGCGTCGCGCTCGAGGGCGATGCGAGCGTGCTGAAGAGCCTCGTCTAGAACATCGCGGCCAGTGGGTTGCGAACGAGACATCGCCTCCGATGTACGGCGGCAACGGGGGGGGGGCTGGGAGCTCGGTGGATAGCTCGTTGGCAATGTCGGTCGAGTACGCGATGTGCCCGATCGCGATAGGGTTCGGGTCGAGCTGTCCCCGAGCCACCGCGCACGCGACCACGACTCCAGCGACGGCTCGCCAGCACCATCACCCAGGGCATGTCACGGCTCGATCGCCGTCACGTACGCGAGCGAATGATCCGCGATGCGGGCGCATACGGCTCGCTTGCGGGTCTCTCGAAGCGAATCGAAGGTGATCGTGCCCGTAGCTCCGGCGTGAGCGGTCGTCCTGCTGATCTCAGCGGCGATGTCGACCGCATCCACTGACTTGGCCCGCGCGATCGCGTCGAGCAGGATCATCGTTGCATCGTAGCTCAGCGCCGCCACGCTCCCCGGCCGGTGGCCGAACCGCGCCGTGTAGACTTTGACGAATCGAGCTGTTGCGGGATCCGGATCCTCCGCGAGGAACTGGGTACATAGATAGGCGAGGACTCCGCGACCTCCGATCATGCCGTCCGCCTCCCATGCGTCGGCACCCACAAACGGGACATGCAGGCCCGCCGTCGCCCCGAGCCACGTCACGCGTGCGCCCGGTCGCGCTTCGCTGGCTACGAATACCGCCTCTGGGTGGACGTTCTGCACCGCTTTCAAAGCGCCGGACGGGCCGTGGCGCTCCGAAAACGTCTGCATCGCGACGATCTGACCGCCGAGCCTAGGAACCTCGAGCTCGACACCGGCCGCAACGTCCTTTGCGTACGGCGAGTCGGAGTCCACGATCATGGCGATCCGATGTGCGTTGAGCCTCTGGACCAAGAACTTCGCGATCGCGACGCCTTGCGAACGATCTGTCAAAGCCACGCCGTACACCATGCCGCCGATGTCACGCAGGCGGCCGCTGGTCGACGTCGGCGCGATCATCGGCACCGCTCGCCGCTCGGCCACCCAGGCGCCCGCACTCGCGGCCGCCGGACTACTACCTCCGACGAGGGCGACCGCGTGCTCGGCATCGATCAGCTCGTTGACGCGCTGCTCGGCGTTCGAGAGCTCCGATTGATCGTCGCGGATCACGACGTTCACGCGGCGCCCTATCACGCCACCGGCGCGGTTGCGCTCGTCCACGGCCACCCGCACGCCCCTGACCATCGCCTGTCCGAGCGCTGCGTCAGAGCCGGTCAGCGACGCGAACACGCCGACCACAAGATCGGGGACGCGCTCCACTCCATGCAACTGCCCCACCGGTTCGTCCGGCGGCTCGGCTGGTGGGATCGGCTTCGATGCCCGACACGCCACGAGTGCCAGGACCACCCACAGCGCACGCTTCACGATCGCGGAATCGTCGGCGGCCGCCGCCGCACTGCTGCCGGAGCGTCGGGATCGGGCTCGAGCAGCGGCAACAGGTTGGCCAGCTCGCGCGCCACGTGCCGACAGCGGTGGCGCACGAAGTCGGTCGCATACGGCTCGCTGAGCAGCACGACGAGCACGGCCTCGTACCAGAAGCTCATCGCGTAGGCATCGGGATCGACGACCTCGCCGTGCGAGCTGCCGGGAGCGTGGGTACTGAGTGCACGGCGCGCCAGAAATGGCCAGCGCGTCGCCTCGAGGTCATCCGGCTCGCGTGCCGCGGCGATCAGGTTCGCGTTGCGAATCACCAGCGCATTCGACGCGCGATCGATGCCAGCGAGGCCTCGCAAGTAGGTCTTGATCCGCTCGAGCACGCGATCGCTCGCCGGCTCCGCGCCCGAGCTCACCGTGATCTCGGGGAGCCGCGCCACCTCCCAGCGCCGGCGGATCGCGCGGAGCTGACGCGTCACCCGCTCGAACGCTGCCTCGACGTTGTGCTCGTGGTTGGTTCGCGTCGGCAGCTCGACGCGCAAGAACTCGCCGCCGCCGAGCGCGAGCGTACGCGCTGGGACACCGATCCGCTCGTGGTCGTTCTCGGTGATCCGCGCGGACATCGCGCCCACCTCCTCGACCAGGTCGCGCAACACCGCACGGACCTCGTCCTCGAGCTCGACGTTGGTGGTCACGACACCGCCCCGTCGGGGACGAACGTCGTCGACACCATGGTCGTCGGTTGCGCGTAGAACAGATAGTTCGCGATCGACGGCTCCCCACCGTAAAGGTCCCGCCAAACGCCGGCGTGATACCCCGGCGGTGCATGCGCGATCTCACCGAAATCGACGTGAAGCAAGTCGTACGCCGGCAGCGTCGCCACCAGCTTCTGCATTCGCGACAGCAGCGGCGCATCGTAGACGCCCGCGCGTGGCCGTTGCCTCACCAGATAGCCGCCGGTTCGCGCACGCGTCAGGTCCATCGAGATCTGCTGGACGCCGGCAATGCGAGCCCGGTGACTGATCACGAGCCGTAAATACATCTCGTTGATCTGCGGCGCGTCATCGCTACACGGCAACGACCGCCACTCGTCGGGCGCGTCGACCCCGTGATCGCGAACCTGAACGATGCAGGGTGTCCGGCCCATGCACAGCACATGGATGAAGTCGCACGCCTCCTCATCCCCACCCAGCTGTACGAACGTTGCGGCCTCGAGCGTCCCGGCGAGCTCGTCGGCGAGCCCAGCCAGCTCGTCTTGTGTCATCACCGGCCTGTCGAGGTCGGCGCGCTCCTCGCATTCACCCCACGTCCGGCTCGGATACAGCTCTGCGAGCGCACGATCGACCTCCGCCATCATCGAACCTTTGCGATGATCGCAGCCCGACTTCGATTTGCAGTTTGTGCAGCCCGCCACCGCGCTCACTGTACCCGAGGATCGATCGTCCGGATGGGCCCTAACGCTCGGCAGGCGGAGTCGCGAGCTCGAACCCATCGTGGAGCACGCGCACTGCCAGCTCCGCGTATTTGCGGGCGATTACACAGGAGATCTTGATCTCGCTGGTGGAGATCAGCTGGATGTTGATGTTCTCGTTGGCCAGCAGCTCGAACATCGTCTTGGCGATCCCGGCATGCGAGCGCATCCCGACGCCGACGACGGAGACCTTGGCGATCTCGTCATCGAAGCTGATTCGCTCACCTGTCGCGCCGACCAGGTTGGGGACCAGCTGCTTGAGGATCTCGATGCTGCGGCGGCGATCGTTGACCGGCACCGTGAACGTGAGGTCGGTCGTGCCGTCATATGCTTGGTTCTGCACGATCATGTCGACCGAGATGCTGGCGTCGGCCAGCGGGGCAAACAGCTTGGCCGCGACGCCCGAGGTATCCGGCAGATCCTCGACGGTGATCTTCGCCTCATCCTTGGCGACGGTGACTCCTGACACGATGACTCGCTCCATCGAAGACTCCTCGGGCACCACCCAGGTCCCCGGTAGATCCGAAAAGCTCGACCGTACGTGGATCCTGACGCCGTACTTCATGCCGAGCTCCACCGAGCGCAGCTGCAGCACCTTGGCGCCGAGCGACGCGAGCTCGAGCATCTCCTCGTAGCTGATCCGATCGATCCGCCGCGCCGAAGGCACGACGTTGGGATCAGCGGTGTAGACCCCGTCGACATCGGTGTAGATCTCGCACGCATCGGCCCCGAGCGCCGCCGCGATCGCGACGCCGGTGGTGTCGGAACCTCCGCGACCCAGCGTCGTGATGCTCCCGCGCTCGTCGACGCCCTGAAACCCCGCGATCACGGCGATCTCGCCGGCGGCAAGCGCGTCCTTGATCGGCTGGCCTTCGATCGACACGATCCGCGCGCGCGAGAACGCGCTATCGGTGACGATCTTGCACTGGTGGCCGAGAAACGAGCGCGCGCTGCCACCGGCCTTGCGGATCGCGAGCGCGAGCAAGCCGACCGATACTTGTTCCCCGGTCGATACGATCACATCGACCTCGCGATCGTTGGTGTCATCGTGAAGCTGGCGCGTCAGCTCGAGCAGGCGATTGGTCTCGCCCGACATCGCAGACACCACGACCGCCACCTGATGGCCCTGCTGTGCGGTCGCAACACAGCGTGAGGCTACCGCCTTGATTCGCTCGATCGATCCGACCGACGTGCCGCCGTATTTCTGGACGATCAACACCGGCTCGAACCGTACACGCAGCGACGATCGTGGTACAGCGCGGGGCGTGGCAGACCTCGTCGATCCAGCGCTGCGGATCGTGATCTCGACGTTTCCCACCGCTGACAAGGCCGCGGAGATTGCGCGCGTGCTCGTCGACGAACAGCTCGCCGCATGCGTGAACGTCGTGCCGCAGATCAGATCGATCTATCGCTGGCAGGGAGCGGTCCAGGACGACGTCGAGGCGTTGGCGCTGATCAAGACCACGGACGCGAGCGTCGCTGCGCTCACGCAGCGGCTACTCGAGCTCCATCCCTACGATGTCCCCGAGGTGATCGCGCTACCGATCAGCGCCGCCACCCCGGCCTATGGGGCATGGCTGCGCGACAGCGTCAAGACCTGAGCCGGCGCGGCGCTACTCGCAATCGAAGCACAACAGGTCGAGCACTTCGGGCGGATCGCAGATGCCGTCGTTGTTGCACATGCTGCCACCACCGCCGCCGCCTCCCAGTGCGCACGCCGCGCAGATGTCGGGATCGAGCCCCGGCGCGCACAGCGTCGGATCGAGCACACAGGCGAGACACACGGTGGGATCCGTCGGACACGCCGAGGTCGAGCCACAATCGACCGCACACGACTGGGCGGTCTCGCTGGGTTCGCACGCGCCGTTGCCGCACACGGCGCCACCGCAATCGGCGCCGCACGTCTGAACGGTCTCGCCCGGATCGCAGCTGCCATTGCCGCAGGTGGGACCTGCGACCCCGCAATCCTCATCGCAATTTCCCGCTTCGCTTGGCGCGCACTTGCCGTCGCCGCACATCTGCTGGATGGATACCGCCGCATCGACGCCGAGGTCGTCGTCGTCACCGCCATCGCCCGTTCCCGCCTTCCCACACCCGACGAACAGCGCTAGCCACGTTGCGAGTAGAACTGCTGTGAAGGCCCTCATTGCGCCGGCATCGTACTTGGGGCCCGAGGCAGATCAACGCAAAACGCCTGGTCGAATCAGCCGGTTTCGGCGCCGTAGACCTGCCGCGCATACCGCCGCGAGATGGCATGGCGTAGCGAAGCATGTTCCGGCCGGATCAGCTCGGGGTCTGATTCGAGCAGCTGCTCGGCATGACGCCGCGCCTCCAGCAACAGCTCGGTGTGCTGCGAAAGGTTGCCAAAACGTAGGGTTGGGATTCCTGCCTGCCGCGGACCGAGGAGCTCGCCGGGCCCTCGCAACGCGAGGTCGTACTCCGCGATCCGGAACCCATCGTGGGTGTCCACCATGGCCTTGACCCGCTGCTCGGCATCAGGCCCCAGCGGGCCCTGTGTCAACAGAAGACAGTGTGCCGCACCACCCGCGCGACCGACGCGACCTCGCAGCTGATGGAGCTGGGCGAGGCCGAACCGATCAGCGTCGTGAATGACCATCACGGTGGCCGAGGGGACATCGACCCCCACCTCGATCACCGTGGTTGCGACCAGCACCGAAATCGTCCCGGCCTTGAACGCGCGCATGACCCGATCGCGCTCGATGCCGTCCAGCCGCCCGTGCACCAGCCCGACCGAAATCCCGTCGAGACTGCTCGTCAGCTCGGCCGCAACCGATTCGGCGTCGTGCCAATCGTTGGGCTCTGCATCGTCCCCAGGCGCGACCTTGGGACACACCACGTACGCGCGATCGCCTGCCGCGACGCGATCGCGGATCAGCTTGTACGCCGCCGTCTTGCCGCGCCCACCGACGAGATGCCGCGTGCCCACCGGTTCGCGGCCCGGCGGCAGCTCATCGAGCACCGACGCATCGAGGTCGCCATAGGCCGTGAGCGCGAGCGTGCGCGGAATCGGCGTCGCGGTCATGACCAGTAAATGCGGAGCACCCTGCCCGTCGCCCTTGTCCCGCAGCCGCGCCCGCTGGGCCACGCCGAACCGGTGTTGCTCGTCGATCACCACGAGGCCGAGCGCCGCGAACCCGACGGCCTCTGCGAGCAGCGCGTGGGTACCGATCAGCACATCGATCCCTGATCGCCCGCGGCCGCGTTGATCGACCGCACCCAGCAGCGCGATCAATGACTGGCGCGCCGGCTTCGGCGTCGATGCCGTCAGCAACTCGACCCGCAGTCCGGTAGCCCGCGCCCACGCTCGCCAGGTCTCCATGTGCTGCTCCGCGAGCAGCTCGGTGGGAGCCATCACCGCGGTCTGCCGACCCGCACGCGCGACCTGGAGCGCCGCCGCGAACGCCACACAGGTCTTCCCCGCGCCGACGTCCCCCTGGAGCAGGCGATTCATCGGCACGTCCCGCGCGAGGTCGACGGCGATCTCGTCGATCGTCCGCCGCTGCGCACGCGTCAGCTGAAACCCGACCGCAGGCTCGAGCTCGGCCGGGACACCCTCGACGCGCGCACACGGCACGGCCCGGTCTTGCCGCCGATCGCGTCGCCGCCGCGTGATCGCGACGCCGAGCGCGAACAGCTCTCCGAATGCCAGCCGGCGCTGCCAGCGACTGTCGCCGCGGTTGAGCGCAGCGAGCTCGTCCGGCGCGATCGCCGGATCGGGCGCGTGCAGTTGCTGCAGCGTCGCCGCCAGGCTCGGCAGGTTCGCGGCCTGTTCGACCACTCGCGGAACGCCATCGTCGGCATCGGCTCCCACGCGGGCGCAGGCCGCGCCACACGCCGAGCGCACCCGGCCCGCTGGCACACCAGGAATATCGGGATACCGCGCGATGATCGTGGCGCGCGCCTTGGGATCGGCACCGTCGATCTCGATGCCCAGGATATCGGGGTTGGCGAGCTCCAGCCTGCCATTGCGCCTGCGAATCACCCCACTGAGCGCGACCTGTGCGCCCGCCGGCATGCGCTTGTCGATGCCCGCGTAGACGTTGAACCACCGCACGAGCGCGGTCGCTGGCCGCGTGATGTCGACGTTGCCCAGCCGAACCTCGGCCCATCGCCGGCCGCGCGCGAACACCATCCGCGACGACGCGACCTTCGCGAGGAACGTGGCGCGCTCGCCGTCGGCGACCGTCTCGAGATCCGCCAGGGTTCGAGCACCGCGCACGTCGTCGTAGCGCCGCGGCACCAGCCATACGAGGTCTTCGACGGTGGCAAGCCCGCGCTCGGCGAGTCGCTCGGCAAACGCGGGACCGATTCCCGGCAGCGTGTGGGTGGGTGCGGCGAGCGGATCTTCGATCACGTCGCGAGCCGGCTCGCTGGGCTTGCGGGGCGACGACTGCGACGGTCCGCGGGGTGGTGTGGGCGACGGCGACGTCCGCTTCGGAAACCGCGCGAGCAGCCGGATTCCACGCGCGACCTCGGCTTGCTGAGCATGCTCATCGAGCTGCTCCCATCCGGTGAGCGTCACGCGCCATTCGGTGAGCGCCTGATGTTCGATCCTTGCGATCACGCCGTCGCAGGCGTTGCGCAGCGCATGACCGAGGCCCTGAACCTTGCGCACGCCCGCAAATCCGTCCGCCGCCGCCAGCTCGAGCGGACGGCGAAGGGCATCGATGCGGCGTCTGAGCTCGGCATCCACTCCGCGACGCTAGCACCCCACCATGACGCTCAGTCGACGCGATACGTGAAGCGGAGCTCGTAATCGCAAAGGTGAAACACATCACCCTCGTCGATCCGCTTGTTGTCGATCCGCATGCCCTTGTAGTCGATGCCGTTCGTCGAGCCGAGGTCCTTGATGTAGAACGTCCCGTTGCGACGGATCACCGCGGCATGCTTGCGCGAGATGTTGCCATCCTTGATCGGCAGATCCGAGGTCTTGCTACCGCGCCCGATGATGAATTGATCCTTGGTCACCGGATAGCGCTGCCCGTTGTAGATCAAGAACAGCGTTGGTCCAGCGCCGGCCATCTGAGGCACCGGCGGCGCCGGGCTCGGACCGTTCGTCGCAGGCTGCTGGCGGATCGCCGAAGGCGAGAAGCCCGGCGTTGGCGGCTGCTGGCGGCGCGGAGGCGCGCCACCGGGTGGCGGTTGCGTTCCGGGCTGCGGCCGCACGACGCCGCCGCTCTTGTTGGGATTGCCACCGGGATTGGTCGGCACGGGTCCGCCCGTGGCGTTCCCCGGCGACTGATAGTTCTTCGATCGCGCGTAGTACCGCATCGCCTCGTTGACGAGGTAGTCGATGGAGCAATCGAAGTCGTTGGCCATCTGCTCGAACGTCTCCCATAGGACGTCCCTGCAGTAGAAATGGCGCATCGTCTTCTTGCTCTGGTCCACGAAAGTGCACTCCTGCCTAGAACAGAGAGATGACTGGCGGAAAGACCAACGGTCCCGCTCTCCCGACTGTCACGTACGATACTACATCCCGATTGCGGGCGCGACGAACCGTGGTCATTTCGGGGCTTGGGCGGCAGCCGGGTTCGACAGCGCAGACGCCAGCTCCTTGGCTCGTTGGCCCAATGTCGGGTCTTCCTTACCCTCCTGGGACTCCCCCCAGTAGCCGGTGAGCTTCTCCGGGCTGCGGGTCATCGCCGAGATCCGAGGCAGATCCTCGGCGGACTTCATCTCCGCGAGCGTTTCGATCGCCACCCAGCGCGCGAGCTTACCCTTGTCCTGGGTGAGCTCGCGAACGGCGGCGAGCACCTTTGCGCGCGGGCTGAGCTTGGCGATCGGTTTCGCGATCGATCCCACTAACGATTCCTTCTCGTAGGGCGCTTCGTCTGGCAGCGCGCGGACGACCTTGAGGATCGCGTCCGTCTCACCACAGACCAGCGCGTGCTGAACGACTGTGTAGCGGAAGTACGCATTGGGGTGCGGGTGGCGGATCATTCCCACGAGCGGATCGATGCAATGAGGCTGGCGAGTCGCGGAGATGAGCTCGATCGCATCGGTGGCGACCGATGGCGGCATCGACTCGTCCTTGGCGATCGCAGCGAGCGCATCGAGGTTCGGCACGAGCGCCTGCGGATCCACCGGCTTGATCAGCTGCTGCTTGGGATCCGAGTACGCGATCGCCAGCGCGTTGAATGCGCGCTTGGACAGCGTCGGATCTCCGCGATCCATCTTTGCGATGTCGAGGATGTATGCGACCGCCTCCGGGTTGCCCGAGGCCGCCATTCCCAGCAGCAGCTGGTCACCGATCCGGTTCTTTTGTGCGCCCTGCCCGGGCGCTGCGATCACGGTGTTGGCGACCGCCATCAGCTTCTTGCCGGCCGCCGGTCCGATCTCGCGGATCACCGTGGCACCCATATTCGCGCCGACCTGCGCGCGTGCCTCGTACGAAGCGACCGCGTACCAATCGGTCAGGTACGCATCGATCTGAGTCTTCAACGCCGGGTCCTCGGCCATCGTGCGCAGCGCAAACAGCGCGTCCTTGGCGGAGACCTGGAGCCCGCTCGGCAGCTTGGTTTCCTCCTCGACCCGCGCGATGTCCCACAGCCGCGGCGCGAGCTTCGCGACCACCTGCGATCGACGCGGCGGCGACATCGTCGTGAACGCGGCGCGCAGGTCTGCGTCCTTGCCCATCTTGATCATGTTGGCGGCGGCGTGCGCCGACAGATCCGCATCGATCCCTTCGTTGGCCACGGCCTTGGCAAGCTTGTCCGGACCACCCTCGACCTGCGTCCATTTGTCGATCGTGTCGTGATCGGTCTTCTCACATCCGGTGCTCAGCCCGACTAACGAAATCCAGACCGCGATCGGCAACGCACGCACGAACATGGCGCGAGCTTAGCCTGGTGATACGTTCCAGGCGATGGCCGCGCGGCGCATCCTCACACTGTTCGTGCTCTGCGCGATCACCACGCCCGAACCGGCGATCGGGTCCCCGCGGACCGATCCGACCACGGGCCGCGCCGTGTTCACGGGGGCGACGACACCGCATCCAAGCTCGATCTCGCTGGCACCGGCGGCGATCGGGCTTGGCTCGACCGCACAGGCGTACATCGCGACCACATCGGGGATCGCCCAGCTCGGCATCGATACGCGAACCTTCGATCCCGACACCGGTCAGCTGTCGGCGGGCGACACGGTGAGTGAGACCCTGCTCGCGCCCGGTGCGGTGGTGGGGCTCGTCGGCCATCCCGGTGACCGGATCACCCTGGGCTTCGAGGCCAAGTTCCCGCCGTCCGAACGGTTCCCGGAAGACCGCCAGGCGCTCCGCTACCAAACGCTCGGTGGCCGCCAGCACAACTTCATCCTCACCGGCGGCGTCAGCTTCAAGGTGACCAGCAAGATCTACTTCGGCACCAGCCTGTCGACCGACAACACATTCTTGCGGCTGCGCTACGCACGCGACACCGCGCTGGAGGCGGGACGCGCGGGCATCGACGCCGACTGTGGTGGCGGACTTCGCTGCGGCATCGGCAACCCTGCGGCGACCGAGCTCTATGACGTCAAGGTGCGGTCGGAGTGGGTGTCGACGCAGAACCTCAAGGTCAACCTCGGCATCGTCCTGCAGATCGTCTCGGGCGTGTGGCTCGGCGTCACGTATCACACGCCGCCCGGCTTCGACATCCAGAGCCGCCTCGAGGGCACGATGACGGTGATCCGCGCACCGCGCGATGGTGGCGGCGTGGTGTCCGGTCCCGCGAACGTGTTCGTATCGTATCCCGCAAGCGTCGATGGCGAGGTCCGCGCACGGCTCCCAGCGCAGCTCGATCTGCACGTCGGCGGTCGCTGGGAGGACCTGTCGCGCATGACCGCTTATGATGTGCGCGGGTTTGGAACCACGCTGCGCAACGCGGGCGTCCCCGAATGGACGCTGCGGCCCCGCGGGCTCGACGACTCGTTCCAGATCTGGGCAGGCGTCGAGCAGGTCGACACGGGTGAGGCGCTTCGCGTCGGCGGACGGATCGGGTTCGAGCGTGCGGCGGTGCGCGACAGCCGCACCACCGCGATCACGATCGCGCCGCGGTCGTACACGGCGGATGTGGGCGGGCAGTTCCGGCTCGCACAGAACTGGATCGTGCAGGGCTCCTACGGCCTGCAGTACGCACCCGAGGTGTCGGTCACCACCAGCTCGTTCGATCCGCAGGCGCGGATCGATTGCATCGCGAGCGGGTTCGATTACAGCACCGGGGCGTGCGCGAAGGTTCGAAACGGCTACGCGATCGATACCGCCGCCGGGAACTTCCGGAGGATGGATCACGCGCTGCGACTGGGCCTGCGCTATGACTGGTGAGCCCGCCACCGCGCCGCATGCGGCGATCGTCGTGTTCGGGGCCGCGGGCCTGGTCGGCCGCCAGATCTGCCGCGCGTTGACCGACGCGCAGGTCGCGTTCGAGATCGCCGGGCGTAGCGAGGCGCCGCTCACCGAGCTCGCTCGCGCGATGCCAGTCGCGCACGTGCACGTCGCCGACACCCGCGAGCTTGCGTCGCTCACCCGTGCGTTCGCCGGCGCGCGCGTCGTGATCAATGCAGCTGGCCCGCTGCGCGAATCCGCGCAACGCGTGCTCGAGGCTGCGCTCACGGCGGGTGCCCACTACGTCGATGTGGGAGGCGAGCAACCGGTCCTGCGCGAGCTCCATGAACGCCATGAGTCGATCGCGCGCCGCTCGGGACTGGTCGCAGTTCCCGGTTCCGGTGTCGATTGCGCGCTCGGCGACCTCGCCGCGGCGTGGGCCGCCGCGAAGCTGTGCGGGGTCGAAGACCCAGGGCCCGCAGTGCGGACCGAGCCGGTCCATCGACTCGCCGCGGAGCAGCCGCTCGACGAGGTGGCCGTGAGCTACGTGTTCGACGAGCTCGCGCTCTCGGCCGGCAGCCAGCGCGCGTTGTTCGGAGGTGTCGGTGACAACCAGGTGGTTTGGCGCCGCGATCGCTGGGAGCCCGCGCGTGCGATCGAGCGCCGTCGCGTGATGGCCGGTGACAAGCTCGGCGGTGAGCGCGAAGCGATCGGCTTCGCGGGCGGCGACGCGATCACGATCCCCCGCCATGTGGCGAGCAATCTCGTGCGGAGTTACGTCTCGACGACGCGAAGCGCCGCCGCGACCACCGCGATGCGGTGGCTGGCGCGTGCCATGCCGCTGGTCCCACGCGCCGCGAGCGAGCTGCTCGCCCCCTACGCCGCGCCCGACGCCGACTACACGCGCACCAAATTCGCCGTGATCGCCGCCGCGCGACGCGGCGGAGCGACCACCGAGGTGGCGGTGCGTGGCCGCGACCTGTATCGCACGACCGGCGCGATCGCGGCGTGGATCGCCAACCAGCTCGCCTCGCGGTCCGCGGGGCCGATCGGGATGTGTGCCCCCGCCGAGCTGTTCCGCCCTGCCCTCGCACTGGCCGAGCTCGCCGCGGTCGCCCACCTCGAGCTTGATGCGCCGACCTGAGCGCGCGCCTGCTGTGGTATCAACGATCAATGGCGACGTCGTGGCAGTTTGAGGCGGAGGCTCCTGCCGGTCGCGGCACGATGGCCCGCCGCTATCGCCTGAACAACGGCCTCGGCCTGATCATGGCGGTCGACCGGCGCGCGCCGATCGTCGCACTGCAGACCTGGTTTCGCGTCGGCTCGCGCCACGAGCGCCCGGGGGCGACCGGTATGGCCCATCTGTTCGAGCACCTGATGTTCGGCCAGACCGAATCCATGCCGCCCGGCGAGTTCGATCGCCTGGTCGAGCATACCGGCGGTGAGTCCAACGCTGCGACGTGGGTCGACTGGACGTATTACCGCTTGAGCCTTCCCGCGCGTGACCTCGCGCTGGGTGTCCGCCTCGAGGCCGAGCGCATGCAACACCTGGTGCTCGAGCCGACGCCGGTCGAAGCGGAGCGCGATGTCGTGACCAACGAGCGCCGCGAACGGGTCGAGGACGACGTCGACGGATGGCTCGACGAACAGCTGATGGCGCACGCGTTCACCGACCATCCGTATCGCTGGCCCACCATCGGCTGGATGGAGGACATTCGCGCGCTCTCGCTCCCGGAGATCCGTGCGTTCTATCGAACCTGGTACGCGCCGAACAACGCCACGATCATCTGCGTCGGCGATTTCGAGGAGGCTGCCCTGCTCGAGCTGATCGCACAGCACTACGGGGGGATCGCGGCGGCCACGCTGCCTCCGATCGCCGAGATCAAGGAGCCCGAGCAGACCCGCGAGCGGATCGTCCGTGCGCCCAAGCCGATCGCGACCGATCGCTTGCTGGTCGGCTACAAGGCGCCTGGCCAGGATGATCCAGATTGGGCCGTGCTCGAGATCATCGCCACGTTGCTCGCGGGCTGTCCGTCGGCGCGGTTGCATCGCCGGCTCGTGATCGAGCGCGAAGCGGCATCGTCGGTCGACGCGCAGCTGACACCGTTCCGAGATCCGTCGCTGCTCCGGCTCGCGGTGACCGCCGCGCGCGGCCACTCGGCCGACGAGCTCCTCGAGGTGATCGATCGCGAGCTCGCGCAGATGGCCGAGCACCCACCCGGAATGGCCGAGGTGGAGAAAGCCAAGGCGATCGCCGAGACCGATTTTTGGACATCGGTGGTCGACGTCGACGGCAAGGCCGAGGCGATCGGCCACTACGAGACGACGCTCGGAGATTTTCGCAAGCTCAATGCGCTGGTCGATCGGCTCGCGCAGGTCTCGGTCGAGGACGTCGCGCGGGTCGCGCGCGCGTATCTTTTGCCCCACCGCCGAACGATCGTGATCGCCGAGCCGGAGCCTGGCGGCGAGCTCGACGATGATGATGGACGTGGGGCGTGACGGGACCTCGGCTCATCCACGAACCATCCCGGGACACGCCGCTGGTGTGGTTCGAGGTCGCGATCCGCGGCGGCGCCGCGGCCGATCCCGTCGGTATCGAGGGCCTTCATCGCCATGCGGCGCTGCTCGCACGACGCGGCGCGGGTGGCCGCGACCGCGCGGCGATCGATGACACGCTCGATAGCCTCGGCTCGGCGCTCGATGTGGCCGTGTCGCGCGACGCGGTCTCGCTCAGCGGGCTCGCGCTCTCGCGCCATCTCGACCGCGTGATCGACCTGGCGGCCGACATCCTGGCCGAACCAACGCTTGGCCCCGACGAGCACGACCGCCTGCTGCGCGAGACTCCGCAGGTCCTCGACGAGGTTCGCGATGACGACGGCGCGCTCGCGACGCGGTGGTTCGACTGGTTGTGCTCGCCAGGCCATGCCTATGGTCGGACCTCGCTCGGCACCGAGTCGTCGATCGCGCGGATCGATCGCGACGCTGCCGCACGGCTGTGGCGGTCGGAGCTGGTCGCCGACAACCTCGTGATCGGCCTGGCCGGAGACATCGACCAGGCCGCCGCCGAGGCGGTGGTCCGACGGTTGACCGAGCGATTACCGGCGTCCAGCGCCCCACCGCAGGCCGCGGCCCAACGCGCGATCCACACACCGCCGCGCGGCCGCCGGATGATCCTCGTCGACAAGCCGGATCGGACACAGGCCCAGATCCGGATCGGCCACGAGAGCGTGCGCTACGGCGATCCCGACACCGCCGCGATCGCGATCGCCGAGGCGGTCTTCGGCGGCATGTTCAGCTCGCGCTTGATGCAAGAGATCCGCGTCAAGCGAGGCTGGAGCTACGGTGCGGGCTGCGCGCTGCGACGCTCGCGACTGCCCCACTGGTTCGAGATCTGGATGGCGGCAGGGATCGAGGTCGCGGGCAAGGCGATCGCGCTGGCGCTCGAGATGTTCACGGACTACGCAACCCACGGGCCGACGGATCACGAGGTCGACTTCGCGCGCAGCTATCTGATCGGCGCGATGCCGTTCCACGTCGCGACCGCGCGCCAGCGCATGCAGCTCGCGGTGCGCGACGCCGTGTTCAACCTGCCCGACGGCTTCACCGCCAAGCTCCCCGAGGCGCTGGGCATGCTGGCGGCGAGCGACGTCCGCGCGGCATGCAACCGGCGTTTCCAGCCCGACAACGCGGTCACCATCGCGGTCACCACCGCCGAGCAAGCGCGGGCATCGGTGCTCGACGCCGGCGCCGGCGCGCTCTCGGTCGTCAAGCACGACGCATATTGAGCCGCGCGCGAGCACGGAGGAACCACAGCCACACCAGGGCGGTGCCGCCTGCGAGCACGAACCACAGGATCGCGACGATGGGCGATCGCGTTTCGGCTTGGATGAATACGCCGGCGGTGGCGTCGTTGGCTTCGTCCTTCCGGATGCCCTCGCGCACCCACAGCTCCGATTCATCGAATCGCGTCAGCGTGCCCTCGACGATCGAGTGCCACCCGGTCACCTCGCCGTCGAACACCACCGGCACCGCCACGCCGTCGAGCATGCACAGGGTGATCGTGCGCTCGATGCTGCCGTACTCGTTCGATTCGGCCCACTCTGCCTCTGCGTCGCCGCAGGGCATCCGAACGTGCCGGTCGAGCGGCGGTGAGCTCGAGCGCAGCTGATCGGCCGTGAGGTCGACCGATGGTCGTAGCTCCGACACACCTGCACCGACGCCGTAGAGTGCGAGCAGCGTGAGCACGGCGAGCCCGGCCACGTGCCAGCGCGGCGGTACCTGACGGGCACGAGCGTACTCTCGAGGCACGGCGGCTGCCGACGTGATGGCCGGGACATCGCCTCGATACGGCGTGTGCTCGTTCCGCGGATCGTCATGCACCCCGGCGACGATGCGATCCGCGTCCTCATGCTCGGCGCGTCCGGCGGCTCCGCGCTCGACGCCGGCCAGCCGCAACAGCCCGTACGCGAGCACCGCTTCCTCGCGATCGACCGCGCCCATGCGGGCAACGTCGTTCGGGCTGCGCGTCGGGCCGCGGTCATCCCACCGCGCCTGCAACGAATCGCGGAGCACTTGCCGGAGCTCGCGCGACATCCAGCGCGGATCGCAACGGGTGCCAAATGCCCTCGCGTTGAGCTCGCGCTCCTTGCGCTCGGCCTCCGAGCGAACAGAGCGCCACGTCCAGCTCCAGATCGAGAGCGCGCCAACCACGGCCGCGGCGGCATACCCCAGCACGGTTCCGATGGTGCAGAGCGCGATCGCGATGATCGGGCCCCACATGCGGAGATAACCGGCGGCCACACTCTCGCCGTTGAGTGGAATTTCATGTCCGCTGGCCTCGTCGTCGAGCTCGCGGGTCAGCCACATCGACTTGATCGGAAACAGCGGGAGAAAATACACGTGCGCGAACACGGTGCACGCATGCTCGCCGGCATCGGCCTTCACGCGGCCGTACGCACGGCGTCCGTAAATGATCAGCATCGGTAATCCAGTAGACGAGTCTGGTGAGAGAACGTCGCCCAGGACGCCATGTCGCACGAAATCACCGCGGCATCAGCGATCCGCGTCACATCCCGACCATGTCCGCGTCACTGGTGTCCGCGATCAGCGACGCTTGCGACGCAGCCAGCCCGCCACGACCAGGCCGAGACCGAACACGAGACTGGTCCGTCCGCCACCACCATGACAGCCGCCCACCACGCGCGGCTCGCTGTCGCCGTCGCCGCCCGAGCCCGCGACCCGGACGCTGATGGTCTGCGTGCCGGTCAACCCCTGCGCGTCCGTGCCCTTGACCTCGAGGATATGGATGCCATTGTCCAGCCCGCTCACCTCGAACGTGAACGGGCCCTTCGTGAGCGACTTGTACAGCTCCTGATCGATGAACAGCTCGGCCTTCACGAGGTCCGCGTCGAGCACGATCGCCTCGACTTCGAACGAGGAAGAAACCGTGTCGCCATCCTGCGGAGAGCTCAGCTGCGCCATCGGCGCCGCGGGACCACCGGGGACGCCATAGATCAGCGCGGCACCCAGACGATCCTGATTGCTGAACGTGAGCTTGTTCCCCGGAGAGCCGCATTGCGGGTAATGCATCACGGAGATCTGGTCGTATGGCGTCACCCCGCGGTAGTCGGTGCCCTCCGCGCACCCCTCCGCAATTGGGCGGCCCTGATCGAGCCGGATGTGCTCGTGGCGGAATCCGAGCGCGTGACCGAGCTCGTGCCCCACGATGTTCGCAGCGGGGATCCCGTTGGTCTGGAGCGGATTGAACAGCGCGGGATCGATCTGCACCGACCGTTTGGCGCGCGAATCACTTGGAAAGAACGCGCGCGCCAGGAACTCCCCGTTGGAATTCACCTGGTTGACGTCGAACACCACGTTCGGGTTCGATGGCGTGCAATTCGCGTCCTGCGACGGCACGTACACGAAGTTCACGTCGGCGAACTTCTCCCAGCCGCCATCGCTCGCCAGCTCCATCGCGTCGATCGCGTCCTGCTTGCGCGAACCGAAGCTACTGCCGACGCAGTACGTGAGGTTTCGCTTGGAGGCTTCGTTCCACCGAACGTCCTGCCCGGCTTGCGTGTAGATCGCCAGCGCGTTGCTGGGGAACTGCTCCCAGAACGCGCGCAGCTCGTCCTCGCCCCAGAACACCATGTCCCAGTCGGCGACGTACATGTCCGTATCCGGATCGTGATAGACCGACGCTTTGAGCTCCTCGTAGGACATCCCGGCCGAGCTCGACAGCTCCGGGGGATCCACGCAGGCGACCAGGCCGACCACCGGCACGAGGAGCCATGACCGCACCATGACCCACCCGCAACTACACGTCGGATGCCAGTTCCATCGCGAGTAACCACGGGCAGTTGGACACCGGATCGTGGGAGTCTCGCCTCCAGTTGATTCCTATCGGGCTCACCGGCGTCCAGCCTGGAAGATCATCGGGTTATCCGGCGATCGGGTCGGTGCCCCCACGATCGGCATGTGTTCGGTCACCGCGCGACTCGACCCATGACAGCGTGGCCCAGTGGCTCGTGGAGTAGCCGCTCACGGTGCGGTCTCGCGCGTCATGGCGGCCGCGCGTACGTCGCCTGCGTAGCCTGAACGTCGCGAAGGATCGACTACTCCGTCGGCGCCGTGCGCGAGTCCGTCTCGCCTGGCGCGACCTCATCGGTGTTCGGCCGCGGAACGATCTCGATCGACCGAAGATGGGCCGGCGCGGCTGCGCGCTGTTCGGGCGTCATCAGGGCCACCTCGAGCTGTCCGAGCCGCTCGATCTCGGACAGCGCGTTGAAGCCGCCGATGAACTGGCCGCGCAGGTAGATGAACGGCACCGTGTTCTGCTTGGTCTCGAGCGTGAGCGGCGTGAGCTTGGCCTCGTGCTCGGGCTCGTCGAGATCGATGAAGTCGAAGTCGACCTTGTGGCGCTCGAGCAGCGTGATGGCGCGACCGCTCCACGGGCAGCTCTTCTTGCCGTAGATCTGCGCCTTCACCGACGGATCTCCGAGCTGGTTGCCGGCCTTCTTGGTCGGCGTGACCGCCGCGGCGGCGGCGCGCTGTTCGGCCTGGACCTGTGCCTTCTCGGCCGCCTCGCCGCGCGATTCGAATTCGCGGCCCATCAGCTTGGCGACCGCCTTGCGTGCCTTCACATAGCGCGGATCCGTCGCGACCCGGTCTTGTAGAAAATCACGAAGCTCGCCGCCGAGCTCGTCGGCGCGATTGAGCGCCGCGAACAACCGCTCGGTTGCTCGCTTCGACCAGTTCTTGGGATCGGACGTGGCTTCGGGCATGACGCTGGATACCAGAAGCTGGGGTCAGACTCAATTTGCGCAACTTCGGGGACCGAAGTTGCGCAAATTGAGTCTGACCCTACTCACCAAACACGCGCTTCTTGAGCTCGCCGCTCGAGGCGAGGTTGCTCAGCTCGGCGCGACCGCCGATCGGCTCACCGGCGACGAACACGACCGGCAGGCGGTAGCCCTTCGAGTCACGACGCACGGCCATCTGCGCCGCGGGGTCTTCCTGGATGTTCGTGACCTGATGCGGGATCCCTGCCCCGTCGAGGATCTCGACCAGCCGGAGCGCATCGCGGCGCGTCTTGTCCATGTGATAGACGATCACCGGCGCGGTATCCGCGGATGGGCTTGTCGCCGGCTTCGACGCTGGCCTCTGGGTGCCGGACGCAGCCACCCGCTGCTCGAACGCCTTGCGATCGGCCAGCTCCTCGGCATCGGCCAGCGGCCTGCCGAGCGCTTCGTTCGCCTTGCGCGCGAGCTCACCGAGCTTGCCGGGGAGCTTCGCGATCCCCGCGTGACCCTGACTGCGTGCGCGATCGAGCCAGCTCATGGTCTCACAAGCGTCTGGCCAGTTTGGCCGGCATCGCTCGCTCTCACCAGGTTGCCGATCGCGAACAGCGCGCCGATCACGAGCATCAACAGGATCACGCTCCACGCCGTGGGCGATGTCCGCTGCGAGCTGGGCAGCGAAAACCGCGCACCACCCAGACGGCTGATCACGTCGAACGCGAGCCCAGCGTCAACGGGCTCCTGGGGGTCGATGCTGCGGTGAACCGGCCCGTCTGCGCCGATCGCCTTCTTGTTGCGCGCGATGATGTCGTCAAGTCGGCCCACGGCACGAGCCTAGTCGGACTAGTTGACGACGCGCAAGCTCTTCCTGCCCGCCGGCACCGCAGGCCGCGCCTGATCTTCAGGATCGACCTCGGGCGCGACGCTCACCACGCTGTGCTTCTTCATCGTGCGCGCCGCCGCCTTCTTCGCGATGTCGAGCAACCGCTCGTGCGCCTGGTCGTGCTCGCGGCTCTCCTTGCCGGTGAGCGTGCCGATCACGCGGTCCTTGAGGTAGCTCAGCCGGTTCTTGCGGGCTCCCACTTCGTAGACCAGATCGGCCGCGGTGCAGCCGGCCTTGTGCGGCGCACGGTGGAACGCGCTCGCGAGCTTGGGATGCTTCGCGAGGTACGCCTTCACCTCGTCCATCGTCATGCCGACGTCGGCGAGCGCCTTGTCGACTTCCTTCTGCGCGAGCTGCTTGGCCTTGAACAGCTGCATCTGGACCCGGCTGTAGACGTTGACCGCGCCGTCGCCGTTGGTCTCGATCGGCAGGAAGATGCCCTGCGGATACAGCTCGGTGATGAACGACTGGATGCCGTCCGACACCGACGAGCTCGGCATGCATCCGAATGGCTTCACCGAGAGCGTCATGTTGACCTTCGAGTACGCGACGTTCTGGATCAGCTTGCCGACCTCCATGTGGCCTTCGCCGCCGCGGAGGTTGTTGTCGTAGAACGCGTGCGAGATCTCGGCGATCTCGTTCATGTCCGGCAGATGGTAGTCGTACAGGCCCATCGAGTTGGCGAACGTCTGGAACAGACCGCGGAGCACTTGCTCGCCGGCCCACAGCGACGCCATGCGCTTGCGTACGTCGACGCCCTTCAAGCTGAACTTGCTGCCACCCTCGTCCTTGGTCGCGTCGACGCCGCGCAGCGTGGACCGCTGCTGGGTGTCGTAACGGCCCTGCCAGATCATGTAGAGCAGCCACGCGGTGACCAGCTGGATCTCCGGCTCGGCGCCCTCGGCCTCGAGGAACCGCTGCAGGCCGTAGTTGCCATCGCCCTCGGTGGTCATCGCCCAGAACTCGCCGATGATGCCGACGCGCGGCTTGGCGCGGGTGCGATCGACCTTCACCTTGCCCATCTCGCGACGGACCTTGTAGAGCGCGACCGCGAGCGAGCTGTTGGTCTCGAACGCCTGCGAGATGATCCGCTTGCTGGTCTCGATCGCGCGATCGGTGGCGCCGGCCTCGACCTCGTACGGACGGATCCGATAACCGAGCGCGTTCAAGCAGTCGCCGATCATGATCGCGCGGACGATGCCCCAGAAGAACGTCGGGTTCATCTCGAGCCCGACGCCGTCGCCGGTCGCCTGCTTGAGGCCGCCGGTCTGCTGGAACAACAGCACGCGGAAGCCATCGAAGCCGGAGTCGCGCAGCGCCTTGCGGTACTCGGTGACGTACGTGCCGAACCGGCACGGGCCGCAGGCGCCGGCCGTGATGAACACGTGGTTCTTGACCACGTCTTCCTTCGACATTCCGCGATCGCGCAGACCGTCGAGGTACTTCACGAGGTTACCGACGGTGAAGTACGTCGGGTTGCATTGACCGCGGTTACCGTACTCGCGGCCGAACTGGAGCGCATCGTTGTCCGGCACGTCGAGCGCGAGCACCTTGTAGCCGATGCCGCGCAGCGCCGCCTGGATGAACAGGTCATGCGCCATCGTCAGGCCCGACACGAGGATCGTGGTGTGCTCGCGCTGCTCGCGGGTGAACGTGCGCGGCACCTCGTCGAACCAGTGCTTGGCGTTCTCGACCGGGAGCCCGAGGCGCTTGCGCTCCTCGATCTCGAACTTCTTGAGCTCGGCCTCGATCGCCTCGATGGACATCGGATCGAGGCTGCCGGTGTTGTTGTTGTCGTTGGTAGTGCTCATGTTGTTCGATCTCCCTCTTAGGTCCGCATCACGTTGAGAGCCGCCGACCGCTTGGCCTTCGCCGAGGGTCCGATCGACTTGGCTTCGTCTGCCGCGCGCCAAGCAGCTACCTGCTCGTCGAGCGTCTTGATCTCGCGATCGAGCTTGTCGTCGGTACGACCCACGCCCGCGAGCTTGGTTTGCAAGGTCTTCATCAGCTCGAGCTTCTTCTCGGTGACCGAGCGATCGAGCTCGACCTTCTTGAGCGCCTGATCCTCGAGCTTCTCGCGCAGCAGCATCAGGGTGTGCGCGTAGGTCTTGACGCGGATCTTGATCGAGCCGCTCGGCTTGTTGGCGTCGATGTCGTGGAGCGCCGAATAGGCCTTGCCCGCCGACGCGATCACGCTGTCGATCAAGCCGTAGGTCGGGGCGTCGTGGCCGCACTTGAAGCTCGACAGATCCAGGCACGCCAGGTTCGGGTGGCGCGACGCGTACTTCGCCGCCCACACCTTCTGGACCGAGTTGGTCGAGTAATTCTCGGGCCACACGTCGGTGACGTCCAGCCCGCTCTCGATCACGCCCTTGGCGATGTCCTCGGCGAACAAGCGGTCCAGCGTTGCCTTGTCCCGCGGCAGCGACCGCTGCGACAGAATCGGATAGCCGAGCGCCTGGAACTCCTCGAGCACCGAGTGATTGAGGCCCGGATCGTTGTGGTACGGGCGGCCGAGCATCACGAGCGCGACGCGATTCTCGCGCGTCACCTCGTCCATGATCTCCTTGCCCTTGCGCTGCATCTCGGCTTCGAACGCATCGACGGCCTTGAACGCTTGATCGATCGCGAAGTCGTTCTCGTCGGTCGTGAGCCCGAGCAGCGGACCCCACTCATCGAACATCTGCTTCTTGCACATCAGCGGCTCGTTGAGCGTCACCGCCGTATCGAGATAGCTGATGCCGCGCTCGGCGAAGAAGTCCGTCTCCTTGGTGAACGCCGCACGAATCACCTTGGGCGTGCCGGACACGACCGGGCAGCTCGCGGTGTCCATCTGGTTGACGATGAACGTCGGCAGATGGGTGATCGACGGGAAGAAGATGTAGTTGAGCGGCTTCTTCTCGTGCGCCTTGAACAGCAAGTTGTGGATGTGCGCCTGGCAGACCTTGCTCGGGTAGCACGGGTCGACCGAGCCGTACTTGCAGCCGGCCTGCCACAGCTCCTCGGTGGTCTCCTCGGAGAACACCACGTTGCGGCTGTCGATGCCGAGCACCTCGAAGTACGTGCGCCAGAACGGCCCTGTCGAATAGAGGTTGAGCACGCGCGGGATGCCGATCCGCACCTCCTTGCGCTTCGCCCACACCTCGGCGCTCGCGCGCTGGAACTCGCGCTTGATCGGCTTGTGGCGGATCGCGCCGAGCAGGGTCTTCTTCACCACCACGTCTTCGACCGGTGAGCCATGCGCCGGCATGGCCTCCGGCTCGTAGAAGCTCTTGAACGCGAGCTTGGCCTCGTAGTCGACGAGGTTCGGGTACTTCTTCATGCGCGACTGGCGCTCCTTGTTGAGCTTCTTCAGCGCGTCCATGTTCTCGACCGTGCCCTTCTCGCAGGAGAACCCGGAGATGTAGCGTGCGGTCTTGCCGTCGAGCGTCTTGGTGTCGATGAACGTCCGGCTGCAGTTGTTGGGGCAGAAGTTGCAGCGAGTCTCTTCGTTGTTGGTCGAGGTGTAGTCGATGTCGATCGCCTGGCCGAGCCCGACGAACGTTGTCTGACCGCGGCGGCGCACCACGCGCAGCGCCTCGAACGCCGCACCGATCGCGCCGGCCTCACCACAATGAGGGTGGAGGTAGACCTCGGCGTTGGGTACGCGCTTCTCGATGTAGTCGACCTGCGCCTTGAGCGCCGCGACGTTCTTCTGCGTGCCACCCTGGAGCACGAACACCCGGCCGAGCTCGCTCATGCGCGGGATCTGGACGACGTATTGCCAGACGTTCTTCGGCAGCACCAGCGCGAGGCCCGCGAGCAGCTCCTCCTTCGAGTAGCCTTCCTTCTGGAAGTTCACGCGATCCGAATCGAGGAACACAGCGCAGCCGTAGCTGAACTTCGGCGCCAGCCGTGCTTCGAACGCGACCTCGGCGTACTGCTTCACCGGCAGACCGAACTGATCCGCCATCGCCTGCAGCAGCATGCCGTTGCCGGCGCTGCAGCTGTTCGACAGCCGGAAGTTCTTCACGTCGCCGTTCTGCATGAACATCACCTTGATGTCCTGCCCGCCGATGTCGCAGATCACGTCGACCGACGGGAACCAGCGCTTGGCGCTCATCATGTGTGCGACGGTCTCGACGATGTTGGCGTCGGCGCCGAGCGATTTCTCGAGCACGTCGCCGGCGTAGCCGGTCACGCCAAACCCGGTCACCTCGAGCGTGGCGCCCTGATCGGTCGCCCATTGCCGCATCTCGGTGAACATGTCCTTCATGTCCTGGATCGGGTTGCCCTTCGACAGGGTGTAGACCTTCTTCAGGATGTTCTCTTGCTCGTCGATGAACACGCACTTGCTCGACGTCGAGCCGCCGTCGAGGCCGATCACGCCGCGGTACGTCTTGCCCGCCTCGAGCTTGGCGTCCTCGTAGTCCGGCGTCTTGTACTTGGTGACGAAGGCATCGCGCTGCGCGGGCGTCTCGACAAGGCCGGGGCCAGCGCTCTCGCCGAGCTTGGCCTTGCGGCCGTGCTGGATGAACTCGTCGAGCGGCTCCAGGCCGCGGTAACGCCCCACCGTCTCGGGCTCGTAAAGCCCGAACAGCACCGCACCGTACGCGGCGTACAGATCGCTGTTCTTGGGGACGAAGATCAGCTCCTCGATCGGGACGGTCTTGTCGTATTCATAGCCGCGCTCGGCCCACGCCTCGGGGATCCGCAGGCGCCAGCACTCCTGGAGGAACGGCAGGTAGGTGTTCGGGCCACCGAGCAGCAGCACCTTGGCCTTGAGCGTGTTGCCGCGGGTGAGCACCGCGAGGTTCTGGCTGACGATCGCGTCGGCCAGCGAGTTCATGATCTCGTTGCGCGGAATGCCGCTCTTGACGAGGTTGACGATGTCAGTCTCGGCGAACACGCCGCACTTCGCGGCGACGTGGTGGAGCTTGGTCGGGTCGAATTTCAAGCCTGGCACTTCTTCGCGCGGCATGCCGACCTTGAGCACGCACTTGTCGATCGTCGCGCCGGTGCCCGACGCGCACTTGTCGTTCATCGAGGTCTGAGCGGTCTTGTCGCCGGTCTCCTCGTTCTTCTTGAACATGATGATCTTGGCGTCCTGGCCGCCGAGCTCGATCACGCTACCGACGTCGGGGTGGAGCTTCTCCACCGCCATCGTGACGGCGTTGACCTCTTGCACGAACTTCGCGCCGATCTGCGGCGCGATCGGGCTGCCGCCCGAGCCGGTGATGAACACGCGGATCTGATCGTTCTTGAGCGTCGGGAACGCCGCGTGAATCTCCTTGAGCATGTCGCGCGTCATCTCGGGCTGACGCGTCTCGTGGCGGAGATACTTCGACCACAGGATCTCTTTGGTCCCGGGATCGACCACCGTCATCTTCACGGTGGTGGAGCCGACATCGATGCCGATGACGACGTTCTCGGGAGGCGTGGTACCTGGCTTGGTCATGGAGACTCCTGCTGCAGTCAGCGCGCGGGACTATAGCTAGACTGACGCGTCAGTCTAGAGGTGGAATGACGCGTCAGTCCAGTTGTAAGCATTGGCAAAGACAGATCTCTTTGCTGCGCAGATCGTTTCCCACCTAATGTGACTCAGCTTACGCTGGCGACGGCGGACTGCGCACCGGATTACGCGACTCGCGCGCTGCTTTCACGATGGCTGGGCGACGTCAGCGCAGCGCCTTGATCAGCAGCGCATCCAGCTCGCCAGGCTTGTAGCCATTGAGCTTGCCGACCTCGGCTCCGGTGCTGTCGAACACGATGGCATACGGAACGCCGCGTCCCCCGCTGCTGATCAAGAGGTCACCATGGTCATCAGCGTCGGCAATGATCACGCGAATCTCAGGGTGCTCGCGTGCCGCGCGTCGAACCTCGCGATCGAGATCGCGACACGGCGTGCACCACCAGGCTTCGAACACGAAGACCGTCGGCACTCCGGTCACCACATAGTCAGCCGCCGTCGTGGCCTCCGGTCGCGGCGTCAGCTCGGCGATGTTCTCGGTCTCCTCGACCGAAGTGCCGAGCAACCGGCGCCCGGGGTGTCCGCTGCCGACTTCCCACGTCACCGCCAGCCCGGCAACGAACCCATCCATCGCGCGGCTCTCGAGCGAGATCGCCCCGAACAACGAGGCGGCGAGATCCGGCTGCGAGCGCGGACGAAACGTCACGAAGGATGACGCGAGCGCGGGCGGCCCATCGTCCGAAAATGACGAGCTCGCGCCGGCACCGATCGCAAGCTGACCATCCAGGAGCGCTTGTCCGAGCTGCGCGCCGAACCGGTAAAAGTCGGGCTCGTCCGCGACGGTCAGGGACAGCGAGGTACCGATTCGATGGGTGAGCTGAACCATCGAAGCGGCGCGAACGCCGATCCCGGGACTCGCAATCTGAAGGTCGCCGAATACCACTGGCGCCGGCCATTCGCTTCCGAGCACACCGCCGATCGCACCGACGACGTTGAGCGTGAAGCTTCGGTGCGGCGCCAGCTTCGCCGCCATCGCGAGCTCGGCGGATGCGCTCCCCAAGGCGGTGTCGCCAGCAACGTGGAGCACGGGCAAGGTCACGCGCAGCGCCGCGAACGCGGGCAGGCCAACGCTGCCGTGCACCATCGTCGTCCACAATCGACTGCTCCCCTCCCCCGCGGTTCCGACGAGTGTGCCAACCCTGCCGGTTGCTCGCAGCGGAAGGTCACCCTCGGACGCGCTCGCTACGGGCGAGCTCGGTTCCGCACGCGCGGTCGCTACCAGCGCGCACGCCAGGACACCAACGAGCCAGAACGTGCCAGAGCAGCATCGCACGCGGCACAGTGAGTCACGAGAACGAGCCACAGAGCAAGCGTATCGTCAGGCGACAGCTCACGGCGATCGTTGCCTCGCATGACGTCTCCCAGGAGAGGATTCGGGGCAGCGCCACGCGAGCGCTCACTTCAACACGCCACGAAGCGCGACCATCAACAGCTCGTTGACCACGTCCTCCACCTTCGCCTGCTCGCCCTGGCGGACCACGAGCTCGATCACGCCGCGGATCAACCCGAGCATCGCCGCCGACACGATCTCGGGATGGCACGGACGCAGTAGCC
Organism: Kofleriaceae bacterium; assembly: GCA_050187075.1. Classification (GTDB taxonomy): domain Bacteria; phylum Myxococcota_A; class Polyangia; order Haliangiales; family Haliangiaceae; genus JABFXX01. The sequence continues at coordinate 13,689 of JBFWXW010000027.1, read as the reverse complement.
CGATCTCCATGCCTGCCTCGAGCGCGCGCATGAGCAGGTCGCGCACCTCGCTGTAGAATTGATCCAGGCGCTCGGCGGCTTCCGCATCCGGCGTGTGCCCCGCTGACAGCAACAGCATCGCGAGCGCGCGATCGCTGATGATGTACTCGAGTGTCGAGATCACCTGGTCGCGAAGCGCGGCTTGTGGCGCAGGCGCACCCGGGGTCTCGACGTCGATGCGATGGATCCGCGCGCGCAGGTCTGCGAGCGCCTGGTCGAGGATCGAGTCGAACACCGCCGACTTGCTCTCGAAGTACAGATAGAACGTGCCGCGGGCGATCTGCGCTCGCTCGATGATCGCGTTGATCGAGGCGCCGTGATAGCCGGAGTCCGCGAACACCGCCTTCGCGGCGGCGAGAATTTGCCGGCGGCGTTCTAGCTTGGCGCGATCGCCGGTGTCAGGAGGCTCGGCCTGCGGTGCGGTGCGAAGCCGCTCTGAGCGCCTGGGATCCATCGTTCAGCCGCCGCGCCTGGACTGATACGCGATGATCGCCCGTTCGAGCCCCGAATACATCTTGCGATACGATAGCCGCTGGTCGGCGATTCGCGCATCTTCGCAGTGCGCTTCGATCTCGGCCTCGAGCGCGCACGCAAACGGTTCGCTGTCGGCGTACAGGTTGATCTCGTCGTACACGCCGTGCGAGAGCGAGGTGAAGTTCGCCGAGCCCACGTCGCAGAACCGGTGATCGATCACGACGACCTTGCTGTGGACCATGCGCGGGACCAGCACGATCGTGAGGTTTTTCGGCGCACCGGTCAATCGCATCAGCGCATCGCAGGTCGCGCGGTTGATGTTCGCCAGCACGTCGGCCTGGTCGGCGGTGACCAGCTTGACCTGGATCCCGCGCTGGACCGCGCGAGCGAGCGCCGCCGTGAACCGGCGGTCGTTCATGTACGCCATCTCGACCGTGAGCGACTGCTGCGCCGAATCGATCAGCGCCAGGCGATGGCTGATCATCGGGCAGCTGTTCTTGCGATGCGCCTCGCGGCTGTGGACCAGGAAATCGACGCCGCGCGACGGGTCGAACTCGTCGTGACCCGCCATCCGCTCCTTGAGCCTGGCCACGTGCTCCGCGCCTTCGACCTCGACCATCACGTCGAGCCAGTGGTGGCGGTGGTTGTCGCCAACGCCCATCGACCCGAGCACCAGATAGCGATCGTCGATCACGTAGACCTTGCTGTGATCGAACCGCTTCCGCGAGTGCTCGACGGTGATATTCGGATGCTCGAGGATGCGCTGCGCGAGCGCGTTCGGTCGCTGCTTGAACGAGCCCGGCGCTCGGTACACGGTGCCGAGGAACCATGCCTGAAAGCCACGGATCGGGTCGACCCGCTTGTGGAAGAAGCTCTGCTTGTTACCGCCGGTGTACTCGTAGACCGCGGCGATCTTGTCCTTGTGGATGGTCACCTTCGCGCCGCGATCCGCCGCTGCCAGCACCGCGTCGCCCAGCTGGTTGCCCGCCTCGTCGTCACGCCATAGAAACGCGCGGATCTCGACCGAGCTCTGCGCGTTGCGCACACGCTCGACGATCTGCTGGAACGCGACGTCGCCCGATCCGAGCACGCGAAGAATCGACCCGTCCACCGGGCTCGAGGCGGATACCAGCGGCCTGGGTAACCCGACCGAATGCATCTGGTGCAGGCGCGCCCGCCGGCGTCCCGCAAACAACGGTCGCCGACGACGTGGAGAGGTACGCACCATAGCGAAGCATACGGGTATCCCAGTCCCGGCGACGGGTCAATCATGCGCAGAGGCTGGCAATGACGCGGCGCTACAAACCACGCGGCCGAGCCGATGTCTGGACAGCGCTCAGATGTCGATCAACCCACCACCTCGCGAGTCGCCCGGCGGCGGGGGCCGCTTGAGCCCGCTGCGCTTGATCAGCTCGAACTTCACGGTGAGGTCGTCGTCGACGTCGAGCTTCTGCTCCACCGTGCTGTAGCCGGATGCCTTGATCACCACCTTCACCTGCTTTGTGCCTGTGGGCCCGAGCTCGACCTGAGCAGAGTCGCCGGTGATCGTCTTGCCATCGACCTTGATCGATGCCTTGCCCATCAGCTCGCTGGGCTCGAGCTCGATCGTGATCTTGGCGATCCGCTTTGTCGTTGCCGCCGAGCCTGCCCCCCGGGCGGGCGCCACTGTCGGTTGTGGTGTCGCAAGTCGCGGTGTCGCCGGTTGCGGTGCCGCCGGTTGCGGCATCGGCGGTTGCGTGGGTGCAGCGGGCGTTGCAGAACCGGATCCCGACGAGCCGATCGGCGGCCTGGCAGCATCGCGCGATTTGCCGGTGCCGAGGCCGAACAACAGCCCGCAAAACACGCCGATCGACAGCCCCGCGGACACCACGATGGGTACCACCCTCGACATCGCGCGAACCGCTGGTGGGCCGGCAGGCGGCTGCATCGAATACGGGTTCATCGCCGGCCCCCAGGGCGCGGTTGCCCCCGGTCAGAGCGAGCCAACAACGACGACTCCTCCGATGTCCGATTGGACCCACGGCGCGACCTCGACCTTGGCTCGGCTCGCGCGCAACATCGGGCGGTAACTCGCGAAGTACCAGTAAACCGTCATGCCACCGGCGACCAGCGCCGCCGCCAGGCTGACGTCGCTCGCGAGCGCCAGCGTTCGTCCGCGCGCTCGAGCGTCGTCGCGCTCGTGCCGCGTCGTTCCGGAATCGACGTACGTGTCGTGCGCCGACATCGCCGCGAGCCCGGTCGCAACCGAGACGCCCGTGGCGATCAGTGCAATACCGCCACCGACGTAGAGCGGCATCTTCGATGGTGCCCGGGGCTGAAGTGGTGCCGGCGACACCGTGGACACGCGAGATGCCGGCGAGCGCGGCGCGACGACGACGGGATCGAGCGCGATCGTCCGCTCGATCTCGGATCCCGGTTCGATGTTGACCTCGACCGCACGCGGGACGAACCCATCCGCGGCCAGCCACAGCTGATAGCGTCCGGGCATCATCACGAGCGGCTCCGCCAACGGCGCGCGCCCCAGTTGCTGATCGCCCAGCGCGATCGCCGCACCTTCGGGCGTGATCTTGAGCATCACCAAGCCGAGCTTGCCGGCGAGCTCGGCCAGCTTGGCCGCGGCTTTCGCCTGGACCTCGCCGCGCACGCCGTCCGTGGTCCGCGCGAGCTTGCGATAGGTCCGGTACGCCTCGTCGAGCTGCCCGAGCTTCTCGAACACGGCCGCGACCTGCGCCCACAGGCTCTGATCGTGGTCGGCCTCGATCGCGTTGCGAAATGCGGTGATCGCGTTTTCGTAGTGAATGCGGGCCTCGTCGTTGTGGTCCGCGCGCGCGAGGGCGTCGGCCTTCTGCACGAGCTGGTGCGCGGCGCTGAGCCACCTCCGGGCTTCCTGCGGCTCCCGGCCGACCGTCACGTGCGCGGCCTCGGGAGATATCTGTGGCTCCGCGGATTCCGGTGTGGCGACCGGTGGATCGGTGGGACCAACGGGCTGTGCTCGTGCCGCAGCCACCTGTGCCAGCTGTGCGGTCGCTGTGGTCACGGCGATGACCAATGCCGCTGCGCGCCTCATGACGCCGGAGTGTACTACGTGTTCGGTCATCTCCCTGCGGCTGCGAGCTTTGCGATGTACTCGAGCGACCGCAGCGGCCGGCCGACGAGACCTCCGACCATCGCCAGCAACGCGTCGCGTGCCGCGCTGCGATCGCCCGGCGCGAACCGCGGATCGGCGTCGACCGCGCGCGCCTGCGCAGGGGTGAGGTGCTTGCGAACGGTCCGCAGATAGTCGAGCGCGACGGGATCGACGGGGCGCACCCCGGTACTGCGACTGTAGCCCGCACACGTCCGGCACACCGCACCGCCGCGCGTCGCATCGAACACCACGCCGCTCGTCAGCTGCTCGGTCCCGCACGCCGCGCAGGCATCGATCGCCGGCCGATGACCCGCGAGCTCGAGCAGCTCGAGCTCGACCGAACGCAAGGCGGCCGGGGATGGGCCGGCTTCGGCGAGCGATTCCCACAGTCCCACCACCACGTCGAGCGCATGCGGGTCCGGAGCCTCCGGCGGCAGCAGCGCCCCGACGAGCTCGGCGACGTAGCTTGCGTGCGCGACCGCGACGACGTCGGACGATAGCCGGGTCCACTCGCGCACGACCTCTGCAGCCTCCAGCGTCCAGACCTCGCGTTGCGCTCGGCGGGTCAGCTGGAAGTTCGCCAGCACGAGCAGCGACAGCGCCCCGGCAAATCGTCGCTGCGAGCGCTTGGCTCCTCGCGCCACGGCGGAGACCCGCCCGTATGCCTCGGTATACGCGACCACCATCAGATCCGATTCGCGCAGCGGGGTTGTCCGCAGCACGATCCCGAGCGTTGGCTCCGCCATCGAACGCCGCCGGTCAGCCGATCAGCTGACCGGACGGAGCTGCCATCGTGACGCCCTCGCCGCTCGAGCTCGGCCGCCGCATCAGATAGGACAGCGTGAGCGTCGCGGCGATCAGCAAGATGATCACGGCGAGCGTGAGTCCGCCTTGACGTGCCGACCGATCCTCGCGATCGAGCAAGATCGGCGGCAAGAACGATCGGCGCTGCGAGCCCTGGCGTTCGGCCGCACGCTCCTCGAGCACTCGCTCGGCGGTCTCGGGATCGGCGTCATCGATCACCAACGTCGGCACCACGTTGGGCGCGCTCGATCCAGGCACACGGCGCCAAGGACCGGATGCAACCACCGCCGGCATGGTCGGCGACCACGGCGCGGTCATCGCCACTGCCGCATCGAGCTCCGCTTCGTCCGCGAGCGCCTTGTCGTCGAGCACGGGCGGCTCGGGTGGCGGCTCCAACGCGGCAAAGACCTCGAAGGCCTCGAAGCATTCGAGCCGCTCGAACGGGATCGTCGGATCGTCCGCGGCCGGCTCATCGGCTTCCATCGGCGACTCGAGCGACGACTCGACCAGCGATCGGGCCGACGCGTCAGGTGCTCCTTCGAGCGACGGCTCGCTCGGAGTCGCCGTTGGATCGTTGGGCGACGCAACAGCTTCCGCCAGTGCGGCAGGCTCGACCGCGGCAACCATCTCGGCCGGCGCGGCAGATTCGACCGAGGCAACCATCTCGGCCGGCGCGGCAGGCTCGACCGCGGCAACCATCTCCGCCGGTGCCGCCGAGTCGTTCGGTTGCCACGGCGTTCCTCTGGCCTGGCGACGGCGCGCCGCGCGGCTTGCGCGTCGCTTGCGCTTCTTCCTCGACTGCGGAAACGAGCTCGGAGCGACGGCCGCGTCGCCGGTGCGCAGAGTCGCGAGCTCTACCGCGTCAGTGTTGGAGCTCGACACCGTGGTTGGTTCCACGGCGATTCGCTCCACCAGTTGTGCGCCGACTTGTGCGCCGACTTGTGCGCCGACTTGTGCGCCGACTTGTGCGCCGACTTGTGCGCCGACTTGTGCAGCGACGGCTTCGACTGGGTCGCTGGGCTCGACGGCCGCCGTCGACGCAACGGGTGGTGTCGCCGGAGGCGCGGGCGTGCGCACCTGGCGCGCGAGTGCTTCCGAGACCGACGTTTCGAGGCGCGGACGCGCGGGGCGCTGTGCCGTCCCGCCGTCGGCAGCGGCCGCTGCCGCCGCAGCTGCATACCGGGTCAACGCCTCGGCTTCATCGAGCCCCACGCAACGGGCGATGCTTCGCACGAAGCCACGAACGAACACGTCCGCGGGGAGACCATCGAGCTTCCCGCCTTCGAGGCGCTCGAGGATGCGCAGCTGAATCTTGGTGATCCGCGAGACGTCCAGAACCGATAGCCCGCGCTGCGTACGGCCGGCGCGCAACCAAACGCCGAGGCTCATCCGGGCGTCGACGACCGTCCCTGATCCACCGCTGATTGGTCGTTCGGCTCGACGCTCCATCGTGTCCTCGACCTACGGCCTCGTCCCCACGGGCCCGAGCGCGACCCCGTCGGCCCGGCACTGGGAGGCGTTGCAGCTGTTGGGCGAGATCTTGAGACAGGCTTCGCGCGCCTTTCGTGCCTCTTCGACGAGCCCTTGGTGCATCCGCGTCTTCATTAAATACAGGCTGGCTTCCTGCGACCCACAGGCCGGATCACTGGAGGCCAAATCGAGAAGTTCCGCAGCCTTTTCCCACTCTTCGCGTGCGAAGTAAACCCTCCCCAGCCGATAACTTGCCACGCACATATTGGGCTGCAGCTGCTTCACCTGACGCAGCTCCTTCGCCGCCTCGACGTACTTTTGCTGGTGAAACATCGCCCAACCAAGGTGCGCGCGAGCGAGCCCGGGATCTCCCAAGCGCATCGGGTTCTCGAGAGCGCGCGTCAGATACTCGGCTGCGGTCGAGTGATCGTCCATCAGGTTATGCACGACGCCACGATTGGACCATGCATCCCCATAGTCTGAGGCGATCTCGGTGGCCTTTGCAAAATCGTCGTCGGCTTTTTGCAGAAATCTGTCGAGGTCCTCACGGGTAGCCTCGGCGTCGACACCCGTTAAGCAGTTATCTATCTCGAGCGATTTTTGAGTCTCGTACGCGCGCACCAACGAGACGAGGCCGCGAACATTGTAGGCCTCCTCGTTCTGGGGGCTGAGAGCAAGCGCCCGATTGCATTCGGTCTCCGCTGCCTCGAGCTGGTGCTTACGTAAGAAGTCCTTGGCGAGATCGAGGCGGGTCTGGCTCTTCGCATCGTCTCGCGCCTGCGGTCCGCCACAGGATGCGATCGCAAGCTGGGCCACGAGCACAAATGCGAGAGATCCAACCGTGTTACCCCGCACGTTGACGCCAACCTACTCGCCGCACTCCCGCGCGTCAACCAGTGTGGCGATCCCGGCGCCGCGGTAAAACCGTCGAGATGACCGCGCCGGGGCCGATCACACCGACGACCACCACGACGATCGCTGGCCTCTACGCAGAGTCGTTCATACCCGCCGGCACACCGCGCGGCAGCGTCGTGATCACTCACGGCTACGCGGAGCATTGCGGCCGTTATCGCGAGGTCGCCAACGTGATCGTTCAAGCGGGCTGGGCCGCGCTGACGTACGACGTGCGCGGTCACGGCAAGTCGCCGGGACCGCGTGGCTACATCGATCGATTCGAGCACTACGTCGACGACCTCGCCGCCATGCGGTCCGCCGCTCGGCCACTCGCGCCAGAAGGCGCACCGCAGATCCTCGTCGGTCATTCGCACGGAGCGCTGATCACGCTGCGCGGCCTGGTCGACGAGCAGCCATGCACAGCCAACGCGGTGGTGCTCGCCTCGCCGTACCTGGCGCTCAAGCTCGCGGTACCCGCGTACAAGAAGCTTGCGGCGAGGATCGCGAGCCGGATCGCGCCGCGGTTCGCGCAGAACAACCAGCTGATCGTCGAAGACCTCACCGCCGATCGGCAGAAGCAGGCCGAGCGGCTCGACGATCCGCTGTGCTTCAAGGTCGCCACCGCGCGCTGGTTCACCGAGGCGACCGACGCCCAGCAGTACGTCGAGGCGAACGCTCACCGGATCGACGTACCGACGGTGTGGCTCGTCGGTGGCGCGGATCCGATTGCCGACCCCGAGCACACCCGCAAGGTAGCAGCCACGGTCCGAGGTGCGAGCTATCACGACCTCGTCGGGCTCAAGCACGAGGTTTTCAACGAGCTCGAGCGAAGCAAGGTTTTTCTGGAACTGACCCGAGCCCTCGCAAGCGCTTGATCCAGCGGCGTTCCGTCGCAGCTTACGACGACGATTGGCGTCGTCAGGGCCGACGCCTATACTAGGCATGTTCGGGCGTGGTGGTTGGCGTGTTCCTTGACGACCGATGATCGTCGACAGCCGGGATTTCCCCGGGTGCGGCGTCCTGGGATGGGTCGCGAATGAAGCTTTTTGCCTGCATGTGCAACAAACCTGAACGGCTGCCGGCCGCACTGGCACCCGTGCGTGCTGCGCTGGTCGCAGCGCCGCCGGTGAGTCGCTGGGGGCTTGGCTACATCCAGGGCGGTGACGTGCTGCTCGTGCGTACGCCCAAGGCGAGCACAACGCCCGTCGATCTCGCCGGCCCCTTGGTCGCGGCCGACATCCGCTCCGATTGCGCGATCGCTCAAGCGGTGCGCGATCGTCCGGACCAGGGTTGGTCGGGCACCGACAACACCCCGCCGTTTCGATTCCGGCGCTGGATGTTCGCGCAGACTGGCTCGCCGAGGTTCACCGAAGACGTCACGGCGCGGTTGCTCGAGCACATCCCGGAATATCTGCGGCGCAACATCAAGGGCCGCACCCCGTCGGAGCTGGTGTTTCATCTGTTCCTCGCGATGCTCCACGATGAGGGCAACATCGACGATCCGAACCTGCCGACGCACGCGACGCAGCGCGCGCTCGCTGCAACCCTTCGGCTCGTCACCGCAGAGACTGCGCGCGTCTCCGATGCTGCAGTGACGGGCAGTGATGCGCTCCCTGCGCTCGGCAACGTTGCGTTGAGCAACGGTCGATCGATGGTGCTCGCGCAGCTCGGAGAACCGCTGCGGCTGCGCCGACTCTGGGTGACCGGCGAGCGAGGCGAGCGCGACGAAGCATTTCGCGGCGTGTTGCTCGTCTCCGGCGGAGACGGCGATCCGCGCGACGGGTTCGAAGATGTTCCTGCGCAGCGTGCGGTGCTGATCTCGCGAGAGCTGCACGTCTCGCTGGCCGAGCTCGCGCCGTAACCGCGCGCGCTCCAGCCTGAGCGCCCGGCGCCCGAGCGTGGGTTGCGCGAGCTAGGTCACACCGGGCCGGAAGATCTATCTGAATCTAACTAGAGTTGAAATCTGACTCAGGTTTGGAAACGCAACGATCTCAATCTAATAGAAGACCGTTCGCGAATTGTTAACAGATGGAATCTACGGAGCAATCGGCTGACAAATCTTGGTGCTTGACCCCTACAGGCGACGGTACTAAATCCGCGCCATGACGAACGCTCAAGAACGTAAGGCGCAAGAGCGACAGGCTCGACGACGCCGTATCCAAGAAGCGGCACGAACAGTGTTCGCGGAGCGCGGCTATGCCGGCGCTTCGATCGAGCTCATCGCGCGCGCCGCTCAGCTGTCGGTAGGTGCGATCTACCTCTACTTCCGCTCCAAGGAAGACCTCTACATCTCTCTGGTCGAAGACACCCTCACGGTGTTCGACGTCGAGATGGCGCAGGTCCGCGAGCAGTCCGAGGTCAGCCGCCGACTGCGCGATACGTGGGCGCTGCTCGTTCGCTGGGCCGAGAAGGACCCCGAGGGGCCGCGGATCTTGCGCCTGCTCGCACAGCCGGCGATTCGCCCGCAACTGTCGGACGAGGTCGTCAATGTGGTGTCCCAGGGTCTCGCACGGATCCAGGACCACATCGGTGCGTGCGTCGCAGATGGCATCCACGCCGGCCTGTACCGTCAGGTCAACGCGCGCGAGATCGCAGACCTCGCATGGTCGGTGCTGCTCGGCAGCCTCGACGCTGCCGAGATGCACGCCAACCTCGGCATCTCCACCGAGGCGCTCGCGGTTCGCACCGACCGCGCGCTCGCGCTGATCGAAAGCGCGCTCGCTCCACAGGTCGCAGCAACGCTCCGCGCTGTTGCCTGATCTCGCCGTTCTCCGGGCGGGTCAGGGACGACCCGCCCGGCGAGCGTTCGTACGTGATCCTGGCCGCGCTCTCCCTGTCGCCACGACGGGTAGGGTGACGACCGTCTGCTAGCCTTGTCGACCAAGGCACCCAAGGTGGCCTGAAGACCATGAGGTTGTGCAGCGCCTGCTCGACGTCCACCGACGACTCGGGAAGGTTTTGCCCGGGATGCGGTGCCGAGCTCGCCGCGGCCGCTGGCGAGGCAGCCGCGACGTCGAGCTTGATCGGTTCCACGATCGACGGTTTTGCGATCGACGCCATCCTCGGCAGAGGTTCGTTCGGCACCGTTTATCGCGGGCGGCAGGTCGGGCTCGACCGCCCTGTCGCGCTCAAGGTCCCGTCCCACGAGATCGCGGGTGACCCGGTGATGGCGAAGCGATTCGCGCGTGAAGCGCGCGCCGCAGCACGAATCAACCATCCCGGTGTCGTCGGGATCTACGCGGTCGGTGAGGTCGCCGATGGGCGGCCGTATCTGGCGATGCAATTGATCGATGGTCAGGCGCTCGACAAGATCCTCGCGAGCGGGCCGATCTCCGTCGATCGTGCCCTGACGATCGCGCGGTTGATCGCCAGCGCCCTGTCGGAGACCCACGCCGCCGACGTGGTGCACCGCGATCTCAAGCCATCGAACGTGGTGTGGCGCCGCGATCGCAACGGCGACGATCGGATCACGCTCGTCGATTTCGGCATCGCGGTGTGCAAGCCGGGCAACGCCGACGCCACGCGGCTCACGACCGGAGGTGTGATCGGCACGCCGCACTACATGTCACCGGAGCAAGCGCACGGCGATCACGTCGATGCGCGCGCGGATCTCTACGCGCTCGGGTGCATCCTGTTCGAGCTGGTCACCGGCGCGACCCCGTTTGCGGGCTCGGGGTTCGAGGTGCTGCTCGCCCATCTTGGCCGGCCCGCCCCCAGCGCGAGCGAGCGCAATCCCAGCGTTCCCCTCGTCGTCGATCGCTTGATCATGGCGCTGATGGCCAAGCGGCCGGCCGATCGACCACAGACCGCCGACGAAGTCGTCGCGCTGATCGACGAGGTCCGCGCGGAGCTGGCCGGCCAGCGGGTGGGCAAGCGATTGAGCCGGTCGCTCACGGCGAAACGCTCGTCTGAGCTCGATGACGGCGATGATCGGCCGCACCGGCCGCGGCGGCGGTGGTGGGTCGTGGGTATCTTGGCCACGATCGGGGTTTCGGCCGCTGCGTTCGCGGCGATCAAGGCGATCAAGCTGGCCGATCGCGGTGACCCACCCGCCATCGCCGCGGGAAGCACCGCCCTGCCCGGCTCTGGGGCCGACGAGGACGACCTGCCGAGCGTGTTCACCGGACGCCGTCAGCTCGTGGTCGATGACAGCGAGATGAGCGTGCGCGTGACCCTGTACGACCCGATCCAGGCCGGCAAGAGCGTGCGGACCTCGTTCGAGCTATGGGACGGCCTGGGCGCACCATTCACCGCGCCGCACGTCGTGGTCACGGTGGAGGACGAGCATGGCACGGCCAGCGGATTCGCCGCCGCGGCGTCCAATCGGACCCCCGGGCGCTACTCGTTCCGCCACGTGTTCCCTGCGCCGGGCCGCTACGTCATGCGGCTGTTTCCGCCCTCCGCAGCGTCGGAATTTCAGTTCGAGCTCGAGGTCGAGTAGCGCCTGCGTCACTCCTCTTCTTTGGCGCCGTGCGCGGCTTCCTCTTCCGAGAAGTCGACCTTGCCGGTGTACTTCTCGCCTTCGCCGAGGATCTTGATCCGCCCCGACGCGAGGACCTTGCCCTTGTTCTCGATCGTGACCAGCAGCTGCTTGTTGACCCCGAACGACTTGCGCTCGAGCCGCATGTTCGACATCAACGCCGTCTGCCCGCGCTCGTCGGTGAACTGCTCGATCGTGCCGAGCAGCTGCTGCCCACGGCCCGACAGCTCGTAGATCTTCACCAGGTACTCGACGTCATTGAGCGGTTGCTTGAGGAACCCGGCGAAGTAGATCTTCCACTCTTTCTTTTCCTTGTCCTCGTAGAACGAGGTCTTCGCGATCTTGCGCACGTTGGCGTTGAACGCGGCCAGGCTCTTGGCCTGGGTAGGGAATCGCTTGTTGCTCATCATGATCCGGCCTGCGAACGCGGGATTGGGGCGCTCGGCGAGGGCCGGACCGGCAACGAGGGTCACGACAGCGATCAGGATGGATGACGCTAGGTACGAAGCTCGCATCGCAAACGATGCTACCTGACGCTGAGATCCGGATCGACTGAGATCCGACGCTGGAAAATATTCAATCTAACGCGTCCCGAATTGCGTCGAGGCCGGCGCGATCGGGAGCATCACGCCCGTCGATCCTTCCTGCGATCTCCACGGCGCGCAGCGCAAGCGCGCGATAGATCTCGGCAAGCTCGGGCCGGCCGCGCAGCGCGTCGAGGTGCCGCTTGACGGTGGCCACATCGCCGCGCCGCACGGGTCCCGTGAGGCCACCGGTAGTCCCATGTGCGGCGACGTTGCGCACGGCGCCCTCGGCGAGCGGGACCAGGGCCAGCGCGGCCTGCTCGGGTTCGATCCCTGCGAGCGAGAGCACGCTCGCGGCCGCATCGAGCGCTGCCACCACATAGTTCGACGCCAGCGCGGCCGCTGCATGATACGCCGCCATCTGCGCGCCATCCAGCGGCAGCACGATTCCGCCGAGCGCGGTGACCAGCTTGGTGGCCGTCGCGCGCCCGATCTCGTCACCTTCGATGCCGAACACGGTGCCCTTGAGCGCACGCATCGAGGTCTTGCCATCCACGATCGCCGACAGCGGATGCATGGTGCCGATCCCGGCCACCGCCTGCGCCTCGGTGCCGAGGAGCTCCTTCGCCGAGGACGCTCCGGCGCAATGCAGGAATACGTGCCGCTTGTTGATCAGGCCGGTGCCGATCAACATCCGCGCGACCTCGCCGATCATCTGATCGCGAACCGCGAGAATCACCACCTCGGTCTCGAGCAGGATGTCCGGTGGCGCGGACGAAAACGCGACGACGCCGGCGATCGATCCTGCGGCGCGGGCAGCGGCCGGCTTGCGTGCCCACAGCCCGAGCACCGGAACGCCGCCCAGCCGCAGCGCACCTGCGAGTGCAGTGGCGACGGGTCCGGCGCCTACGACGAACGTGGTGGGATTGCGAGCGGTCACGGCGAATCCAGGTACAGCTGGGCCTTGGCGATATACCGCAACACCGACCCGGGCAATAGCGAACCGACGCGTCCGTCGGGCTGCGCCGACGCGAAGGCGGCACGTTCAGCGGGGGTGAGCGCGGCCAGCTCGGCGCGAATCTGGGTCGACGAGATCGCTGGCAAGGTGATGTTCGTCGCCACGCTGCCGGCAGGAAGCGGGTGTCCAGCGCGCCCAAGGACGATCAGCGGTGCGGCCGCGACCACATCGTCCCAGCGATGCCAGCTCGCGCGCTCCGCGAGGATATCGGTGCCGATCACCAGGCGAAGCTGAAGCGATGGATCGCTGCGACGAAGATGCTCGATCAGATCCATGGTCCGGCTGCCGGCAAACCCGGGTTGCTGCGCGACGTCGTGTTCGGCACGGCTCACCCGCGCGCGCGGACCGAGCGCCTGGCAGGCCAGCTCGCACATCGCGACCCGGTGGTCGAACGATTCGAGCTGCTTGCCGAACACGTGATCATAGACCGGCACGAACCACAGCTCATCGATCGGCTGGGTCTCGAGCACGTACAGCGCCGCGAGCTGATGTGCGACGTGCGGAGGATTGAAGCTGCCGCCGAACAGTGCGACCCGGCGGGCCCCAAGTGTGTGGTGATCGTCGGGGCGCACGTGGCTCACTGGTACAGCAGAAACTCGGCTCGCTGCTCGGCGAACTCGCCTTCATCCCGCGGCCATCGGGCCGCGAGGTCGTCGAGTGAGGCGCCGGCCTCGATGCCTTCGCGGAGTGCCGCGGATCCGGCGAGCAGATCGATCGCCGGGATCGTGTCGACGAACTCGTACGCTTTTACCCGCCATTTGAACGACGCGGGGCTCTGGTCGTAACAAGCCTTCAAGAACGCCACGCCGGTGCGATAGGGGCGGAACGTCTCGGGATTGGTGACGTGAAGCTGGACGCC
>JBFWXW010000026.1:0-81784 GCA_050187075.1 Kofleriaceae bacterium | reverse complement strand
AAGGCCGCGTCGAGCAAGCGCCGCGAGTTCAACCCCGCCACCGCGAAGTACGACTTCCGGGTGGTGCTCCTGCACCTCGGGCTGATCGGCGAGGAGTTCAAGACCGCGCGCCTGCACCTCACGAAGAAGCTCGCGGGCTCGGCGGCGTGGAAGGGCGAGCGCCGCGACCGCCGCCCGGCGATGGACACGCAACCCGCGACGGAGAGCGAGGAGGTCGGTGATGCCCGCGCAGCGTGAACGGCGGCGACGAGCCAGCGCCGGACCGCGAGCCGGCGCTGGACTCGGTGGGGAACAGAGGCGATGCATGACGACGGGCGACTGCCCGAAGCGAGATGAGAAGATGACCCCGGTGCTCTACTTCGCCTACGGCTCGAACCTCGACGACGCGCAGATGCGCGAGCGCTGCGCGGACGCGCGCGTGCTCGGGCGAGCGACGCTGCCGAACTACGCGCTGGTCTTCGGGGGATTCAGCCACCGCTGGGGCGGCGCGGTGGCCAGCGTGGTGCGCGCCAAGGGCGCGTGCGTCGAGGGACTCCTCTACGAGCTTTGCAACGTTGACCTCCGCGCGCTCGACCGCTTCGAGGGCCATCCCTTCGCCTACGAGCGCGTCATCCGGTGGGTGCGCGACGAGAGCGGGCGCCGCCGCCGCGTGATGACCTACCTCCAGCCCGAGGACGGCTTCGAAGCGTGGACGCCGCCACTGGGCTACTTCACCGTGCTCTGGCACGCGTACTCGCGCCTGGGCTTCGACGTCGAGCCGCTGGCTCGCGCAGCGGGGGTGTCGCCGTGAGCGCGCCCCGGAGCCCGCGTCGCGCACCTACGCGCGTCTTCGTCTACGGCACGCTCCTCGCCGGTGAGCCGAACCACCGCGTCCTGGCTGGCGCGCGACTTGTCGCGAACGCGCGCACGGAGCCCGCGTTCGAGCTGCGGGACCTCGGACCGTTTCCGGGTCTCGTGAGCGGCGGCGCGCGCGCGGTAGCTGGCGAGGTGTATGAGGTCGACGAGGCGACGCTCGCCGCGCTTGACCGGCTCGAAGGGCATCCGCGCTTCTACCGTCGCACGCGCATCGCGCTCGAGGACGGCGCCGCCGTTGAGACCTACCTCCTCCCGCCCGAGCAGGTCGAGGGTCGTCCCGTCATCGCCTCGGGCAACTGGCGCTCGCGCCGCAAGGAGACCGCAGCATGAAGATCGTGATGAGAGACGGGCGCGTGTTCCAAGGCACCGCGCTGCAGATCGTGAAGGCCATGCAGGACATCGCGTTCGGCGTCGAGGACTTCACCGTGCCGAAGTACATCGAGTGGGTCGTCGCCAACGCGCGCAAGTTCGAGGAGGTCGAGCTCGACGTAAAGGGCGAGACCGACGAGGAGCTGGCCGCGTCGCTCGTCGCCGAGATGCTCCGCACCGGACTCACGGCGAAGGGGTAGGCAGAAGGCCTCCACGCCCGACGCGCGCGGAACTTCGCGTGTTCTCGCACGAGGTCGAAACCTCGCTTCTTCGCCTTGCTACGTGCGCGAACGGAAGCCTGTATGTCCTCACGCGACGGGCACGGGGCTCGACGCGAACGCGAGGACGACGACGATGAGGATCAAGAGCACCACCGCCTTCCGCGCCTACGCCGACGCGCGCGCCAAGAGCGCCACCGAGCAGGCCGCCGCGACGGCGAGCTTCATGGTGAAGTCGGTGAACAAGGACGGCTCGATCAGCCGCATGTCGCCCACCAGGAATGCCTGGAGGTACGACGCATTCGCCACTGCCGAGGACGCGGAGAAGCGCCGCGCCCAGCTTGAGGCGATGAACCCCGGCTCGCGCTTCGCGGTGGTCGCGCTCTGACGCGCGCCACGGGCGCCGATTGTTGGCCCACGTGGCTGCGTCACGCAGCCCGGCGTCGTGCCCCGCGCGAAGGGCCACGGGCGCGCCCGGGCGCAACGTCGTCGCAGCCCATCGTCGTGTAGGCATCCGGCCTCCAAGTGCCTGCAAGAACATCAAGAATCGACATCCACCGGCCTTGCTATGGGTCGAAACGGAAGCCTGTATGTCCTCACGCGACGGGCACTTCGCACGACGCGCCGCGGAGGACGACGATGAGCACGACGACAAAGAACACGCAGACGACGAAGACGGTGAGCCAGGGCGAGAGCCGCTACGGAACGCCCGAGCCGCAGATCGCGCTCCGCTTCCCCAAGGGCACCAGCTACCGCGTCGTGAAGGCCGCGCTGCACAAGCTCGCCGCCGATATCGAGCTGGCGACACCCGCGAGCGAGCGCTGGTGCGTGAACACCGAGGACTTCAACGAGAGCGGGCGCGTGTACCTCGAGCTCGCCGACGCGACGCCCGCCGAGGCCGCGCGCGGGATGGCGCTCCTCGAGAAGGTCGCCATCTGATCAGCCTCGCGCGTCGACGAGAGCCTTCGACAGCTCTCGCCAAACGGTCGTTGCCGAGCGCGGCAGCTTCAGCGTCGACCCTACGGATCCCGCCACCGATTCGAACAAGCGGCGCGTGTCGTCCGGCGAAAGCTTGAGCAGGTCGATGATCTCGACGGTCCGGTTGATGATGCCTGGCGCGAGGAACGCGGTCTTCGGGTCGAAGGGAGGGAAGCGCCGCAGAAGTTCCGGGTCCTTGCTCCCTCCGCAGTTCCGAGGTCCGTTCAGGTCGAGCACTGAGACCTCGATGAGTAGACGGAGCGCGTCCTCGTGCTGCCCGCGCCGCGCACAGGACTCCGCGAGGTTGAAACGAGCGTTCCGGTACAGCCCCCAGTCGAGTGCCTCGGCGTGAGCGGCGGCGGCGCGCGATAGATGCTGGGTGAGGACTTCGTCGGCGGTTGGAACGCGACCGAGCTGGGCCTGAAGCGCGTGAACGAGCGCGTCCAGATCGAGGTCCGAGACTCCCTCCTGCGTGAGCGTGACCAGGGCGTCCTGAGCCTCGCCCTCGCGAGCGTGCGCCTCGGTGAGCAGCACCTTCGCGCCATCGAGTGAGCGCTTCCGCGAGTAGAAGACGGCGCTGCACTTTGGGCAGGCGCGCTTTCGCTGCGGCATCTTCTCAAATGCGTGGCCGCAGTGTGGGCACGTCGAGGTCGTGACGCCGATGGGCGTGAGGACGATGCGCCACGACGGGCCGGGCGCCACCGTGGCGTCAGCGCGAGCCGAGGCCGTACCCGATTCAGGCGTCCCAGAGAACGCCGCCTTCAGCTTGGAGAAGAAGCTCATCCCGTCGGTGCCTCATGCCACGCGTCGCGAAACTCATGCACTTCGTGACGAATCACTGCCGCGTCGCTCTCGAGGAATGCGGCAAGCATCGCGCGATCCTCGTCGGATGCGCTGCCCCGACCGGCGCGCGCCACGAACCCCTCGAACTTCCCGTCGTGCCCGCCGCCACCCACCGAAGGCGAGCTGGCGGCCCTCGACGGCGCTGATCCAGCGGCCGAGGAACGCATCGAACTCGTTGGCCGAGAGCCCATTGCGCAGGTCGGCGAGCACCTCGAATCCGAGCTCCTGGAACTCGCCGATGCGCTTCTTCTTGCGGAGCCGTCGCTTCACGCTCGTGAGAATACCAGCGGCAGCCCGCGCCTCCGAGCAGTGCGTGGGAACCCCGATCGCGCTCGCCGCCGGCTTCGTGGCCGCCCGCGTTCCTGGTGTTGGTGGTCGTTCCCGTGGGATATCCTCGGACGCTCGCGGCGGAATCGCCGGTGGTGGGTGTCCATGTCTACTTTCGACTCGACCAAGACCCTGCTCAGCGACCTGCTCGCGAAGGTCGTGAAGGGCAAGCTCCAACTGCCTGACTTCCAACGTGGGTGGGTCTGGGACGACGAGCACATCCAGTCGTTGCTCGTGAGCATCGCGCGGTCGTTCCCGATCGGCGCCGTGATGCTCCTCGAGACGGGCGGCGAGGCGCGCTTCCAGGTGCGCGCCGTGGAGGGCGTCGACCTGCCGCCCAACACAAGCCCCGAGGAGCTGATCCTCGACGGCCAGCAGCGTCTCACGTCGCTCACGCAGGTGTTGAAGCTCGACAAGCCCGTCGCGACGCGTGACGCGAAGAAGCGGGAGCTCAAGCTCCACTACTACTTCGACATCGAGAAGGCGCTCTTGGGCCCCCAGGCTCTGGAGGACGCGATCGTCACCGTCGACGAGCAGCGGACCCAGCGAGAGAACTTCGGCCGCACGGTGGTGCTCGACCTCAGCACGCGCGAGAAGGAGATCGATGCCTTCCATTTCCCGTGCAGCCAGATCCTGAACTCGGACGACTGGGAGCAGGTCCTATCGGAGCACGCGCCCGACAAGCTCGCGCGGTTCATGAAGTTCCGACGGCAGGTCGTGGAGCCGTTCCGCAACTACGCGCTGCCGGTCATCAGCCTGAAGAAGGAAACCTCGAAGGAGGCCGTCTGCCTTGTCTTCGAGAAGGTGAACACGGGCGGCGTTCCGCTGTCGGTCTTCGAGCTCATCACGGCCACGTGGGCGGCCGACGGCTTCAACCTGCGCGACGATTGGTTCGGCGGAAGGGGCAAGAGCGGGCGCCATGCTCGCCTTGGCAAGAGGCCGCTGCTCCGTGATCTCCAGCCGACGGACTTCCTCCAGGGCGTCTCGCTGCTGCACTCCTTCGAGAGGCGCACGCAGGACCTCGCCGCCGGGCGCTCCGGCAAAGAGGCCACGGGAGTCACGGCCAAGCGTGAGCACATCCTCGAGATGCCGCTCGGGGCCTTCGAGAAGTGGGCCGAGTCGTTGACCAAGGGATTCGAGGAGGCCGAGCGCTTCCTGCGCAGCGAGGGGTTCCACCACCCGAAGTTCCTCCCATACCGGACACAGCTCACGCCGCTGGGGGCCGTGCTTGCGCATCTCGGTGAGCGTTGGCTCGAGCCGCAGATCAAGACGAAGCTCGCGCGCTGGTTCTGGTGCGGTGTGCTGGGCGAACTCTACGGCGGCGCCGTCGAGACGCGGATCGCTCTCGACGTTCAGCAGCTCCTCGCTTGGGTCAACGATCCCTCGGCGCCGGAGCCAGCCACCGTTCAAGCCGCAGGCTTCAACCCGAACCGCCTCGACACGCTCCGTTCGCGCACCAGCGCCGCGTACCGCGGGCTCTACGTGCTCTTGCAACGAGAGGGCGCGTGCGACTTCTTCTGGAAAGCGCGCATGGTCGATCTCGACCGCGACGACGCGAAGCTCGACATCCACCACATCTTCCCGAAGAAGTGGTGCGAGGACCAAGACATCCCTCCGCGCGTCTTCAACGCGATCGTCAACAAGACGGCCATCTCCTACAAGGCCAATCGGATGATCGGCGGCAGCGCCCCGTCGAAGTACCTCGCGCAGCTTCAGGGGCACGTCCAGGTGAAGCTCGACGACGCCGCGATGGACAACATCCTGAAGAGTCACGTCATCGACCCGGCGCTGCTGCGAGCCGACTCGTTCCAGGCGTTCTACGCGGCGCGCAAAGCGGCCCTGCTGGCCCTCGTCGAGCGTGCGATGGGCAAGGCGTCGGCCGAGGCCACCGCCATCGTCGCTGACGACGAGGAGGGCGACGAGGAAGAGGGCGAGGCCGCGTGACGAAGCGGGCGTCGTCGTCTTCGACCATCGCCGACGAGATCGAGCGCTACCTCCGAACAGGCGATGCCGACATGGATGGCTGGGCGTGGCCCGGTGACTTCATGGAGCGCGGACGTCGCCAACACGCGGATCTGCGCGGCGCGCTCGTCGAGGAGGTCCGTCGGCTCGCGAAGGGGCGCTCGCACGAGCCGGTGCCTGCGAACGTCGGCGTCGAGTTCACGCGCGCCAAGGTCGAGCCGATGGTGCGCGGACTCTTCGCGAAGGCCGAGCAGGACATCGTGCTCGCGACGTTCGAGAAGTCCGTCGTCTACGTCACGAGCGAGACGATCGAGCCGATCGTCCTGAACCACGGGTGGGATCGTTCGGCGTGGGACCTCGCGAACCTCTTCCTGCTGAGCGTCGGCGCGGATCTTCTGGGCCCTGAGGCGCCGCGCGTGGTCGGCATCAGCGAGGAGACGACCTGCTACGTCGCCCCCGACTACTTCGCCGAGGACGACCCGTTCGCCGACTTCATCGTCCACGAAGCCGCCCACATCTTTCACAACTGCAAGCGGCGCACGATCGGGCTGCGCGAGACGCGCACGAAGGAGTGGCTGCTCGACATCGAGTTCCGGCAGCGCGAGACGTTCGCGTACTCGTGCGAGGCCTACGCCCGCATCGTCGCGCGCGCGAAGGACGCCGCCGCACGCCGTGCCTTGGCCGCCGAGTACGGGGCAGAGCGGCGCATCTCGGAAGAGCGTGTCGACCCGGCCGAGGTCGCGAGCATCGTCGCGGAAGCGGCCGCCGCGCGGAACGGCTGGAAGGTGATCCTCGCGCGGTGCGCGCCGACCACCAAGCCGCGCTCGGCGCTGCAGCTCGCGCGCGAGATGATCACCGCCCGCGACCTAGCCCATCGGGTGTGACGGGATCGCGCCCGCGGGGACCGCGCCCCGGCGATCAGCAGGCCTACCGACGCCCGCGACCACGCCGACGCTCGAAGCTCGCGCGATCGGTTCGCCACGCGCATCGGCACGCACCGTTTGTCGCGCGTCGCAAGCCTTCGCCCCGATGATGAACATCCTCGTCCCCGTCGCTGACGCCGAAGCTGTTGATCAACGGGGCCGACTGTTGATCGCCGGGTACGCAGTTAAACGCCTCTCGGCTTCTCTCTCCCCACGGGACAGGAGAGAGAGCGGGAGAGCTGTCCCACGCGGCGCTCATCGCGCTCGCTCGGCGCTCTCTGCGAGCACGCGCGAGAGCACCGTCGCGACACGCGCAGCGCGCGAAACGCCCGGACTTCTGGGGAGAAACGGCGAAGCCCCCTCGGATCGCTCCTTGGGGGCTTCTGTTTACCGACCCTCGCCGTTGGTTGGCGACGAGAGAAAAATGGCTCCGGAGGAGGGTTTCGAACCCCCGACCCGGCGGTTAACAGCCGCCTGCTCTACCACTGAGCTACTCCGGAATGGGAGGTAATAGATGACGTGGAACGCGGCGAGCTGTCAAGGCGCCGGGGCGGTGGGTCGCGGCTGATCGGGCCGGACGTTCCCGCGGAAACGCCGGCGTCGCGGCCACGGAGGGGCCGGACGGATCAGGGAAATCTGCGGCAACCGCTTGCGCGACGGCGAAATGCCGGCGGGGCGGTCAACCGCGCTGGGTACGCTCGAGGACACGATGAAGGCAATGCGTCAGGTAGCTGCACTGGCGGGATTGGCGCTGGTGGGTTCGATGGGGTGCGCAGCGCGGTGCCCGGAGGTCGCGCGACAGCGCGCGGCGCTGGCGTCGCGAACGGGGATGCCGGATCGGGCGGCGGACCTGCGCGTGCGGGTCCCGCTGGAACGAGCGAACGAGGTGATCGCCGAGCTGCTCGCGGCGGAGCCACTGACCGCGAAGCTCGAGGTGCCCGACCTAAGACTCCTTCGCTTCGCGGACCCGCTGAGCGCGAGCGTGCGCTCGGTGACGCTGGCGGCCACCGAACCGGAGCGCGTGAGGTTCGCGGTCGAGCTGGACGTCGATGGCAGCGACAGTTGGCTGGAGGCGATGACAGCAATCGTCGAGGTGGAGCCGCGGATCGAGCGGGTCGACGGAGGGTGTGAGCTGGTGATCGGCGTGGGGCCAGAAAATCTCGTCTCGGTGACACCGCGCCTGGGCCCGCAGGCACTGGCGAGGCTCGCGGGTGCGATCACGCGCGGGCTTCCTGGCGACCTTCGCCGGCGCTTGCCGGCGGGCGCGGTGGCGGCGGCGGCGGCGAGCCTGGGGAATCACCTGACGGGCGCAGCGTACCGGGCGCTGCGCGCGACGCTGCTGACGCGCGTGGGCGAGGTGTCGCGGGTGCGGTTCCGGCTGCCCGATGTCCCGATCGCGTCGACGGCGATCCGATCGGAGGACGGAGCGCTGATCGTCGAGCTGCTGACGGACCTGCCGGTGCGGCGCGGGTTGGAGCGAGCGCAGCCTGACGAACGCGTTCCGACGACGCGCGAGCTGTCGGTCCAGATGACGGGGAGCGCCGCTGCGGAGCTGGCGAACTGGGCGATCGACGAGGGGCACGCGCCGCGGTGGTTCGATCGCGGGCTGGCGCCGCGGCCGCGGGGGGAGTACCGCCCGCGCTTCGACTACATCGCCGAAGATCAGGCGCACCCGATCAAGGTGTTCGTGTTCCAGGAGCGCGGGGGCTGCTCGTACTTCCGCATGGGCGTGGCGGCGACGCTGGCGGTGCACGGCGACGAGCTGGAGGTGACGGCGACGGATCGCAAGCTCGAGGATCAGTGCGCGTCGCCGCTGATCGAAGCGGTCGCATGGACGAAGTACTTCCTGTTCGGTTGGATCGATCGTTCCAGGCGTGCCGCGGCTCACACGCGGCTGGTGGTGGGCGGCCACGTGCTGGAGACACGCGTGGTGCATGCGGCGCTTGCCGATGACGAGCTGGCGTTCGAGCTCGTGTTCGGCGAGCGAGCGTCGATCGTCGCGTCACGACCGCGGTCAGCGCTTCCGCGCTGACCGAAGCGCCCCCAGGGGATGGCGCGTCGAGCTGGCGACCTGCCTACGGTGAGCAGTGTGTTCGACTCGCCGGCGTTGCACCGGGCTGCTCGTCATGCAGCTCGACGCGACGGCCGCTGCCGGATGCGCCCCACGACAGGCGCTTCACACGACGTGTCGAGCACCTCGAACAGCTCGGCGCGAGGACGCCCCCCGTGCTCGATCTACAGGCTACAGGCTACAGGCTACAGGCTACAGGCTACAGGCTACAGGCCCTTCTGGGTCTTGTACTCGCGCAGCAAGGTGTCGATGCCGCTCGTCGAGGGGCGCGGGGCTGCCTTGCGCTCGAGCGCGAAGCCGACGATCTCGCAGATCATCTGCTCGTAGGTGCGGTTGCCGGCGCGCGCGCTCGCCGTGAACGCGCAGCTGTCGGCGAGGTCGGGGTTGGGATTGACCTCGAGAATGTACGGCTGATTATTGGCATCGAGCCGCATGTCGACGCGCGCGTAGTCGCGACAGCCGAGCGCGTGATACGCGCGAAGCGCGATGTCCTGCACCTTGGCGGTGGTCTGGGCGTCGAGGTCGGGCACGGGACACACGCCCTGGACCGCATGGTGGTCGCGGCTGTAGGGATCCCACTTCGCGCGGTAGGTGATGATCTTGGGCAACGGCTTGCCGTCGTCGTCGACGCCGCCCTTGAACTTCATCTCGTAGAGTGGCAGCGCGGTGTCGCCGAGGATCGCGCAGTGGATCTCGCGGCCTTCGATGTACTCCTCGACCAGCGCGGCCATCTTGTGCTCGCTGAGCATCTTCGACACCCGCGCATCGAGGGCGGCCTGATCGTTGACCACCGATCCAGAATCGATACCACCGGAGGCATCGTCGAACGCAGGCTTCACGATCACCGGGAACGTCAGACCGAGCTTCGTGCTCGCGCCGGCGCTCTCGATCAACACGCCGCGGGGCACCGGTAACCCGGCGGACGCAAGCAGCGCCTTGGCCTGCGGCTTCTTCTGGCACAGCGAAAGCGCGAGCGGTCGGTTGCCCGTGTACTCGATACCGAGCAGCTCGAACAACGAGGGCACATGGTGCTCGTGCTCGGCGTCATCGCGAAAGAACTCGACCAGGTTCAGGATCACGTCGGGACGCTCGGTCTTGATCGCGTCGATCATCACCTCGAAGTTGTCGCGGACGTTGACCATCGCGACGTAATGCCCACCGGACTCGACGGATCGCTTGATCAGCTGCATCTCCTCTTCGACGGTCTCCCACGGCTCGACCTGGAGCGTCGGGTCCCAATCGGGGGCGCGCTTGCCATCACGACGATAGTGCGCGTACACGTCGTCGTCGATCTGGTTCCAGAGGATCAGAATTCGACCGTGCTGCATTCAACAACGACCCACATCTCCACAGGTACCAGACTGCTCGTAATTTGTCGAACGATCTCGAAGATGTCGTTGCCGAGCATCTGACGACAGGGATCCCAACACACGGCGCGCCGACGATCGCGGGGCGGTCCCGCGGCTCGAGCACGATCATCGCGGTCACGTATCGCGATCACGATCGAGAGCAGCGATCACCGTGGTCACCACGCGTGGCGGAATCGACCGTCGCGCTGCGCGCCGCATCGCGAGATGTCGGTCGTACGGGCGCTCGATCATCTCGCTGGCGCGGACACCGTCGTCGCGCAAACCACGCGCGGCACATCGTCGAGAATTCGAATGGACGTGCGGCTCACACGATCGATTCACGTCGAGAACGCACGGTCACGGTTGCGAACGATCGTTCACGATGACGTCGGCGCAATTCCGAATACCTGGTCGCGGTATGTGGTTTGCCTCAGATCGCCGTTGCCATGGGAGTGCTGTCGATCGGAACCACGTTTGCGGACCGCTACCAGATCCTGGCGCTGCTGGGTCGCGGAGGGATGGGCGAGGTGTACCGGGCGGAGCACCTCGCGCTCGGCAACCAGGTCGCGCTGAAGATCCTGGGCCCAGAGCTCGAAGGCGCCCGCGAAGAACGGTTCGAGCGAGAGGCGCGAACCACGGCTCGGTTGAATCACCCGGGTTGCGTGCGCGTGCTCGACTACGGGCGAGCCGAGCAGCTGCAGTTCATCGCGATGGAGCTGGTCGATGGCCAGAACCTGGCGACCGTCCTGCGCGACGAAGGCCCGTTCTCGACCGCCCGCGCGGCGCGCGTTGGCAAGAGCCTGCTCGCCGCACTGGCGCACGCACACGAAAACGGCGTGCTCCACCGCGACGTCAAGCCGGCGAATGTGATGCTGGTGACCACCGGCGCGCCGCGCTGCGTGTTGATCGACTTCGGGCTGGCGCGGCTTCGGGATGACGGCCCGCTGACCGCCGTGGGCACGTGCATGGGATCGCCATCGTATCTATCGCCCGAGCGCCTGCTCGGCAGGGACTACGACGCGCGCGCAGATCTGTACGCGGTCGGCGTGATCCTCTACGAGCTGCTCGCCGGTGCGAAGCCCTTCCCGGGGGATTCGCCACGCGAGATCATGCAGCGGCTCTCGGACCGCCCTCCCCGTCCGCTCCGTGCGATCCGCAACGACGTATCGAGGTCACTCGATGCCGTGATCATGCGCGCGCTCGCCAAGGACCCAGCGCGCCGGTTCCCGGATGCCGAGACGATGCTCGGCGCGCTCGACGACGTTCCGGTGCTCGAGCGCCTTGCCGAGCTTCGCGCGATCACCGCACGTGACGAGGAAGCTCCGACGCACGCGCTCGCGCAGCTCTCGGTGTACCGGCCATCACGGCTGCGCCGGATCTGGAGCTGGCTACGCTACGGCGGGTGGCGGCGCCGCGACGTGCTGCGCGACGTCAGCCAAGCCTCCGGCGCGATCACGTCATGATTCGCCAGGCGGCTCGCAACGCTCGTACGTCAGGATCTCGCAGCTGCACCCGTCCGGATAACACGTGCAGTCGTCGCCCTCGTATACCGGCGTGCAATCGCCACGCGCCAGGCAGTCCATCTCGGTCTTGAGTGCTTCGCACGACGTGACCGGCATGCAGGTCGGCTCGCAGAGCGGCGGGATGCCACCACCACCATCGGTGCACGTCTCGACGCATTCATAGCCGGCGCCGCAATCGACCGTGCTGCACGTCGCCACATCGGGCACGCACACCGCGTGACACACCCAGCCTCCAGCGGTCACCGACAGTACTTCCCGGCACTGCTGCTCGCAGTGCGAGCCCATGCCGCAGTCCACGTCGTCGCAGGTCGTGTTGACCTGCGGTTCGGGCGCGCACCCGTCGAAGCGGGTGGACGGGAGGTTTCCGTCATCGGGATCGATCCGCTCGAGGTACATCGCCGCGCAGTCGTCGTGGCGCGAGCATTCGTGGGCGTCGAGCTGCGCACAGTCACCACCCCGAACCGGTCCCGAGGGGGCCACGATCGCGCAACCGAAGTAGTACGTGCCCGCGTCGTCACCGTATTCGAACCGTCGATACATCGCGCGGCAACTTGCGGTCGTCAGGCAGGTGTCTTCTGCAAGCCCTTCGCAGAACGAATCGCACGAGCCCCAATCAGGAAGCGCGACGACGCCGGCGTACACATCGCATCGTGGGCCGCCGCCGGCGGACGGGAACGCTTCGCACTCCGCGGTTTCCGGGTTTCGAAGCTCCGGCGTGTAGGGCGCGCCGCCGCCCTTGGTCGCCGCGCCGCCGCAATACACGTCATCGTCGTCGTGGTCTTCGTCGAAGTACAAGCTGCAGCCCGTCGCGACGAGCGTGACCAGCGCGAAGATCGTCCGCATCGGTGTTCCTTTCATCGAGGTGCGTGCTCAGATCCCGAGGGCTCCGCGAGGACCGCCGGCGAGACCAAGGCCCTGTGCGTTGACCGGCGATTCGCAGCGCTCGTACGTCAAGATCTCGCAGGTACAGCCGTTCGGATAACACGTGCACTCCTGGCCGTCGTAGACCGGCCTGCAGTCACCGCGAGCGATGCACTCCATCTCGGTGGTGAGCGCCTCGCACGCCGTGACCGGCACGCACTGCGCCTGGCACGTGGGCGGGATGGTGCCGCCCGCGCCGGTGCAGACCTCGACACACTCGTAGCCGGAGTCGCAATCGATGGTGCTGCACGACGAGACATCGGGAACGCACACCGCGCTGCATGTCATCGGACAGGGCGCATCCGTCCCGCAGAGCTCCTCCCGGCACTGCTGCTCGCAGTGCGAGCCCGGGCCGCAATCGACGTTCGCGCAGCTAGGTGACGCCTCGGGCGCGCAATACTGAAACGGTGTGCTCGCAACGTCTCCCGCAGAACCAAGCGTCGCGTAGGCCGGGAAGTAGTAGAACGCGGCGCAATCGTCGTGACGCGAGCATTCGTATGCATCGAGCGCAAGACAGTTCCCGCCCTCGACCGGACCTGAGGGCGCGACTCCCCAGCACCCGAAGAATGCCGGCGTGAAGCCGGACACATCGTAGATCGCACGGCATGCGGTGGTCGCGAGACAGTCGCCCTCCGCGAGACCCTCGCAGGGCCCGTAACAGGATGCCCAATCGGGAAACGCCTGGTCGGCTACGTCGTCACACGGACCGCAGCGCGAATCGCAGTCGCGCCACCCGAGGTCCTGACACACGCCGGTCCATGGATCTCGGTACTGTGGGACCGCTTCCGGCGCGCCGGCACCGTACATGGGGGGATCGCAGTCGTCATCGTCGTTGCCGAAGTAGAAGCTGCAACCGGACGTGAGCGCGAGGAGCGCGAGGAGGGAACGCATCGTGTGGGAGCACAGAGCAATCGGTGCGCCACGATCACCCACAGCAAGCTTGCACACTTGGCCGAGAGCACCTCAGTTTTTCGAGGCAAGCTCCCGACGATCCAGGTGGTTTTCTCGATCCGCCGCTTGTACCCCGCGCACGCCCTTCATTAGATCCCCGCGATGCACCCGATCCTCGCGCTGTTGTGCTTCATCCGGGTTCTGTTCGGGAGAAAGCTCCCCGCGGCCGCCGTGGAGTTCTTGCCTGAAGTCGCCAGGCCGGCGCTTCCTCCCGCCGACAAGCCCATCGAAAAGCCACGACCGGTCGAGGAGAAACCAAAGATCTCGACGTCGCAGCACCACCGCGATGGCGCACTCGCGTTGCTTGCACTGCTCCAGCGCGAAGGCCGACTGGTCGACTTCCTGCGCGAACCGCTCGACGGGTTCAGCGACGCGGATATCGGGGCCGCCGCGCGCGACGTTCATCGCGGATGCCGCAAGGTGCTCGAGCAGCATCTCTCGTTCGAGCCGGTGATGCCGGGATCCGAAGAGGCCAAGGTGTCGGTGCCCAAGGGCTTCGATCCGGCGGAGATCCGTTTGATCGGTGAGGCCAAGGGCGAGCCGCCGTTCAGCGGGACGTTGCGCCACCATGGTTGGCGCGTCACCGATGCCAAGCTACCCTCGCTGGCCGAAGGCATCGATCGCACGGTGATCGCCCCGGCGGAAGTGGAGCTCGGCGCGTGAAGGTCATCGGCATCGATCTAGGAACCACGAACTCGGCGCTGGCATCGATCGGCGACGAAGGTCGCGCGCAAGCGTTCCCGATCGCGCAGGTGGTCGGCCCGGGCGAAGTCGCCACACCGGTCACCCTGCCATCGTTCCTGTTGCTGCCGAGCGAGCACGAGGTCCCGGCGGCGCAGTTGCAGCTGCCGTGGTCGGGGCCGCTGCGCTATGCGGTGGGCACGTTCGCGCGCGAGCGTGGATCGGAGCTGCCGCACCGGTTGGTGTCGTCGGCGAAGTCGTGGCTGTCGAATCCGTCCATCGATCGCACGGCGCAGGTGTTGCCGTTCCGCGGCGCGCAACGCGAGCTCGAGCGCGAGATGGAGGGCGGCGAGCGGGTGTCGCCGGTCAACGCGAGCGCGCGCTACCTCGCACACCTGCGGGCCGCGTGGGACGACGCGAACCCGGACGATCCCGCCGACGAGCAGGACGTGCTGGTCACCGTTCCGGCGTCGTTCGATCCGGTGGCGCGCGAGCTCACGGTGGTCGCGGCACGCGAAGCTGGATTCGACAAGGTCACGCTGCTCGAGGAGCCGCAGGCGGCGTTCTATGCATACCTCGCATCGCGTGGCGAGGCATGGCGCAAGGATCTTGCCGCTGGCGATGTCGTGCTGGTGTGTGACGTCGGCGGTGGCACGACCGACTTCTCGCTGATCGAGGTCGCGAACCAGGACGGCAACCTCGCGCTCGAGCGGATCGCGGTCGGCGACCACATCCTGCTCGGCGGCGACAACATGGATCTGGCGCTCGCAGCGATCGCGGGCAAGCAGCTCAGCGATGCCGGCAAGATGCTCGACAGCATGCAACAGCGCGCGCTGGTCCACGCGTGCCGGCGCGCGAAGGAGCAGCTGCTCGGCGAGACTCCGCCGAGCGCGGTGCCGATCTCGGTGCTCGGGCGCGGCAGCAAGCTGATCGGCGGCACGCTCAAGACCGAGCTCACCCGCGAGCAGGCCGAGGCGATGCTCGTCGACGGATTCTTCCCGGTGGTCGATGCCGATGCGCACGCTCAGAAGCGCCGTGCGGCGGGACTTCGCGAGATGGGCCTGCCCTACGCGCACGATCCGGCAATCACGCGGCACCTCGCCGAGTTCCTGGCGCGGTTCGGCCGCATGCCGACCGCCGTGCTGTTCAACGGCGGCGTGATGAAAGCCGCGAAGCTGCAGGCGCGGATCGTCGAGCTGCTCCGCAGCTGGTGCGGGCGCGACGTGCGCGTGCTCGTCGGCGCTGACCTCGATCTCGGCGTCGCGCTGGGCGCCGCACACTACGGTCAGGTCCGGCGCGGCAAGGGCGTCCGGATCCGGGGCGGGACCGCGCGTGCGTACTACATCGGGATCGAGAGCTCGATGCCGGCGATTCCAGGGTTCGCGCCGCCAGTGAAGGCGCTGTGCGTCGCGCCGCAGGGACTCGAGGAGGGCTCCAAGGTCGAGCTGCCCGATGACGAGCTCGCAGTCGTGGTCGGCGAGGTGTCGAACTTTCGGTTCTTCGCCGCCGCCAACCGCAAGGACGATCAGGCAGGCGTGCTGGTCGATGCCGACGCGCCCGGCGTCGCCGAGCTCGATCCGGTCGAGAAGCTGGTCGAAGCCGAAGGCGATCGCAAAGCCGGCGAGCTGGTGCCGGTGAAGCTCGAGGCCCACGTCACCGAGGTCGGCACGCTCGAGCTGTGGTGCGTCGCGCGCGATGGCCAGGGCCGCTGGAAGCTCGAATACTCGGTCCGCGAGCGCGACTAACGGGCTCGCGTGGCAGCGCCATCCCGGATGGCTGCGGGTCGGATGCTCGAATGCTACTGCGCCTCGCGCTTGGCCAGCTCGTCACGTGCGAGCACGAGCGCGGTCTGAGCGATGCTCGACACCGAGCAGTCCAGCCGCCTGGCCTCCGCCTCCATCGCATCGAGCATCTCGCCTGGAAAGTACAGCGCATACTTCTTGGCGCCGGCCGCCGGACCCACCTTGACGAGCACCGAACGATCGCTGCCCGAGATTCGCGGAGCAGCATGCTTGAACGCGGCCTGGACGATCCACGAGAAGCTCACATTGAGGCGGTATGCTTCACGCTGGAGCAACTCCGCGTTGGTCGCGGAGAAGTAGAGCGAGGCGGCGTGCTTCCCACCTGGCTCACGGGGCACGGCTGCATACGAGCCGTGCAGCAAATGGTGGATCAGCTGGCCATCGTCGGAGGTGGCTTCGCCGGGCAGCTCATCGAACATGGCCTGCGCGAGCGCTCCGTCGCGTACGCGGACGAGCACGTGGCCGACGGTTTCGTCGTGGACGAGCGCATCGACGATCGCCGATCGGTGTTCCGTCGCGAACGCTTGCAGGCGCTCGTGAAACGCGTCCCAGGTGTCGCAACCCTGAGTGAGGATCGCGTCGATCCTGGGCACGATCGCACGCAGCTCGGGTGCGGCTCGATCGTAGTGCCAGTCGATCGCCATCACCGTGAGGTCAGAATGCATCCCGCGACCATGCCACAGCCGCGGACGCCACGGCACGCGCACGTCATCGAGCGTGCCCACCCTCACAGGTGACAACACGAGCGCGCGGTCCTCGCCTGACACCCAACCGACCACGAGAACCGCGCGCTCGAACCGAGGCCGTGGCTAAAACTGGCCGTTCTTGATGTACGGCTGCGACCACAGGATCGACTGCAGCAGGACGGACTTCACCCACGCCGCATGCATCTTGTCGACGTCGGCCGCGCTCGCACCCTTCTTGGCGAGGAACGGCTTGAGCGTCGTGGTGATCGGAATGGTCAGCGCCGGGATGTAGCGGAAGTTGACCTGCGCAACGCTCGGCGCTTTGTCGGTCTTGTTCTTCTTGATCTTGTTGTGACGCAGTCCGACCTCGTGCTGATAGTCGAGCCACTTCTGATCGTAGTTGGCGGCGGCGGTGTCCAAGATCCATTGCTTGAACCTCACCCGCACCCTTGCGAGGTACTCGCCCTCGGGCTTGCCGGTCGACTTGTTGCCGAAGTAGTAGACGAGCTCGGGCGTCGACGCGACGAACCCGTACCAGACATCGAGGATGGCATCGGCTTGATCCGCGAGGATCGCCTTCGACATCCGCAGGTACTTGATGTCCTCATCGGAGAACAGCAGCGCCTTCTTCAGCGACTCGAGATCCTTGAGCGTGACCGGCGACTTCGCGAGCGTGGGGCTACCCATGGTGTAGCCAGGAATCTCCGGCTTCTTCGCCGGCGAAGGATCGGCGGCAGCCGATGTGGCGGATAGCGCGGTGACCAGAACGACGATCTTGCGACTCAACATCCTTTGCTCTCCCGTACGTCCCTCGCTGGAGACGCATTGTTTAGGAGTCCTAACATAGGACACCTAACAATGATCTTTCAAGCCCGAACTGCGCGCTTTCGCACGCGTCGCACATCTACCTGCGCCGGCTGACAAATCTCGAGGATCCAGATGCTGGCTCCACCCTTGCAATACTAGTCCTCGAGATGGCCCGTCGCGCTCCAGTTGGTACCGCGTTCTATCGGCCACAGCTTGCAACGC
This sequence comes from Kofleriaceae bacterium, assembly GCA_050187075.1. Lineage (GTDB taxonomy): Bacteria > Myxococcota_A > Polyangia > Haliangiales > Haliangiaceae > JABFXX01. The sequence continues at coordinate 64,296 of JBFWXW010000026.1, read as the reverse complement.
TGGTGGACCACCCACCTAGCGGTGACGAGTGGGTGCACGAGATCAAGCTCGATGGCTATCGGATCGGCTGCAGGCTCGCGGGCGGTCACGCGACGCTATGGAGCCGCAATGGCATCGACTGGACCGCGACGTTTCCCAACGTGCGTGAGGCGGCCGAGCGCTTGCGAGTACGGGATGCCGTGCTCGATGGCGAGGTCGCGGCGATCGGCCCCGACGGACGCACCAGCTTTCAGCTGCTCCAGAACCTCCGCGATGATCACGTGGACACCAAGATCGTTTACTTCGTGTTCGATCTGCTCCAGCTCGAGGGCGAGGATGTGCGCGGCATCCCGCTCGAGCAGCGCAAGGCCGAGCTCGCCCGGCTGCTCGACCACGGACCCGACACGCTGCGGTTCAGCGAGCACTTCGAGGGCGACGGAGCACACGTGCTGCGCGAGGCATGCAAGATGGGCCTCGAGGGGATCGTGTCCAAGCGCCGCGATCAACCGTATCGAGCCGGGCGAAACACCGGCTGGTTGAAGATCAAGTGCAGCCGCCGCCAGGAGCTGGTGATCGGCGGGTTCACGCTTCCCGAATCTGGCGGGGACGGGATCGGCGCACTGCTCGTCGGGTTTAGCGAGAACGGCAAGCTGATGTTCGCAGGCAAGGTCGGCACCGGATGGAACCACGCCATGTCGCACGAGCTGCGGAAAACACTCGAGGCACGCACGCAGAACGAAAGCCCGTTCGCCAATCCCCCGGCGGGATGGCTTGGACGTCATGCGCACTGGGTACGGCCCGAGCTGGTCGCGGAGGTCCAGTTCTTCGAGTGGACGGCAGACCGGAAGATCCGCCATTCGTCGTTTCAAGGATTGCGGAAGGATCGTGACCCAGCCGATGTCGTGTTCGAGCTACCTGCCGAGGTCGCAGCGCGGCCTGCCGAGCCGCCAACGCGCGTGCGCCGGCCGCGCGTAGAGCAGCCGCTCGTTGCTGGCGTCCGGATCAGCCATCCCGAGCGCGTGGTCTATCCCGACGAGCAGATCACCAAGCTCGACGTCGCGCAGTACTACGCACAGGTCGCGACGTGGATGCTTCCCCATCTCGAAGATCGCCCGCTCACGCTCGTGATGTGTCCTGACGGCGTCGGCGGCGAATGCCGGTACATGAAGCACTCGAAGGTCTGGACCCGCGGCGCGCCGATCCGCCGGGTGCGGATCCAGGAGAAGACCAAGCTCGGCGAATACCTGGTCGTCGACGAGCTGCCCGCGCTGATCTCGCTGGTGCAGATGAACATCCTCGAGATCCATACCTGGAACACGCGCTACCGCCGCGTCGAGCAACCGGATCGGATCGTGCTCGATCTCGACCCTGGCCCGCTCGTGACGTGGCCCGAGGTGATCGCCGCGGCTCGCGAGGCGCGCGCTGCGTTCGAGGCGATCGGGCTCGAGAGCTTCGTCAAGACCACCGGCGGAGCCGGGCTACACGTCGTGGCGCCGATCGTGGCCGATCGCGACGTCGCCGGGTGCGTGGCCGTTGCGCGTGCGCTTGCAGACGCGATGGTCGCACGCGCACCCGACCGCTACACGACCACCGTCCCGAAGGCCGGCCGCGAGGACAAGATCCTCGTCGACTATCTGCGCAATCACCGGACCAACACGTCGGTCGCCGCGTACTCCACGCGAGCACGCCCCGGCGCGCCGGTCTCGACGCCGATCCGGTGGGACGAGCTGCGGGCGGGCGTCCAGCCGAAGCAGTTCACGATCCGCTCGATTCCTCGCCGGCTGACCCGCGCATCGGGAGATCCATGGCGAGACTACTTCACCAGTGGCCAGCGGCTCGATCCGCGAGCCGAGCAACTCGCACAGGCATGGGGACGATCGAGGCGCCGTGGCGCGAGCCGCGCGCGTGGATGACGTGCTCGGGTCGATGCTCCGCCGGGCGCCGGTTGGGCCGACACGCTTCGATCCTCTCGCGCCGCCACGTATGATCTCGGCATGTGCTGCTTCTCTCCACCGGTCAATCGCGTCGAGTCGACGAAGATCTTTGCCCGGATGCGCGCGCCGGGTCGCCAGGTGCTGGTCTATCAGATGAGCGTGCAGGCGGATTCGGCCGTCGCAATGATCCTCCCGATCCCGGTGCCACCACGATCCTCCGACGACGCGGTGCGATTCATCTCGCTCGAACGGTACCCGGAGCTGTTCGACCATCTTCACCAGGCGTTTCCGGTGATGCGATCGATGCCGGCCGGTGGACCGATCTCGGGTGGCCCGCCTCGTCCACTCGCGGTGCACTCGGTGGGGGCCTTCGTCGCCTCGTTCGTGCCCACTCAGCGCGATTTCGATCGACTCGACCCGCGGTTTCGCATCCCGCGCGGGACGCTCGATGGCGTCAGTGAGTACAGCGATTGGGGATTTGCCGTGTTCCAGCTCGACGTGAAGCCGAATGCGATCACCAAGGTCCATCCGATGGCGTTCGAGCTCGCGACGCGCGATCCCGAGCGCATATTCTTCCCGACCGTGCACGTTCACGACGGTCAGCTGCACGACAAGGCGAGGTTCTCGCACGAGCTCTATGCGCAAGGCATCACCGCGGACGGCTGGCGGACCATTTCGTCGATCAGGACGGTCGACGAGAGTCGCGCCGAAGGATTGGTCGACTGCGCGGGGACGCTGAGTCGACTCGCGCTGCATGGCGAGCACCCCAACCGCGACGTCTGGGTGTCGTAGCCGGCCCGCGCCGGTAGCTGGTGCGCGCGCCCGGCGGATGAGGTAGGAAGGCGTCTCCGTGCCCGCCCGCTACCTCATCGGCATCGACCTCGGAACCACCAATTCAGCGGTGGCGTACGTCGACAGCGCGGCCGCCGATCCGCGGGTGCGCGTGTTCGAGGTGCCGCAGCTGGTCGCGCCAGGTGAGGTCGCGCCGCGCCGGCAGCTACCGTCGTTCGTGTACCTCGCCGGCGAGATCGACCTCGCGCGTCACGAGACCGCGCTTCCGTGGCGGCCGGTCACCGCCGAGCGCACAGATCCGCAGGCCGCCATCTCGTCGGAGCTCCGCCCGGTCGTCGGCGAGCTCGCGCGCGGTCAGGGGGCGCGGATGGCGTCGCGCATGATCGCGTCGGCGAAGTCGTGGCTGTGCCATGCCAAGGTCGATCGCAACGCCGCGATCTTACCGTGGGGCGACAGCGATGGTCCGAAGCTGTCGCCGGTGGCCGCGCAGGCGCTGGTGCTCGCTCATATCCGCGAGGCCTGGGATCACGCCCATCCCGATGCGCCGTTCATTGATCAGGAGGTGCTGGTCACCGTGCCGGCATCGTTCGACGAGGCTGCGCGCGAGCTGACGCTCCAGGCGGCGGCGAAGGCAGGCTTTCCGCCGATCGTGCTGCTCGAGGAGCCGCAGGCCGCGTTCTACGCGTGGATCGACAACGCGCGCGGCAACAAAGGCCTGGCCGCAGGCGAGCGCATCCTCGTGTTCGACGTCGGCGGCGGCACCACCGACTTCACGTTGATCGAGGTCGATCCCGACGGCAATGGCTTCACGCGCACGGCGGTCGGCGACCACCTGCTGCTCGGCGGCGACAACCTCGATCTGACGCTCGCGAAGATCGTCGAGCAACGGATGGTCGCGAAGACGGGCAAGAAGCTCGACGCGCTGCAGTGGCACGGCCTGGTCCACGCGTGCAGGCTCGCAAAGGAGACCTTGCTCGGCGACGATCCGCCCGAGTCGGCACCGATCGTCGTACAGAGCCGAGGCGCGAAGCTGATCGGCGGCACGCTCCGCGACGAGGTCACACGCGCCGAGCTCCACGCCGTGCTGTTCGATGGCTTCTTCCCGATCGTCACCAGGGACGCACCGATCCAGCGCGGCCGAGGCGGCCTCCAGGAGTTCGGACTGCCCTACGCGAGCGATCCGGCGATCACGCGCCACCTCGCCACGTTCCTCGCACGTCACGAGGCGAGCACCGTGCACGCGGTGCTGTTCAACGGCGGTGCGATGACGCCGAGCTCGCTGCGCGACCGCGTGCTCGATCAGATCGGCCAGTGGTCGGGCAGCCGGCCGCGCGAGCTGCCGGCGGCGATGCCCGAGATGGCGGTTGCCCAGGGCGCGGCATATTACGGCCTGGTCCGACGCGGGCTCGCAACCCGCATCAAGGGCGGCACCGCCCGCGCATTTTACGTCGGTGTCGATGCGTCGGGCGCGCGTCGCCGAATTCCCACCACCGAGGCCGGCGGCGGCATCGAGCCCGCGCGGTTCGCGGTCTGCCTGGCTCCCCCGGGCCTCGAGGACGGCGCGCGCGTTCAGCTCGAACGCGACTTCAAGCTGGTGACCAACCGGCCGGTCAGCTTTCGGCTGTACTCGTCGACGACGCGCGACGATCGGCCGGGCGCGCTGGTACCGGTCGGTGACGGCGTGCCCCAGACCGTGGAGGACGGCAGCGATCTGCTCGAGCTGCCACCCATCGTGACGGTGCTGCGCGCTCGCGGTCGCAGCGAGGTGACCGTTCGCATGGAGGTGCACATCACCGAGCTGGGCGCGCTCGAGCTGTATTGCGTGGATCGCGAGCCACCGCACGAGACCTGGAAGCTCGCGTTCGACATGCGCTCGGGCGGGGTGGCGCCGACGGAACAGGACGCCGAGGCCGCGGCGCCACACCCCGGCACCGACGTGGCGAAGCTGCGGATCCAGACCGCGTTCAAGACCGGTGAAGGCCTGGCCACGCTGACGCGCGATCTCGAGACGCTGTTCGAGACGCGTCGCGACGACTGGTCGATGATGACCGCACGTGCGCTGTTCGATGCCCTCGTCGAGGTCGCGGGCGAGCGCAAGAAGTCCGCCGATCACGAGCAGCGCTGGCTCAACCTCGCCGGATTCTTGTTGCGACCAGGAACCGGTGCGCCACTCGACGCATGGCGCGCCCGTGTCATGTGGGGCGTGTTCAACGAAGGGCTGGCGTTTCCCAGGAGCGAGCCAGGCAAGCTCGCCTGGTGGATCGTGTGGCGGCGGATCGCCGGCGGCCTGGCCAAGGGCCAGCAGGATCAGTTCTACGATCGCCTGGCCAAGCTACTGCTGCCGAGCCCGCTCCAGGCCAAGAAGATCGCCGAAGCCAAGCCGAGCAAGCAGGAGCTCGCCGAGATCTGGCGCGTGGTCGCCAGCCTCGAGCGACTCGCCGTGCCGCACAAGGTGAAGCTCGGCGATGAGCTGGTTCGACGACTCGAGACCCGCAAGGGCCGTGAAGATCCCGTGCACCTGTGGGCGCTGTCGCGCGTCGGCGCGCGGGTGCCGCTCTACGGTCCGCTCAACGCCGTGGTTCCGCCATCGAAGATCAAGGGCTGGCTCGAGCCATTGCTCGGCTGGGACTGGCCCCAGCCCGACAAGACCGCGTTCGCGCTCGCACAGCTCGGGCGGCGAACTGGCGACCGCGCGCGCGATCTCGACGACGCGACGCGCGCCAAGCTCGCCGCCGCCGTGCGGGCGATGCCCGGCGGTGATCGCGCGGCCATCCTCGTCGATCAAGTCGTCGCGCTCGAAGCGCGCGAGGAGCTCGTCGCGCTCGGCGACACGCTGCCCGCCGGCCTCCGCCTCGTACTCGACGAGGATGTCTCGACCGACGGCGCGGTGGTTGATCCGGGCTAAGCGCTAGCCTAGGTCTCGTCTCGGAGGATGATCAGACCGCGCGGCGCGTCGGCGACGAAGATCAGATCGCGCGCGAAGTCGACGTCGATGCCCACCGCGCCCTCGAAGAAATCGTTCGACACAGCGTCGCTCTGCGGATCCCAGCTGTTGTAGTAGCCGATCAACGCGGGCTTGGTCGGATCGGACAGATCGAACACGCGGACGCCATCCTGGTAGTAGGAGACGTATGCGCGGTTGCCGAACGCCATGATGTTGTGGATCGACACCCAATCACGCGTCTTGTAGCTGCCGATCGACTGCATGAACGTGGCCGAATCGGGATCGAGATCGACGACATCGAGATGGGCGCCGTATGCTTCGTCTCCGTGCAGCGCGATGTGGCGGCCGCCGACGGTCGTCGTCCAGTTCGAATGGCTGGTGAGCGTCGGCGAATACCACCCGCCCGTCAGCTGTGGATGCTCGGGGTCGGTGAAGTCGACGACCTGAAACCCAGCCTCCCACGCGTTGAGGTAGGCGATGCCGTCCTTGACCGAGAGGTCGTGAACCCGCGAGCCGCCGGTCTCGAACCGGCCGAGTCGCACGGCGGCCGCCGGATCGGTGACGTCGTACACCGGGCAACTGCCGTCGTACCCGCCTACATAGGCGTAGACGGTCCCGTTGCGCTCCTCGGTGAACAGCGTGTGCGCGCCCTCGGGAATGGTTCCGGCGAGGAACGGCTGGGCCGGATCGGTCACGTCGACCACGTCGATCGGCGAATCCGCGATCAGCGCGAATCGCTTCGCGCCGGCCTGGACGATCTTCACATCGTTGCTGTAGCCATCGCCGCTGCGCGCGTAATGTCCGAGCTGAACCGGATGCGTCGGGTCCGCCGTGTCGATGATGTACAGCCCATCGAATCGAATCAGATAGGCGAGCGTGCCGACGACGCGGACGTTGAGCGAGATGTTGCCCTGCCACGACGGATCGCTCAGCTCGCCAACCAGCGCGAGGTTGTTGGCCTCGGCTTCGGAGCCATTGTGGGTCGCGCGGACGAGCCGCGCCGTGCACACGGAGCACGACATGCTGTCGCACCGCGCGCGATCGTAGCGCAGCGACCCGTCGCTGCGCAGATTCGAAACCCGTTGCGCGAGCACGTAGTCCCCGCCGGCACCATCGGGAATCGAGTAGCGCTGAAACAGCGCGTCGTCATCGATCGAACCGATCATATCTTCGTTGTGGTCGAGCATGACCTGGTTGCCCGTGATGCCCGTGATGCCAGTGATGGTGAAGTGAACGCTCGAGATTCGCCCGAGCGACACGCCGGTCAACCACCAGCGCCCGCTGGCGTCCCAGCTCGCCAGGGTGCCCTCGTACACGGGTCCGAAATCGCTCGCCGCCGTGAATGAATGGCTCGGTCGGTCGACCTCGTGACACTCGGCGGTGAGCTCCGGCGGCCCGAAGTCGGGATCGCCCGGATCCGACGTGGCCGCGTCACCGCATGCGGCGGCCGCGACCAGCACCGCCAGCGCGCACCGTGACATCGACATCGTTCGTAGGTTCGCCAGCCGCGACTCGCGCCGGCAACTGCCAACACCTCACACGGGCTGAGCCGATGAGGCGTTGGATATGCGAACACTACGTTGCAGTCATGTGGACATCGGCGCCATGCTCGCGTGTTTGCGCACGACGACGGCCAAGAAGTCGTCGCTCAGCTCGCGGTTACGCATGGCCGTCTCGACCAGGAGCGATGCCAGCCGCGGCCCCGAGCGTGACAGATGCCGCAGGGTTTGTTCCCAGCTCGCCTCGTCGCCGGCACGCAGGGACGTCGACGCGATCACGAGCGCCGCATCGGGTGGCAGCTCGTCCTCTCCGCGGGTCGCCGCCGCGAAGCTCGACGTCAGCTCGGTGCCACCTCCGAGCTGCACCAGCGAAAAGCTGTGATCGCCCCCGCGGTGGTCTGGAACCACGACATACGCCCCTGGATGGCCGGCACACGCCCAGGCGACGGTGCTCGCGCGCAGATCGAGCAGCGCGATGAATGCATTGATCGGCTCGCTGCGCCGGGTGATGCCTTCGGCGCTCGCATGCAACGTCGCGAGCAAGTCCTCCAGCGAGACCCGTCCGGGCCCTGCCGTGGCCGCCGTGAACGCGCCGGTCACCGCGGCCATTGCGAGCGCGGCGGCGACACCGTGAGCCTGCGCCTCGGTGACCAGCACCGCGAGGCGGTCGTCGGGAAGCAACACGGTCGACCAGCCAGCCCCGGTCGCTCGCTTCGCGGTGCGGTATTCGGCGGCGACACTCCACGGGCCGAATTCGTCCGCGCGGCTGGCGGTCGCATGCACGCGCATCGCCTCGGCGAGCTCCACCTCGCGCGCCGTTCCGCGCTGCTCCGCTGCGGCACGCGCAAGCGCCGCGTAGGTCAATGCGCGTGCGACGGCGCGCGACGACTCGGCGACGAATCCACGCTCCTCCTCGCGCAGAGCGTCGACGTGATCACCCTCGACGACGCCGACCAGCATGCCGCGATCGAGCAGCGGAACCAGCAGCGTGGCCGAACGGCCCGACACGACCTGCTCGAGCTTGGGACGAATTTCGCCGAGCCGCATCGTCGCGAGATCTCCGGGGGCGACCGACTCGCCGTGATGCACGAGCCAGGTCACGACATCGGCGTCGAGCTGCCAGGTCCGGCCATCGGTGATCTCCACGAAGTGATCGCCCTCGAGCCGCCAGGTCGCACGGATTCCGATCGGGATCCTGGCCCATAGCGCAGCGAGCCGTTCGATCACGGTTCGCTCGTCATCGACGTCGGCGAGCTTGGCGACGAATTCCTCGAGTGCGCGGTCGCGCGCGATTCGCGGCGGACGCTGCGCGATCTTCGACCACGTGATCCCGAGCCCGATCACCCAGGCGGCACTCGCGAGCACGGTAAATCCCAGGATGCTCGATCCACTGACGAAGATCGCCAGCACACCGACGATCGCGGTGGCTACCACGAAGCCGGTGAGCTCGATCATCACGCCGCGATCGATGCCCTGCGGCCGCAACAGCGGCGTGTAGAGCTCGAGGTAGATGGTGAGCAAGCCAGCGACCAGCGCCGCGAACCACGATACCGGAAAACCATCGGACAACCCATACACCGCGAGCAGATCACTCGCGCACATCGCACCGAGCACCACCGAGGCGACCACCATCCGGACCAACCGGACGCGCTCGCTCGCGGCGATCGCACGATGCACGATGAAGATGCCGCAGCCGAGCCAGATCGCGAGCTGGCCGACGTGGATGCCGGTGAGGGGCCCAGCCGAGCTGAACATGATGCCCGAGCTCAGCGGGTGAACCGACGGTACGACCCAGTCGGTGGCCCAGCACAGCGCGAGGAAGGCGACACCGACCAACCCGGCAAGCCGCGCGAGCCAGCGATAGCGCTCGAGCTGGCCGCTCACGCCGAGCAGCACGAGCAGCAGGTTTGGCCCGACCAGGGCGATCGGACCGGCGCCCAGGCGGTGCAGGCGCACGCCGGTCTCCGGATCGTCGGTGCATGCCGCGAGCCCGGCGCATACCTGCCACGACATCGTCGCGACCACCGCTCCGATGACCCCGAACCGCATCACGCGATCGCCGCGGATCAGCGCCGCGATCAACGCGACGGCGAACAGCACGGCGGCGCACGCAAGGTGCGGCACGCAGAGCCAGTTCCACGTCAATTCCCCCAAGCGGCCTCGACGCTACCTGATCCGCACCGGATCGCAACCGCCCAGTCGCATGGCGCGGGTTACGGTGCGTGACCGAGGAGCACGACCAGCCCGACCATGGCCCCTAGGGCGTGACCAGCTGGGCGGTCAAGATGTAGCGATTGAACGCGCACGTCCCGCCGCAGGCTCCCTGGCCGGTCTGCACGACCTTGAGCGCATAGCTGCCGCCCGGCGTGACCACGGCGTCGAGGCATCGACGCTCCACGCCGCCATCCTGCGCGGGTTGCGCGGCGCACGGAGCGGCCGTCGCCACCACCGACCCATCGCTCGCGTACAGCTCGAGGCCGACCTCCGCGAACGCGATCGGGAACTGCATCTTGGCGGTCACCGCCACCGCGGTGCAGTTGTCCGGGACGTCGACGCGAAACCAGTCCTGGTCGCCGGCCTGGTCGGAGCAGCCGTTGATCTCGACGGGAAACGACACGCACTGGAACTCGGAGACCATCTCGGCCGAGTCCTGCGCACTGTTGGGCTCGACCTCGGAGATAGGACCGCAGGTGAACGGCGTGGCATCGCGATCGAGCACGCACAGGTTGTCCGGACCGTTGCAGGTCTGTCCCTCCGGGCACAGTTGCTCGGGTCCGCACGCATACACACCGGGCGCGATCTCGGGGGCACAAGCGGTCAACGCGACCAGGGCTAGATAGCGGATCGTCATCAGAAGCTCCAGCTCGATCCGAACATCGCGCCGCCGGGCGTTGGCGCGAGCGTCGGCGTGACGGTGTTGGCCTTGATCACCGTGGTCTCCGAGCCCGGATCGGTGACGATGAACATCACGACCGCCGCGATCACGAGCGCGCCGCCGATGCCGTATGCAACCTTCGCCTTGGTGGCGGCGTCGTCCGCCTTGTCCACCTGGGCGACGTCGGCCTGGGTCCACGACCGCCCGGTCGTGACATCCGCGGCGACCTCGTCGGCCGCGGATCGCGAATCGAGATGCCACTTGATGCCGAGCCCACCCACCAGCAGACCCGCGCCCAGCACGCTGCCGAGCAACACCTTGTTACCGATCGTACGGTCGAGCGGTGTCTCCACCACGATCGTTCGTTCCTCCGCAACTGCTTGCGAGCTCAAACACACCAGCAGGCTGGCGATGACTCCGCAGCGCGACAGCGTGGGGCCCACGAGAGGATGACTCGCTCGCCCTCGCGGCCGATCCATCGCTGGAGCCTTCGTCGCTCCGCGATCATCGATCGATGGATCCATTCGCGACCCCTTGGTCATGGCCCGCACGTTCGCTCGCGGGCGGGCAGTGGTCAAATCGGGTGGGCTCAACCAGCCTGGCAGGTCGCAGCGTCCGGGTCGCTGCGCGACACCGACGGCCGCTAGTAGCGGAACAAACCCGGTTCATGACGTGGCAGGATGGAGGTATTGACCCGCCGCGCCGTTCGACATCGCCTCGAGATCACCGCAACGGCGCAGCCGCTGCTGGGCGGTGAGATCGCCGTGTGCCGAACCAAGGATGTATCGCTCGACGGGACATGCCTCACGACCGCAGCGTGGTTTCCGATTGGAACCAGGCTCGCGCTCACGATGACCGATCCATTCACCGGCACCGCGTTCGAGGTGATCGGCGACGTGGTTCGCGAGGCAGCGGCGCCGGGATGGACCCTGGGGATCGCGATGGTGCAGCCGCCCGCCGAGTGGCGCGCGCTGGTGACGGCAGCCGCCCGCGCGTCGAACATGACCATGGTCAAGCCGGGGCCGCGGCTACGCGTGCTGGTGGTCGGCGACGAGCACCGCCAGCGTGGTGCACTCGCGCTCTACGTCACCAGCGGCTGGGACGTGTTGTTCGCGAGCGATGATGACAGCATCCATGATGCGGTGAGCAACATCGACCTCGATCTCGTGATCGCAGAGCTCGACGGCGGTGATGCGCGGGTCGACACCATCATGGACACGGTTCGTCGCGTTCGCCCCAAGGCGCGCCGGATCCAGCGCGGGTCTGGTGATCCGAGCTCGCAGCTGATTCACAGGTTCGTGGATCGCGATTCGGGGCTCGAGGCGCTACTCGACGCGGTCGCCGCCGACGTCACACCCACGTGATCAGTCGTCGGCGAGGTCGCGCTCGAGCCGGGTGATGTTGGTGCGCTGCTTCTCGAGCACCTTGCGAAGCTGGCGCTGCGCTAGCTCCTCGCGCAGGCGGGCGGCGCGGTCGCGACTCGCACGGTTGACCGCTGCGAGCGCGACGATCCTGGCGACGGTCACCGATACCAGGGTAACGGCTTCGATCACCACCATCTGATCCTCGGGATCGCGAAACGCGCGCTCGACCGCGATCAGCAGTCGATCGAACACCGCCTCGGCGTCGGCAAGCACTTGATCTTCGCGGTCGCCCCAGGCGAGTCGGCGCGAGACCGCATCTTCGAGCGACAGGTCGACGCCGGGGAGCGATTCGCCGACGTGGCCCAGCGATCGGATCACCGCGTCGAACACCTCGGTGCCGGGCGGGTCGCGGTCGCCGCGCTCGACCGTGTCGAGCACCTCGTCTCGTAGCACGCGCAGTGCCGCGATCATCTCCTGGGTATTCATCACCACTCCGTATCGCCGCGCGATCCCCACGGCAGCGTCGGGTCGACCCGATCGGCGAGCTTGCGTTCGAGCGATGCGCGCCGCTCCTCGGCGTTGGCGACCTGCTCCCGCAGCGCGGTGGTCACCGCGCGAACATCGCGCAGCCGATCGCGATAGGGGGCCGCCGCCTCGAGCACGATCCCGGTCATGGTCCAGCACAGCCGCTGATGGGCGGTGCTCGTCATCCGCATCACGCGCGCACGCACGGTCTGGGACGACTTGACCTGGTGCGCGGCGGCGGTCGTCAACACCCGCGCACGATCGAGCGCCTCGAACAGCGGCGCCATGCCGGCGTCGTCCACCGAGCGAACGCCGTAGAGATCGCGCGCCGCGACCGCCGCAATGCCGGAGCGACCGTCCAGATCGGTGGCGATCGCTTCGATCGCGGTCAACACGCGGATCACCAGCTCGTCACCCGCAGGAACCGCCGCTCGGGCAACCGTCAACGTCTTGTCGAGCGCGTTGACGACTTCGACCGGCTCCGTCGAGCTCGTCGGCGCGCGGTCGCCTCGGATCAACGGAATCGTCGGACGCTCGATGAACCGCGCCGAGTCGCGCGATGGTTCGCCACCGTCGTGGGTGTCTTGGGCCGCCTGGAGCAGAACGAGATCCTCGTCGATCTGCCGGAGCTGATCGGCGAGCAGCCCGCCGAATGCGAGCTCCGCGACGACCAGCGCCCGGCTGACGGCAACATCGAGGAGAAATCCGAGGTTGGCATCGGCCGCCCGGATCTCATCGAGCACGGCGCGCGCGCTCAGCGCCAGGATGTCGATCATGGCGCGCAATGGCTCCCAGTCACCGTTGCGCTCGAACCAGCCACCGGCGAGGTTCTGCGCGAACGTCCACACGTTCACGCCGGTGGACTTCTCGAGATCGTGAAAGATCGCCTGGCACAAGCTGAGCGCCACGACGTCGAGGGCTTCGCTGGGATCGAGCCCGCGGACGATCGGGTTACGCGCCAGGCCTGCTTCACTCGCGGCGGCGAGAAACCGTGCGCGACGCTGCCACCATGCGATCGCGCCGCTGGTGCGTACCACCTGGGTCGTCGTGGGGATCACCTGGGCGGTCTCGATCACGATCGCGGTCACGTTGTCACCGCCGCCGCCGCGCAACGCGAGCTCGATCAGCTCGCGCGCCACAGCGTCGGGAGCGTCGCCGGACCCGAGCACGTACTGGATCCCCTCCGCCGAGGCGTAGCCATAGAGCCCGTCGGAGCACAGCAACACCCGGTCGCCGGGCTGGAGCTCGAGCTCGAGATAATCGATCCGTGCCTCGGGGCGCGCGCCCAGGTTTCGGGACAGCACGTTCTTGTAGGTGTGGCGCTCGGCCTGGTCGGGCGTCAACAGCCCGCGATCGACGAGCTCTTCGACCACCGTGTGATCGCGCGTCAGCGCCTTGAGCCGGCCATCGCGCAACAGGTACGCGCGGCTGTCACCGACGTGCGCGATCACCGCGCGCTTGGCGCTCTCGAGCAGACACGCAACCACGGTGGTGCCCATGCCGTGCCGCTCGCGCTTGGCCTGCGCCTCGGCGTGGACCGCCGCCGACGCCGCGAGCAGTGCGCCGCCCAGCAGCGCCCGCGCGGCTAGGTTGCCGTGGCGGTCGGCCACGAACTTGAGGATCGTGTCGCGCGCGAGCTGTGACGCAACGTCTCCGGCGTTCGCGCCGCCCATCCCGTCGAGCACGACGAACAAGCCGCGCGACGGCTCGACGATGAACGCGTCCTCGTTCGTGTTGCGGACCCTTCCCACATTGCTACCGCCGGCGACCCGCATCCCGGCAGGCGGCATCGTCGCGGTCACGACGGCGTACGCTCCACCCGGCCGCGCTTGTTGAGATCGTGCCACTGGGCGCGGCGATTCGCGATCTCGTCGGCGATCAGATCATTGACCGCGCGGGCCGTGCTCGCCGTGACCCGCGTCAGCAGCAGAGTGAGCTCGGCGCTGCCCAGCGTACCTGCGCCCTCCTGTTGCGCGACTTGCGCCGCGGTGTCGCCGATCGCGACGAGCATGTTCAGCACCTGCGCAGGGCTCTGCGCCTCCGCCGCACGCATCGCCAGAAACGTGTGGAGAAATGCGCGGTGCAGGCCGAAGTCCCCGGTCGCGATGAAGTTTCCGAGATGATCGAGCACCGCATCGATCGGCGCGCGCGCCGCGCGCTCGTCCACGCGCCCCAGCGATGGATCGAGGCTCGAGCGCACGTCGAGTAGGCGTTGCAAGATCTTCGGACGCAGCTCTTGGTACGCGTTCGCGAGTACCGGAACCGACGACATCGTCGCGGATGGTACACCCCGCCGACCGCGGGTGGTACGCTGCTCGGCGCGAATGCCATCGGAACAAAAGGGCGGCCGGGTCCTCGTTGTCGACGACGAACCGATGGTGCGTGACACCCTCGGCCAAGTGTTGAGCGATGAGGGCTACGTGGTCGATCTCGCGATCGACGGCGAGACCGCGCTCGATCGGCTGCGCGTCGCCCGGCCCGACACGATCTTGCTCGATCTGATGATGCCCGGCATGAACGGCCGCCAGTTCCTGCAATCGCTGCGCGATAGCCCCGAGTACAACGCCGTGCCGGTGCTGATCATGACGGCGGTCCACGGCCTGAACGTGAACCTCGCAGCGCTCGGCGCGAGCGAGGTCGTCGAGAAGCCGTTCGATGTCGACGAGCTGCTCAACAAGGTCGCCCTGCTGGTCCACCGTTCGCGCGATGCCAACCCGGCGCCGATCCCGGCGATCGCTCCGCCGCCCCCACCCCCGCAGGAGCCGCAACAGGATCGCGGTGTCGTGCTGGTGGTCGAGCATGACCGCGCGCGCATGCAGACGATCGACATGTTGCTGTCCGCGCGCGGCTACACGGTCGTGTCGATGACGCGCGCGCCGGGCCAGCTATCGCGGCTGGTGCGCGCGCTGCAACCGCGCGCGCTGCTCCTGGATCTCGCGTCGGACGGATTCAACGAGGTGATGCGCGAGCTGCGCGCCGCGAAGGATCTCGAGGGAATTCCGCTGCTGGTGTTCTCGCGCGGACTGGTGTCGGGAATCCCGCAGAGCATCGAGACGCTCGATCAGGCGACCGACCTGGGACTCGTCGGGTTCGTGGAGCGGCAGAGGTAGTCAGGTCGCGCTGTCGCTACTTCTTCGCCGGCTTCGGCATCAACACGATCTCGATCCTGCGATTCAGCGCGCGACTCGAGCGCGACGCCGGCTGATACGGTCCGAACGCGAGCGCAGCCAGCCGCGCCGGCTCGATGCGCGCGATCTCCTGGAAGTACCGAACCACGGCAGCCGCGCGTGCGCCCGAGTACTCCCAGTTGGTCGCGTGGCGCACGGGCGCGGGCGGCGGCGCGCCCTTGGCCGGCTTCTTCGGTGCCGGCGGACGCGGCGGCGGCGAGCTGTCGGTGTGGCCCTCGACCCAGATCAACTTGTCGGGGAGCTGCTTGAGCACCGCGGCGACCTTGGCGAGCGTCGCCTTGCCCTTGTCGCTGAGCTCGTGTTCGCCGGATTTGAACAGCGCGGTATCGAGGATACTCACATGAACCTCGTCGCCCCTGATCGCGATCGAGCCCACGCCTCTTTCGATCGCGGGCGCCAGCTTCGCCTGAATCGCTTCGGTGGCCTTCGCGCTGGCCGCAGCGTCCGCTTCCTTCGCCTTGGCTGCACCGACCACTTGCTCGAGCTCGCTGACCTTGGCGTTCGCCGCATTGACCGCGGTGGTCAGCTCGATCGTCTGACGAATCGCTTCATCGGCGCGCGCCTTCTGTGCGGCGCTCGCCTTGTTCGCGTTGGCCACCTGATCCTCGAGCACGGCGACCTTGGGATCGCCCTTGATCATCGGCCGCACGACAAATCCGATCACGGCGCCGATCAGAACCAGGATGCCGAGCACGCCATACCGTGGTCGTCGCCCCATCGTTGGATGACTCGGCCTGCTGGGCCGACGGACGTCGGTCTCGCCGCGCTTCGGGATCGGAAGCTGCGGATACACCAGCATGCCGCTCTCGCTTGGTCCGCGTTCGTCGGGCATCGTCGGGCAAGCGTAACATCACGCTCGACCAATCGCTGTCGAACCGACGACGGGAGATGCGGAGCGTTGAGGCAGACCTAATCCCCCAGGGCGGCACCGCCGCCGCGTGGATCCGACGTGCCTTCCCAGCCGCCAGGTGTCCGCACGATCGCAGTGACCGCGCCGAATTCGCGCGGTGATTGGCCCCATTTGAGCGCGTAGCCGAGCGCGCGCAGCTTGCCTTCGGTCGCCTCGTCGATCGCCTCCGGCTCGATGAACACGAGGTCGGGCAGATGCTGATGATGAAACCGCTGCAAGCCGACGGCCTTGCCGGCGGCGTTGCCGAAGTCGATCACGTTCGAGATCGTCTGCCACACCGCGCTGATGATCCGCGGTCCGCCGCCGGCGCCGGCGAGCATGACGAGCTCGCCCTTGGCGTTCTCGACGATCGTCGGCGACATCGAAGACAGCATCCGCTTGCCGGGCTCGATCTTGTTGGCCTCGCCCTGGACGAGTCCGAACACGTTCGCGGAGCCGGGCTTGATCGAGAAGTCATCCATCTCGTTGTTCATCAGAAATCCGAGCACGGTGACGCCGCTGCCCCACGACGTGTTGATCGTCGTGGTCAACGCGACCGCCATGCCCTTGCCGTCGACGGTGCAAAGATTTGTGGTGTGGTTGCCCTCGAGCAACGGCAGCACGTCGGATGACTTGCTCGCGCCCGTGCCGATCGTCGCTGCGAGCTTGTCGAGATACGACGGCGACATCAGCGTGGTGATCGGCATGTCCTTGCGAAACGTCGGATCGCCGAGCAGCTCGTTGCGCGCGGCGAACGCGCGGCGCCACGCCTCGACCATCCAGTGGATGTGCTCGACGCCGTTCCACGGCAGCTTGCCAATTTCGACCTTGCGCAACATCCCTGCCGTCATCGCGAGCACGATGCCGCCCGACGATGGCGGAGGCATCGAGACGATCGAGTGCCCGCGATAGGAGAACCGCAGCCCGGCGCGCCACACCGGCGCGTAGCTGCCGAGATCCGCCGCGGTGATGATGCCGCCACCGGCCTTCATCGCCGCCTCGATGGCTCGCGCGGTCTCGCCCTTGTAGAACCCATCGCTGCCGCGATCGCGGATCCGTTCGAGCACGGTCGCGAGCTGGGGGAGCTTCACGATCGCACCGACCGCGAGCGGCCGGCCGCCGGGTACCCAGATCGCGGCGGTGCTGGGAAATTTCTGCAGCCGGTCAGCACCGCGCTCGATCGACTCGGCGAGCTTGTCATCGACGGCAAAGCCGTCTCGCGCCAGCGCGAACGCGGGGTCGACGAGCTCCTTCCATGGCTTCGATCCGTACTTCTTGTGCAACGCCCACAGCCCAGCCACCGAGCCCGGTACCCCCGATGCTCTGTAGCCGACGAGCGATTCCTTGGTCGGGTTGCCACTCGCATCGAGGAACATGTCGCGCGTGGCGGCAGCCGGCGCGACCTCTCGAAAATCGAGCGCGGTTGCCTTTCCAGGACCGAGGCGAACAACGGCGAACCCGCCACCGCCGATGTTGCCCGCGGTCGGGTGGACGACTGCGAGCGCAAACGCGGTCGCGACCGCGGCGTCGACGGCGTTGCCGCCCGCCGCGAGCACCTTGCGGCCGACCTCGGTCGCGAGGCCCGCTTCCGAGGACACCATGAAGGTCTTGCCGATCCCGACGACGGATGGATCGGTGTGCGC
The DNA here is from genome assembly GCA_050187075.1 of Kofleriaceae bacterium. Taxonomy (GTDB): domain Bacteria; phylum Myxococcota_A; class Polyangia; order Haliangiales; family Haliangiaceae; genus JABFXX01. Next base: position 46,664 of record JBFWXW010000026.1, on the reverse strand, counting down.
CGTGGAGGCATCGGTGCGATAGACCGGCCTGGTGCTCGCATCGCCGGCCGCGGGTGGGCTCACCAGCGCGACACCCGCGTCGCCGTCGGCAGGTGGTGGCGGTGGGGGTGGCGGTGGCCTCCGCGAGCACGCGACCACGATCAATACGAGGGCGACACGGGCGAGCTTCACCGGCGCATCGTACGACACGGATGTCGCGAGCCGGCGGGTCGGGGGCAAACTCGCAACGATCCACCATCGGCGCCCCTGTCGCGCTAACCCGGCGCCGCTCCTTCGGAATCTCACGATCGTCGAGCTGGCATTGCGGTTGCTGAATGACTCGCCATGCGCAGCATCGCCGCCATCCTCGCCATATCAGTGACCGCCTGCATGGCGGGCTCAGACGGCTCGTCGCCTGCCGGCACCGAACCGGGTGGTGGCAACGTCAGCTTCGGCGGCGCACAGGACATCGGCGCGTTTCGCGGCACCCTCGAACGCGGCGAGCTCCCCGAACCGGACACCCTCGACGCCAACGGCTTCTTCAACGAGCACTACAACGCACCACCTGCCGGGGGATGTGGAGCTCCACTGTGCTTGACGCCCGGGCTGTCGGTCGGACGCAACTGGTTGACCGGTGCACATCAGGCGACGATCCAGATCTCCGTCAACACGTCGGTCGATCCCGCGAACTATCCGCGGCTCCCGATGCGGATGGTGGTGGTGGTCGATCACTCTGGCTCGATGGCATTCGATGGCCGGCTCGACAAGGTGAAGGTTGGCCTGCACGCGATGGTCGACCATCTGCTGCCCGAGGATCGGCTCGCGATCATCTCGTTCGATGACGATGTCACGTTCGATGCGCCATTCTCGGCCGAGCTCGACCCAACACTCCTGCATGCGGCGATCGACCAGCTGCAACCCGATGGCGGTACCAACATCTATGCAGGGCTCGAAGCCGGCTTCGGGTTGATCGGCGAAGCACCGAGCAGCGAGACCCAGAACCGAGTGATCTTCCTCTCCGACGGCCTCGCGACCATCGGGAACACGTCGCGCGCGGCGATCATGGAGATGGCGAGTCAGCGTATTCGCGAGGGCGTCGGCCTGACCACGATCGGCGTCGGTAATGACTTCGACGTCGACCTGATGCGGGGGCTCGCCGAGTCCGGCGCCGGCAACTTCTACTTCCTCGAGGACGCCCAGGCGGCCACGGAGGTGTTCACCGAAGAGCTCGACTATTTCATGTCGCCGCTCGCGCTGGATGTGCGGCTCCAGGCATTCGCCGGATCGGGCTGGCAGCTCGACGAAGTGGTCGGCACGCGGCGATGGAGCGCAGGCGCGACCTACGGCGACCTGGAGATCCCCGCGGTGTTCCTCGCGAGCCGAACGAGTCAGGAGCCCGGCGCTGGCAGGCGCGGCGGCGGAAGCACGTTGTTCATCCATCTCCATGCGAGTGGCCAGGCCGCGCCGGACGTGGCCGACATCGAGCTCTCGTATCGGCTGCCCGGAGCGAGCCAGCGATCCACGCAGCGCGTTGCCCTCGATTATTCGGCCGACCCCAGCGCGACGCCCGACGATCCGTTTCTGTCGAGCCCCGAGATGGCGGAGCGCTATGCGATGTACAACATGTTCCTCGGCATCCGCGCTGCCACGGTCACTTCGGATCTCAGCTGCGCCGCCGCGGCGCTGTCCACCACGAGGCGCAGCGCGGTCGCATGGTTGGAGAATCATCAGGATCCGGACATCGCCGCGGATCTCGCGCTCGTCGATCAGTACCTCGGCAACCTGCGCGCCCATGGTGCCGTGGATCGCGAGCTCGCCGGGTGCACGTTCGTCGATGCGCCGTACGAGCCCGAATCGGGCGAGCACTGGTGCGGCGTCGGTCCGTACGATCGCGTCGGGTGCTCGGCAGGCGGTGGCAGCGCCGGCTGGCTCGTGATCGGATGGATCGCGCTGCGGTTGCGGCGGCGTCGGCCAGCGACTCGAGCCCATCGCGCACCGTGACCGCGACGAGCAATGCTATACACGCGAGATGTTCGATCCTGCGGTGTTTGCTGCTCGACGGGACGCGTACATGAAGGCGATCGGTCCAGGCGCCGTGGCGATCGTTCACTCGCTGCCAGAACGATTGCGCAACGGCGACGCGATGCACCGGTTCCGCCAGCACTCGGACGTCTATTACCTCACCGGATTTGTCGAGCCCGAGACCACGCTGGTGCTCCGGCCCGGTGCCGAGACCGATCGCGTGGTGATGTTCGTGCGGCCGCGCGATCCGGAGATGGAGACGTGGGACGGCCGGCGCGCGGGACTCGAGGGCGCCAAGGAGCTGTACGGTGCCGACGCCGCCTACCCGGCGAACGAGTTACCGGTGCGGTTGTGGGAGCTGATCGCCAACGCCGACGAGCTGCACTACGGCCTCGGTCTTGACGAGCTGATGGACAAGCTGATCGGCGCTGCGCTGGTGCGACTGCGCCGCGCCGAGAAGCGGGGGCATCGGCCGCCGCGCGCGGTGGTGGATCCGCGCGCCGCGCTTCACGAGCTCCGGCTCCACAAGGATGCCAGCGAGCTGGCCGCGCTGCGCAAGGCGGCGGCGATCACCAGCGATGCGCATCGCCTGGCGATGGCGAAGGGCCGCCCCGGAGCGTTCGAGTGGGAGCTCGAAGCGCTGATCGATTACACGTTCCGCAGCCGTGGCGGAGCCGGACCGGGCTACAGCACGATCGTCGGAGCCGGGGAGAACGCGACGATCCTCCATTACATCGAGAACCGCTGCGCGATCGCGGACGGCGATCTCGTCCTGATCGACGCGGGTTGTGAATACAACCACTACACGGCGGATATCACGCGAACCTGGCCGGCGACCGGGCGGTTCTCGCCGGCGCAGCGCCGCGTCTACGAGCTCGTACTTTCGACCCAGATGAGCGCGATCGCCATGACGAAGCCCGGCGTGACGATCAACGAGATCCACGATCACTGCGTGCGCAAGCTGACCGAGGGCATGATCGAGCTCGGTCTGTTGCAAGGCTCGGTCGACGAGCGAATCACCGACCTGAGCTTTCGCAAGTTCTACATGCACGGTACGTCCCACTGGCTCGGGCTGGATGTTCACGACGTTGGCGCATACACCCGCGATGGCAAGCCTCGGCCGCTGGCCCCCGGCATGGTCATCACGGTCGAGCCCGGCCTCTACATCGCCGCCGACGCGCCGGATGTCCCGGACGAGCTGCGCGGGATCGGCGTGCGGATCGAGGATGACGTCGCGATCACCGATGCCGGGCACGAGGTGCTCACGGCGGAGTGTCCCAAACAGATCGACGAGATCGAAGCGGCCTGCGGTTTGTGACCTTGCGTGGAGCGCGTTCCCCCGGCAGGGGTGGTTCAGTCCCACACCTGGGCATGCCAACCAGGTGAAGTTACAGGTGTCCTCCCGTGCACAGGATGTGCACGTGTCCCCGTCATGCTCGAACGTCACAAGCTCGTGGGGCTTGTTGTCCTGGCGGCTGCTGGGTGCGTGGCGCCTTCCAGCACTGACCTCGGTACCACCGCGGGGATGTCGTTCGAGGAGTACCGCGCACGCGCGCAGGCCCACCGCGAGCCCGGTGGTGGATACGTCGTCGATTGGGATCTCGTGCTCCATAGCGAGGAGGCGCTCTACGCCCATTGGGAGCGCGGGCAACAAGGCGCGCTGACCGTCTACAACGTCAACAACCAGGACGTGATCTGGAACAGCACGCAGCGGAAGAACCTGACCTATTGCATCGGCAGCACGTTCAACGCCACCCAGCGCACGGCGATCGAGAACGCGATGAAAGGCGCGACTGTCGATGGCTGGGAGCAAATGGCGGACGTCAAGTTCGTGCACGTGTCCGCGCAAGATGGCGCCGCATGCACCGCGTCGAACACCAACGTGCTGTTCGACGTGAACCTCGTGAACTCCAACGGCCAGTATCTCGCGCGCGCGTTTTTCCCGGACAGTCCTCGAAACGAACGCAACGTGCTCGTGGACCCGGACTCGTTCTCGCCAAATCTGCAGTGGCCACTCAAGAACATCCTCGGTCACGAGCTCGGTCACGCCCTCGGGTTTCGCCACGAGCACATTCGTTCGCCCGGTCAGGAGTGTCCGGAGGATCAGGAATATCGCGCGGTCACCGCGTACGACTCCGCGTCGATCATGCATTACCCGCAGTGCGGTGGATCCTCCAACGATCTCGCGTTCACGAGCCTGGACCGCACGGGTGTCGCGATGATCTATGGAATGCCGGTGAAGAATGCGGCGCCGATCGCGCAGCTCACCGAGCCCGCCAATGGGGCCGTCGTGCCGCCGACGTTCATGGTGCGGACGTCGCTGGTCGACATGGACCTCGTCAAAGGCGAGCTCTATGTCGATGGTGCGCTCGTTCAAACCGTCACCACACCGCCGTTCGAGTTCGAGGTGACCGACGCAGCGGAAGGCGCCCACACGCTCCAGGTCAAGGCCACGGACGCGATCGGCCAGGTCGGCGAGCAGACCATCAACGTGATGGTCGACGACGAAGCGGCCATGCCATCGGGCGGCTCCGGCAATGGCGGTAACGGCAACGAGGTGTCCGGTGATGAGGCGGCCGTGACCGGAGGTTGCGCGGCAGGAGGCTCGGCCGGTCTTGGGCTGGTGTTCGCGTTGCTGGGAGCGCGCCGGCGACGAAGATCACATTGATTTCGTGTGTGATCGATGAACCTACACGCGGCGCGGGGGTAGACAACTCGGACACCGGGGGTCGAGTACTCGACGGACACCTGGTGGTTGCCGTTCGGCGCACGCAGGTCCGCCGTAACTCCACTGATCACGCCGGGTTCATCGCGATGTAATCGTGGCACGCGACGTGGACTAGGCGACCGACATGCGAATCCGAGGTTGGTCCCTCGCAGCGCTCTTGGTGTGCCCTGCGATCGCGAATGCAGGTGACGACCATGCGCCGCTCGGGGGCGTGAACGCACCACGCGACGTCGTCATCAGCCCGGCGCAACGAGACGGCGTTTCGCTCGCGCGTCAGGCGATCCCGACCAACGATCTCGAGACCGGTGGGATCGACGCTGCGATCGCGCAGAGCCGGATCATCTATCTGAACAAGAACGGCGTCACGCTGCTCCCCGGCAACAACGATTCACGCACGAACCGCTCGACGATCGTCGACCAGCAGGTCGCGATTCCGGCTTGGAACGCAAGCGCGACGCTGTGGGCCGACACGGTCGCGTGCATGCGTGAGCTGTTCGCTCCGTTCGATGTGACGATCACCGATTCCAATCCCGGCAACGTCCCTCATATCGAGGCGGTGTTCGGTGGCTCACCGCAGCTCGTCGGCTTGCCATCGGGCGTGGCCGGCGTGTCGCCGTTCACCACCGACTGCCGGATCATCGAGAACTCGATCGTGTTCACGTTCACATCGGTCATCCAGCAGAACGCGCGTCTGGCCTGCGAGATCATGGCGCAGGAAGTGGCGCACAGCTACGGCCTCGATCATGAGCTCCTCGCGTCGGATCCGATGACCTATCTCAGCTACAACGGCAACCGTTCGTTCAAGAACCAGACGGCGTCGTGCGGTGAGAATCAGGCGCGTGCGTGCGGGATCAACGGTTCGGTGTGCCGCCAGAATCAGAACTCGTTCGCGCTGCTCACCGAGCGGCTCGGTGCGACGATCATCGATACCGCTCCGCCGAGCCTCGAGATCACGGCGCCACAGGACAACGCCATCGTGATGCCCGGCTTCGAGGTGACCGCGGGCGCGACGGACAACGTCAATGTCACCAGCGCGAGCCTGCTGATCGACGACGCGATCCTGCAAACGATCATGGGGCCCGGACCGTACACGTTCGCGACGCCCAGCACGCTCACCGAGGGTCTGCACAAGATCACGATCGAGGTGACCGACGGCACCAACCGGCAGTCCCACGACATCAACGTGATGGTCGATGACGGGATGGGTACACCACCGCCGCCCCCTCCACCCGGTGGCGACGAGCCCAGCGGCGGCGACGAGCCTGGACCCGGTGGTGACGAAGGCGATGGCAATGGTGGCCCCGACAACGGTGACGGTACCGGCACCGGCGGAGGCGGCGAGACCACCGGCACCGGCGGGCCCAACGAGGTCGTGGGCGGATGCGCGACCGGGTCCTCGAGCGGCGCCGCGAGCTTGTTGCTAGGCCTGCTCGCCATCGGATCGATCACGCGCCGCCGCCGCCGCTAAACCCCGCTAAACCGGGGACGGCCGGACGCCGGACAAAACCGGGGACGGGCCCCTGTTGTTTGGCCGGACAAAACCGGGGACGGGCCCCTGTTGTTTGGCCGGACGCCGGACAAAACCGGGGACGGGCCCCTGTTGTTTGGCCGGACGCCGGGCAAAACCGGGGACGGGCCGGACGGGCCCCTGTTGTTTGCGCGGCCCCTGTTGTTGAAGCGGTGGATCTGTCCGCGCCATCGATGGAGGTGTCCGCCTCGGCGGCGGTTCGACGCGCGCGTCATCAACCAACCGAAACCGTGTCGATGGCCGCGCGACACCTTGACCGGCACGGTTCCTGAGATGACGGGCTTGCATGCGAAGTCTTCGTCATCGTTCTCTGCTTGGCTCTGCACTGCTGATATCGGTGTCCGCCGGCGCGCTCGCAGCGTGTGCCGATGTCACGGACACCTCGGACCCGACGCCGGTCGGGCTCAGCGACCCCGCGGTCATCACGACCGATCCAGCGACCAAGCTGATCCGTCACGTCGATCGGATCGATCGTGAATACATCGTGGTGCTGCGCAGCCAGCCGCGCACCCGGATGGCGCCTGAGCTCCATGCCGCTGCTGATGCCGAGCTCGCGACCACGGTGGATCGCCTGGCGGCGACGTATCCGATCGCGATCGGCAACCGGTATGCGGCGGCGTTGCACGGCTTCGGCGCGACGATGTCCGAGGACGACGCGATCGGGCTCGCGAACGACCCCGACGTCGAATTCGTCGAGGAGAACGTCCGGATCCAGATCGATGCGGTGACCCAGTCGCCGACGCCGTCGTGGGGCATCGACCGCGTCGATCAGGCCGCGCTCCCTCTCGATCATCGCTACGTCCAGCTTGGCCAGGGCGAAGGCGCCACGGTCTATGTCATCGATACCGGCCTCAACACATCACATGCCCAGTTCACCGGCCGCGTGCTGCCGGGCGCGTACACGGTGATGGACGGCCGCGAGGTCGAGGACTGCCATGGCCATGGCACCCACGTGGCCGGCACCGCGGTCGGCTCGACGTACGGCATCGCGAAGCGCGCCAGCATCGTTCCGGTCCGCGTGCTCGACTGCAACGGTGCGGGAAATGCCGATGACACGATCGCCGGCATCGACTGGGTGACCGCGAACCACCGGCCGCTATCGGTGATCAACATGAGTCTGGGAGGCGCTGCCTCAGCGGCAACCGATGCGGCGGTGCGCAACGCCGTCGCCGCTGGCATCACCGTGGTCGTCGCAGCCGGCAACACCAACGTGGATGCTTGCTCGCAATCGCCGGCGCGCGAGCCGCTCGCGATCACTGTCGCTGCTACCGATAGAACCGATACTCGAGGCCCATACTCCAACTTCGGCGCGTGCGTCGACGTCTTTGCGCCGGGTACCGATATCGTGTCGGCTCACGCGGGAAGCAGCGTCGCGACTGCGACCCTGACCGGGACCTCGATGGCGAGCCCACATGTCGCCGGCGCCGCGGCCCTTTACCGCGCCGCCAATCCCACCGCTACACCCGTTCAAGTCGCGACGGCGATCATCAGCGGTGCGGCCACCAACAAGGTGGTCGATCCCAAGGGGTCCCCCAACCGCTTGCTGTCGACCAAGATCGCCGACACCAGGCCGCCGATGGTGGCGTTCGTATCGCCGGCCAACAACAGCACGGTGCCCAACGCCGTATCCGTGACGATCACCGCGACGGATCCGAACCTGGAATCCGTGCGGCTGGTGGTCGATGGAGCGGAGCAACCGCCCAAGACCGCCACTCCGTTCACGTTCGAGGTCACCGGCTTGTCGGCGGGCCCACATACACTCGAAGCGATCGCGCGCGATCTCGCCGGTGAGTCGAGCTCCGCAGCGATCGCGATCACGGTCGATCCCGGCGAATCATCGCCGAACCCGAGCGAGCCCCAGGATCCCGGCGGCGAGCCGTCGGAGCAACCGCCTGGAGGCGGCGACCCCGATGGCAGCGATCCCGGTGGCGATGACACCACCGAAGCCGACCACCCGAGCATGGTCGCCGGATGCGCGGTCGGCGACACCGGAGACGGCGCCTTCGCGCTGGTGCTCGCAGCATTCGCATCACTGCGGCGCCGTCGCCGCGGCACCGACAGACGCGAGTTGCACACGAAGTAACCATGGGGAACGCCGGACCCCCGCCCCACCCGCGTCCCCCGGCCGCGACGCCCAACCACCGATCCATGCACCGGTTGTGCATGCGTGCACGCGACGTGCAATCGACGACTAACTAGAGGTGCTCGCACGAGCTTCGAGGTTTTTCGTCGGCGACGAGTGACCTGGCACGCTCCGTGATTCTGGGAGCTCTTGCTCTCGACGTATCACCACAAGGAGCTCCCATGCGAATCACTCGATGGCATCTCGCGATGTCATGCGCGACCGGCGTACTGGCCTGTGCCGACACCTCGACGTTCGACCAACACCCCGCCGGGGCTCCCGAGGAGCCGATCGAGGCCGTACCGGATGGCCTCACAACCAAGCTGATCCGCCACGCCGTCTCGATCCCCGACGAGTACATCGTGGTGATGAACAACCCCACGACCGCGCGAACGTCGCAACACCACGGCCCGGATCTCGACGCGAACATCGACCGCCTCGCGACCGCGCACCACGCGTCCGTCACGCAGCGCTACGGCGCCGCATTCGCGGGGTTCTCGGCCACCATGTCAGAGCAGGATGCGCTGGCGCTCGCCGAGGATCCTGCCGTGGCGTACGTCGAGGAGAACGCGCTCTATCAGGTCAGTGCGACGACCCAGACGGGTGCTCCCTGGGGCCTCGATCGGATCGATCAGATTTCGCTACCGCTGGACGGTTCGTACACCCAGCTCGGCCAGGGCGAAGGTGCCACGATCTTCGTGATCGACAGCGGCGTTCGCGGCGCTCACAACGAATTCGTGGGCCGCATGAAGCCCGGTTATGCTGGCGTCAACGACGGTGCGCTCACCGGCGACTGCCATGGTCACGGAACGCACGTCGCCGGCATTGCGGCGGGATCGACGTTCGGCGTCGCGAAGAGAGCGAGCATCGTCCCGGTGCGCGTGCTCGATTGTGCCGGTGTCGGCGCCAACGACGTGATCATCGCGGGCATCAACTGGGTCATCCAGAACCACGGCCCGATGTCGGTCGCCAACATGAGCGTCTCGGGGCCGGCGTCGCCCGCGCTCAACGAGGCCGCGCGCAATGCGGTCGCGGCGGGAGTCACGATGGTGATCGCCGCCGGCAACGAGAACCACGATGCGTCGCTCAACTCACCGGCGAGCGAGCCGCTCGCCATCACCGTGGGAGCAACCGATGTCAACGACGTACGCTCGACGTTCTCGAATTACGGCACGCTGGTCGATCTCAGCGCACCGGGCACCGACATCCTGTCCGCGGGCATCGCGAGCAACACCTCGACGCTCGTGCTCAGCGGAACATCGATGGCGGCACCGCACGTCGCGGGTGTCGTTGCCGCGTATCTCGCCACGCATCCGACGACAACGCCGGCGCAGATCCAGGATCTCCTGACGCAGAAGGCCATCCCAGGCAAGATCACCAACCCGACCGGCTCACCCAACCTTCTGCTCAACGCGTCGTTCATCGACACGACGCCGCCGCTCGGCACGATCCGATCACCCGCAAACAACGCCGAGGTCCCACCTGACTTCACGGTCAGCATCGAAGCGGCCGACGCCAATCTCGCATCGGTGACGCTGACCGTCGATAGCTTGCTGATCGGTACCAAGGGGGCGCCCCCGTTCGAGTTCGAGGTTTCGGGTCTGGCCGCGGGGCGGCATCAGCTGACAGTGGTCACGACGGATCTGGCGGCGCTCACGTCGAGCTCGACATCGACCGTCACCGTCACCAGCGGCGATGAAGACGATGGCGCCGGCGGCGGCAACAACGGCAGCGGCGGCACGATGCCGGACGACGGCGAGCCCGGGCCCGTGGTCAGCGCTGGATGCTCGGCCGGCGGTCCGCCGAGCGGATTGTTGTGGGTTCTCGCGATGCTGAGCGCCATGCTGCCGCGCCGCCGAGGGCGCGTTCGGAAGCTATCGATCCGGCCGTCCGTTTTGGGGTAGAACGCGCCGATGCTCACCGGCAAGCAACGTCGACACCTCCGCGCTCTCGGCCACGAGCTCAAGCCAGTGGTCCTGGTCGGCAAGGACGGAATCGACGACGGCTTGATCGGTGCGATCGATCAGGCGCTCCTCGATCACGAGCTGATCAAGATCAAGGTCGGAGAGTCCGCCGCGCTCGACCGCGAGCAAGCCGCCGACCAGATCGCCGGCCGCACCGGCAGCGAGGTCGCTCAGGTCCTCGGCAATACCGTGCTGCTCTATCGCGCTCATCCCGATGACCCAACGATCGCGCTGCCGCGGACACGCGATGCCGACGCCCACGACGAGTAGCGAACACTGTCGACGGCGGCGCACCGGCTAAGGTAAACGCCGGCCGGCACCAGTCCTCGCTCCGGCGCGCGGTCGCGATTGTTGCGTGGTTTCGCAAACCTGCCGAGCCGTGCAGGACGCGCGCACCGAGTGCAACCTCCCGGCCGCGGCAGCACCAGTATCCAGTGTTTCGTCTCAGGTACGCGTAATCTCAGTGCTCGGGGTGGCACATACGTTGAACACGTCAGTCGTCTTCAATGAGACTGTCCACGCTGATCGTCGCGCTGGTCGCCCTCGGCCCCGCCGCATGTGCCACGGACACCGACGACGCTGACCTCGGGAACGAGGACGGCAAGGGCGACGGCACGGGTGGCAGGGTCCAGATCACCGGCGCCGGGTTCACGGCGCAGGTCGGCAGAGAGGTGAGCTTCGCCTTCGTGTATTCGAACCAGCCGGGGCTCGCGCGCGACACCTTCACCAGTCGCTCCGAGCTTCCCAAGATCGACGCGGACGGTGGGTTCACCATCGATCGCCCGCGCGGGAGCGCCAAACCATTCAAGCTGCTCGTGTTCATCGATGTCGACGGCGCTGCAGGTTGCTCGGCATCCGACTATTTCGCATCGGTCCAGGTGCCCGAGGGCAGCGCGAACGCGGAGCTCGAGATCTCGCCATTGCAGCTGCCGAAGCTCGAGGAGCTGCCGCAGGAGCTGCTCGATTGCAATCAAGCGTTCTCGCCCCAGTACAACGCGACCGTTTCCGTCAGTGGACTGACCGGTGTCGACGGTCAGGCGATGCACGTGTTCTCGCTTCCACATCCCGGCTACTCGCGCGTCACCAAGGGTAGCGTCGCGATCCAATCCGGCGCCGCCAGCTTCGTTGCGGCCAAGGCGCTGACCGCGGGATATCGCGAGAAGCTGGTCGTTTACGTCGACAAAGATGGCCAGCCCGGATGTTCGGAGAGCGACCTGATCGCGGCGTTCACCATCGATCCCGCGACCGGTCCGCAGCAGCTCACGCTGTCCCCCGGCAATCTGCCGCGATCTCCCGACCCTGCCGAAGATCTCCACGACTGCAACAAGTTCAAGGGCCCCGCCGGCACCGGTGACTACGATCTGATCGTGCGCGGTTCTGGCTTCGATGCCCAGAACGGGCAGCAGGCGAAGCTGGGATCGTTCAAGGCGGCGCTCCAGTCCGCCACGATCGCCGGCGGCGCGTTCGAGGTCGTGCTGCCCGACTATTTGTGGGAGGCCGAACAGGAAGGCATCGTGCTTCTGGTCGACAGCAACGGCGACGGCCGCTGCGGTGGTGCGAGCGATCTCTCCGCGACGATGTCAGCCGGATATGTGACCGCCGACCGTGTCGTCGACATCACGCCGGAGCTGCTGCAGTCGCCACTCCCGGCCTGCTGGTGATCCGCCGCTGCTGCTCCACACCGACCGTCATCTCCAACCACCGAGACAATCATGAAGCTGCCCACGCTGATCGCCCTCCTCGCAGTCGCCCCGGCCGGCTGCGCTACCCAACCCGACGTTGACGACGCCGTCGACACCGGAGACGGAAAAGCCGACGGTACCGGCACCGGCAAGGTCCAGATCAAGGGGTCGGGCTTCGACGCACAGGCGGGGACCGAGCTGCGGTTCGGATTCGTTCAACCGATCCGCCCTGGACGCGCGCGACAGCCATACACGCACGACGCGCAGCATCCTGTCGTCGCGGCCGACGGAACGATCTCGTTCACGACGTCGCACGGCAATCCGCAAGCGTACAAGTTGCTCGCATACATCGATGCCGACGGAGCTCCGGGATGTTCGGCGCAGGATTATCTGGCCTCGGTGTTCGTCGCCAATGGCAATGACGATGTCGTGCTCGAGCTGTCGCCCAAGCAGCTTTCCCTCGCCGAGCCGTTGGACCAGGAACTGCTCGACTGCAACGAGACGTTCTCGCCGCGCTATCACGCAAAGGTCTCGATCACTGGCTTCCCACAGAGCGACGGGAAATTGATGGGCGTCTCGACGCTGCCACACCCCGGCTACGCGCGAACCACCGATGGCGGATCCGGCATCGGCGGCGGCATCAGCAGCTTTCACGCGTTCGAGGCGCTGACCTACGGTTATCGCGAGAAGCTGATCATGTTTCTGGACCAGGACGGGATCCTCGGGTGTTCAGAGGACGACATCATCGCGGCCGTGATCACGGATCCGATCACCGGGCCGCTCAGCTTCGCGTTCTCGCCCACCAACCTGCCACGCACCTCGGATCCGGCGCAGGACCTGCTTGACTGCAACAAGTTCAACGGGCCCCCCGGCATCGGTGAGTACGACCTGATCATCAAGGGCTCTGGCTTCGACGACTACGAGGGCAAGCAGGCCCTGTTCGGGCCGCGCGAGGGCGTACGAGACACCGCCACGATCGTGGGCGGCGCGTTCGAGGTCACGATTCCGAAGTTTCTGTGGGAAGCCGAAGATGAAGGCGCCGCGCTGCTGATCGATGGCAATGGCGACGGTCACTGTGGCGACGCGAGCGACCTGAGCGGCTTTGCGGGAGGCGGCTACGCCACCGAGGACGTCATCATCGACGTCACGCCCGACGTGCTGCGCTATCCGCTTCCACAGTGCTGGTAACCCATAGGGCCCGCGAATCGATCACTCGCCCGCCGGGCGCCTCGGCCGCGATCATCGATCGATGTATCCATTCGCGGGCATTCGCGGGCATTCGCGGGCATTCGCGGGCCCTTACCACCGCTTCCTCCACAACAGATCGAGACCGTCATAGTTGCGGTCGCCTGCGGTGGCCTCGATCTCGAGTTGACGCGTGATCCAGTACTGCAGCACGCCCTCCCCGGTGTTCTCATTGGGACGCGCATCGAGATGCTGGCGGAACGCGAAGAACAAGGTGTGGGTGAGCCAGGTTCCGACGGTGATCGACGCGCTGTTGCCGACGGTCGCCGCCTCGTACTTGATGACGTCGATGTCGAACGGCAGGGCCTTGCGAACATAGCCGGTCAGCTGGTTCGCGATCAGCGAGGTCCCGATCGCCGCCGCCTTGTCCCTCGCGCTTCCGCTGGACGGTGCACCGTCGGGCTCACCGCCGAGCAGAAACCCGAGCAGCTGGCTCTGGCTGTACGAACCGGGGCTCGACGTCAGCTCGAGCTCCGGGTCGCTCAGGCGCCCGCGGACCGTTGTGAAGGTGGTGACGTCGGGGAACGTGTGGCTGATCCGGATATCGAGCCGCGGATCGATCGTGCCATCGAACCGGACGACGGCGCGGTCGATACGATAGCGCCGGTCGAACAGATCGAGATCGCCGGTGTCGGCGGTGATCGAGCCTGTCATGCCGATCGCGTTGGCGTCGGCGGTGATCTGCACCTTACCGGTCACCGAGGTCCGCACTTCCTTCGACTCGACCTTGGTTCGGCGCAGGGTCACGTTTGCGATCACGAACGGATCGACCGGCGTCTCCGACACTTGTTGGCCCGTGGTGGTCGTGATCCGGGTCCCTGTCGCGATCTCGACGTCCGAGGGTGCGCCGATCGGCTTGAGCCGCTCACCGGATTCCTCGGGCACCTCGACGAAGCCGTTATCGACCGTCACATCGGCGATCCACCGCTCGCCATCGCGTCGGACCTTGAGGTCGACGTCGGCGTCGATCCTGGGCTCGATCGCGCTGATCGGCGACACCTTGCGCAGGGTGAGCTTCGCCGTGCCTCCGGCGAGGGCGACGCCGTCGGTCGCGATCGTCCCGGCAACCGTCAACCTACCCGCGCCGAGGCGGCCATTCAGGCCGAGCCTGATCTCCTGCTCGCCGATGTGGATGTCGATGTTCGCGCGGCGCAGCGTACCCACCGTCGGTGCGATCGGTATCCGGCCCTCGCGAACGTGGACGTCGCCGCGGATCTTGGCGACGCGTGGATCGATGCCGTCGATCCGGAGGTTCGCATCGATCACGCCGCGGGATCCTCCCACCGCTCCCGGCGCGAACACGAGCAAGGGGGTCACGTCGAACGAGGTCGCGACCACGGTTGCACGTGCCGCCGCCAACGCATCGGGATCGGCCTTGGCCCGAACTGCGAGCTTGCCGCCGCGCTCGTCGAACCCATCGAGCGTCAGCGCGCCTCCGTTGTCATCCCATCGCGCGTTGATCACGACCTGGCGGATCACGCGCAGCTGGCGGCGTCGCGCGGTGGAACGCGCGGTGAGATTGGTTCCCACCACACGCGCCACCACGGTGGGCCTGGCAAGCGAGCCGCCGAGCGTGACCTTGCCGTCGATCGTGCCGCGGATGACCTCGCTGCGGCCGAACACGTTGAGTAGCTGCGGCGCCGACGTCTTCGGGAGCTCGAGGGTCGCGGTGAGCGGCTCGGTGCGGATTCGCTCCGGGGATGCGCGGAGCTCGTCGATCGAGACCGGGATCGTTGCGTCGAGCTTGACCAGCGTGAGCGGCTTACCATCGGTCGTCATCGCCATCGACGCGGTGGCCGCGCGGCCGTCGATCCCGGCGTTGACTCGGACCGAGACCGGCGTCGCGATCGGCGTACCTCGCAAGTCATCCGCGATGCCGATGACCTTGATCGACGTGAGCGCTTCGCCGACCTCGACGCGCAGGCTCGCTCGCGCGCGCATCGGGCTGTTGATGTGGAGCCGCGCGAGCATCGCCGGGTCGACCTGAATCGTCCCGGTGCATACGGAGGCGCCGCGCACGAGCGATGGGTCTTGCCACGCGATCGGATCGAACACGCGGTCCGGAACCGTCAGCCTTGCATTCGCAACCACGGTCCCGACCTCGGCAAGCTTCACGGTCAACGTCGGTGACAGCTCGCCGGGTGCGGTGTGCGCGAGCACGAGGTCGAGGTCTGCCGACTTGACGCCTCGAAGCACAGGCGAACGCAGATCGCGAACCTGAACGCCTCCGCTGACCTCACCGCGCGCGATCTCGATCTCACCGTCGACGCGGCCTGCGAGCTCGATCGGCTCGCGGCTGGGCACCAGCGCCGCGAGCTTCTCCAGATCGATGCGGCGCAGGTGCATCCGCGCGCGCTCGATCGCTTGTCTGCCGCGAGCGCGCCATGCCGCGGCGCTTTCCAGCTGCGGCGGCGGCGTGAGCTCGAGCGCCAGCGAGGCGGCTCCAAGCTTGGCATTGCCTGCGGTCGCGGAGATCGCGACGTGCGCCGGCCGCGCAACCACCGTCGCGTCGACATCCAGCGGCTCGGACTCCGGGGCGAGGGAGATCTTGCGAGCCGCAATGTTGGCGTCGGCGCTCCACCGTCCGGACCGGCGCGAGACCTCGACGTGACCATCGATCACGCCCGCGTAGCCCTTGCGCAGGGTCTCGAGCCCGAACCGATCGATCTCCACGTTCGCCGAGAGATCGCCGGAATGGCGTCCGGCCCGCGTCAGCTGGCCGGCCACCGCGAGCGCCCCATCGGCGCTGCGGGTATGGAGGTCGCGCGCGGCGATCCGCTGCGGGCTGACGACGACGCGACCCCCTCGCCCCACCCAGTCGACGCCGTTGCCCGCGCGCACCCGGTGGCGCTGCAGATCGACGATCAGCGACCCGTTGCCGCGAGCGGGCGGTGTCACCAGCGCGGCCAGCTCGATCAGCCAGGGGTCCTGCTTCGGGCGAGACCTGACCTCGACCTGGATCTTGCCGTCGGCGCGATTGGCCGCCTTTGCCATGATCGCCCCGAGCTCCATGTCACCGCGAACGACATCTTCGACGCGGACCTCGAGCCGACCCCGTGGTGTCGACGGAAGCCCGCTCGCGTCGATCGCCAGCGCGAGCGATGCCGCCCGCAGATCGTTCATTCGAAGCTTCGTGCCATCCACCGTGCCTTCCACGGAGAGCGCGGGTCTCGGCAACAGCGCGCCGTGGGCCGTCAGCGATGCCTTGATCGCGCCATGCAGCGGCGCCTTGCCACCGGTCGCCTTCGCGGGGCTAGGTGTCGAAGCGACGAGCGAGGCGCGCTTCAGCGTGACCCGTTCGCCGACCCGCTCGAGCTCGGCATCGAGCTTGGCGCTGGCAGCTCCGCTGAGCGTCAGCTCCGTGGAGACGTGCGTCCCGCGCGTCGCGATCACGGCGGTCACGCGACCCTCCGGCGCGTCCTGCCATGTGCCCTCGCCCGTGAGGCGAACTGTCGCGGTGGGGAGCGCTCCCTCGATCTTCGCCGGCGTGATGTCGAACACGCCGGCAGCACGCCCGTGCGCGATCACCTTACCGCGGCTCAGCTGGGTGATATCGAGCTCGCTGGCGTCGACGGTCCCGGTGATCCGCTGGGTGCTGGCGTTGACCGTCGCGTTGACGGCGAGCGTCGAGCGTCCGATGTGTCCGGTCAGCGACAGCGGCACCGCGTCGGAATCGAGCGGCGCCGGGCGCGCCTCGGCGACGATCTGGAGGTCACCTGGTAGATCGAGCCTCGGCCACAGCGCCGCGACCGCTTGCTTGGATGCGGTGATCGTCACCGAGCCGCTCAGCTTGGGCATGCCCCCGGGCCGCCTCACGACCCTGAGATCCGTTCCCGCGACGGTCACACCGCCCAGGCGAACATCGATCTCGGGCGACGAGAGCTGCTCCCCGGTATCGCGCACGGACGCCGCGACCGAGAGCGGAGCGTTGCGTTCTCGCCACACGGCCTGGAGCCGAAGCCCTGCGCTGCGCGCCCCGCGCGCCGGAAGATGCGCGCTCGCGGTCAGCGAGAGCCCGTCGAGGTTGATGACCTGCAAGTCAGGCGTGCCGGTGTCGATCGCCACGTGCGCCCGCTCGATGCGGATCGACGGCAGCTCGACAGTCCAGCTCCCGCCACCGTCATCGGCGGGCTTTGGACGGATCAGCCGCGCCAGCTGAAACGTGCCATCGCGATCGCGCCGGATCGAGACGTCGACGCCTTCGGCGATCAACTTCGAGAGCTGGATGTCGCGCTTGAGCAGATCGAACAGCTTGATATGCAGGCGAAGCGTCTCGATCGTGATCGCAGGCTGATCATCCGGCCCATTGATCACCACGTGGCGCAGCGTGAGCTCGCCCAGCGGGCTTCCATCGAGCTCGCCGACCGTGGCGCCGCCGGTGAACGTCTTGTCGAGCTCCGCCTCGACCCGTTCACGGATCGTCTCGCGGCCGTAGTCCGTGTGGGTGAACACCAGGGCGGAGATCACCAGCACGACGACGACAACCACGACGGCCAGCGCACCGCGCTTCAACCAGCGAAGTGGGCGCCGCCGCGATTTCGATGTCGTCGCCATCAGAACGCCTCCCCGAGGCTGATGTGAAACGCATAGCTCGAGCCCGGCTGCGGATCGGTGTCGCCCTTACGATTGAGCCGATAGCCAAGATCGACGCGCACGGGACCCACCACGGTCAACAGCCGCAGGCCGGCGCCGGCCGCCCAGTTGAGGTTGCTCACGTCTAGGTCCGAGGGCTCCTCGGTCACATCGGCACCGTCGAGGAACACCACGCCACCCAGCGGCATGTTCTTGATCGTGGCGATCGGAAACCGCGCCTCGACGCTGCTATCGATCAATCCGGCACCGCCGTACGGCACGGTCATCATCGACTCCTCGACGATCCCGGTGACGGAAGGTGACAGCCGG
The DNA here is from genome assembly GCA_050187075.1 of Kofleriaceae bacterium. Taxonomy (GTDB): domain Bacteria; phylum Myxococcota_A; class Polyangia; order Haliangiales; family Haliangiaceae; genus JABFXX01. The sequence continues at coordinate 28,492 of JBFWXW010000026.1, read as the reverse complement.
CGCTCGGCAAATCCGCGCTGGCTCGTCGAGCCACCCGCAAAGAACCGCTCGGTTGCGGGAACATCACCGAAGAACGCGCCATAGCGAGCGCGTGCCCCGAGCACCACCGGACCTAGCGGCACGTAGCCGCGCAGCTCCGGAATCACCTGAACGTACTCGAAGTCACCGCCGGCGTATTTCGTGCCCTCCGTGACCTTGAGCTCGGCGTACAGGCCGTAGCGCGGCTCGATCGGATGGTCGCGCAGGTCCGAGATCAGCGATTGCGTGTACGCGCCCACCAGCTCGGTGCGATCGATCCCGAGCTTCATCTGCAGGGCAGGGTCGACCAGCGCATTCGGCGCCCGGAAGTCGAAACGATGGATCAAATAGCCCGCGCGCACCTGCAGCGCGCGCCCAAACCGAGCCGCGTAGCCAACCTGCGCTTCGGGCCCATAATGCGTGAACGCCTCGTACGCCAGATAGCGGTATGCGGCTTCCACCGATCCGGTCGCGTTGGTCAGCCACAGATCCATGCGTGAGAGTCGAGCGAGCGCCCGCACCCGCGGCTCGTAACCCCCGCCATCGCGCAGATACGCGTATGCCGGGCGCAGATCGAGCGTGAACGTGTCGAGCGGGAACGGCCAGCCCAGCACCTCGTACCCGGCGCGACCGCGAACCTCGTAGTTGATCGGATCGATCCCGATGCCGCCGCCGAGCGCGACCTCGTGACGCGCGCTCTCGACCACCGCCACCTTCACGTTGACCACATCGTCTTGATCGCCGTCCGGCTCGACCTGAACGGTCGAGAATCGGCCCATGCCGTAGATCGCCCGCTGGGTGGCCGCGACCGCCGCCGTGGAATACTGCTGGCCCGGTTTCACCTCGAGCCGGCGCATGATCGAGTCGCGCAGCGGACCGTCGACGCCCTGGACCGTCACGGTCCCGAACCGGCACTTCGGTCCCGGCGTGTACACCAGCTCGATGATCGCCGTGTGGGTCGCGACATCGCCCACCACGCGAGCGTCCAGCTTGGCGTGCGCATAACCGGCGTTCTGCACGACTGCGAGCAGCGGGACCTTCGCGAGGTCATAGACCTCGTAGTCGAACGGCTCACCATCCTTGATCGGGAGCTGCTCTCGAACCATCGCCGCGGTGATGGCAGGATCGGCGGGCAGTCCGGCGATCGTCACGCGGGTGGTGCTGCGCTTGCCCTCTTCGATCGAGAACGTGACGGTCGCCGCGTCCTGCTGGCGGTCGATCCGCGACTGAACATCCGCTTCGAAGAAGCCCTCCCGGATGTACTGGCCCTTGACGCGATCGGTGTCGACCTGAACCTGGTAGAGGTCCGGCGCGCGACCCGCCTTCTCGGTCCGCCGACTGGCGAGCCCGGTTCGAAGCTCGGAGTCGGAGAATTCCTTGTTGCCCTCGAACTCGATCTCGGCGAGGTATTCGTCGCCGGGTTTGTGCGGCGGCGGCCGATTGCATCCGGTGCCCGCGATCACCACGACGAGCAGCGCGGATGCTGCGCTGACTCGCGAAGGTGTCCATTGCATGTAGGACACGTAGGCAAGAGCGGGGCCAGGCCGCCCGCGTCGCAAATGGCGAAGCTAACGCGAGCCGCGCGAATGCGCGCTGTGCGGGCTCGCTACATCGCTCGACTCCTTCGCTCGATCCCCGCGGAGCCTCAATACGCGATCTGCGCCGCCACGATGATCTCGTTCACCGGCGCCTTGGTGTCGAACTGCTGGCGCTGATAGCTCGCCTGAAGCTTGATCTCGTTCGCCTTCAGGTAATAGTTCGCACCGACTTCGTAGTGCACGAGCTCATCGTTGCCGCCCATCGAGGGGTCGAGGTCAACGCCAGTATCGAGATCGAGGTAGCCGACGCGAACCACGGGTTGCAGCTCGCCGCCTTGGCCCGCGCCTTTGATCGTGAGACCAATCGCGCCGTACACGCCCTGGCCATTGATCGGATCGCCACCATCCGCCATGACGTCACGCGCGCGGATGTATTCCGCCTGCACGAGGAACGGTCCGGTCTCGTAGCGGACATCGGCCTCCCAGCGATCCTTGGTGCCTGCGCGGTCGCGGTACCCGATCGAGTCATAGGTAACGGCGGCGATCGTCATGCCCTTGGTCGGGTACGCCTCGAGCCGGAGCGCGACGTCCTTCTGGTTGTTGTTGTCGCGGGTGTTCAGTCCGGAACCATTGTAGACACCCGCGTGGTAGCCCCACCTGGTGAACGACTTCGCGATCCGGATCCCGAGATCGCGCCGATCACCGAACTGACGTGACGCGATCGCGCGCTCCGGCATCAACAACTTCGACGACGACGTCACGCCCTCGAGGCTCACCGGGATCTTGAACTGGCCGAGCGAGACATCGGCGTAGCTCGACATGAACGTGATGAAGAAATCCTGAAGCGCGGCGATCGATCCGCCGCTCGAGGGCTGCCGCACCGTGATCTGTTCGCCGCTCTCGAGGGTGATCGTCGTGCTCGAGAATTCGAGGACCTTGGCGGGATCGACCATCACCGCGAATCCGACGCGCTTGGCAACGATCTCACCTTTGACGTGGAGCTCGGCACGCCGCAGCCGGAACGTCGAGGGCGGAGTGGACGCGCCGCCGGCGCGGTCGAACACGAACCAGCCCTGGAGCAACATCCCGAGCTGGACGAAGCCCTCCTTGCCGGCGGCGAGCTTGTTCGACAGCACAGGCTCGGCGGATCCTTCGACCGGCGGCGTTGGCTCGGCGATCGCTGTGGGCGCCACCTCCGGGCCAGCCGGCGGCACCAAGGGTGCGGTGTCTGCCGGCGGTGCCGGCGGTGCCGGCTGCACCGGCTGAGCAGGTGGTGCGGGGGATGCGGGTGGTGCCGGGGCGGGTGGTTGTGGTGGAGCCGGCTGAGCAGCTGCTCGCTGGCCAATGGCGATCACGAGCGCAGACCAAATCACAAAGCGTCGCATGGACTTCACCTAAGCTATCCGAGGTGACGTGGCCGTGACGCGGATGCGACACCACATCGCGCAGGAGGATCTCGCTGTCACGTTACCGGGGCTCCTCGGCGCCGTCACACCGCCGTCACAGGCGCTGTGCTAAGCGTTGCTCATGCTCGTACTGGTCATCGAGGACGAGATCGATCTGGCGGCCACCGTCGAGTACAACCTGCGCTCGGAAGGGTTCCAGGTGCGGCTCGCGCACAGCGGTCGCGACGGTCTCGCCAGCGCGGTGGGTGATCCGTTGCCCGATCTCATCGTGCTCGATCTGATGCTTCCCGACCTGTCGGGAACCGAGATCTGCCGGCGGCTGCGCGAGCAAGAGCGCACGCGCGACATCCCGGTCATCATGTGCACGGCGAGGGGCGAAGAGATCGACCGCGTCGTCGGATTCGAGGTCGGGGCGGACGACTACCTGGTGAAGCCGTTCAGTGTTCGCGAGCTCGTGCTGCGCGTGCGCGCCCTGCTCCGCCGCGGCCAGCGCACCGCCGCAGCGGACGGCGACTCCGCACCCATCCGGTTCGGCCGGCTCACGATCGATCGCGAAGCGCATCGCGCCTGGGTCGATGACATCGAGATCGCCCTGACCGCGCTCGAGTTCCGATTGCTGCAGGCATTCATATCGCGGCGCGGTCGCGTCCAGACGCGCGACACGCTGCTGTCCGATGTCTGGGGGATCGAGGCCGATGTCACCACGCGCACGGTCGATACGCACGTGAAGCGGCTGCGTGAAAAGCTCGGCGAGGCGGGCGCGTACATCGAGACGCTCCGCGGGGTCGGTTATCGGTTCAAGGGTCAGCCGGAAGAAGCCGCATGATTCAACCGATCCGAGCTCGGCTACGAATGATCGCCGGTTCGGTGTCGGTTGCGATCGTCATCGCGCTCGCCCTCCTTGATGGCGCCTGGGTTCTCGAGGTCACTCAGCCACGCGCGCTGCTCGCGTTCGGCGTGGTGCTGTTTGCCGCGCTGTGGCTCGTCGGCTGGACCGTGCTGGCGATGATGCGCCGCTCGATCGCCAGCATCGCCCGCAGCGCCCGCGACGTCGTTCGCGATCCCGAGCGCCGGATCCCGGTCACCGGCGATGCGGACGACGAGCTGCGGGCCGTCGCAGAGTGGATCAACTTCCTCGCCGAAGATGCGGTCAAGAGCCACCACGCGCTCGCGCGCGAACGCGTGCTGCTGTCGTCGGTGGCCGAGGGTCTCACCCAGGGCGTGATCGCGGTCGACGGCGACCACCGCATCGAGCTCCTCAACGATGCCGCGCGCCAGATGCTGGGCGTCTCGAGCACACCGGTCGGCGAGCCGCTGATCGAGTTCGTCCGCGTACCACAGGTGTTCGAGCTGATCGACGCCGACGAGGCCGCGAATGCCGAGGTCAAGCTGCCGAACGGTCCACGCACGCTGATTCGAGTCGCTCGTAAATGGGGGGCCGATGGCCGGGTGCTGCTGCTCGAGGACGTGACCACGGTGCGCCGGCTCGAGACCGTGCGCCGCGATTTTGTCGCCAACGTCTCGCACGAGCTTCGCACGCCGGTGGCGGTGATCCGGGCCAACAGCGAGACCTTGCTCGCGGGCGCCAAGGACGATCCGGTGATGGGACCCAAGCTGATCGATGGGCTGCATCGCAACGCCGAACGGCTCGCGCGGATCCTCGCTGACCTGCTCGACCTCGCGCGGCTCGACGCCGGGCAATATCGACTCGAGCTGACGCCCCTCGCGGTGAAGACGGTCACCGAGCAATCGCTCACCGCCGTCGAGCCGCAGGCCGGTTCGCGCAACGTCACCGTCGACGTGACCATCCCCGATGGGTTGACGGTCAGAGCCGATCCAAAGGCGCTCGATCAGATCCTGATCAACCTGATCGATAACGCGGTGAAATACACGCCGGTCGGCGGCCACGTATGGGTCGAGGCCAAGCCCGACGGCGATCGCGTGCGGATCGAGATCCGCGATGACGGCCCGGGCATCGCGCCGAAGCACCGCGAACGGGTGTTCGAGCGGTTCTACCGTGCCGACCCGAGTCGATCGCGAGAGGCCGGCGGCACGGGGCTCGGACTGTCGATCGTGAAGCATCTCGTCGAGAGCATGGGCGGCGAGGTCGGTGTCGAGCCGCGTGACCCACAAGGCAGCGTGTTTTGGCTGCGGCTACCGCGTGCAGGGAGCATCGAACCGTCATGACCGTCGCCACCCACACCAGCAAGGATTTCGAGCAGGAGCTGCGCACGCTGCGCGAGCGGCTCGCCACGATGGGGACGCGCGCCGAGGAGCAGATCGCGCTGGCGATGAAGGCGCTCGGCGATCGCGATGACGAGCTCGCCCGCCAGGTCATCAACAGCGACACCACGATCGATCGTGACGAGAATGACATCGACGAGCTCGCGTTTCAGATCCTCGCCACCCGCCAGCCGGTCGCGTCCGATCTGCGGTTCATCACGATGTCGCTCAAGTTCGTGGTCGACGTCGAACGGATCGGTGATCTGGCGACGGGGATCGCAAAGCGTGCGCTCGAGCTCAATCGGCTCGCACCGCTCGACGGCCACGTCGATCTTGCGCGGCTCGCATCGCTGGTGCAGCGCAATCTGCACGCCGCGCTCGAGTCGTTCGTCCACAAGGATGCCGATGCGGCGACCGCGGTGATCACCGCCGATGCTGAGGTGGATCGGCTAAACGCGCGCCTGTTCGCGGAGCTGATCGCCCACGTCGCAACCGACGCTGCCACCGTGACACGGGTGCTGCCGCTGACCTCGGTGTGCCGCTATCTCGAGCGGATCGGCGACCACGTGAAGAACCTCGCCGAGGAGGTGGTTTACTTGGTGCGTGCGACCGACGTCCGGCATCGACCGCTACCAAAGCCGTCGAACTGACCTCGGGGATCGGCGTTCGCTGTCCGTGGCGGGTCGGTCACCTGGCCGTCACATTCGCTACGCGGGGCCGTCACCTGTGCTGGGTAGGGTGCCGACATGCACAGGACAACGGTGCTCGCGATCGCGCTGTCGATCGCCGGCTGCAACGCGAAGCAAGACCATCCAGGTTCCGGTGCCGGCGCGAGCTCGGCGTCGATCACCGACGAGGTGACGCTCAACGCGAGCGGGTCGACGTTTCAGAAGGCGGCCCAGGAGGTCGCGATCGAAGGGTTCACCAGGGCAAACCCTCGCATCAAGATCAACTACAGCGGAGGCGGCTCGGGCAAGGGCCGGCAGGACTTCGCGGATCAGGTCGTCGACTACGCATGCACGGATGCGCCGTACAAGGACGCAGACCGCGCCAAGCTGAACGGCGGCGAGCTGTCCTACATCCCGAACGTGCTCGGCGCGATCACCGTCAGCTACCACGTCGTCGGGATCGACCGGCTGCAGCTCTCGGCGCCAACCCTCGCCAGGATCTTTCAGCGCGAGATCAAGACGTGGAATGACCCGGCAATCGTCGCAGACAACCCGGGCGCGAAGCTTCCGGCGACCGAGGTCGTCGTCGCGCGGCGCTCCGATGGCTCGGGCACCACCGAGAACTTCACCAGGTTTCTGGAGCTGGCGTCGGAGGGTGCGTGGAGGCTCAGGAGCGGCTCGACGGTCGAATGGCCCGCTGACACGCAGGCCGGCAACGGCAACGGAGGTGTCGCGCAGATCGTCAAATCGACCGACGGCGCGATCGGCTATGTCGATCTCTCCGATGCGAAGGCGTCCGGGCTCACCTACGCAGCCATCAAGAACCAGGCCGGCACGTACGTCGACCCCACCGCCGAGTCGGTGACCGCCGCAGGGGATGGCATCGCGGTCAACGATGACCTGACGTTCTCGGCGCTCAACGCCAGGGGCGATGCCGCGTACCCGATGACGGCACAGAGCTGGTGCATGGCGTACGCGAAGCAGACCGACGAGGCCAGGGGCACAGCGGTGAAGGCGTACCTCAAGTACCTGGTTACCGATGGCCAGGCGCTGCTCGCGGACATCGACTTCGCGCCGATCCCGAAGTCGCTCCAGGACCGAGCCGTCGCTGCGATCGACAGGATCGCGGTTCCCTGATGCCGGATCTGCGAGGTCGCCGCATGTACGCCGACCGGGTGTTCCGATGGATCGCGATCGGAGCCGGCGCGCTCGTGTTGCTGATCCTCGGGATGATCGCGTTGATCATGGCCAGCCGCGCGCTGCCGGTGCTCGACTGGATGGGACTCTCGTTCTTCAGCTCATCGCGATGGTCACCACCTGACGCGAGCTATGGCGCGCTGCCGTTTCTGTGGGGCACGCTGTACACGGCGGCGATCGCGATCGCGCTCGCTGTCCCGGTGAGTGTTGGCGTCGCGCTGTTCGTGACCCAGGTCGCGCCGCGCTGGATCAAGAAGCCGCTGGTCTACATGCTCGATCTCCTCGCGGTGATCCCCTCCGTGGTGTTCGGTCTGTGGGGCGTGCTCGTGCTGTCGACGTACGCGGGCCTGGGTCGCTCGTTTGCCACCGCCGGAATCATCCTGGCGATCATGATCACGCCGATTATCACGTCGCTGGCGCGCGAGGTATTCGAGACGACGCCGGCCTCGGACCGCGAGGCCGCCCTCGCGCTCGGGGCGAGCCGATGGGAGATGATCGGAGCCACCGTGCTGCCTCACAGCAAGGGAGGACTGGTCGGTGCGGTGATGCTGGGCCTGGGTCGTGCGATGGGCGAGACGATCGCGGCCGCGCTCGTGATCGGCTCGGCGCTCGGGCAGATCAGCCCAAATCCGTTCGCGCCCGGAAACTCGATGCCTGCGGTGATCGCAAACGAATGGGGCGAAGCCGATGACCTCCATAAGTCGGCGCTGATCGCGCTCGCGGTGACACTGTTTGCGGTGACGATCGCGGTGAACCTGATCGCGACGTCGATCGTCCAGCGCTCGATGCGCCGGAGCCGGGGGCTCGCATGATCGCCGATGCGCCGCTCGATCTTCGCGCCCGGCCCAGCTGGCGGTCCGTGAAGAACCAGCTGATGACCGGGCTCATGATCGCGGCGTTGATCGCGATCGCGTTGCCGCTGATCGCGGTGGTGTGGTCGGTGATCACGCGCGGCTCGGGAACCGCGCTGTCGTCGTTCCCCGATTTCTTCATCAAGGACATTCCCGTGGTATCGCGGCGCGCCGGACCCGGGATGGGACCGGCGATCGTGGGAACGTTGCTGGTCACCGGCGGAGCGACCCTGATCGCCGTCCCCGTCGGGATCCTCGGTGCGGTTTACCTCCACGAGTACGGCGGAGCATCGCGGTTCGCGCGGCTCGTCCGATTCATGGCCACCGTGATGACCGGGGTGCCATCCATCGTGATGGGCCTGTTCATCTACCTGATCTGGACGATGCGGTTCGGGTACTCGGCGTTCGGTGGCGCGCTGGCGCTGGCGTGCTTGATGGTGCCCGTGGTCATCGGGTCTGCCGAGCAGATGCTGCGCCTGGTACCACCGCACCTGCGAGAAGCGGCGTACGCCCTCGGTGCCTCGACGAGCCGCACGATCTTGACGGTCGTTTTGCCCGCCGCGCTGCCCGGCATCGTGTCGGGCTCGCTGCTCGCCGTGGCGCGTGCGGCCGGCGAAACGGCGCCGCTGCTGTTTGCGGTTGGTGCCGCCACGGCGCTCAATCCGCATCTGTTCAGCGAGGCGAATACCGCGCTGTCGGTACAGATCTTCGGCAACGCGACCTCGTCGTTCGTGGCCGCCCAGGATCGCGCGTGGGGCGCGGCGCTCACGCTGATGCTGGTCGCCTTCCTCGTGACGTTTGTCGCTCGGCTCGTCACCGGGCGGTTCGCGCTCAAGTCATGACCAAGAGCCACCCATGCACGCTGTGATGAACCAGCCCGAGGCCGCCACTCGTCCCGTACCACGACCGGTGCACGACGAGCGTTCGTCGAGGCCGTCGCTCGAATCGGCCGCCGAGGTATTCGACTGCGATCGCGTCGAGGTCTACTACAACGCGTTTCGCGCGGTTCGCGGCGTGACCATGAAGATCCATGGCAAGCAGATCACCGCGTTCATCGGGCCGTCGGGCTGCGGCAAGACCACCATGCTCCGCGCGTTCAACCGCATGCACGACGTGATCCCGGGCGCACGCGTCGCCGGCGCGCTGCGCTACTACGGCGTCGATCTCTATGGTCCCGAGGTCTCGGCCACCGAAGTCCGCCGCCGGATCGGCATGGTGTTTCAGAAGCCCAATCCGTTCCCCAAGAGCATCTACGACAACATCGCGTTCGGCCCGCGCGTCAACGGCATCCGCAACAAGGCCGAGCTCGATGAGATCGTGGAGCGATCGCTTCGCGCCGCGGCGCTGTGGGACGAAGTGAAGGACCGGCTGCGGCGCTCCGCGCTCGCGATGTCCGGTGGCCAGCAGCAACGGCTGTGCATCGCGCGCACGATCGCGGTCGAGCCCGACGTCGTGGTGATGGACGAGCCGTGCAGCGCACTCGATCCGATCGCGACGGCACGGATCGAGGAGCTCATACGGGAGCTCAAGAACCGGTTCACGATCGTGATCGTCACCCACAACATGCAGCAGGCCGCGCGTGTCAGCGATCGCACCGCGTTCTTCACGGCGGAGATCGACGGTACCTCGGATCAGCGGACCGGCACGTTGGTCGAGTACGACGTGACGTCGAAGATCTTCAGCAGCCCGCGCGACGAGCGCACCGAGAACTACATCACGGGTAGGTTCGGGTAGAGCGTCGGACCGCCCGGACACGTAATCAGCACTTCAACAGCGAGCCTCACGCTAGGTTGGCTGCGTGAGCTACGGGCCGGTACCTACACCCCGCAAACCCGCGAAGCGAGGGCTGTCACCAACCCGCGACAAGATTTCGCGAGATTGCGCAGACCGGCCCGAGAGCTGGTGCGTCGGCAGGGGTCCAGGAGGAACTGGAAATGCGTAAGACCCTGGCGTCCGTGCTGCTGTCGACCACCCTGCTCTCGGCGTGTAGCCAGAAATCTGTGGATTCAGCCCGTCCCGAGTACATCCAGAGCGAGGACCGAGCTGTGGCAGCCGACAACTCGGGCGCCAAGAGTGCGCAGCGCGGCGATCCATCGACTACGCCGGCCCAGGAACAGAACAGGCCGGTCGATGCAGTCGAAACGAAACCACAACCGTCGCCCCCTCCTGCTCCTCCGCCTCCCGGAACCCCGATGCCGGCGCGCGCACTGGGCTCTGGAACTGGCTACGGTTACGGTGTTGGCGGAGGCCGCGGCGGCATGCGCGGCCGAGCGCTCGTCCAAGCCGACCCTGTGAGCACGGAGTCGTACACCGACTACGGTCGCAACGGCTGGACCGAGTCGGCCAAGGATCATCTCTCGACGTTCGCGGCCGATGTCGATACCGCGTCGTACACGCTCGCCCGTCGCAAGCTGCTCGAGGGCACGATGCCGGTCGCAGCCGGCGTTCGCGTCGAAGAGTTCGTCAACTACTTCTCGTACGCGTTCCCGGCACCGGCAAATCACACACCGTTCTCGGTCATCATGGACGCCGCACCGTCGCCGCTGTCACCCGGCCGGCACATCGTGCGGGTCGGCGTCGCGACCAAGGAGAAGGCCGTCGTCGAGCGCAAGCCGGTCAACCTGGTGTTCCTCGTCGATGTCTCGGGCTCGATGAGCTCTCCGGACAAGCTGCCCCTCGCCAAGCAAGCGCTGCGCATCCTCACCAACAACCTGAAGGATGGCGACACGGTCTCGCTCGTGACCTACGCAGGCAGCACGCGCGTCGTGCTGAAGCCGACCGGGCTCGAGCACAAGCAGCAGATCCTCGCGGCCCTCGAGGATCTGCAATCGGGTGGCTCGACCGCGATGGCGTCGGGGCTCGACCTCGCGTACGCCCAGGCGATGCAGGGGCTCCGCCCGGGCGCGGTATCGCGCGTGATCGTGCTGTCCGACGGTGATGCCAACGTCGGCTCGCATACCCACGAGGAGATGCTCAAGATCATCGAGGGCCGGGTGAAGCAGGGCGTCACGCTGTCGACGATCGGCTTTGGCGTTGGCAACTACCGCGACTCGTTGATGGAGCAGCTCGCCAACAAGGGCAACGGCAACAACTTCTACATCGATTCGCTGTCGCAGGCCAAGCGGGTGTTCCAGCAGCAGCTCGGCTCGACCCTCGAGGTCGTGGCGAAGGATGCGAAGTTCCAGATCGACTTCGATCCGCAGATGGTCGCGCGCTATCGCCTGGTCGGTTACGAGAACCGTGACATCGCCGACAACGACTTCCGCAACGACAAGGTCGATGCCGGTGAGATCGGCGCGGGTCATCAGGTGACGGCACTCTACGAGGTCGAGCTGACCGCAAAGGCCAAGCAGAGCCACGCCCCGCTCGGTGGGATCCGGATTCGCCACAAGGCGCCGACGAGCGACACCGCCACCGAAGCCGCGTTCCCGATGGTGGGTGGTGCAGCAGGGTCGTTCGCCAGCGCCAGCGCTGATTTCCGGTTCGCGTTTGCGACCGCCGCGTTCGCGGACGTGCTGCGCGGCAGCCAGGATGCGGAGCACTGGTCACTCGTCCAGATCCGCGAGCTCGCGAAGGCCGCCGCTGGCAACAGCGAGGATCGCCGCGAGCTCGTCTCGCTCATCGACAAGGCGATCGGGCTCACCGGACGGACGGCACGCCGCTAGCTGCGCTCGGGGCTGTCGGACAGCCCCTCGTGCAACGGATCGCGAAGGATCTCGTGCGAGGTCGAGGTGACGGGACGAGGCGGTACAGGCTCGGGATCTGGGGTACGGTCTGGCGGTGCGAGCCGCCCTCGTCGTTGTTGTCGTGTTCATCTGGTCCAGTGCCTCCGCGGCACCGCCCGAGCCCAGCGGCCCGCATCCGCGGATCATCCTCGACGGCAAGCTCAAGGCAGCGTGGAAGGCACAGGCCAAGGAGGCCCGCGGGCCGGTGCCTGGCTCGATCGCGCTGTGCCGCAACGCTCGCGATACGCACGAGCACGATCGCGCCGTGTACCAGGGCTCGGAGTGGTCGCGCGTGCTCCAGGGCTGCCTGGTCGCGTGGGCCGCCACCGACGATCCGGCGCATGCAACGACCGCGATCAAGTTCTTCAAGGCGCTACTCGACGACCTCGAGCAGATCGGCGACGGCCAGGGCGGGGATCAATCGGCGAGCCGCGACTCCGGCTACGCGATCCGCAACCTCGGGCCGTACACCGCGCTCGCCTACGATTGGCTCCACAACGCGCCCGGCATGACACCGGCGCTGCGCCAGCACGCGCGCGAGCGCTGGGCGGCGTGGCTGACCTGGTACCGCGCCAAGGGCTACCGGGCGCGTCATCCGGGCACCAACTACCAGGCCGGTTACCTCGCGGCGGCGACACTGATCGCGATCGCGCAGGGCAGCGAGGCGGCGGAGCAGGACGGGCCGCGGCTCTGGCGGTTCGTCGCCGACGAGCTGTGGGGCAAGGACATGGCCGCCGCGCTGTCGACCAACGGAATCCTCGACGGTGGCGACTGGCCTGAAGGCTGGCAATACGGTCCGCTCGCGGTGGCGCACTACGCGCTTGCGGCGCGCGCGGCCCGCGCACACGGCATCAAGGTCGACGGCATCGAGCCCTGGTTATCCAGCCTGCTTCGCCGCCACGTCTATGGACTTTCGCCCAATGATCGCGTGTACGCGGGCCAGGACACCGAGGACGAACAGCCGAACCTGGCGCCACACGTGCTCACGCTCAACGCCATCGCGCTCGGCGATGCGCCGGCGCAAGACAAGAAATGGGCGCTCGGCGAGCTGGTACGGCTGAAGATGGCCGACAAGGACTACTATCTCTACGACGCGCTCGCGAACGTCGGCGAAAAGCCCGAGCTCGTTCCGCGCGACCGATGGCCGACCTGGTATCTCGCCAGCGCGACGGGAACGCTGTTCGCGCGGACGCGATGGGACGCCCAGGCGATGTGGTTCGTCGCCGAGTGCCAACACGCGCTCGACGTCGATCACCGCCATCCCAAGGCCGGAAACTTCGTGCTCAGCCGCGGCGCCGACAACGTGATCGTCGACCCGTCGCCGTATGGCTCGCAGTCGTCGCTCACCAGCAACGCGCCGACCGTGGCGTCGGGCCAGCTGCCCCGCCACTACATCCCGAGCCAGGCCGACTGGAGCGTCGGCACCGGCTGGAAGTGGACGACCCAGACCAAGTCCGGCGTGATCGCCGCGCGTTGCGATTATGCCGATCAGTTCAAGTTCCAGGGCCGGAAGTCCGACGTGCCCGAGGCCCAGCGCGACTTCGTGTTCCTGCCGAGCAAGGACGGCACCGACGCGAGCGTGGTGATCGTCGACCGTGCGTCGACGCGTGCCACCGATCGCCCGATGTTCTTACGGTTTCGCTCGCCGGCGGCGCTCGCGATGGGCAAGGACTCGGCATCGGCAACTGCGACGGTGGGCGCGAGCAAGCTGACCGTCGCCACCGTGGCCAAGAGCGCAGGCACTCCGACGATCGCCCGCCCCACGCAGAAGGACTGCTTCAAAGAGGGCACCGTTCGCGGTCGTTGCGACGCCGCGCGGTTTGCGGTGGCTGACTACCGGATCGAGATCGCGGGCCCCGATCCGCGCGCCGTGCACGTCGTGAGCGCCACCGCCACGAACGCATCACCTGCCGCTGCGTCGATCTCGGGGGATGGCTGGAGCGGTGTTCGCGTCACCGGAGCACGCGACGCAGTCGTGGTGTGGCCGAAGCAGCCGAGCGACAAGCTCAGCTATCGTGCGTTGCCCGGCACGCACGTGATCCTCGATGCGCCCGAGCGCGACGGCAGCGCGACGATCAAGGCCACGCGCGACGGCCAGAGCTGCGCCGTGGAGGTGACCGCGGGCGGTACGACCCCAGCCCGCCCCGCGATCTTCGTGCTCGATGCCAGTTGCGCGCTCGCCGCCGAGACCCCCGCCGCCAACGCTGCGACCGCGACGGCGATCGGCACCAAGCCACCGCCGATGCCCGCAACCAACGCCAAGTCCGCGCGGTCCGGCTGCTGCGGCGCCCAGAGCACGCCCGGCTCCCCGCTCGCGATGAGCCTCGTTGTGATCGCGATCGTGCTGCGCAGGAAGGGTCAGATGCCACCTGGCAAACTGAGGAGACTGACCACCCGAAACCGCGATCCGCGCCCGCAGCGGTCTTAGATCGTCTTAGCTCGCCTTGGCCGGTGCGGTGCGGGCGTTGACGTAGATCGGCTTGTCGGGCGCACGCTGGCGCAGCTTGCCGATCTGGACCCAGTAGGTCTGATTGCGCTTGAGCTGCCAGCGCTCGTCGGGGGTTCGCAGATCCTGGCCGCCGTAGCTGCCGCGCTCACCGGGAAGATTGATCACGGCGACGGGCGTGCCGCCGGAGCGATCGGCGATCTGCCAGCCATCGCCTTCGCTGAGCGGTGGGGGGCCGACGATCTGGAAGTAGACGATGTCGTTGTCCTTGGCCTGACTGATGGGCTTCGCGCCGGGTGGCACGGGACCGGACGCGATCGCGTGGCTCGGCGCGGCCAGCGCCGGGACCTTCAGCTCGCTCGGCGCCTTGGGCGGCAACGGCTCGACCGCCGTGACCTTCCAGTACCACCGGCGATCGGCATCAACGTTCCACGCACCACCGAGCGCAACCCGCGTTCCCGCCGGCGCTGCAGCCGCGCGCTCGCCGAGCATGATAGCGATTCCGAGCGCACCGTTGCCCTCGGTGTCGTCGACCAGCCAGACGTACTCCGTGGCGACCAACCCGGCATCGGCGGGAACACCGGCGTCCGATGGCGCCGGCGTGGGCCCCACGACCAGGATGGGCGATCCGACGGTGCCGTACACGACACCGCGTTGGTTGCGTCGCTCCAGCAGCTGCGCCCGATCGATCACCGCTTGCCACGCAGGGATCGCACCGAGCTCGGCGATCCGCTTGTCCGAGCTTACCGGCTCCGGTTCATCGGGTGGCACGCCCGCATCCTCGGGCGCAGGCGGACGTTCGCTCGGCAACATCGCCGATTCCGGGGGCTCACGCCCCGAGCCCGAGCCCGACGCTGGCGCGTGATCACCGCTGCTTTGACAGGCGACGCACGCCAGCGCTGCGATGCAAAGCGCGCGAGTGCCCATCAACCGGCCGCGAGCGCCCGCGCCGCGTTGATCGCGCGCGGAATGCCGAACGGGCTGGCGCGTAGCTGCAGGATCAGAAAGTCTCCCTCGGTCGAGAGCCCGGCGACATTCACCACGGGCGTGAGCGTTCCGAGGATCCCTCGCACGCGATCGTTCTCGGCGAACTTCGGGTTCTGCATCAGATCGAGCACGAGCACATCGTCATGCGCCTCGACCAACACGGCCGGCTTCTTGGGCATGAACTTGGCGAGATTGCCCGGCTTGCTGAGGTCGAGCGCGCCGCTCTTGATCAGACCGGCGACCGGCGTGAACGAGTCGCCGAGCACCTTCATCGTCACGTCGGACAGCCGCAGCGTGACCTTGAATGTGGTGTCGGTGACCTCGATGCGATCGACGCGGATCGACGCACCCGCGCGGACCGTGGTGCCCATCAGGTCGACCGTGGCGCCGATACCGACCGCCGGTGGACGCGGCGAGATCGTCACGTCCTGGGGCGCCTTCTTCGAAGGTGGCGTGTTCGCGATGAACCAGCGCAGCGCGTCCAGCGGCACCGCGATCCGCATCCCGAGCGCATGCCGCGCCATGTTCAGCATGGTGGTGGGGTTCTTGACCATGAAGCGACCGGCGGAACGCAGCGCAGCGCGGAGCGGGAGTGCCATTTGGGGGATCGTATAGCAGTCCCACCGAGCGCCGTGGCGATCAACTTGTCAAAACAGCACGATGCGCAGCGGCGCCGGCAGCACCGCTCCGGTGACCGGCGCACCGTCGACAATCGTCGAGAACACACGCCCGGAAGCCCCATCGGCAGGCATCCGAACGCGCCGCATGGGATCGCCCGAACGCGGATCGAGCACCAGGACCTCTTGCGCTCCCGCGCCGTACGCGATCGCGAGCAAGCTGCCCTGGGAACCGCGCACCGCATGGGTGATCGGTGGTGCGATCGCATAATCATTGCGAGCCCGCAGCCCACCCGAGAGCTCGTACAGCGTGTACTGCCAGCTGTCTCCCACCGGTGGTGGGGGCGCGACGGGAATTGCCATCGCCGGACGATCGATGTCGCGGGGCCGACGCTGCGCGGCCTCGGGCGGCACCGGCGGCGGCTCCGCGGGAACTGGGCCGCCGGCGATCTCTCCCGTGACGAGGTCTCCCGCGACGCCCCAGTCGATCCCCAGTCCCGCGAGCGCGTAGGCCCGTCGGGTCACCGCGTCGATCCGGAACGCGTCGCCGTCCTCGAGCTCGACGAGCACACCGCTGTCCGATGCCGACACCCTACGCACGCTGCCATTGACCTCGATCGACCAGATCGCGATCAGCCCGGCGCGAGCGAGTCGAGCGACCAACCGCCCGCGCTCATACGCGACCACCACCGGCGTGTGATCGATCGCGATCAGCGCCGCCCGAACGTTACCGCCGTCATCGCTCGTGATCATCTGCAAGACGCGTCCGGTCTCGGCGTCGATCACGTGAGCGCGATCGCCGCCTGCAGCGAGCACGACATCACCCGCGCCCTGCACGAAATCGAGCTGAGCGGTCGTCCATTGCCAGCGCGGTTCGCCTGTGTGCGCGGTCGCGCGCAAGCTCGACGTGGCGGGCTTGGTGCCGCGCGCGGCACACACCACGACATCGCCGGCGACCGCCAGCCCGATCGGCGTTCCGGGCCCACAGCCGTCGGCGCGCTGCCAGCGCCACCGCCGGCGCGCGAGGTCTGCGCTCGCCACCCGAGCACCGACCTTCCCGGCTGCCTGATCGTGAGGCGTCGCGTAGACCACCGCGCCGTTCATCGGATCGATGGCCACGGCGGTCACCGACGATGCGTGCGCGTCGTTGCTCGGGATCACCGCCGCATCGTCGATCGCGGTGACAGGTGGCAGATCGCGCAGCTCCGCGGGCACTGCCACGCCGGCGCGCCGCGATGGCAGCCGCAGCACACGCGGATACCGGCCGGGCAGTCCGAGGCGGTGAACGGTTTGGGCTCCCGAGCTCGTGGCGCCGAGGATCGCCGCGTCACCGAGCACGGCGCCGCGCGCGCCGAACGCGAGATACGCGCGCACGCCGTTTCGATCGAGCAACACCGCCGTGAGCGGGCTGCTCCGCACCAGTCGCCGATCGCCGCGCGACGACAACAGCTCGCCAACCGGGGGCAATCCGGTGGCCACACCGGGGCTGACAAGATCGCGCGACCAGCTCGCGACGCCTGCCACGGTCGCGACCTCGATCCGATCCGAGCCATCGCGCGCCGGCCAGTATCCGCGCACGTCGGCGACCGTACCGAGCGTCGCTCCGGTCGCGCGATCGATCGCGATCAGGTCGAATCGATCGGATCTGGCGATCAGCGCCAGCACCGCCGCGCCCGTGCATGCCTCGATCGAGGCGACCTCGTTGGTTGGCACGGTCCACGTCACGGCCGGTTTGCCGGCCACGTCGGCGATGCGCGCCAGACTGCCAGTCTCGCTGACGGTGAACAGCTCGCGGCCATCGCCGCAGCTCGCGACCACGCCCTCGATCCCGATCTCGGCCGGTAACATCACCCGCGTCCGCTCGGCGCCGGTGTTCGCGTCGAGCACGAGCGCACCATCGGCACCGCGTGCGACCACGCGATCCTCGGTGATCGCGATGACCGATGCAGCGCTGCTCCATGCCGGCTTGCCGTCGAGGCCGAGCCCGCGCACGCCTCCAGCGTCGGCACACACGATCGTCTTCGACGTGACCCCAACGACCCGGCCCTTGCAGGTCGTCGGGTCGCGCCACAACACGGCTCCGGCGTCGACGTCGATCAGCTCCACGACGGACTGCGCGTCGTCGAAGCCGTCGATCACCGCACGCGCAGGACCGTCGCCGGGCACAGCCCATGGGGTCGGCGAGCGAAGCGGGCCACCGACGTCGCCGGTGATCCCTGCCAGCTCACCATGTTGTGGCGGCTGGCTGCGCCCGATGGTGCCCGCGACGGGCCCTCGCCACGGCATCACCAGCGGCGGTGGATACACCCACGCCGGCGGTGGCGGCGCCGGTGATCGCTCCGAGGAGCTACACCCGACGAGCGCGAACAGAGCTACTGCACGTGACCGCAACGAGCAGCAAATCTACACGAGATGGTCCGGTGACTCAGACGCGCTCGATGATCGTCGCGATCCCCATGCCGCCGCCGATGCACAGCGTGATCAGCGCGGTGGACTTGTTGGCGCGCTCGAGCTCGTCGACGGCCGTGCCGAGCAGGATCGCTCCGGTGGCACCGAGTGGGTGACCGAGCGCGATCGCGCCGCCGTTGACGTTGATCCGAGCGAGGTCGATGTTCAGCGCCTGCGCGGTCTGCAGCGGGACCACCGCGAACGCTTCGTTGATCTCCCACAGGTCGATGTCGCTGACCTTCATGCCCGCGCGCTTGAGCGCACGCGACGATGCCGGTGCCGGCGCGGTCAACATGATCAGCGGCTCGGCGCCCGCCGTCGCCATCGTGCGGAGCTTCGCGCGCGGCTTGAGGCCGGCCTTCTTACCCCACTCCGCCGAGCCCATCAGCACGGCCGCGGCGCCGTCGACGATGCCCGACGAGTTCCCCGCCGTGTGAACGTGCTCGATCTTCTTGAGCTCGGGATACTTCTTGAGCGCCAGGCCATCGAGCGTGTCGCCCTCGGCGTTCACCGTCATCGCGCCCATCTTCTCGAACGACGGCGCGAGCGCCGATAGGCCTTCGATCGTGGTGTCAGCGCGCGGATGCTCGTCGCGGGCGAGCGCGACCGATCCGTCGTCGTTCTTGACCGCGAACAGGCTCTTGTCGAAGTACTTGTTCTCGATCGCGCGCGCGCACTTCTGCTGGCTCGACAGCGCGAACTTGTCGACGTCGCCGCGCGAGAACCCATACTTGGTGGCGATCAGGTCGCCAGAGATCCCCTGCGGCACCATGAACAGCCGCTTGCGCAGCTTCATGTTGTTGCCATCGACGCCACCGCCATCGGAGCCCATCGGCACGCGGGACTTCGACTCGACGCCGCCACCGATACCACCGTCGATGAAGCCGGCGGCGATCTTCGCCGCGATCGTGTTGACCGCCTCGAGACCCGAACCGCAATAGCGGTTGATCGTCACGCCGGTGACATCATCGGGCCAGCTCGCGGCGATCAGCGCCGTGCGCGCGATGCAGGCGGCTTGCTCTTGCACCTGGGACACGCAGCCGAGCGCGACGTCCTCGATCGTCGACTTGTCCAGCTTGAGGCGATCGGCCATGTGATTGAGCGTCTGCGCCACCAGCTCCTGCGGGTGAACGTTCGACAGACCGCCCTTGCCAGCCTTGCCGCGCCCGCGGGGGGTGCGGACCACATCGTAGATAAAAACGTCAGCCATGACGGACCTCCAAGTAGATGAGCGCAGAATGGTCCAAACGGCTAGAGCATGCAACCGGCGTCGCTCGCCTGCTGCTGCAACGACTGCAGTGATTTGCTGCACGCGGCGGCCATCTTGCGTGCGGCGTCGGCCGGCAACCCGCTCGTCGGTAGCGACCAGAAGTCGGCGGTTTCTGCACCTAACTGAAGCCGCGTCTCGAGCTCCAGCCCCTCACACGACATCGCGCGCGAAACCGCGGCAACGAATTGATCGCACTCGGGGATTCCCACGCGCAGGGTGGATAGTCGCGCCACCATGACGATCAGCCCGGCGCGGTCGTGCCCGGTACCGTCGAGGATCCCGAACATGGCGTTCCGTGCCCTCGGATCGAGCCGTTCTGCGCAGGCGCCCAGGTCCTCGGCGGTCATCTTGCTGAAGCAGTCAATCGCCTCGGTTGACCAGTGATCCTGGGTGCAACGGCCTTGCATTTCCGCGAGCACCGACTGCTCCGGGTCGCGGACCGATCGGGTCGCGCGCTCGATCCCGGCCGCCGCGTCGGAACATCGAGGGATCCGCTGTTCGGTGGGCACCGGCGGTGCCGGGTGCGGCGACGACCCACCACTGCAACTCGCGATCACGATCAGCAGCAGGGCTCGCACGACCGCGACTCTAGCCCAAGCCGAGCTCACGCAATCGACGGATCGACATGCTCGCGCGGGACGATCAGCCGCAACGCGCGAGCGACCACGTCGATGCGGTAGCAATCGCCTGCGGGCAGCTCCTCACCATCCGCCTGCACCGCGGGCAAGGTCGGGCTGCGCACCCGCAGCACGAACGCCGAGCCTGCGACCGCCGGTGCGTGCTCGTAACCGAGCATGCTGAGCTCCTCGACGCCGATCGGGCTGTGGCGCAGGCTGCCGAGCAACTTCACGCCGAAGTCACGACGACCCGCGATCGGGACGAGCTCGAACTTGCCATCATCGGACTCGGTGCTGGGGTCGAGGACCCACTCGCCCCCGAACACCTTGGTGTTCTTGATGATCACGTCGAGTAGGTGCTCGAACACCCGCGGGGTGCCGTCGATCTCGGCCTCCAGATCGAACTTGATGTCCACCACATAGCTCTCGACGAATCGCTGCAACACGGCGCCGGCATAGACCAGCTGATCGCGATAGATCGCGCCGAGCCCCGGGATCCGCCCGACGCGCTCGCGATCGCGATTGCGAGTCTCGAGGCTCGCTGCGCCCAGGCCGATGCTGAACGAATCGAAGAACAGATCGCGGTGGATCGTCTTGCCGCCGCGCTCGATCGTCAGCCGGCCGACGTCGCAGCCAAACACCTCACCTGCCGCGATCACGGAGATGTTGCGTTCGAGCGAGCCCGGCCCCGCCTCGAGGCCGAACGACTTGCCCTGATCGTTCGCGGTGCCGGTCGGGAGCATCCCCATCACCACCTGACCCGGGTACTGCGACGCGAAGATTCCCTTCGCGACCTCGGCGAATGTTCCGTCGCCGCCCATGTAGATCACCGCGCGCACGCCATCACCGTCGATGACATCGCGCACCAGGTTCACGGTGCGGCCATCGGGCTCGGTCGCGACGAACCGATGCGGGATGTTGGCGCGATCCAGCAGCGCACGCGTGTGCCGGATCCAGTCGGCGGCCTTGCCGCTCGCCGCGGTAGGATTCGCGAACAAGACCACCGGCTGGCCGTTGGCCCACTGGCGAATGCCGGATCGTCGCACGACGTCGGCCGTGACGTCGTCAGAGTCGTCGGTCCCGGGCACAGGCCAAATGTACCCTCCAAACGTGCGCGATCACGTCTGGCAACCAAAGGATCTGCCGTGCCATGGTGGGGCAAGCTCACCGATCGAGGTAAGTTGTCCGTGGTCGCCCCGGTGAATACTACATCGCCAACCGACGAGCACGAGCTGCTCCGCAACACGGTCCGGCAGTTCGCCGCCAGCCGCGTCGAACCGCAGGCGATGGCGCACGACGAGAGTCAGTCGTTCAACACCGGGCTGCTGCGCGAGATCGGCCAGCTCGGGCTGATCGGCATCACGATTCCCGAATCCGACGGCGGCGCCGGCATGGATGCCACCGCTTCGTGCATCGTTCATGAAGAGCTGGCCTACAGCGACCCCGGCTTCGCACTGGGCTACCTCGCTCACACGCTGTTGTTCGTGAACAACCTGTACTGGTCGGGCTCCACCGCACAGCGCACGCGGTACTTACCGGGCACGTTGAGCGGCGAGACCATCGGTGCGATGGCGATGACCGAGCCGTCCGCCGGCACCGACGTGATGGCGATGCAGACGACCGCGCGCAAGGACGGCGCGAGCTACGTGCTGCAGGGCCGGAAGATGTTCATCACCAACGGCCCCGATGCGCACGTCTTCATCGTCTACGCCAAGGTGAACGACCGGATCACGACGTTCGTTGTCGAGCGCAGCTTCGCCGGGTTCGCCAACGGACCCAAGATCCACAAGCTCGGCATGAGATCGTCGACGATGTCCGAGCTGATGCTCGACAGCTGCCGCGTGCCCGAGGACAACGTGCTCGGCATCGAGGGCGGAGGGCTCACCAACATGATGCGCAACCTGGAGATCGAGCGCATCGGGCTGGCATCGATCAGCCTCGGGATCGCGCGCCGCTGCCTCGACGTGATGGTTCGCCATGCGATGGACCGCTCGAGCTTCGGCAAGCCACTCGCCGAGCACGGTCAGATCCAGCGCCACATCGCAGAGAGCTACGCCAAGGTCGAAGCGATGCGCGCGTTGATCTACAACGTCGCGGCCGGCGTCGGGCCGGGCAAGCGAGCTCGACTCGAAACCGACGCGGCCAAGCTATTCGCCGCGACCGCTGCGAAGGAGGTCGCCGACGCCGCCGTCCAGGTGCTCGGCGGCTACGGGTACTGCACCGAGTACCGCGTCGAGCAGTTCCTGCGCGACGCCAAGCTCAACGAGATCGGCGGCGGTACCCTCGAAGCGCACCAGAAGAACATCACGCGCGATCTGACGCGTGTGTGATCCGCGATCGCGCTAGGACCTACTGACACACCTTCGTCGCGCTCGTCGTGATCTCGGACGCCGCCTTGCATTCGCTGGCGATCGTCGCCTTCTGCTCGGGCGTCGTCATCGTGGCCCACTTGGCCGCCGCGTTGTCGAACGTCTTCTTCATGTTCGCGCGGTCTTGTGCCGGAAGCTTGTCGCAGCCGGCCAGCTTGTCGACCGCGGCCTTCCAGGCGGCGCATTCAGCCGGGAGATCACCGGCGGCGGCCTCTGCGTCATGGTCGTTCGCCGCTGGCGTGGGCGCCGGTGCGGGCGCTGGCGTGGCGAACTTCGTCATGCACGTGGTGGTCTCCGCGGTGAGCTGATCGAGCTTGTTGCGCGTCGCCTCGTCGAGCTTGGCGCCGCTCGGACCGGGATTCTTAAGCGCGTCTCCGACGCTCTCCTTGGTGACCTTGTCGATGCACGCCTGATCGGTGCACTGGCACACGCGATCGCGCAGCTCGGTGAACGTCTTCACGACGTCAGCACCGGGGTCGTTGTTCTTGCAGCCAGCGCCGGCGAGCGAGAGCGCCAAACCGATCGCGATCCTGAGGGTCATCGGCAATCTTTCGAGAGAGGGTTTCCCTGGTTGTAGTTCAGTTTCGTGCTGCACGGAATTTGGCCACAAAAAAGGCCCGCGCATCGCGCGAGCCTTTTGGGAGCGGTTGCGAGACCGATTACTTCGCAGCCGAACCAGCCGCCGAGCCCGCAGCCGGGTCCGCCGAACCAGCCGCCGAGCCCGCAGCCGGGTCCGCCGAACCAGCCGCCGCCGAGCCGTCGGCCGAATCAGCCGCCGAGCCATCCGCCGAGCCAGCGGCCGCCGAACCGGCGCCGGCCGTCTGCAGATCCGTCATGCACTGACCAGCAGCGGTGAGAATCGGAGCCATCTTCGCCTGAAGGTCTGGATCGGGCTTCGCGTCCTTGTCGGTCGCCGTTCCCTTCATCGACTCGGCGTACTTCGTCTGGGCTGCGGTCGCGCATGCGACGTCCTTGCAGGCGCAGATCTCGGCCTTGTAGTCGTTCGCCTTCTTGAGCGCCTCGTCGCTGCTGGCGCCGCCCTTCTTCTTGCAGCCGAACGACATGAGCGCGAGAGCAGTGACGAATCCGAGTACGAGCTTGTTCATCGAAATATCTCCGTTGGATTGCTGTGCACCTTTTGTAAGGCATCCGGAGATCGGGCGGAAGCAAACTACTGCCACCGCATCGTCGCTGCTCCACCGAAGTTGTCGTGAGTTGGTGACAATTGGCGGAGCATCGGCGCGAGCTCGTCACGGAGCGACGAGAAACCGCTCGTAGGCTGCGAAATCGTAGTCCCGCCCCAGGAAGTCGCGGACCAGCTCGGCAGCGTCACGGCTGCCGCCGGGAACGAGCACGTTGTCGCGATACGCGAAGGTGACGTCCGTCGCCATCAGACCGCGCGCCTCGAACGGGGTCAGCAGGTCCTTCGCGATCACCAGCGACCACTGATACGTGTAGTACATCGCCGAGTAGCCGACGAGATGACCGAACGACGCGTGAAACCGCGTCCCTGGTACGTACGCAAACGGCGTGTAGCGCTTCTGCAGCCGCTGGACCTCGGCAAGCTGATCGAGCGTACGCGGATCGCTGCGGTGAAAGCCGAGCGAGATCGCGGCATAGAAGATCTGCTGAACCGTCGCGGTGCCGAGCCCGAACTTGTCGGCGGTGCGCATCTTGTCGACGAGCTCGCGGGGGATGACCTCGCCGGTCGCGTGGTGGCGCGCAAATCGCGCGAGCGTGTCGTAGCTCCACGCCCACTCCTCGAACATCTGCGATGGCGCTTCGACGAAGTCCCACTCGGTCGCCACGCCACTCTGCGTGATCCATCGCTGATGGCCGCCCAGCACGTGGTGCATCAGGTGGCCGAGCTCGTGGAACATCGTCACCACGTCATCATGCTCGAGCAGCGCCTCGCCGCCGCTCGCCACCGGATCGGGGAAATTACAGACCAGCACGCCCTCGGGAAGCTGGACGCCCGCGACGCCATCCTTGAGCGGGAACTGCGCGGCGTGTTTGTACTTGCCGTCGCGCGGGTGCATGTCGAGGTAGATCCGCCCGAGCTGCTGCCCGGCGCGAACCACATCGTAGACGCGCACGCTCGCGTGCCACGTCGTCACGTTGGTGACCGGACGGTACTCGAGGTCGAAGATCTCCGACGTGATCTGGAGCAGACCCGCAAGCACCCGCTCGTACGAGAAGTACTGGCGCACGACGCTCGCATCGACGTCGTAGCGCTGCTTCTTGACCAGGTGCTCGAGCCACACCTTTTGCCAGTCGGCGACCTCGGTCG
This sequence comes from Kofleriaceae bacterium, assembly GCA_050187075.1. Taxonomy (GTDB): domain Bacteria; phylum Myxococcota_A; class Polyangia; order Haliangiales; family Haliangiaceae; genus JABFXX01. The sequence continues at coordinate 3,822 of JBFWXW010000026.1, read as the reverse complement.
CCTTCGGATCGATCGTCTGCAGCTGGCGCAGCAGCTCGCGGTAATCCTGATCGGCCCGGGGCGACGCCAGCTTCCACACCTTCTCGATGAACTCGGACGCGCGCGTCCCGCTGCCGATCATCTTGTCCGCCGTCACGTAGTCGGCCCAGTTGGGGTAGCCGAGCAGCGATGCCTTCTCGGCGCGCAGCGTGAGGATCTCGCCGAGCAGCGCCTCGTTGCTCTGGTCACCGCGGCTGCGGAACACGACGTAGAGCTGTTTGCGAAGCTCGTCGTCGTCGGCGTAGGTCATGAACGGGTTGTAGTCGGGATAATCCGTGGTGATCCGGATCGTGCCGTTGGCATCGGGCGGATGCGCAGCGATGAAATCGGCCGGTAGCCCGCCGAGCCGGTTCGGATCGGTGATCTCGATCGCGCGCACGTCCTCCGAGATGTTCTTCGAGAACTGCTGGCCGAGCTTGGTCAGCGCTTCGTCGATCTGCTTGAGCCGGTCGCGCACCTCGGGCGGCTGGTCGACACCGGCGCGGCGATAGTCGCGCAGCGTGTGTGCGACGAACCGTCGGGTCTCGGGATCCGCAGCGCTGACGTCGATCGCGACCAGGACATCGTAGATCTCGCGATCGAGCGCGAGGTCCGAGTAGAACCGTGCGACTTCTTGCTCGCACTCACGGGCGGCGTCCCGGATCGTCTCGTCGGGATGGACCTCCGACATCAACCCGGCGAGCCCGTTGCTCGCGCTGGCCGCGGTGAGCAGCTCGTTGTACCGCGTCAGCGCATCATCGATCGTGCGCGCGCTCGTCGAGACGATCTGGCTTCGCAGTGTTCGTGCGCGTTGCAGACCCTCGAGACACTCGGTAGCGAAACGCTCTTCCTTCTTCACGCCGGCAAAAAATGTAACATCGTTCGCGATGGACATGGATATCGAGCCCGCACGCGTGCCCGACCTGGGGGCGTCCTTGCCGCTCGTCCCGTCCGATCCGCGGTGGATCGAAGTCGCGATGTCGGATCTCGACGCCGTTCACGCCGATCACCTGCACTGCGAGCGCAAGGCGGCACAGTCGGCGCTGTCGCTGATTCGCAGCTACCCCGACCGCGCCGACCTCGTGCTTGCGATGGCGCGACTCGCTCACGATGAGACGCGCCACGTCGTGCAGGTCACGCGGCTGATGTCTCGCCGAGGACAACCGGCGAGCTACGACTTCGGAGATGAATACGCCGCAAAGCTGCGCGCGCTGATCCGCCGCACCGAGCCTGAACGGCTCCTCGATCGACTGCTGGTGTTCGCCGTGATCGAGGGTCGGTCGGCCGAGCGGCTCGGGCTGCTTGCCGCAGCGCTCGTGGATCGCGAAGCACGCACGCTCTACGAGGGTCTCGCGACCGCAGAGGTGCGCCATCGCGACACCTTCCTGGCGCTCGCACGCGACACCAGCCCCGCAACCTGGCAGGCACGCGCACGCGAGCTCGCGACTGCCGAAACCAAGATCCTCGCGGACCATCCGATCATGGCCCGCATTCATTGAGTGGTCGCCCTCGCAACGCAATCGCTGCCCAGCAACTGGCAGCCACACGACCGAGGGCGCATGCCGAAACGAGGATCGTGATTACGCGACGAACTTGACGAACGCGATCATCGTGGCCGCGGCGGCCGCGACCCACACCCACGCAAGCACGCTGGCGGAGCGCGCAGCCGGGCTCTTCGATGTGTCCTCGACGGGAGCGGGCGGCGGCACGAAGTCGCCGTACATGACGTAGGCGCGCTCGTACGCGGGATACAGCTCGCTCTCTTCGGCTTGGATCCGCGCCGCGAGCACCTTGTAGAGGCCCTCGAGGTCCGATGGGAACGCCTGGCTGAACAATCCGCGGTTGTCGTACTTCTCGAAGAACGAGAGCGCGGCTGCGGAGATCTGCTGCATTTCATCACCGAATCGCTTCAGCAGATCGTGGACGGCCGGATCCTTGCTGGCGGCGTGGCGAAGCAAGGGGTACAGCTCTTCATCCTCTTTCCCGAGATGTGCGAGCAGCGACTTCTTCACCATCGTGAGGGCGAACACCGCCTTCTCGAGCGGAAGCTTGCCGGTCTTGGGGTCGATGCTGTTTCGCACCTCGTCTAGACGGGCCACGAGGACTTGGTGCTCGGTTCTTAGCTGCTGGATGAGTTTCGACATGACCACAAAATTACAAAATGAACGTTACTGATCAATGTGGTAGTGAATCTCACTCAGGTGATCGGTCAACCTAACTCACCGTCGCCTCACGCGAATTCACGATTATAGAATCAGCATAAAAAAATACGAATAACGGAACGCTAACCGAAGAACTACGGTTCCAGCTCGGCCAACGGGGGCATCCGAGCGAGCTCGGGCCAGCGCACCGCAACGAATCCGACGACGATCATCGCGATCGCACCGCCGATCACGACGGCCGGAGCGATTCCAACGAGCCGAGCAGCGAGCCCTGATTCCGCGGCGCCGAGCTCGTTCGACATGCCGATGAACACGAAATGCACGGCGCTGACGCGTCCGCGGATCGCGTCGGGCACGACCATCTGCTCCAGCGTCAACCGGATCACGACGCTGATGTTGTCGAGCACGCCGCACGCGAACAACACGACGACCGTGAGCGGCAGTGAACGCGAGAGCCCGACGCCGATCGTCGCCGCACCGAACAGCGCGACCACGATCAACAGCACCCGCCCCGGATGGCGCCACGGCGGTATTCGTCCCCCGAGCAGCGCCATCGCCACCGCGCCTGCAGACTGCGCTGCGCGCAGGATCCCGAACCCGAGCGAATCGGTATGAAGGACGTCGAGGGCGATCGCCGGTAGCAGCGCGGTGGTACCAGCGAACAGCACCGCGAACATGTCGAGCGTCAGCGCCGGGAGCAGCAGCTTCGAGCCGAAGATGTAGCGAAGACCAACGCGCCAATCCTCGCGATTACCGGCAGCGCGGTCGTCGATCGCGCGCGGCGCGGGTAGCGAGCGATACAGCAGTGCCGACGCACATGCGAAGACCGCGACGGCGGCGTAGATCCAGCCGGGCGCGATCCACTTGAGCGCGAGGCCTGCGACGGCCGGTCCGACGATCCACGATAGCTCGCTGAGGCTCGAGTTGAGCCGGTTGGTCCGGATCAGCTGGTCGCGCGGCACGATCAGCGGGATCAGCGTCGCGCTCGCCGGGGAATTCACCGACGTGACACCGCCCTGCGCGAGCAAGAGAACGAGGTACACGGGCACGGGTGCGTCGAGCGCAGAGCTCATCGCGAGCCCGATGCCGATCGTTCCCGCACATGCAGATGCTGCGGTCGTGAGCAGCCGGCGGTCCACGCGATCGACGAGCCGGCCCGCGGGCACGAACAACGCGATCACCGGGATGACCTGCACGAGCCCGAGCGAGCCGAGCACGAGCGTGCTGCTGGTGCGCGCGTAGAGCTCCCACATCGCCGTCGCGCTGATCACGGCGCGACCCAGCGTTGCGAGCGCGCGCGCTGCGACCAGGCGCTCCACGACCCGGCGCGAATCATCGACCACTGCGGAGCGCATGGTACGTCATCACCGCGCCGCTACGGTGGCAGCGTCCTCACCGTGAGCGACCGGCGCAAACTCATTGGGGATTCGCGTCACAGCGCGTATCGAGCCCGCAACGACGCCGTTCGGTGATGACCTACGTTAGGATATGGCGTGGTCACGGCCGGAGATCCCCGCAGCCCGCACGATGCCCATGCTACCAGTTCTCAGAACATCACCCTTCGGGTGATCATCGAGGCGCCGCGTCCGCTCGACGAGCTGAGCGTCGCGCGACTGGTCGGGCAAACCGCGGAGGTCGTGCA
>JBFWXW010000025.1:0-86756 GCA_050187075.1 Kofleriaceae bacterium | reverse complement strand
GCGCGCGTTGCCGGGTGGAGAGCACAAGGCTCGCGACACCAAGCAGATGATCGACCGGCTCAGGACGTTCGCCGGGTACCGCGAGTATCCCAAGTACGGCATGGTCAGCCGTTGCTTCGTTTACAAGCAGGCGTTGCTGGGAGAGGCCGAGCGCCTCGTAAACGCCGGCGTCATTCGCGAGAAGGAAGACATCTTCTACCTGCGGTTCCAGGAGCTCCAGGAGGTCGTGCGCTCCCACCGCGTGGACGATCAGCTCATCCGCCAGCGCAAGGAAGCGTTCCGGTGGTACGCGGGGCTCACCCCCCCGCGGGTGCTGACGTCCGAGGGCGAGATCCTCACGGGCGCGTATCACCGCGATGACTTCCCCGACGGTGCGCTCGTCGGGCTCGCGGTGTCTGCGGGGACGGTCGAAGGGCGAGCGCGGGTCATTCTCGACCTCGCCGACGCAACGCTCGAGCCCGGTGACATCCTCGTCACCGCGTTCACGGATCCGAGCTGGACGCCTCTGTTCGTCGCGGTCAAGGGCCTGGTGACCGAGGTCGGTGGCCTGATGACCCACGGCGCGGTGATCGCGCGCGAGTACGGCTTGCCCGCGGTCGTCGGCGTCGAGCATGCGACCCAGCGGATCCGCGATGGCCAGCGGATCCGTGTCAACGGGACCCATGGGTACGTGGAGATCCTCAGCGAGCTCCAACCGTAGGCGCACGAGACTAGCGGCATGGCGCGACCTCGCACGAGGGCGTCATGGGGTCTGAAATTCAGAAACCGCCAGCGCGCCGCGGTGTCTCTCGACGTGATGCTGCGAATTCAGCTCCTCTGCGGCGCGGTGATCGCGGTCGTATCAGGTCCGCACGCCGAGGCGTGTCCGATGATTGATCGTTCCTACATCACGAGTGGTGGAACCGTGCTGGCGGAGAACTGGATAGGCTCGCGTCACATTCAGCGAATCTTCGAGTTGCCGCCCGATCCGTCGATCTACTTTCACCCAGGCACCGAGGCCGGAAGCCCGATGCCCATCGTCACGCGACCCGACGGGACCACCGTCGCGATCGTGAGGATCGTGGAGGTGCCGTCGAGTGACTCCGCGTGGGGAGAGAGCCCGCTCCTCCGCATCGATCTGAACGTGAATGACGGCATCGTGTTTGCGCGTGCCGACGAGCGTGATCCGCCTGACGTCTACCTCGTGAGCGCAACATTCAAGCCCTCCACCCATTTCGTCGTGGAAGAAACCGGCGGGGTCGATTGCCTGACCCTGGGATCCAACGCTGCCTTGTTCCGGATCGAACGGCCAGGTCGGGTCACGGTGAGTCGTTATCCCCCGTCGTGGCAATGCGGCCTGGATATCGGCAACGATCCGGACGCCGACTCGATGCGGGTCATCGCGATCTATCCGGACCGCAGCACACAGCTTGTATTTCAGCACGGACCTGACTTTGCGACAGACCCGCCAGCTTCGCCGGCACCACGGTGGCCGCTCGCGGTCGCTATGCTGTTCCCACTCGCGTGCCTGCTGGCTCGTCGCCGCATGGCCACGTCGTCAGCCGTTTGACGTCGCGATGGTCCCCGGTGAGCTGGTCTGATCTCGTCGACGCCACCAATGCGGCCCGGCGATTCCGAACCGCGATCAGAAGGTCCGCGACGTTGCCGACGAGCCTTCGAACTGGTTCTATCGTCGCGCTGGGACGTGGACCAGCGTGTGCTTGCCATCGGCAAACTCGACGTCGATGCGCTGGGCCAGTGCGGCGACCACGGAGCCGCGACCGAACTTTGGATGATCGATCAGGTCGCCGACGCTGAACGTGCGGCTCGCCGCGTAGGGCAGCACCGGGCGCTCCGGCGCGCGCCACTCGATCCGCGCGAGCTGGCTCAAGCTCTCGAATACCGAATGATTCAGGCCCGTCGGCGTTTTGGCAACGCGACTATCGGTAGCTCGCCTGATCGCGACCTCGCGCACGGTGGCGCGCAGCGTGACCGGACGATCGATCCTCGCTGCCACCTCGGTATCTGCACGCGCGAGCACGGCGCTGGCGCGATCGATCGCGCTGCCCACGACGCGTGCGATGATCGCAGTTCGCGCGTCGGATAACGACCGCTGGATCTTCTGCATGGCGTCGATCGAGATCTTTGGCTGCTTGATCAGCTGAAACCCGCGGTCATCGAGCTGCGCGGCGACCTTGTCGAACGCGGCGTGCAAGCTGTCGTCACAACGCGTCCGCGCCTCGGTGATGATCGTCTCGCGGATCTTCGGAATCGCGAGCTCCGCGTCGATGACGCTGGCGATCGCAGCGACAACCTCCGTCCTCACGTCATCGGCCAGTGTGATCGTCTGGTCCGGTTCCTCGACCAAGGTCAGCCCGAGGGCAGCAACCACGCACTCGGCGAGCTGTCTTGGCTTGACGTTGAGCGGCCCACCGCCGTCGAGGTTGATCGCGCCGAGGCGAGTGACCAGCGCGGTGAACAGGCCCTCGTGATCTTCGATGGCGGAGCGGTCCGAGAGGTTCGAGAAGTCGAGCGGCGGAAACGCTTGCTCGAGCTCGATGAGCACGCGGTCGAGGCCGGCGAGCATGCAGACATCGAAGAACCCGCGCAGCAAGTCGCGCGCGAGCGGCTTGAGGTCGGTTCCTGGCTTGCGCTTGTCGATCAAGCGCACGGCAACGTCATGGAGCGCGGCAACATGGCGCTGGGGAAGCTCGACGGGCATGCGGCGACTATACGCGCAAATCGTGGCGTAGCCATGCGCTCGCCCGGTTGTCGTCGACGATCCGTTGCGTGTCCGAGGAGCGGACAATCCGCGATGGCCAGCACATGCGAGCGACCGCGCGGGGCAGGGGGACGCGAGTGCAAGCACGAAATCCAGGTAAGATCGCCGCACGCGACGACAGCTAGCATCAACCGCTATGAGCGAACGCCCGAACCTGCCACAGCGATCAGCGGGCGTAGCTCGCGCTGCAGCTCGGCGGGAAGCCGAGCCATCAAGGCGCTGGCGTCGGCCGGCTGCATCGCGGGCAGCATCCACGCGAGCATGACGCGCGCATCGGCGGGTGACGTGCGCGCCAGTGATCCGCGCCCGACCTGTTCCAGCTGGTCGGCGGAAAGCGCAGCGCGAATCTGCGGCTCGAGCTCGAGCTCCTCTTCGTTCAGGTGGTCGAGGTAGCGCGCCGTGAGCTCGCAGGTGCGGTGATACAGCTCGGTGGCGCTGCCGCGGTCCACGTGACGGTCGAGCGTGCGCATCAATGCCTCGATCGCGGCGTGGGCCTCACGCATCCGTGCGTGAGCTGCCGGCGCGGATGTGGCGAGCATTGGCAACAACAATACGTCTTCGTTCTCGCCGTGGTGGCGGATGAAGTGCAGCACATCGCGAAGCTGTGCGCGGATGGCCGCTGGTACCTCATCGTCGGGCGCTCGGCCGAGCGCGATGCACGTTTCGAACAACGCCGACCGAATACCCTTGTGAACGTTCGTGAACAGATCTGGCTGGTTCGTCATGACCCCAGCATGCGAGCGCTGTGCGTGGGTTACTTGTACGGATCCGACATCCGCAACCACGCGCTCGGTGTCATGCCCGTGAACCGCCGAAACTCACGATTGAAGTGCGGCTGGTCGTAATAGCCCGCCTCGACCGCGGCGCGTGTCAGCGACCGAGAGCTGATGGCGAGCTCGACGGCGCGCTCGAACCGCCGCAGGCTGACGAACCGTTTCGGTGACATGCCGACGCGATCACGGAATCGCCGTTCCAGCTGGCGTTCGCTGAGCCCGAGCGTCCGTGCGACGCGTGCGACGTGCTTGTCCTCATCGCCGGCGCGGTCGAGCAGCACGAGCGCGCGCTCGACGACGGGATCGACGGCAAACGGCATCGACAGCAGCAGCTGCTCGACCACCGCGATGGCGTCCGCCGGCTCCGCCGCATGTTCGATCCGCGCCATCACCTCGCGCGTGTGCGCCGGTTTAACGAGCTCGTCCAACCCGACGTTGCGGCTCGCCAGCTCCCAGGCGGGGACGCCAAAACACGTGGAGCCCTGCGGTGCAAGCCGTACCAAGACCGAGCGCGTGACCGGCGCGTACTCGTACGTTCGGAGCGTCTGCTGGATCCCGGTTACGCCGATCCGGGACAGTCGCCGCTCGCCCGCGCGGACGTGCCCGCTCAGCTGCAGGCCGAGCACGGCATTCGCGCCCGGTAAGACGTGGTTCTCACCGCCGTCGCTGTCGAACACCCCGATCGACACAGCGCGATCGCGAAGCCCGGGATGGATCATGCTCGCCGCCACGAACGACCATCTTACGGGAGGACGCGGCTGCAACCAATGCCGACTCGATGTGGAGCTGAAGCACATACGCAGTCGCTGGTCCGGCGAATGCGATTCCGTGCGACCTGGTCAACCTCAGGTCGTTGAGGACGTGAATCCCTCGGTCCTGGAGCGTTCATGCCTGGTCATCGCCTGTCCATATTCACGTGCCTCTCGATGTTGTGCACGTCGAGCCTGATTTCGAGCCCCGCCGTTGCAGACGAGCCGGTCCCGCTCGCCCATGCGGAGCCGCCATCACCCGCGGGCGGGTTCCCACCGTCGCCAAGCTCCCCCCGGGGCGCCACGGTTCACATTCGAGCGACCGACGGGAACGTGCTGGTCTCGCGGGTCACCGATCGGATGATGGCGAGCTCGGGCGGGTACACCGCTGTCGGGATCTCCTGGAAACCCATCTGCATGGCGCCGTGCGAGTTCAACCTCGAGCCCGGGTTTCACGAGCTGATGATCTCCGGCGAGGGACACACCCCGCTCGTGCGGCAACTCCAGGTCGCCTCTGGAGACACCTATCTCGTCGCCGATCCGGGGTCGCTCTCGCTTCGCTACGGCGGGTACGTCATCGCCAGCTTCGGCCTCGCTGCCGTCGCCTTGGGTGCGGTCTATTACTTCATGCCCGATTTCGATGCGGATGGTGAGGAGGTGCGCCGTGGCTGGGAGATACCGATGATGATCGGTGGAGTCGCCGGAACGGGGCTCGGTGTTGGCATGATGATGTACGGTCGCTCATCGCTCACCGAGGAAGCGCCTCCGCCAGGCGCCTCGGTGCCCGCCGCGGTCAGCTACCGCACGAGCTTCTGAGGGGCGGACCACGACACACGTCTTGTGCTGCGTCATGTGACGCAGCCCCGGCGACGCCTCGCGATCAGCCACGCGACACCACCACCGAGCAGGATCGAGGACTCGGGGCGTGAGCCAGTCGTGCTGCAACAGCCGGCCGGCGGCGTATCAGGAGCCATCGCGATGCCGGCATCGGGCAACGAGCAGTCGATCACCTCCGAGGTGATGCCCGCCTGCTGCTTCACATCGCACCACTGCGCGCGGCAGGCATGCGCTTCGCTGCCGATCGCGCAATCTACCGGGCCAGCGATGTCCTGGAATCGGAGCACCGGAGTCCACGCGTCGAGATCTTTCGACCTCATGACGCCGGCACCGTCGGACGGGACGCCCATCCACCCATAGTTCGATGTGCACGCCCAGACCTCGTCGAGCGAGGTTTCGGTCAGGCAGCTGATATGAGGAGCGTTTGGCAAATCCAGCCACGTCTCGCCGTTGTCGTGGGAGATCCAGGCGCCCGTCAGGCGCGAGCCGGCAACCAGATCACCATTGCGGCGTACCAGGAACGCGAGCTTGCCCCGATTGGTCAACACCTGGGTCCAGGTCATGCCGCCATCGCTACTGCGAAACACCGTGTGCTCGACATCGCCGTCATCGCGAGACAGACGCGCGAACACGAGATCCGGATCAGCGTGCGAGATCCCTCCGAGCGTGAGCTCGGTGCCGGGCATGACCGGAAAGGCGGTCGTGGGGAGGGGCGCGAAGGTGGCACCACCATCGTCGCTCCTGAATAGCAGGAGCTGCTTCGTCGGTGGGGTCAGGCGATACCCCGCGAGGTACACGATGCTCGGATCGGATGGCGCAACCTGGATGGTGGTCCACCAGTCGTTGCGCATCGCGGGCGTCGCCATGACGGGAAACGTCATCGCGTCGTCGCGGGTGACGTACAGGTTGACGTCGTTCGAATCCGACGCCGCGATGTAGAGCGCACCGGACGGATCGCTCGCGATCGTCGAGACCGTACGGGCTCCCAGCGGCGTGGTTGCGAACGTGCATCCATCGCGATTCGCGCTGAGGCCGTCGTGCGTGGTCGCGAACAACGTGCCGCTGGGCAGGTACGCGTACGTCGGTACGTAGCGACCTTGGTAGTGGATTGCCGCCTCGCACATCCACGACCACGTGGCGCCGCGATCGTTCGACAACAACAACCCGAAGCTCGTCCCCACGGCGATCTCCGTGTCGCCACCATGCCGGAGATCGATGCTCAACGTCTCGGGAAGCCCTGGATGCCCGTGCGCGACCGCGGCGATCGCCAGCACCGTTGCATGAGCGACCGCACGGCATCCATTCACATCGCGAATCTAGGGCACCGCGCCACGACCGCGCGCTGGCCTTGCTCACCCCTGCTGACGAACCGATGCCAGCCGGCCGCGGCAGCTGTCCTCGGCTTGTAAACCTGCTGACGCCGATGCAGAGGTGAAGCCTGCGTGTGCGAGCGATCGCGAAGCCAGGCACACCACCAGCCTAGTTCGGTCCGTCGCGAGCTGTTCCGCGCGCACGACCCTCCGCGAGGAGCTCAGTTCGCGCCGGCTTGCTTCCTCAGCCACGAAGTCATCACGTCGAGTGCCTTCGGGTCGAATGTCGTCGAGATGGTTCCGTACTCATCGACGCGTCCGGTCTTGGCCGGCTTCGTGGGACTTCGAGTTTGCGAGCGAGCGCTCCGGCGTCGTGTTGCGTCGCTCGGCGGACGCGGTCTCAGGGAGGTCCCTGATCAATATCGAAGTCTCGAAAGATCGATCTCGGTCTCGTCCTCGGCGAACATGTCGCGCTCGACCTGATGCAGGTGCTCGACGTAGCGCGGGAGGTCGGCCGCACGAGCGTCGAAGGAGAGTTCGTCGAATGCTGACCGGAACCGTTCGAGCAGAAGCCCATGTGGGACGAGACCGCGCTGGATCATTGCGTCGATATCAGCGAGGTCGTTTGCGCTAAAGCGCTTGAGCTTGCTCACGACGACGTCGACCACGTCGAGGACGCGTAACTCGAGCTTGCTCAGTGTTGCATTGAGCGATGAGGTTGGATTCCAGCGTGGGGCCATCGGCAGGAACGGGATGCCGCTAGCGACAACATCGATGTAGATCTTGTGGCGAGCATGGAGCAGCGTCTCCTTGCCGGCCAGGGAAATGAGCTGGGCCTGGATGTCCTTAGTGAGCGACAGCGTTTCGAAGATGTCGCTATCTTTCGTGCCGCGCTCGTAATCTGCTTGCAACATGAGCGCGCCGCATCCGATCAGTGAGAGCTCGACCTTGCGTTCCGGCTGATCGGGCCACCCTCGATCGATGTCGCTGAAGAACGCTTCAAGTCGATTCAAATGCCACCTTCAACGGTTCGACGAAGTCTTCGGGGCTCAGCATCGTCACGACGCCCCACCGACGCGAGATCTCGGATGACCTTCGACGTGTGGCCGCGACAGTCTTCTCGGTTCGAATCGTGGGATCGAGGACATCGATAGTCACCGATGCTGGTCGAGCGTTTTCGCTGAGATTCAAGAACAATTGCAGCGACGCGATCGCCGGGACAAGCTTTCGCGGCGTGTCCTCGCGGAGTAGCGCGAGCGCTCGCAGCGTGTTGTCGATCAGCCATGGCAGCCTGTTCTCGAACCCCAGCCGCTGGAGATCGACTTGAATCTTTCGCAAGTTTACCGAACGCGCGTGGAGGACGAGCACCGGCGCAGTTCCAGTCAGAAGACGTGGAGATCCGCCGACGAGTACTTCGCGAATGACGTCCCCTACCTCCCTGAGCTGTTCGCTTGGTAACACGTGATCTGCTTCGTGCAGATGGGACGCGCCAAGTCGGGCGAGCGCGTTTTGAAGAGCGAGGTCGGGTTCCGCGATTTCGTCCGTGAACGCCGAGACGGGCACATTGAACAGGGCGAGCAGGAGCAGCAGTTGCTCCGCGCTGAACGAACCCGCGCCACGCTCGATCTCGCTGAGCCGGTTCTGAGATAGGCCGAGTCGCTTCGCGAGCTCAGCCTGGGTCCACTTTCGTTGCTGCCGCAAGCCTCGGACCGTGGCAGCGATTTGACGTTGCCGTTTTACGAGGAAAGTCTTCGGTTTGACCTGACCCATATCGGAATATCGATAAGCATATCGGACATTCGATATTCATGCGATTGCTCCTATGAGCAGGCGAGTCGCCGCTTTCATAGTCGCGCGTAATCTGGTGAATTCTAGTGGAGCTGGCACTGGGGCGATCAGCGATTGCTTCGAATGCCCATAGCAGCGAGGGAAGGAACCTCCCGCGCGGGCTCGAGCAGAGCGAGAGACTGCCGCCTGGCGAAGCCAGGCGACGACTCCACGTAGTGGAGGCGGCGGGAGTCGAACCCGCGTCCGAAAATGCCTCTATCCGAACTTCTACGCGTGTAGGCACGCCGTTTGAGGTCTCGCGCTCGCCGGCGGCGGCCGGCCTGCGAGCGCGACGAGTCAGCTAAGTCTCGACCTCCATGCGCTGGCGGGTCAGGAGGTCCAGTCTGATTGTTTCAGTGCTCCGCGGCTACAGACGGAAGCTACAGGCACTGTCGTTGCCTTAGATTAGGCAGCGAGAGCAACAGCGTTATCGTTCGCAGTTGCAGGTTTGCCCCTTTTTACGTGGCCTGGGGCGCCACGACGCGCGATTCGAACGTCATCATCCCCGTCGAAACCGTTACGCCCCCTTTTCAAAGATCGCCAAAGTCCGAGCCGAGGCTCGTGCCGGCCACTATGGGTCCCATCGCTCGGCAGGTCAACCGTGCCGATGTACACGTGCAATCTCGGCGCTCTGGGCCCGGTGCTAGAGATTCGCGAGCACGATGTCGACGAGCGCTCGGATCCTGACCTGAGTGACGCAGTCGATGATCCAGTCATTCGAATCGCTGGCCGCCCCGCACCCGTCGATGTGCTGGCGCAGGCTCTCGAGCTGATTTCGCGCCTGCGGGAGGTGACCCTTCTTCGCCTGCTTCTCGGCGTTCTCGAGGTGGTTGAGCATCGGGTTCCGGTTGCTCGGGTTCCTGAACGCGCTGTTGGGCAGCGCCACGATCGCGCTCTCGAGCCAGCCGGTATCCCGCCCATCGGGCACGCCGTCATCATCGCTGTCGGCATCGAGCGGACTGGTTCCGACCGAAACCTCGAGACCGTCTTGTAGCCCGTCGTCGTCGCTGTCCGCATCGTTGGGGTTGGTCTCGCCCGGGTCCAGCCCACCACTTCGGTTAGCGTCCTCCTGGCCGTCGGTGAGGCCATCGTCATCGGTATCGGCGTCGAGCGGGTTGGTCGGATTGGCGCCGTTGAGCTCGACCCCGTCAGCGATCGCGTCGTCGTCACTATCGGCATCGTTGGGATTGGTCTCACCGGCATCCCACGCGCCGTTGTGGTTGCCATCTTCCTGACCATCAGGAAGTCCGTCGCCGTCGCTGTCGGCGACCTGCGGATTGGTCGGGTTGGCGCCGTTGACCTCCGCACCATCCGAAACGCCGTCGTCGTCGCTGTCGCCGTCCGTCGGGCTGGTCCCATAGAAGGCCTCGCCGCACGCATCGACGCCGTCGCCGTCGACATCGGCAGCACGCGTCACGTGGTAGGTCACGCGCAGGTCCCGCGACAGGGTCTCGCGAACGATCGACCCGCCGATCGGAATCGTCGTCGCATCGATCGTCGCGGTGAAGCCGACGATCGGGTCGTCCACGTTGGCGTCGCCCGGCGATGATCCGTGCTGCTCGAGCTCCCCATTGCCATCGTCATCGTCATCCCAGCCATGGAGTGCGACGCGGAACGTGTGGTCTGCCCGGCCGACGCACTGCGTGAGCGGCGCGAGGCCGGGATTGATCACGTCGCCCTCGCGCACGTCGATCGCGCCGACCTTCGACTTGGTCAACCGATGGAACGCGTGCGGATTGTCGTAGAGCGCGAGCGAGAGGTTGAGCTCGCCGGGCTCGTCGTCGTCGTTGTCCTTGTCGTCGAGCACCTGCACGGAGTCGATCGTCACGGTGACACCCATCGGGCCACGGCCATCGTCGGCGCCACATTGCGTTCCGTACGGATTCGCGGACGCGCCCTCGCGAACCCACAGCGAGAGCAGCAGACCGTCGCCGTCCCAGTCGCCAGCCTGGCTGACCAGCCGACACCATTCGTACTGGGTTTGCAGATACGCGAGGGCGCGCGCCTTGGGATAACGCGTCGGCGCGCTCCCCGAGCGATCCTTGTTGAGCTCGGATCGATCCGAGCCACTGTGGGTCAGCGCGAACGTCGAGCCGTGGTACGCGATGCACGAGTAATCGTCTGGCATCGACACCGGCGGTGTCAGCGGGTCGCCGTCGTCGGGATAGAGCGGAGGTGCGCAGGTGTTGATCTCGAATGGCTCGATGACCGTGCCCGCGGCATCGCGCTTGTACGGATCGCACTGATTGCCGACGATGTCGGCGACCGGCCGGCCACCGATGCCACTGATCAGCAACCGCTTGTCGGCGCCGCTCGTCATCACGGGCACCTCGTAGATGCCCTCGTCCGTCCCGAGGTACGTGAACGTCGCGTCGCCATTGGTATCGACGCCCGGCACGAAACCGGCGTCGCCCGCGATCGTCGGGTGGGGTAGCAGACCGAATCGCCAGCCCGGTTCGAACGGCCGGTACGTCGCGTCGTTGGCATCACCACCGCCGTCGCCGTTCGCGTCGCGGATGTCGAGCGCGCCGGTGTTGTTCACCTGCGCCAGCGGGGTGTCCACCATGTCGACCATGAGGATGTCGCCGCGAACCGTCGCGAGCCCTGCGGTGGGACGAGCCGGCGTTTGCCACGCGCCCAGCGCGTCGGGACCGGCGAGCCGTGTGCCGAAATCGACGAGGTCGCTGCCGGTGATCTCGACCGCGCTGGTCGACGGGTCGTCGAACTGCGGGAACCCGAGCTCGACCCAGTTGGAGTGCGAGTAGAAGTCCTGGATCGGGTGCAGCGCGCGGCCGAAGTCGTCAGTCGCGGACCACGGCTCGAACACCGATGCGTCCGGGACGAGGTTGGCGACCGCGTTCGCGTAGAACGCGTTGATCTGCTGGATCGTCTCGTCGAACGCGCAACCGTCCGAGTGGACCCACTTGTCGTCAGCGGCGGTGTCATCGGCGAAGTCGGCGTGCTCGTCCCTGATGTCCTCCAGGACGCCGGCACGTAGAAAGCCGCCGAGCGCATCGTCCGTGATCCCTTCGTGGATACGGTCAAAGGTGCCGGCTCCGAACTGCTGCTCTCGGGTGGATAGGGCAGGATCTCGCTCACTGCACCCACACAGGAGGAACAGTGAGGTAGCGAACCATTTGCGCATACCCCATCCTACGTCGACGCTCGTTCGGCTGTCCCGGAGGAAACCGAGCTCGCCAACGCGCTCGGCGTACGCATTATCAGTTGGTTGTGCTTGCGCCCCCCGTCGCAGAACGTTGGCGATGGTCGAGGCAGCCTGTGACGGACGTCACGCGCCGCTCCCGCGGGAACGTCGAACGCCAGGCGGACCCGTGAGGGCAGCCGGGGCCCAGGAGCTCAGCGTCCGATCCGGACCAGCAGCTTGGCCATGTCGTCCGCGTGCTCCTCCTCGGTCGCAAGGATGCCTTCCATCATCCGGCGCGTGGTGGGATCGTCAGTTCCGAGCCACCGGATGATCTCGCTGTACGTCGCGATCGCGATCCGTTCGGCAATCAGGTCCTCGCGAATCATCTCGTCGAGCGTGCCGCCCTCGCCATATTGAGCGTGGCTGCGGGTAGCGAGGCCCTCGGGGTTCAGATTGGGCACGCCGCCGAGCTCGGTGATCCGCTTCGCCACCATGTCGGCGTGCGCTTGCTCCTCGTTGGCATGTTCGAGGAATTCCTCCTCGACTCCCGTCGCATTGATGCCCTTGGCCATGAAGTAGTGATTGCGATACCGGAGCGTGCAGACGGTCTCGGTCGCGAGTACCTCGTTCAAGACCCCGATCACCTTCGTGCGGTCGGCCCTGTACGCAGCGGTCACCGCGCCTTCCTCCATCTTCGTCTTCGCGCGTCGCCGGATCTCCTCGAGGTCTGCTTTGAACGTGTTCATGGTCCTGCTTTCCATCGCAATGTCTGCGCCGGTCTAATGCCGCAGAACTCCATCACCAGCGTGCGCGCATTCGTCACGACGTGCGGGTTTGCACATGCGCGTCGACCCGTGTCGGCCACGTTGACCCGTCACGTGATCGGACATCGCCCGTGCACGAACGCGTTGCTCGTGTGCGCGAACCGAATCACCGAGCGTGGACGGATGCGAGCCGCCCCGAGCGCGACGCGCACAACGCCGATGCTCATCTCACGGGCGCCATGCGGTCCTTACGCTCGACGCCGATCCTGGACGGTTCGCGTGTACGCTGCGCCGGCGTGTTACACGGTGCGCGTTGCGACGGCGACCGACTCGGATACCACCGCGCGCGCGATGTGGTTGTTCGCCGAGGTCAACGCGTTCGCGAGCCCGGCGGGAAGCAGCTGGTGTGCCGCCTTCATGATCGACACGTCGGTGGCGAGCGTGAATCCGCGCTCGGCGAGATAGCCGGGTAGTTCGTCGGGCATCCATCCCCAGGTCCATGGCTCGCCCAGTCGTGAGATCACGGCGTTGACCGCGCGGGTCACGATCGACGGTTTGTCGAGCCGCGATTGCGCGAAGTACGTCATCGCGAGCATCGATCCCGGCGAGCTCCATCCTGCGATCGCACGGATCGACGCATCGATCGCACCCTCGGTCAGGTACATCGTCACGCCTTCCCAGATCGTGATGGTGGGCTTGGTGGCATCGTGACCGGCGGCGGCGAGGGCCGCCGGGAGCTCGGCCATCGGCCGGCTCTCGAAATCCCACGTCACGTAGCGCGCGGGCGACGTCACGCCGCTGCGCTCGAGCGTCGCGCGCTTGTGGCGCTGGGTCGCCGGATGATCGACCTCGAAGACGGCGGCATCTGCGAGCTCGGGCAGACGCAGCGCCCGCGTGTCGTAGCCGGCGCCGAGCACCACGACCTGCCGCCCACCGGCGGCGATCAGCTCGCGAATCGCGTCGTCGAGCACGCGGGTCCGCACCTGCATGTAGATGACCCAGGTCCCGATGCCGGGTTTCGACGCGAGCGACCGAAGTGGCTTTCGCGTCAGCAGGTTCGCCAGCACCGGGGAGCTGAACGTGGCGCCGTAGGGATCCTCGGCGAGCCTGCCTTCGGGCGGAAGCAGCGCACCCAGCCCTCGTGCAGCAGCCACCCAGCGCGCGGTTCGGCTCGGGGTGTCATCGCGCATGGCGCGAGCATACGCCCTAGATGCCGCCAAATCTGCTAACTGAGGGCATGCGTTACCTCCACACGATGGTGCGGGTTCGCGACCTGCAGGCCGCCTTGCGCTTCTTCTGCGACGGCCTGGGGCTTCGCGAGATCCGCCGCCGCGAGAGCGAGCAGGGCAGGTTCACGCTGGTGTTCCTCGGCGAAAAGCTCGAGGGCGACACGCCGCACGTCGAGCTGACCTACAACTGGGATCAGGCCGAGCCATACACGAGCGGCCGCAACTTTGGCCACCTCGCCTACGAGGTCGACGACGTCTACGCCGCGTGCCAGCGGTTCATCGATCTCGGTTATGTGCTGAGCCGGCCGCCGCGCGATGGCCGGATGGCGTTCATCCGATCGCCGGACGCGATCTCGGTGGAGCTCCTGCAAAAGGGCGACGCGCTCGCGCCGTCCGAGCCGTGGACGTCGATGCCGAACATCGGCGAGTGGTAACGATCCATGCCGAAGACCGCGGAGCCGATCCTCAAGGTGATCGCGACCAACCGCAAGGCGGGTCACGACTTTCACATCCATGAGCGCATCGAGGCGGGCATCGCGCTCGTTGGCTCGGAGGTGAAGAGCCTGCGGGCGGCCACCGTGACGATCCCCGACGGCTGGGTGGAGATTCGCAAGGGCCAGGCGTTCCTCCACGGCATTCAGATCCAGGAATACGGCGCCGCGAATCGCTGGGGCCACGACGTCGCGCGGGTGCGCAAGCTGCTCCTGCACCGGCACGAGATCGACAAGCTCGCCGTGAAGACCCAGCAGCGCGGGTTCACGCTGATTCCCCTGTCGCTGTATTTCAAAGGCCCGCGCGTCAAGGTCGAGCTCGGGCTTGTCACCCACAAGAAGCAGCACGACAAGCGCGCGAGCAAGCGGGAAGCCGACGACAAGCGCGAGATCGACCGCGCGATGAAGCGCAACCGGGCATGACTCGGCCGCACGGAGCGCATAAAATCCCTTGCATCCATGCACCGTATGCGCATAAGTATGCGCATGGTGCATAACGATGTCGCGCTGTTCGGCGCGGGTGGCTACACCGGCTTCGAGCTGTGCAAGCTCCTGGGCCTGCACCCGAGCGTGCGGTTCGTGTGCGCTGCGAGCGATTCGAACGCGGGTAAGTCCGTCGACGAGGTGACGGGCGCGAGCACGTGCCTGACGTTCGTGAAGACCGAGGAGGCGCTCGAGGCCAAGGCGAACATCGCACTGCTCGCGGTGCCGCCCGAGGCCGCGCTCAAGCTGGCGCCGCCGCTGCTGGCCAAAGGCATGCGCGTGATCGATCTGTCCAACGCCTATCGAGCGTCGGCGGAGGCGGTCTATGGCTTTGCGTCGCTGTTCGCATCGGACATTCGCGGCGCCAATCTGATCGCAAACCCGGGTTGCTACGCGACCTGCGTGATCACCGCGCTCGCGCCGCTGATCCGGCACAACCTGATCGACGAGCTCGTCGCGGTATCGGCCGGTTCGGGTGTCACCGGCGCGGGGCGATCCAGCGACGAGGCGATGAGCCTGGGCGAGCTGCATGACAATGTCCGCGCCTACAAGGTGCTGCGCCATCAGCACGTGCCCGAGATCGAAGCGACGCTGGCGCGCGTGGGCACCAAGCCACGCGTGATCTTGACGACGCACCTGCTGCCGATCGCACGCGGGATCTTCGCGACCATCACCGTGAAGCTGCGGGGTGCGACGACGACCGAAGCGCTGGTGGAGACGATGCGCGCCGACTACGCCGATGATCCGACGGTGACGGTGATGAAGACGCCCGAGGACGTCTCGCTGCGCAAGATCGTCGGCACCAACCAGACGCATGTCGGAATCGCCGCGTCCGGCGACGTTGCCGTCGTCACGGCTGCGATCGACAACCTGCTCAAGGGCGCCGCAGGACAGGCGATCGAGAACATGAACATCATGCTGCGGCTGCCGCGGGTCACCGGGCTCCTGCATTTGACGAGGCACGCGTGAAGCTCCCGGTAGGCTTCAAGTTCGCGGGCGTCGCGAGCGGGATCAAACCCGTGCGCCCGGATCTCGCGCTGTTCGTCTCGGACTGTGATGCCGCGTGTGCCGGTGCGTTCACGATCAACGCTGCCAAGGCGGCGCCGATCGTCGACGCCGAGCCTCGCTTGCCCGCCGAGCGGATCCGCGGCGTGGTCGTCAACAGCGGTAATGCCAACGCCTTGACCGGGCCGGCGGGGATCGCAGCGGTCGAGGCGATCTTGACGGCGGCGGCGCGCGAGCTCGGCGTCGAGCGATCGCAGCTGGTCAGCGCGTCGACTGGCGTGATCGGCATGCCGATGCCGGCCGACAAGGTCGTGCGCGCGATGCCCGCCTGCGTCGCGCAGCTCGGACCGGATCCCGAGCGCGTGGCCGAAGCGATCATGACCACCGACACCACCAAGAAGCTCGCGTCGCGTACGATCGAGATCGGTGGCGTGCCGGTGACGCTCGCCGGCATCTGCAAGGGCTCGGGCATGATCGCGCCGCAGCTCGCGACGGTGATCGCGATCGTGGTGACCGACTGCGCGATCGATGCGGAGCTGCTCGACGACGCGCTCGAGAGCGCCACCAGCGCGACGTTCGATCAGCTGACGGTGGACAACGACATGAGCACCAACGACAGCGTGTTCGTGCTCGCCAACGGCCGGGCCGGCAACCCGAAGCTCACCAGCGGCGAGAGTCCGGGGTACCGGGTGTTTGCCGCCGCGCTCGCGGACCTGCTCGACGAGCTCGCGCGTGAGGTCGCCGCCGACGGCGAGGGCGCCACCAAGCGGCTCGAGGTGCGCATCGAGGGCGCACCATCGCCGGCGATCGCGCGTGACATCGCCAAGAGCATCTGCGGATCGCCGCTCGTCAAGGCGGCGATCTTCGGTGCCGATCCGAACTGGGGCCGCATCCTCGCGACCGTGGGTGCACGCGCCGGCTCGCAGAAGCTCGCAATCGATCCGCACCAGGCGAAGGTCGCGATCCAGGGCATGGTGGTCTATGACCGGTCCCCGACGGCGTTTCAGCGGATCCCGATCAAGGCGCGGCTCCGCGATCCGGAGGTGGTGATCGAGGTCGATCTGCGCAGCGGCAGCAACTCGGCCAAAGCCTACGGCTGCGACCTGTCGTACGACTACGTCAAGCTCAACGCCGACTACACGTCGATGATCGTCGAGACCGCAGACGGCGGTGTCGCCAAGGACGATCGCCTCGGCAACTACACGCCCACGTTCAAGCGCTCGGTGCTGGTCGAGGCGCTCGGCTACATCTCGCGGTTTCGCGGCAAGCGCTGCGTGATCAAGATCGGCGGCGCCGCGATGGTTCGCGAGGCACAGACGCGGTCATTTTGTGACGACGTGCTGCTGCTCCACTCGGTCGGGTTGTCGCCGATCGTCGTGCACGGCGGCCGGCCGGAGATCACCAAGGCGCTCGCGCAGCGCGGCACCAGCTCGCAGTTCATCGAAGGACAACGAGTGACGCGCGCCGACGATCTGCGGATCGTCGAGAACGTGCTCGGAGAGATCAACACCGAGCTGGTGACCCAGCTCAACCGCCGCGGCGCCCATGCGATCGGGCTATCCGGTAAGGACGCGGCGCTGTTCCGGGCGCGCAAGCTGGTTCGCAGCGATGGCCGGGATCTGGGCCAGGTCGGCGAGCTGACCGGCGTCAACCGCCAGTTCCTCGAGACCTTGCTGGCGCAGCAATACATCCCGGTGCTATCGCCGATCGGCCTTGGCACCGACGGCGAGAGCTACAACCTCAACGCCGATGTGGTGGCCGCCGGGGTCGCGAGCGCGCTCGGCGTCGACAAGCTGATCTATCTGAGCGATGTGCCCGGGATCCTCGAGGCCGGTGAGCTGATCACGGATCTGACGCCGTCCACGCTGCGCGCCAAGCTCGACGGCGGCGTCGTTCAGGACGGCATGGAGATCAAGGCGCGCTCGGTCCTCGACGCGCTCGCCGGCGGCGTCCAGGCCGTGCATCTGATCGACGGCCGCACGCCGCACAATGTGATCGCCGAGCTGTTCACCGATCGCGGCGTCGGCACGATCGTGAGGGCGGAGTAGTGGTGGCGGAATCCGAGACCCGCGCACGGCGTACCGCGATCGTCGAGATCGTTCGCACGCGCCACGTGGCCACACAGGCCGAGCTGCGCGACCTGCTCCGCGAGCGCGGCTTCGACGTCACGCAGGCGACGCTGTCGCGCGATCTGGCCAAGCTGCGCGCGCGTCGCGTCTCGGGCGCCGATGGCGGCACCGCCTACGAGCTCGACGGCTTCGGCGCGCGCACCGGCGCGGAGTCGGCCCAGCTCGCGGCGATGGCGAACATGGTGGTCGGGGTCCACGACGGCGCCGCGATGGTAGTCATCCATACGCGCCCTGGCGTGGCCCCCGCCGTCGCCGCGCTCGTTGATCAAGCCCGGCTCGACAGCGTGCTCGGCACGATCGCCGGCGACGATACGATCTTCGTCGTCCCGCAGCGCCGCGTTACCGCCAAGGCGCTGGCGAAGAGCCTCGAGCGGATGTTCGAGGGGGATGCCGCACCCGCTCGGCCCTGACGCGCTAGATCTCTGCTCGCGCGCGACATTTTCGATGAGCTTCGTCTGTTAGGACCGGGCAGGAAGAGCCGACGTTGATCAGATGAACTGACCTATCGGCTAGCCGCGCGATCCGCCCCGGTGATACGGCTCGCCGCGCAGGATCGTGAGGCCGCGATAGATCTGCTCGAGCGCGATCAGCCGGACCAGTCGATGCGCGATCGTGAGCTGCCCGAATGACACCAGCTTCTTGGCTCGCTTGCGGAGCTCGGCGCTGTGGCCGTCGGCCCCGCCGATCGCGAACACCACGGGCGCGCCGCCGCCGTGCTGGGCCTCCGCTCCCAGAATGCCATTGGCGAACGCCTCGCTGGTCATCGAGACGCCGGTCTCGTCGAACGCATAGATGTGAGCGTTCGCTGGAAGCTGCGCGAGCAGCGCGGCCTCGTCTTTCGCCTCGAGGACGGTCAGCGTGCAGTACAGCTTGAGCCGCTTGCGATACTCCTGCTCGGCCTCAGCCAAGTACGGTTCCTTGAGCCGGCCCACCACCGCGAGCGTGATCTTCACGCCGCCTCGTCGAGCGCGCGCTGCATCGCGGCGCGGTCGCGCTCGCTGAACATGCAGAACACCACGCGATCGATCTGCCCGTGGGCCTTCACCGTGCGCGCCGCGATCGCGCAGGCATCATCGATCGGATAGCCGTAGATCCCGGTCGACACCGCCGGAAACGCGATCGATGTGAGCAGCTTCTCGGCAGCGATCGCGAGCGCATTGCGGTAGCACGCCTCGAGCAGCGCGGGCTCGCCTTGATTTCCGCCGCGCCACACCGGCCCGACGACGTGGATGATCCATTTCGCCGGCAGGCGAAACCCGGGTGTCAACCGCGCTTCACCGGTCGGACAGGGGGCCAGCGGACGGCACGCGGCGAGCAGCTCGGAGCTCCCCGCCGCGCGATGGATCGCGCCATCCACACCGCCACCACCGGCAAGCGCCGAGCTCGCCGCATTGACGATCGCGTCGACGGCGAGCTTCGTGATGTCGCCGACGAGGATCTCGAGCTGCACGCGAGGTCTCGATCAGAGCGCGGCGTCGTAGGCTTCGTCGACCGGAATCCGCGCATCCGGCGGTACGTCGAGCGTCACCCGCGGGGCGTCGTTCCACAGCCCCTCGAGGTCATAGTGCTCGCGCGCCGAATGCAGGAACACGTGCACCACGAAGTCGCCATAGTCGAGCAACGCCCACTGCCCGGTCCGAGCGCCTTCCGAGCCGATCGGCCGGATTCCGCGCTCGAGCTTGAGCCCCGCCGCGATGCCATCGGCGATCGCTTCGACCTGGCGGTCGGAGCGTCCGGACAACACGAGCTGGTAGTTGCAGAACGAACATAGCTCGCGGACATCGAGGAGCACGGGTTCGAGCGCTTTCTTCTCGAGGCCCAGCATCAGCGCACGCATCGCGCTGTCGAGGCCCTCGGTACTGGTTTGGGTTCTCGGCGGAGGATCCGCCTTGACCGTTCGCGCTCGTCCCGTCGTCGCTGCGCCGGAACCCTTCGACCGCTTCGAGCTGCTCTGCTTTTTCTGCGTCATGCGTTGGTTGGTTCTCCCATCCGCCTCAGGCGCCCTGTGCCGCCATGAGCAGGATCATTTCATCCGCGGACCTGTCCGGTCCCACGGACCACGAACTTTGTGGTGGTCAGTCCCTCCGCCCCCATTGGGCCATAACAATGGAGCCGTGTGGTCGAGATGCCGATCTCGGCCCCTAATCCAAGCTCACCGCCGTCCGCAAATCGCGTGGAGGCATTGACCATCACCGTGGACGAATCCACTTCGCGCAAGAACCGGTCGGCCGCGGCCTCGTCCTGCGTGATGATCGATTCCGTGTGATTCGAGCCGTAGCGCTCGATGTGCGCGATTGCCTCATCGAGTGAATCCACGACACGCAGCGCGACGATCAGGTCGAGGTACTCCGCATACCAGTCGTCTTCGGTCGCGGCGCGAACCGCTGGACCGCCAAGCGAGCGCACCGTCTCGTCGCCGCGCAGCTCGACCCTCGGCGCCAAGCTTGCCACCAGCCGCGGAACGATGGTCGGGGCGATCGCGCGATCGATCAACACGGTCTCTACCGCATTGCACACCCCGGGCCGTTGAACCTTGGCGTTCTCGACGATGCGCACCGCGCTCTCGAGATCGGCGGCGGTGTGGACGTAGATGTGACACACGCCCTTGTAGTGCTTGATCACCGGGACGCGCGCATGGTCGGCGACGTAGCGAATCAAGCCCTCGCCACCTCGCGGGATGCAGAGGTCGACCAGGTCGTCGAGCTTGACCAGCTCGGCAATCGCTTCGCGGTCGGTGAGCGGAACGATCTGCGCGGCTTCCCGCGGAAGCCCGGCGTGTGCCAACCCGGCTTGCACCGCGCCGAGCAACGCGCGATTGCTCTCATGGGCCTCTCGTCCGCCGCGCAGGATGCATGCATTGCCGGCCTTCAGGCACAGGGCGGCGGCGTCGGTGGTCACGTTGGGCCGTGACTCGTAGATCATCGCGATCACACCGAGCGGGATCCGGACGCGGGATACGGCGAGCCCGTTCGGGCGAACCTCGGTATGCTCGACGCGGCCGACGATATCGGGTGCGCCAGCGATCTCACGCACGGCGCGCGACAGCCCCTGGACGCGCGCCGGATCGAGCCGCAGCCGATCGAGCATCGCCGCTGACAGGCCCGCAGCTTCGCCCGCGAGCATGTCGCGGGCGTTGGCGGCCAGGATGGTTGCCATACCTTCGTCGATCGCGGCGGCGATCGCTTCGAGCGCCTCGTGTCGGGAATCGGCCGACGCTTTGGCGACAATTCTGGCGGCAGCTTTTCCGGCTTCGGCGATCCGTCGGATCACCTGGACTCGGTCGTTCGCGGTTGCCAGCGCGCTGCTCACAAGATCACGAGATCATCTCGGTGGATCGCCTCGTCGATGCTCTTGTACCCCAGCGTCGCCTCGATGCCAGTGGATTGCAAGCCCGAGATTTTGCGCAAATCATCCGAGGGATACGCCACCAGCCCACGTGCGAGCTCGACCCCCGAGGTGGTGAGCACGCTAACGGTGTCGCCCAGCTGGAACTCTCCGTCGACCTGCCGGATCCCTGCCGGGAGTAGGCTCTTTCCACCTTCCTTGAGCGCCTTGGCGGCCCCATCGTCGACGGTGAGCCGACCGAGCGGCTTGGCACCGTAGGCGATCCAATGCTTGCGGGATGAAAGCACCCCGCCCCGCGTCGGTGCGCCGACGAACAGCGTTCCGACATCCTGGCCCGCGAGCGCCCGTACGATGACGTCGGGCTCGCGGCCCGCCGCGATGATCGCCGGCACGCCGGTGCGGGTGACGATCCGCGCCGACCCGACCTTCGACGACATACCGCCGGAGCCGACGCCGCTGCGACTCGGACCCGCGACCGGTACGGCCTCGCGATCGATGTCGCGAACGATGGGCATCCGGACGCCCTCGGCATCGCGGACGCCCTCGACGTCGGTGAGCATCACGAGCGCGTCGGCAGAGACCAGGTTGCACACCAGGGCGGCGAGCTGATCGTTATCGCCGAACTTGATCTCCTCGGTCGCGACCGTGTCGTTCTCGTTGATGATCGGAACCACGCTGTGATCGAGGAGTGCCCGCAGCGTCATCCGCGCCGACAGGAACCGCTGGCGATCGCCCAGGTCGTCGTGGGTGACCAGGACCTGACCGATCGCGATGCCGTGCACCGCGAAGGCATGCTCCCAGTGCTGCATCAGCTGGCTCTGTCCGACGGCGGCCGCGGCTTGCAGGCTGGGCAGGTCGTGGGGGCGATTCGCCAGGCCCAGGCGGCGCACGCCGAGTGCGATCGCGCCGGAGCTGACGATCACGGCCTCGACGCCGCGACGCCGCAGCTCGAGGATCTGGTCGGCGATCATCGCAGGTCGACTGGCGGGGCTCTCGGCCAGCAACCGGCTGCCGATCTTGATGACCACGCGGCGAGCCGCCACCAGCGCGGAGCGTTCGGAGATCGGGGCGGTCACTTGATCGTTCCGGCGGCGAGCCGCGCCCGCCATCGCCGATCGAAGGTCTCGAGCACCGTATCGAGGTACGGGTTGACCTCGGCCGACAGTTGCAGCTCGACGGCAGCTACCGTGCGGGCGAGGAATCCATCCTTGTTTGCGAGCGCCGTCTCGACGGCCTGTTCGAGATCGTCCACCGCTTCTGCTTCGGTGACGTCGCTCTTGCTCGCCAGCCTGCGCCGGATCGCGCCACCGGAAGCGAGATCGGCGAGCTCGAGCGGCGCGCGCAGCGTCGCCCGTGCGGCCGATAGCACGCCGCGCCGGAACGGATGGAACGCGAGCGCACCCGGCGTTTGATCGATCGCGCGGACGATCTCGTCGCGCACCGCGAGCGCGGTCTCGGCGTCGAGCGCCAGGCCGGTGTGGAGCCGAGCACAGTAGTGATCGAACAGGGTCATCGTGAGGAACGTCCGGGCGGCGGACCGTGCGCGGTTGACGGTCGCGAGTGCGACCATCATCCGTCGCGCAGCGGTTCCGGCGAGCCGGTAGATCGCGCTGCCGACGGCGATGTCGGCGATCTTCGGCGGAGGCGTGGCGCCGTGGACCAGCTTCTGGATCGCGTCACGATCGAGATCGACGCCGTGCGCGGCGGCGATCCGCTTGTAGCCGCTGCCGATCACGGTGCTACTCGCCCAGTCATCCACGAACGGAACCGGGATCGCGGTGGCGAGGGCACCGACGATTGATCGCACGATGATCGTCCGGCGCTGGCCGACCAGATAGTCGCGGCGCACGGTCAACGAGGTCATCGGTTCGAGCCTCCGCCTTGTGCGCTCGCCGATCCAGCATTTTTGACATCGCTGGACTTGGCGGGCTTGTCGTCGGACTTCGCTGGCGATTTCCGGGCGGCCTTGTGGTCCAGCGGTTGCGGCGTGGCAGCCGTGCCATCGCGGTTCTTGATCAGCGGCGGCGCGATGCCCTGGAGCAGGTAGTCCCGATCGTCGACCTCGCGACGGCGCTCGGGCGTTGCCACGACCTCGGTCTCCTCGGGTGCCGCGATCGCCACGGCGCCGAGTGCGGTGACCGTGCTTTGCACCGAGGTCTTCATGCGAAACCGCCGGCCGTCGCGGGTAAACCCGATCGTGCCCGCCAGCTTGACCGCCAACGGCACCGCCTTCTCGACATCGAGCACGACCTCGCCCGAGAGCTCGTCGATCGTTCGTGTCTCGCGCCACTTGCGCTGTGCGAGCGCCTCGGTCGGCATCCGCGCGGTGCCCGGCTTGAGCTTGATGACGATCTTGCGTCCGGCGCGACCGGCGATCTGCGCCGGTCCCTGATCGGTCAGCTCCGCCGCGGGGGCGATCAGGTCCCACGTTGCGGCGATCGCGTCGAAGTACGCATCGCGTGCTGCGTCAGGCTCGTCGGCGGCCTCGGGAGGGCGGCTGTTCCAGCGCTGGTAGCGCGGGCGCAGAAACATCGTGTCTCCGACGAAGATCGTCTCGCGGCCGTAGTCGGCGGAGTTGGTGTAGACCGCGTGGTAGCTCCCGGCGTTGCCGACCTCGATCGTTGCTTCGTCGCTGAGCTCGCTGACTTGCTTGTCCGCTTCGCTCACCGTGGTGGTCGTCGCGATGGTCGTCGTGTGTGGGCCGAGCGCTGCGATCAGATCGCGATGAGGCCGCTGCAGCGCCGCGCCGAGCTGGACGGGATCGTTCGCCGCTTGGTCGACGGTGACCGTATGCTCCGGCGGCTTGGGCGAGATCACGAGGTTGCCCAGCTCCTGGTCGGAGATCCCCTGCGATCGGCCGCACGCCGGCTCGGCACCCAGCGCCAGACACAACACCAGCCATGGCGCGAGATTGGGAGCCAGCTTGGCAAACCATTCGCGGCCGGGAACCATCGCTGGGTTCTTAGCTTTGTCGACGGGTTGGGTCAACTCACAGGAACACGTTGAGGTGCGTCGACGAGAGGGGGCTTTCCCGCCCCCTCTGCCGTGGCGAAGCCACGGCATTCACCCCTCCGCGCGTCGCGTCGCGCGATTGGATCGAGAGGGGGCTTTCCCGCGCCCCCAATGCCGTGGCGAAGCCACGGCCTGCCGACAAGGATTTCCGCAGATCACGCAACTCGCGCTACGTTGGAGAAGCCCGTGCTTGATGACCTCGAACCGCTGGCGAACACGCCCGGAGCGTATGCGTTCGCCGTGCTGCTGGGCCTGCTGTGGGGCAGCTTCGCGAACGTCTGTATCTATCGCTGGCCGCCTCATGGCGAGTTTCCCAACGGTCGTTCGGTGGTCGCGCCAGGGTCGCACTGTTTCGTGTGCAAGACACCCATTCGCTGGTACGACAACGTGCCGCTGCTCAGCTGGCTGTGGCTGCGCGGCAAGTGTCGCGCGTGCAAGGCGGAGTTCTCGGCGCGGTACCTGATCGTCGAGGCGCTCACCGGCGTGCTGTTCGGCGTTGCATGGTGGGCGGCGGTCAACTCAACCGCGATCGATACGGGCATGCACGGGTTGACGCTGTACCCGTTCAACGAGCGCCTGGTGCGGTTCCCGATCTACGCCGCGTTCAGCTTCGTCATGGTCGTGGTCACGTTCATCGATCTCGATCACAAGCTGATCCTCGACAAGCTGACGTTTCCCTCGATCGTCGTGTTCTATGGGCTCAGCCTGCTGCTCTCCGATCGCCACTGGTACGACGGACTGATCGGTGCGGGCGTCGGGTACGGCATCATCTGGACGATCGGCGAGGTGTACTTCCGGCTGACCAAGCGGGATGGCCTGGGCCTCGGCGATGCCAAGCTGTTGGCTGTTGTGGGTGCCCTCCTGACCTGGAAGGGCGTCGTCGCGGCGCTGTTCGGCGGCGCCGTGCTGGGGTCGGTCGTCGGGATCACGGCGGTGCTGGTGTCCCGCCGTAGGCCGCTTGCGGAGGGTGGCTCCGGGGACGACGACCCCGACGGCGATCCATCGCTGATGCGCACGGAGGTCCCGTTCGGGCCGTTCCTCGCGGCTGCCGCGCTGTTCTACATGTACGCAGAACCGTGGATCCAGTTGCACTGGACGCTGTGAACCGGGTGTTATAGTCGCGGTTGTGGGAGGCCCTGCGGCCGAGCAGACCATTGCCGGGGTTTCGCTGGGCGAGCGCCTCGCGGTCACGATGTATGGTGCGGTGCATCGCGCCGACTTCGGTGGGATGCGCAACCTGCGCGGGCTCGTGGTCGATCCCAAGCTGCTCGGTGAGCGTGGATTTCGCGCCGCGCTGTCCGATGCGAAGGCGATCGCTGCCGCGATCGGATTGGCGCACTCCAACATCGTGGCAACGGTCGCCGTCGAGGTGAACGGCTCCGACGTCGTGATGGTGACGCGCGGGCACGGTCGCTACGTGACGCTGCAGGACGTGATCGCCTCCGCGCGCGCCGACCGCAGCCAGGGTGGCAAGCTGGCGGTTCCGATCGCCGCCGCGATCACCAAGTCGGTGGTCGAGGCGCTGGCGGCGGCTCATCGCGCAGGCGTCGTGCATGGGGCCGTGCATCCGCGCAGCGTGCTGATCGACGAGGACGGGACGGTGCGACTCGGTGACTTCGTGGTGGGGCGCGCGATGACCGCGACGATCTCGCAAGCGACCAGCTCGGCGTGGCGTGGGCTCGCCGGGTTCGTGGCGCCGGAGCTCACCGCGGGACGTGCGATGAGCCCGGCCGCCGATGTGTATTCCGTGGGCGCGCTGCTGTTCACGATGATCTCCGGCGACGTTCCTCCGGGTGCGCTGCACGTGACGCCGGCGATCGAGCGGCTGGTCCAGCGCGCGCTCGATAACGACGTCGCGCGGCGCTACAGCTCGGCCAGCATGTTGCTCGATAATTTGCTCGAGGCGTTCGAGGACGATCGGTGGACCGTCGGCGAGCGCAACGCCGTGATCAAGGCGGCGGGACTGCAGCGCGCGAGCACCAACGTCGACGATGCGACCGAGGAGCTGCTGGCATCACTGGGCAGCTCGGCCGTGCAGGTCACGCCGGCGCGTGCGAGTGGAGAGATCCGGCTCGACACCAGCGGTGGGCTCAAGCCGCAACCCACTCCGACGGGCGCACGGCTCGATGCACTGCTCGCGGATCTCGACGATGCGCCTGATGCGGGTGGCCACGGTGGCCGGGCAAAGCGGCCATCGACCGGGCGGTCGGAGCTGATCGGCGCGTCGCGCGCGCGGGTGCCTTCGCTCGATGATCCCGACGACTTGACGCCGCTGCCGGCACCGATTCCGGACTGGGCCGTGATGTCCGGCGAGCACGAGCTCCCGCGATCGGCGACGCGCGACGAGGCCGCGGCGATGGATGCGCTCGCGGATCTCGACGGTCCGGTGCGGCGTGTGTCGACGGCGGCGGAGCAAGCGTCGGCCGCAGCGATCCGGCTCGAGCAAGCCGCGCAGCGCGCCGAGGCCGCGGCGGCGCGCGTGGGCACCGCGGATCCGGCACCGCTGGTGCGGGGCTCGACGCCGCGGGTCGCCCGCCCGAGCATCGACGAGATGCCGCAGCTCGACGTGCCGGCGCCTCGGCTCAAGAGCCGCATGCTCGGAGTCGTCGGTGTGCTCGCGATCCTCGGCGGTGGGGCCGCGTTCTACGTGGTCTACAAGCGCCACGAGGCCCAGAACGCCGAGGCGCTGAGGAACCAGGCCGAGCGCGAGCGCGGCGCCGAAGAGAAGACCAAGCTCGCGATCGATGCGCAGGCCGATCGCGGCACGCTGACGGTGACCGCCAATCCCTCGAACGCGAGCGTCTGGCTCAAGCTCGGCCGCAGCAATCTCACCACCCTTCCGCTCACCGCAACGCAGATCCATCGGATCCGGATCGAGCTCCCGGGCTATCAGCCCATCGACACCGAGGTGCTGGCCGCCAACTGGAGCCAGCCAGCGGCGAGCGCGAGCGCTGGCTCCGCGTCCGGGCTGACCCAGCGCAAGGCGATCGTGCGGGTCACGTTGCAGGCGGCCGCGAGGGACAAGACGGGCAAGAGCACGGCCAAGCCGCTGCCGGCGCTACCACCCAATCTCGCCGTCGACACCAAGGCGCTCGCCGCCGGCGAGGGGCCGATCGAGATCGAGACCACGCCGCCGGGCGCGGAGGTGTGGCTGTTGATCGGATTTGCAAATACCGGCGTGTCGTTCCCGACGATCGCCGGTCGCGCATACGAGCTGAGGGCGCTGTCGGATGGGTACCTGCCCGGGTACGCGCAAGTCTCCGCGGACGAGTGGCGCGTCGATCCCAACTCCACCACGTCGATCGATCTGGCCGACAAACGCGCGACGATCGAGAAGCGCATCGAGCTGGCGCCGGATCCCGATGCGAAGCCGTCGAAGAAGGCCCGGTGATGGGTTCCGGGCGGACGCTCCATGTGAGGTGCACGACCTGGGAACAGGTCGAGGTGTTCTACACGCGCAAGCTCCGTCGCGGAAAGCTGCTGTCGATGCGGGTGCCGTTTCAGACCGCGGTCGGCAGCCAGGTCACGCTCGGGCTCGAGCTGCCCAACGAGATGGTGATCGCGATCGAAGGCACAGTGCGCAAATCATCGGAGATCGAGGGCGGCGATGCTTCGGGTGGCGACGGCAAGGGCGGTCGCACCTGGATCGAGGTCGAGTTCTCGGGCTTCACCGACGAGGTCGTCGCGCGGATCAAGGCGATGGCGGCAGGCGCAGCGCCGGCCCCGGAACCGGCGGCGCGCAGGCCGAAGCGAGCGTCGGCGATCCCGACCGACGAGCTCCCGGTCGACGAGCGCGCGCTGTTCCATCACCTCACCGCGGAGCTCCGACGGATCCGCCAGGCATCGGTCACCGATGTGCTGGGCGTGACCGCCGATGCCGACGCGTTCGCGATCCGCCGCAGCTGGATGGATCTGATGCGCCGCCACCATCCCGATCTGGTCGCACGCCGCCATGCGCCGGCGATCAGCCACCTCGCCGAGGAGCTCACGATCCTGTGCAACCGCGCCTACGACCGGCTGCGCGCAACCCTGGTCGCCGACGGCCGTGCGACCGCGGTCGGCTCCGCGATCAATCCGCCGTCGGGCTGGCTGATCGGCTTCGATGACATGGCGAGCACCTCGCGATCGGTCGACGAGCTCGCGGCCGCGTCGTCCACCGAGCAGCGCAGCCAGGCGAGGTCCAAGCAAGCCGATGGCGATTCGTTCGAGTCACGCGCTCGCGCGATGTTGCGCGACGGCAGCGCCGACGAGGCGCAGGAAGTGCTCGCCGCGGCGCTGGTCGTGTACCCGCGCAACCGGCCGCTGCGCTCGCTGTACTACATGGCATCGGCGATCTCGGCGCTGCTCAAGGGCGAGCTGATGCTCGCGACCTCGCAGCTCGAGGCGGCGATCGCTCACCACGAGCAGTGCACGGAGGCCTCGGCGTTGCTCGACCACGTTCATCAGTTCGGTACCTCCGACGCCAAGCTCAAGGACGCCGTGCGGAGGATCTTCCAGTGACGCTCGGCCGTGCGGTGGGCATCGATCTCGGTACGTCCAACTCGGTGGTGGCGGTCATCGATGAGGACGGCGCGCCGCGCATCCTCACCACCGAAGAAGGTTCGACGACGATGCCGTCGGTGGTGTGGTTCTCGCCGAGCGGGCCGATCGTCGGTGAGGCCGCGCGCGAGGGGCTCCATCACAGCCCGGACGTGACGATCTTCGGCGCCAAGCGGCTGCTCGGACGGCGCTACGACCACCCCGAGATCAAGCGGCTGGCACGCACGCTTCCATACGCACTTACCGAAGCGCCCAACGGTGATACCTGGATCTCGCTGGCCCCGGGGAAGACGGTGACTCCCGAGGAGGTCTCCGCGCTGATCTTGCGCGAGCTGCGGCGCGTCGCCGAGCGTCATTTCGCCGAGCCGGTGACGCGCGCGGTGATCACGATCCCAGCCTGGTATGACGCCGCCCAGCGCCAGGCGACCAAGGACGCCGCGCAGATCGCGGGGATCACGGTGATGCGGCTGCTCAGCGAGCCCACCGCGGCAGCCCTGGGCTACGGCGCGCACCGCGGTCGCGATCGCAAGTACCTGGTCTGCGATCTCGGTGGTGGCACGTTCGACGTCGCGGCGGTCGACGTCGAGGAGGGCATCTTCGAGGTGCTCGCGACCACGGGGGATCAATTTCTCGGCGGCAACGACTTCGACCGCACCATGGTCGAGAACCTGATGCGCGACGTGCGGATCACACGCAAGCTCGATCTGTCGAATGACGCGGTCGCGATCGAGCGGCTTCGGCATGGTGCGCAGGCGGCAAAGCACGAGCTCTCGGAACGTGCCGACTCGACCGTGCAGGTCGCCGAGCTCGCGCAGCTGCCCTCGGGAAAGCCGCTCGAATATGCGAAGCGAGTCAGCCGCGGTGAGCTCGAGCAGTGGTCCAAACCGCTGCTCCACCGGCTGGAGCCCCCGATCGACGAGGCGCTCCAGCGCTGTGCGCGCGAGCGCGGCGATCTCGATGAGGTGCTTCTGGTCGGCGGAATGACCCGGATGCCCGCGGTCCAGAAGGAGATCGCCCGGGTCACCGGACGCGAGCCAACCGCGGTCGCCAACCCCGAAGAGGTGGTCGCGGTCGGCGCTGCGCTCGAGGTTGCGCGGCTGGAGGGCACGATCGACGGGATCTTGCTGATCGACGTCACGGCGCGCGGGCTCCAGATGTCGCTGGGGCAGGGTGACTGCGAGCTGGTGATCCCACAGAGCTCGGTGGTGCCGACCCGCGAGCATCGCGTGTTCGCGACGCGCTACGAGAACCAGGCGCGCATCGAGTTCGACCTGTGGGAGGGCGAAGCATCGACACAAGGCGCGAATCGCCACCTCGGTCGCTATGTGGTCGTCGATCTACCGGAGGCACCTGCGGGGGATGTGCTCGTCGTCATCGAGCTCACGATCGACACCGATGGGACAATTCGACTGGCCGCGAGCGAGCTGGTGACCGGCGAGCGGCTACAGCTCGAACAGGTGTTTCACGCGGGCCTCACGCGCGGTGATGTCGCCAGGCTTGCCCGCCAGCTCGCCGACGCAGGATCGTGAGCGTTCGCTGCGCGCGTCCCCGGTGAGCGTCTGAAACGCGGTACGTTCGCGGCGTGCGCCACGCAGTGATCCTGGCAGGCGGTAGCGGCACGCGCCTGTGGCCGGCCAGCCGCAAAGCTCGTCCCAAGCAACTGCTGCCGCTCGCGCCGGGCGGCAAGACGCTGCTCGGTGCCGCGATCGACCGAGCGCGTGCGATCGCCGGCGATCGGATCACGATCGTCACCGCGCAGGGGCAGCTCGAGGCGACGCGCGCCGTGGCGCCAGGGATCGAGCTGATCGGTGAGCCGGTGGCGCGCAATACCGCCGCTGCGCTCGGGTTGGCCGCGGCGATGATCGCGGCGCGGGATCCCGACGCGATGCTCGCGGTGTTACCCGCCGATCATCATGTCGCGGACGACGCGGCGCTGGTCCGGACCTTCGAGCTCGGCCTGGCGGCGGTCGAGCGGGACGACGTGATCGGCACCGTGGGGATCAAGCCGACGCGCGCCGATCCCGGGTTCGGCTATCTCGAGATCGATCCAACGGCCAGCGGAGAGGTCTTGCCGGTACGGCGGTTCGTCGAGAAACCCGATCAAGCGACCGCGGAGCTGTATGTCGCGAGCGGTCGGTTTCTGTGGAACGGCGGGATGTTTCAGCTGTCCGCGCGCCGCCTCCTCGCGGAGCTCGATGATCAGCTGGCGATCACCGGGACCGCCGTACGCGACATCGCCGCGGGGCGCGTCACCGCCGAGCTGGCGTACCCCACGCTGCCTTCGATCTCGATCGACCACGCGGTCATGGAGCACGCCGAGCGCGTGGTCACGGTGCCCGGGTCGTTCGGATGGGACGACGTCGGTTCGTGGGCGGCGATGCCCTCGCTTGTCGGCGCCGACGCCGCCGGGAACACCGTCCAGGGTAACGCGGTCGTGCTCGAGGGCGCCGGTAACATCGTGATGTCCGACGACGACGACACGCTGATCGCCACGCTGGGAATCTCCGACCTGGTCGTCGTCAAGAGCGGAGACGCGATCTTGATCATCCGGAAGGACCACGCGCAGGACGTTCGCAAGGTCGTCGACGCTCTTTCCGCGCGTGGCCTCGCGCGGTACTCCTAACGGGGTGAACCCGCGCGCGTTTCGTGAGTACGACATTCGAGGCGTCGCCGAACGCGATCTCGATGATCCGACGGTTCGCGCGATCGGTCTGGCGCTCGGCAAGCGGTGCGCGGGTCGCGGCACGGTCATCGTCGGCCGAGACTGCCGGGTTCATTCGCCGAGGTTGTTCGCCGCGTTGACCGATGGGCTGCGCTGCCATGTCGACGTGCTCGACATCGGCGTGGTGCCGACGCCGGTCCTGTACTTCGCGCGCGCGATGTTCGACGGCGTCGCCGGTGCGGTGATGATCACCGGCAGCCACAATCCCCCCGAGGACAACGGGTTCAAGATGATGGTCGGCGACCAGACCCTCTACGGTCCGGCGATCGTCGAGTTGCGCGATGAGGTCACGGCGCTGCTGGCGAGCGACGCCGAGCACCCGCACAAGCCGATGCACCTTCGCGACGCGATCGGCAACTATCACGAATACGCCGCGCATCAGCTGGCGCTCGGCGATCGGCGGTTCAAGGTCGTCGTCGATGCGGGCAACGGCGCTGGTGGTCCGACGGCCGTCGGCCTGTACCGGCGGCTCGGATTCGACGTGGTCCCGCTGCACTGCGACCTCGATGGCCGGTTTCCCCACCACCACCCTGATCCCACGCAACCGGAGAATCTCACCGAGCTGATCGAGACCGTGCGCCGCGAGCACGCCGAGCTCGGGATCGCCCTCGACGGCGACGCCGATCGGATCGGGGCCGTCGATGGCAACGGGCGGGTCCTGTGGGGCGATCAGCTGATGATCCTGCTCGGCAAGGCGGTCCTCGAGGAGATCCCGGGCGCGAAGTTCGTCGGGGAGGTGAAGTGCTCGCAGGCGATGTACGACGAGCTCGCCGCGGCGGGAGGCAAGGTCGAGATGTGGAAGGTCGGGCACTCGCTGATCAAGGCGCGGATGAAGCAGACCGGCGCGTTGCTCGCGGGCGAGATGTCGGGACACCTGTTCTTCGCGCATCGCTGGCTCGGGTTCGACGATGGGATCTATGCGGGTGCGAGGCTGCTCGAGCTGTTGTCGCGCAGCGACCGGACGCTCACGCAGCGCGCCGACGAGTTGCCGGTGATGATCAACACGCCGGAGCTTCGGATCGATTGCAGCGACGATCGCAAGTTCGCGGTGGTCGCGGAGGTCACGCGACGGCTGCGCGACGATCCGCAGGTCAAGAGCGTGGTCGACATCGACGGTGTCCGTGCGCGATTCGAGGGCGGCTGGGGGCTGGTACGCGCCTCGAACACCCAACCCGCGCTGGTCATGCGCGTTGAAGCGGCGACGATCGAGCGGCTCACCGAGATCCAGGCGGTGATCGATGGCCACCTGCGTGCTGCGAGGACCCCATGACGTTCCGGATCGGCATCGACCTCGGCGGTACCAACGCGCGCGGCGCGGCGTTCGCCGGTGACAGCGTGACTCCGATCGCCCAGCACAAGCAGCGGGTCGGCGAGCCGCGCGATCCGGCGACCGTGATCGAGCTGCTCGCCTCGATCGTCGACGAGCTCGCGAACGGAGCCTCGCCCGACGCGCCGATCTCGGTCGGTGTCGGGATCGCCGCGATGCTCCGCGATCGCTCCGGCACCGTCGCCAACTCGCCGCACTTGCGCTGGCGCGATGTGCCGTTCGGCCGTCTGCTCGCCGATCGATTGGGGCCGCGGTTCCGGGTCGGCGTGTACAACGACGTCAACGCCGTCACCTGGGGGGAGGCGATCGGAGGGGCCGCCCGTGCGTGTCGCGACGTGCTCGCCGTGTACGTCGGCACCGGGATCGGCGGCGGCGTGATCGCGAACGGCCAGCTGATCGAGGGTGCGAGCAACTGCGCCGGCGAGATCGGACACGTGAAGGTGCGCTGGGGCGACGATGCCGCGCCCTGCGCGTGCGGCAGCCGAGGCTGTGTCGAGGCCTATGTCGGAGGCAGCTACGTCGATCGCCGGATCCGCGATGAGCTGCGCGACGGCGCGCGGTCGCTGGCGACCACGCTGGCGGGCGGTCTCGAGCTGGTGACACCCGGCCACGTCGACCAGGCTGCGGGCGCAGGGGATGAATGGGCGCTCGGGCTGTGGACCGAGCTCGCGCCGCTGCTTGCGGTGGCGCTCGGCAACACCCTCGCGATCCTGAATCCCGAGCGACTCGTGCTCGGTGGCGGCCTGCTCGAGCGCACGCCGACGCTGTACGAGCTGGTGCAGACCGCGCTGGTGGTGGTCACGCCCGCGGCGACGCTCGAGCCGCTCTCGATCGCGCTCGCGGAGCTCGGTGATGACGCCGGCGTCGTCGGTGCCGCTGCACTCGCGGCCAGCGGCGTCTCGATCATCTGAGAACGGATCCTGAGGCGGGCCCACTGATACACAACGGGCGAGCCCAAACCTGCGGCACTCCGGCACGGAGCGGGATCGAGTCGCGCCGAGCTTGCTCTCACCGATGTGCACGTGCACTGGGTGCAGGTGCAGGTGTTAACTCTCAGGTGGGAGTGGCTGGTGCAGGAGCAAGTGGGCCCGCCCAGCCCTCGGCGCCTTGGCGGTTCCCTCTCCGCTGCTTCACATCGGGGGCGCGGTGAACATGGCCTTCTTGGCCGTCACCTTCACGCCGATCGAGATGCCGTCGGGCTTGTCGCAGGAATCCTCGATGCAGATGTCGGGGCTGAGGATCGACTTGATCGTCGGGTTGTCCTGGATCTCGTTGAGCGCGACCTCGCAGTCCTTGGGATCGGTATCGAGGAAGTCGAGGATCAGCTGGCCGGTGCTGTTCATCTCGCAGCCGCAGTCGGTGGGGGCGCCCGCCAGCGTGCAGTCCGCCATGATGAACGGCTTGATCTCGTCCCTGACCGCAGGGAACAGCATCGGAAGATCGGCCTCGCGGACCAGACCGGCGAGGATGCCATCCATGATTCCGTTTTCATCCACGCCCTTGAGCTGGACGCGCGCGTTGGCGAGGTTGAACTCGATCGCGCTACCCGCGATCGCGAGCGGGATCGTGATGTTACCGGGGCCGCCGCTGAACGTTCCGTTCACGACCTTGCCGGCCACCTTGGCATCCTGCGGCGACATCGACGAGACGCCGAACATGCCGGTGCCCTTGAGGTGCAAGCCGCACGTCATGTCGTTGGCATCGGCGCACGGCGCCGGGTTGGGCATATCGCCGAGGTACACCTGCATGCCCGACGCGGCCGCGTTGATGAAGTCCTTGGTCTGGTAGTCCATCAGCAGGACGATCTCGCCCTTGTTCACCGCGGTGTCGATCGGCTCCTGCAGATCGAACATCGACAGCGTGTGAAGCGACGCGAGGCCTTCACCGAGCTTGTTGTCCTTGGTCTTGTCGAGGTCGTTGCTCGTCTTGCTACCCAGATCGAGTGCCATGTCGGTCGCCTGGGTGGGCGTGAGCGGAACGATCAACTTGTCCATCACGTAGTGATAGTGCTCGCCCTCGGGAATGATGACTTCATCCTCGTCGCCACCGCCGCAGGCGATGAGTGACATGGGCAGCGCAGCGACGGCAAACAGCAATGGGCGAGCTGACATCGAATCCCCCTGGATACGTTAATTGAACTGGCCGCGGTCATAACGCAGAACCCGCGCCTGGGACAACCACGAAAAATCGGGCACGCGAGCGTTTGACTCGACGCAGTGGCCGTCGCGCACGCTTTAGACGATTCATGACGCAATGAGACGAGAACACCCGAGCTCGACCGGCGCTGTGGTACTTGGCGCGGATGCGTCGCGTGATTGTTCCGGCGGTCCTCGTCGTGATCGCTGTGGTTGCTGGTGGATGGTGGTGGATGCGCTCGATGTCCGAGGACGAGAGACGTCAATCCTCGTCGGTAAGCGCGCCCACGCAACCCAGCGCGTCCGCTCCAAAGCCGGCAGCCGCTCGGGATCCTCGGGGCGAGCTGCACACCGTGCTCGACGACGACCCGCGCGGAACGCTCAGGCTCGAGGGACAGGTGGTCGCCGCCGGCGATGTACCGGTTGCGGGTGCAACAGTGGTGCTGAGCTCGAACCCGCCCCGAACCGCCGTCACTGAAGCAGATGGCGGATTTTCCTTCGATGGACTGATCGGCCGACCGTACACATTGATCGCGCGTGCGGGCCCAATGGGGATCGCGGGGCCGATCACCGCTCGGCTGTCCGCACACAGCGATCCGGTGATCCTTCAGCTGCGCCCGGGCGCGCAGCTCGAGGTGGCGGTGGTCGACGGTAGTGGCAAGCCGATCGACAGGGCGACCGTCGAGCTCCGCGGATTCGATGAGACCAGGGCAACCACCAAGGCCGGCAAGGCCGCGTTCTCGGCGGTTGTCCCCGGCGGCTATCAGCTCGCCGCCTGGAGCGATCGCCACGCGCGATCACTGCAGTGGATCCAGATCACAGCAGGTGGCAACACCGCCGAGGTCAGGCTCGCAGCGGGTGCCGCCGCAAGCGGCCAGGTCCTCGACGACAAGGGCTCGCCGGTGGCGGGTGCGCGCGTGGTCTACCGAGGCGCATCCGACTGGAGCCAGCAGGCGGATGAACGCCTCGATGCCGTCACCACGAGCGCCGACGGAACGTTCAGCTTCGACGCGCTGCCGGCTGGATCATTTCGGTTCGTCGCCAACCATCGCGATTTCGCGACGGGAAGCTCCGCGCTCGTGACGCTCGATGGCAAGACCGAGCGCGGCGGGATCGTGATCGCGCTCGCACGTGGCGCGGTGGTGCGCGGCAAGGTCGTCGATGCGAGCAAGCAGCCGGTCGCGTCCGCGCGGGTTCGAATCGCCACCAGCGGCCAGTCGATGTTCGCAGCCGGGGCACGCCAGGCGTTCACCGATGCTACCGGAGCGTTCGAGATCAAGGCGCTGCCGCGCACCGAGCTGCTGGCGATCGCGCTGCACGACGCTGCAGCGTCGGACAGCGTCGTCATCGACGCGAGCGCAAGCGACCCACCTGCGGTGACGCTCGAGCTCGACGTGACCGGAACGATCGCGGGTGTGGTCGTCGACGGCAACGGACAGCCGATCGAAGGCGCACAGGTGTCGGCGGGGCCCAACTTTCGCGACGCGGGGCCGAGCCTCGACATCGCGCAGTGGCGGTTGCGCGGGTTCCCGCGCGAGCTCACCGACGCAGCGGGCGCGTTCAAGCTCGGAGGGCTTGCACCGGGCAGCTACATCATCACGGCGCGGCCCGCTCATGCCGCCGCGCGCGCGCGCCGCAGCAGCAGCGAAGGGGTCGCCGCCAGGACCGGACAGACCGATGTGCGCCTGGTGTTGCTTCCCGAGGGCGCGGTGAAGGGCAAGGTCACGTTTCCCGATGGGTCCACACCGACGGCGTTCTCGGTCGCGGTCGGCATGGAACAGCAATCGTTTGTCAGCGGCGGTGAGTTCGTGATCGACGAGCTCGCACCGCAGCGCTACCAGCTGACGATCAGCGGCCCCGGGTTCGACACGCGCGCGATCGACGCGACGATCGAATCCAGCAAGACGACCGATCTGGGGACGATCACCGTCCAGCGCGGTCGCTCGCTCGCGGGCGTGGTGGTGGCAGATGGCAAGCCGGTCGCCGGCGCGACGGTCTACGCCGGTCGGATGATCTTTGGCAGCGGAACGTCCGCGAGCGCACCGATGGGCATGATGGGACGCAGCACCAAGCAAGCGATCACCGACAACGATGGGCGATTCTCGTTGTCGGGCTTTGGCCCCTCCGACCTGTCGATCGTCGCCGAACATCTCGATCGCGGCCGCTCGAAGTCACTGCGGTTGCCGCCGGAGCTACCGGGCCAGACCGAGCTGACGCTCGAGCTGCAACCGTTCGGGTCGGTCACCGGCGTGTTGCGTCAGGGCGGCAAGCCGGCGGAGGGCGTGCTCGTCACGTGTCAGTCGACGACGACGCCCGGCGCGATCTTCACGGTCGGATCCGGTGCCGATGGCGTCTATCGGTTCGACAAGCTCGCGCCCGACATCTACAAGATCTCGGCGACGCTGGGGATGCCGATGACCGGCATGAAGTTTTATTCCAAG
Source organism: Kofleriaceae bacterium (assembly GCA_050187075.1). GTDB lineage: Bacteria > Myxococcota_A > Polyangia > Haliangiales > Haliangiaceae > JABFXX01. The sequence continues at coordinate 49,732 of JBFWXW010000025.1, read as the reverse complement.
CAGATCACGGTGCCGCCCGGCAAGCTCGTCACGATCGATCTCGCCGTCGAGCCGGGTGCGGTCACGCTGACGGTCATCGCGAAGCCGCGCACCGGTGCACTGGGCGTCGCAAACGTCTGGCTGGCCAGCGGCACACTGGTCGCCCAGACGGCGCGCGAGGTCGGGCTGCAGCACGCGGCGATGGGACCAGGTGCATCGCAGTGGAAGATCGTGACCAACGGTGGGCCGGCCGTGTTCGAGCAAGTGGCCGCCGGCAGCTATACCGCCTGCGCAGTGCCGATGCCGATCGAGGTCAAGGGGATGGCTGCGATGCCCTATCAGGACCGCCACGGCGACACCTTGCCGGCGTTCTGCAAGGCGATCACCGTGCGCGCCGCCGGCGCCATGACATCAGAGATTCCCGTCGAGATTCCCGCATTGGAGCCCGAGCCGGGCGATGGCAGCGGCAGCGGCTCGGGCAGCTCGCGCTGACGCAGTCGAAGACGGCGTACTAGGAGCTTGTGAACCGAGAACCGGGAAGTTGAATCTGGCGCTCGTCCTGACGTTCCGCCTCGCAGGCGGAGCTCAGGCGATCGGCGCATGTCACCTGCACCTGTCACCGTCACCGTCACCGCAACCGAAATCCCACTGCCCACCGGGCCAACATCTTCTGTTTTACTGCACGCCGTCGAACACGACTTTCGCGCCCTTCTCGAGCTTATGCGCGGCGACCCAGCCGCCGTTGACCTCGAGCACGTACGACGAGATCGCCCCACAGCTGACATGCTTGAGCGAGCGCGGCTCGGCGTTCTGCACGAACCCAGCCACGGTCATGTCCTTGGTGATGAAGATCATGTCGAGCGGGATCAGCGTGTTCTTCATCCAGAACTCGTGGTCTTCATCGCGACCCATGATGAACAGCATGCCGGCCTCGGGCGGCAGGTGCTCGCGGTACATCAGGCCCTGCATGATCTTCTGCGGCGTCGCGACCACCTCCACATCGACCGACGCATCGCCGCTGGGCGTGGTCAACACGACCTTCGCGCGGGACGCGGCCGGTGTGGGTTGCGTCGTCGTGGGTGGCGGCGTCGGCATATCGGGCGCGTCATCGCGCCTGGCTCCGTTCGAGCAACCGAAGCAGCTGGCGAGCACCAACACGGTTACGACGCGCACACCAGACGTTTACACGACGCGACAGGGCCGCGCCAGCCGGAGGCTCGCGTAGACTGGCCGCGTGTCGTTCGCGGTGATCACGCGAGAGCTCGAGGCGAGCGCGGCCTACGTGACCGCGCTCGAACAGCTCGGCCTATCGTGTGTCGCGATGCCGGTGACGCGGACCGCACCTGCACGGGATCCGCGCGCGCTGGTGCGAGCGCTCGACGAAGGCAACTACGCCGCGATCGTGGTCGCGAGCGCGCGGGCGGCAGCGGCGCTCACGATCCGGGGGCAGACTCCACTGCCCGAGGTGTGGGCCGTGGGGCCCGCCACCGCGCGTGCTCTGGCCGCCACCGGCGTTACTCCAGTACTGCCGCCGGGGGCACACGACGCGGCGTCGCTGGCACATGCGCTGCTCTCGGCGCGTGCGCTCGCCGGAAAACGGGTGCTGGTCCCACGTGCCGAGGATGGTCGCGATGAGGCGATCTCGATCCTCCGCGCTGCCGGTGTCGACGTCCGAGAGGTGGCGGCGTATCGAACGATCGCCGCCCCGAGTGATGATCCGTTGCTGGCGCGCGGGCGCGAGCTTCTGCTCGCGGGTGAAGCGGCGGTCTGCGCCGTGTTTGCGCCGTCTCAGGTGACCGCGCTCGCCGCGATCGCCGGGCCTCTCGCCGAGCTGCGCACCACGTTTGCAGCGATCGGCGTGACGACCGCAACGGCGCTTCACGACATCGGGGTCACCCGGGTAGCGGTTGCCAACAGCCCGACGCCCGAGGGAATAGCGAACGCCATCGCGGCGGTGTATCCACCAGGACCATGAACTATCCCGAGTACCGGCCACGCCGGATGCGCCGCACCGAAGGTCTGCGCCGGATGATGCGCGAGACCAGGCTGTCCGTCGACGATTTCGTGTATCCGCTGTTCGTGGTCCCGGGCTCGGGTGTGCAGAACCCGATCGCGTCGATGCCGGGACAGTTCAATCTCTCCGTCGACAAGGCAACCGATGCGGCCGCGGCTGCGGCCGATCTCGGGATCCCCGCGGTGATCCTGTTCGGCGTTCCCGAGAGCAAGGACGCCGTGGGCTCGGAGGCGTGGAAGGACTCGGGCGTGATCCAGAAGGCGATCCGCTCGATCAAGAAGGCGCGCCCGGACATGATGGTGATGGCAGACGCGTGCTTCTGCGAGTACACCGACCACGGTCATTGCGGCGTGCTGTCGCGCGGTGAGCTCGACAACGATGCGTCGCTCGAGAACCTCGCGCGCACGGTGGTCAGCTACGCCAAGGCCGGCGTCGATGTCGTCGCCCCATCCGGCATGCTCGATGGCTTCGTCGGCGCGTGCCGCGAGAGCCTCGACGAGCAGGGCTTCGATCAGGTCGTGCTCATGGCGTACTCGGCCAAGTACGCCTCGGCGTATTACGGTCCGTTTCGCGACGCGGTCGATTCGGCGCCGGCATCCGGCGACCGCCGGGGCCATCAGATGGATCCGTCGAACGTGGCCGAGGCGCTGCGCGAAGTCTCCATGGATGTCGCCGAGGGCGCGGACATCGTGATGGTCAAGCCGGCGCTCGCGTACCTGGACGTGATCCGCGCCGTGAGCGACGAGATCAACATGCCGGTCGCGGCGTACAACGTCAGCGGCGAATACGCGATGATCGAGGCCGCCGCCGAGCGCGGCTGGGTCGACAAGGAGCGGATCGTGATGGAGACGCTCATCGGGATCCGGCGCGCAGGCGCCGACATCATCATCAGCTATCACGCGCCGTACGCCGCGAAGCTGCTCGCGAAACAGCGGTAGGACCTCGGGCGATGGCGCTGAAATTCAAGTTCGTCGAGCTCTCGATCGTCACCGACGAGACGATCGAAGCGACGGTCAACGAATGGGTCGCGAACGGCTGGCAGCTCGAAGGGATCCGGTTCGTGGTGAGCGACGCCAGCAAGCGGCCGCAGATGGCGTTCGTGTCGTTCACGCGCGAGGTGGGGGCGGGCGCGACCGAGACCCATCCATTGCGCACGCCTCCGGTGCTGATCGATCCGGACGACGAGATCACCAGCACGCACGGCTAGCTGATCATCGCCTCGACGACCCGCGAGCCCAGCTGCACCACGGGTCGAGCGGGCCGAGCGGGTCGAGCGGGTCGAACCGTCCCCTCTTCGGGCTCCGTTCTCCCGTCACGGTCCTGGCTTTCCTGGCTTCGCCGGTTCCGGCTGACCGCACGCGGCCTCCTCGACAACAGCCTTCAACTCCTGGCGCAACCCCGACGTCGGCGGCGAAAGCTCGAAGATCCACAGCGCGCCGGTGCCGCACGCCCGTCGCACCGCTGTGCCAGTGAGCTGGAGCCGCTCGCCGGTCTTGAACGCGTCGTAGATCGTCGCGTCGATCGCGAACGAATCGGGGCCGATTGGTTGCGCCGTCGCCACGATCTCGTCGCGTGCGGTGATCCGCTTGTTCTGATCGACCGCGTCGATCAAGCCGCGAAAGTACGCGGTGAGCTCGCCGCCGAGCGCCGCGGCATCGAGCTGCGCGGGATCGTCGGTGCGCCATACGAAGGCGTACGAGAAGTACCCGGGTGCCGCCGGATCGAAGAACCCTGGGCCGAACCGCAGCTCTTCGACTCCGCGATGGGCAAGGGTGGGCGCGAACTCGAGCGGGAACGGAATCGTCTCGCTACGCCACCCGTCGCGAACCGGCCACGGCTCGGTCGGCGTTGGAGCTGTCGTCGACGGAGCGGGTTCAACCGGCGCGGTCGCGGATCCACCGCACCCGATCGTTGCAAGGAACAGCGGAGTAAGTCGCTTCACCGGCCAGACGGTGACACAGGCTTGAGGACAAGCGAAACGGCCAAGATCGTGCTTGATGGCCCGCTCTGCGATCGCGGTTCTTGGCCGGACGACCAGCGAACCGAGATTTGTCTGGTCAGCCTTCCCAGGCGTACAGCTTGCTCGCGGGTCGGTCGGCCAGCCAGCGCGGATCGTGTTCGGAGATCTCCCGGGCCTCGAGCTGGCTCCGCAACTGTTTTTCGCGTTCGGATAGCTTCTTGATCTCGACCATGAACAGGTCGGCCGTCCGCTTGTACAGCGCCGGGCGCGGCTTGCCGGCGGCGAGCTCGCTGTAATCGATCGGATCTCCAAACACCACGATCACCGCGCGCGGGCCACGCGCGCCCGCTCCGAAGTTGGCCTTGATGTCGCCGACGATGTTGTTGCTGAGGCCGTTGATGAACGCCGGAATCACCGTTGGTCGGCCGAGCAGGGCGAGCTTGCCCACACCGGGCTGCGCCGGCAGCAGCTCGTACGGATCGTCGCCCTTGCCGCGCGTGCCCTCGGGGTGCATCCCGAGGACGTTGCCGGGACGGCGGACGATGTCGACCATCTGATCGAGCGCGTCGTCATTGAGCGAACGGCGCTCGGCCTGGCGATAGATCGGCGGGTACATGGCTCCCGCTGCGACCGCCGCATTGACGAAGATCCCCAGTGGCTGGTCATAGAAGAAGTTGGAGCGAACCGGAAAATACAGCCGCTTGGACCACGGAACGGGCCCCATGTAGCAGGCCAGCAGCATCGCGTATTGATCGAAGAAGCTGCGGTGGTTCGACACCAGCATGACGCCGGCCTCGGGCCGAAGCTCCATCAGTCGGTCCAGACCGTCGACGAGCATCCGGTTTGCGAGCGCCGCACGTACCCACGGGTACGAGATGCCGCGCAGAAATCGCGTCTGCAGCCACTTTCCGCGCGGATCCTCGTTAGCGAACTTTCCAAACCGCAGGGCGAGCCGCTCGACACGCGACAGCGAGCCATCGTCAGCCATCCGCGACGACTTACCACAGGAGGGCGGTCAACTGACGCTGGCGCACCGATCTGCACGGCCATTCTTTGGCAACCCCGCCGATTGACGCGCCCTCGCCACCAACCTATTTTTTGCCCCGCTCTGCGGACCCTGCAGGGCACGAGGCAACCTCTCGATGTCACTCGAATTCTCCGCAGACGCTCGGCAAAAAATCGCCGCGTTGTGTCACCGCTATCAGGTCTCTGGAAGCAAGAAGCCCGTCGTGATGGCGGCGCTCCATCTCGCTCAGAAGGAGTTCGGTCATCTCTCCGATGACGCCCTCCGCCTGGTCGCGTCGACGCTCGACCTTCCGTACGCCCACGTGTTTGGCGTGGCGACGTTCTACACGATGTACCGCCGCGAGCCCGGCGGGAAGACCACGATCCGGATGTGCACGAACATCTCGTGCATGTTGCGCGGTGGCTACGAGGTGCTGGAGGCGTTCGAGCAAACGCTCGGTCTTCGCCGCGGTGAATCGAACGCGAAGTTCACGCTGGTCGAAGAGGAGTGCATCGCCGCGTGTGCGAACGCGCCGTGCGCGATCGCCGGCACCCGCTACCTGCTCGACCTCGACCCGGGGCAGGTGCCCAAGATCGTCGGCGAGCTCGAGCAGCGGCCGTCGCCTGAATCGGAGGTGGTGTGATGCCGGCCGAGATCGGTACCAAGCTCGTGACCGCGCGATTTGGCGATGACTCGGCGCGCACGCTCGACGGCTACGAGCGCTCGGGCGGATATCGCACGCTGCGCAAGGCGCTCGCGATGCGCCCCGAGGACATCACCAATGAGGTGAAGACCTCCAACCTTCGTGGCCGCGGCGGCGCGGGATTCGCGACCGGTGTGAAGTGGGGCTTCGTTCCCAAGGATGCCAAGCAGGTTCATCTGGTGTGCAACGCCGATGAATCGGAGCCCGGCACCTGCAAGGACCGCGAGCTGATCTACTGGGATCCGCATCTGCTGATCGAGGGGATGATCATCTCGGCCCACGCGCTCAAGGCCGTCCACAACTTCATCTACATCCGCGGCGAGATGATGCGCGAGTATGCGGTGCTGCAGAAGGCCGTCGAGGAGGCATATGCCCGCGGCTATCTCGGCACCAACATCCTCGGGACCGGCCTCGAAGTGCACCTCACCGTGCACCGCGGCGCCGGCGCGTACATCTGCGGCGAAGAGACCGCGCTGCTCAACTCGCTCGAGGGCCTGCGCGGCCAGCCCCGGCTCAAGCCACCGTTCCCCGCAGTCAAGGGCCTGTTCGGCAACCCGACGATCGTCAACAACGTCGAGACCTTGATGAACGTGCCGTTCATCGTCGACAAGGGCGGCGCGTGGTTCTCCGGCCTCGGCATCGGCCGCTCGGGCGGCACGCGCGTCGTCTGCGTCTCGGGCCACGTCAACAAGCCGGGCGTCTACGAGCTCCCGATGGGCATCACGTTCAACCAGATGATCAACGACGTCTGCGGCGGCGTGTGGAAGGGTCGCCAGGTCAAGGCGGTGATCCCGGGTGGTGTGTCGATGCCGCCGCTCGATCCCAGCGAGCTCGACGTGCCGTGCGAGTTCGACGCGCTCCAGACCGACGAGCGGATCAAGCCGGTGATGGTCCGGCCGGATCAGCAGTTCGACCTCGGCGGCGGTCGCGTGCTGCGTACGATGGCCGGCTCGGGCGGCGTCGTCGTGATGGACGACCAGACCGATATTCCGATGGCGGTCTGGCGGATCATGAAGTTCTTCGCTCACGAGTCGTGCGGACAGTGCACGCCGTGCCGCGAAGGGACCGGCTGGCTCGAGAAGGTGTGCCGCCGGGTCGCCCAGGGAAAGGGCAAGCCGGGAGACGTCGATCTGATGGCGAGCATCGCGCACGGCATCGCGGGCAACACGATCTGCGCGCTGGGCGATGCAGCCGCGTGGCCGATGCTCGGGTTCCTCACCAAGTACCGCGCCGAGTTCGAGGCGAAGGTCCGAACAGCGAGGGCCGCATGACGCGCGCGCTCGCAATTCTGCTCGGAGTGGTGTTGGTGATCGGCGCGTTCGCGTTTGCGGCGCCCTCGATGGCTCACGCGGCCGATGACCACGCGATGCAGCGCGGCAGGCCCGCTCCGCGCGCAGTGGTGGTCGACCGTTCGCCCCACGGCGACATCGTTCAACCGATGGCCCCCACCGCGCAGCGCCCCGAGGGCAGCAAGGCGATGGCGCTGATGTTCTGGTTGTTCGCGGCGGTGTCCGTCGGCGGCGCGCTGTTCGTCGTGACCCGCCGCAACCTGATCGCCGCGGTGATGGGCATGGTCGGCAGCTTTTTGGGGATCTCCGCGGTCTACATGATGCTCTACGCGAGCTTCTTGTCGGTGGTGCAGATGCTCGTCTACGCCGGCGCGATCATGGTGCTGTTCGTGTTCGTCGTGATGATCCTGAACCGACCCGAGGACGAGCCCGTGGCGCCATCGGGCCGGCTCGGTCAAGCGCTCGGCGGGCTCGCGATCGTCTACCTGGTGTCGCGCCTGATCATGGTGCTCGTTCAGGTTCGTACGCCGCGCGAGGTGTTTCCGAACCCCAACAACATTCCAAACCCAGACCTGTTGGCTCCGGCGAACACGCAGGCTGGTCACGCCTGGGGCTCGGTGAAGGCGGTCGGTACCGATCTGTTCGGTCCCGGTCTGTTCCCGTTCGAGGCGATCTCGATCTTGCTGCTCGTCGCAGTGGTCGGCGCGATCGCGGTCGCGCGGCCGCTCCACGAGGACACCAAGCCAGAGGCAGGGACGCCATGAGTGGGATCCTGTTCAACATCGGCTACGGCCATTTCCTGGCGCTCGCCGCGGTGCTGTTTCTGATCGGCGTGGCCGGCGTGCTGATTCGCCGCAACGCGCTGATCATCCTGATGGCGGTCGAGCTGATGCTCAACGCTGCAAACATGACGCTGTTGACGTTCTCGCGGATGTGGGGCGACCTGTCGGCCCACACGTTCGCGCTGATCGTGATCGCGGTCGCCGCGGCGGAAGCTGCGGTAGGCCTCGCGATCGTGGTCGCGGTGTTCCGCGGCCGGCGCAACGTCGACGTCGACCGACTCACCACACTGAGGCACTAAGCGATGGAGTCCAGCGCAAAGTTTCTCGGTCTCCCGATCCTGGTCTGGATCCCGCTGTTCCCGCTGCTCGGCGCGCTGTTCAACCTGACGCTCGGCCGCGGCTCCTCGAAGCGGGTGATCCACACCGTCGCGATCGCCGCGGTGGTCGCGTCGTGCGGGCTGTCCGCGTCCCTGGTGTTCGGCCAGCTGTGGAAGCTGTTCAACCAGGGGCAGGGCGGGGTCGGAATCGTCCAGACGATCTACACCTGGATCGAGGTCGGCAGCTTCAAGGTCGATCTCGCGTTCCGCGTCGACACGCTGTCGGCGGTGATGATCCTGATCGTCACGTTCGTCGGCTCGCTGATCCACATCTACTCGACCGGCTACATGGCCCACGACCCGCGCTACGCGGCGTTCTTCGGCTATCTGAACCTGTTCACCGGCGCGATGCTGATCCTGGTGCTCGCCGCCAACCTGCCGGTGATGTTCATCGGCTGGGAGGGCGTCGGCCTGTGCTCGTTCCTGCTGATCGGTTTCTGGTACGAGCGCGAGGATTACGCGAACGCCGGGCGCAAGGCATTCGTCGTCAATCGCATCGGCGACTTCTGCTTCTTGCTCGGCATGTTCCTGCTGTTCATGGCGACCAAGACGCTCGACTTTGCCGAGCTGAAGGACCCGTCGATGGGTCCGGCGTACGTCAAGACGCTGTGGTTCGATGATCGCTGGGCGGCCGCTGCAGGTGTGTTGCTGTTCATCGGTGCGTGCGGCAAGAGCGCGCAGCTGCCGCTGTTCGTGTGGCTGCCCGACGCGATGGCGGGTCCGACGCCGGTCTCGGCGCTGATCCACGCGGCCACGATGGTGACCGCCGGCGTCTACATGGTGTGCCGGTTGTCGTTCATGTATTCGGCGTCGACCACGGCGATGGCGGTCATCGCGATCATCGGCCTGTTGACCGCGCTGGTCGCGGCGTTCATCGCGTTCGCGCAGACCGATCTGAAGAAGGTGCTGGCGTATTCCACCGTCAGTCAGCTCGGCTTCATGTTCATCGCTGCGGGCACCGGAAACTGGACCGCGGCGATCTTCCATCTCGGAACCCACGCGTTCTTCAAGGCGTGTCTGTTCCTCGGCGCTGGCTCGGTCATGCACGGCATGGAGCACGGCGGTTCGACCACGCCGGGCGACATCACCACCATGGGCGGTTTGCGCAAGCACATGCCGATCACCCGGCTGACGTTCCTGATCTCGTGCCTCGCGATCGCCGGCATCGCGCCGTTCGCCGGGTTCTTCTCCAAGGACGAGATCCTCGGTGGTGCGTGGAACGTGCAGGCTCCCGGATGGCCGCTGTGGCTCGGTAAGTTCCTGTGGGGCGGCGCGTTGATCGCCGCGCTCGGCACCGCGTTCTACATGTGGCGCCTGTACTTCATGGTGTTCAGCGGTCACGAGCGCTCGGAGGCAGCGAAGCACGCGCACGAGTCGCCGCCATCGATGACGATGCCGCTGGTGATCCTGGCAGCGCTCGCGTCGATCGCCGGATTCATCGGGCTGCCGCACCTGCATGACACGAAGCTGCCGGCGTTTGGGCATGCGCTCGCCAGCTGGCTGAAACCCAGCGTGACCAGCACCTGGTACGACCCGGCGTCACCGACGGTTCAGGCGATGCACGCCACGCCGAGCGACGGCACCGTGATCGCGTTGATGGCGCTCGCGCTGGGGATCGGAATCGTCGGCATCGCGATGGCGTGGACGATGTACGGCGCAGGTGGCCGCGGGCCATCGCCGACGGTGCAGCGGCTCGTTCAGGGTCCGCTCGCCGGTGCGTACGAGGCGTCGAAGGCCAAGCTCTGGTTCGACGAGATCTATGACGCGATCATCATCCGGCCGTTCCGGCTGGTCGCGCGGGCGCTGTACGAGATCGCGGATCGGTTCATCATCGACACGATCGCGGTCAACGGCACCGCGATGGTGGCGGGGTTGTTCAGCCGGATCTCGCGGTGGTTCCAGAACGGGCAGGTCCAGCGCTACCTCGCAGGGCTGGTGGTTGGTGCGGCGCTGGTGTTTGCGGTGACCGACTGCCATCAGAAGCCGACGTTCGACTACGAGCTCGAGGGTTCCGTGCTCAAGCTCCATGCCGAGCCGGGAGCCGGCATCATCGGCTCGCGGACCAAGCTGAGCTGGGACGTCGATGGCGACGGTAAGCCGGATGTGGATCCGGCCACCGGTCAGCCGTACGACGGTGTCGACCTCGCGGTTCGCTACGGCGACACCCGCGGCAAGGTCACGCTGTTCATCGAGGATCCGGTGAGCCACAAGACCGAGGTCATCACGCGACCGATTCGAATCGATACGTCGGCGAACGACGCCGGGGGGGAGAAGTAACATGCCCGGCGCGTTCGTTCTTCCGCTGGTGATCGGCTTGCCGCTGGTCGGCGCACTGCTCGTCATGTGCACGCCGAAGACCGAGTCGACGCTGCATCGCGGCGTCGGCCTCGCGGTCACCACGGTCACGTTCCTGGTGTCGCTGTTGTGCCTGCGCTACTTCAACGCAAAGCTCGGCGACTTCCAGATGGTGTTCGATGTCGAGTGGATCCCCGGCCTGGGCGCCCACTTCAAGACCGGCATCGACGGCATCTCGCTGTTCCTGGTGATCCTGACCACCCTGCTGATGCCGCTCACGTTGCTCGGCACCGGCAAGGCGATCGAGAAGCATGTGCGCGAGTTCGTCGCCGCGATGCTCGTGCTCGAGGCCGGGATGATCGGCGCGTTCGTCGCGCTCGACGTGTTCCTGTTCTACGTGTTCTGGGAAGTGATGCTGATCCCGATGTACCTGCTGATCGGGATCTGGGGCGGTCAGCGCCGGCTGTATGCGTCGATCAAGTTCGTGATCTACACGATGGTCGGATCGCTGGTGATGCTGGTCGCGATCTTCTACGTCTATGTCCAGCACGCCAACGTCACGGGCGTCTACACCACTGACCTCGGAGCCCTGCTGCGCGTGTCGTTGCCGCGCGACGCGCAGATCTGGTGCTTCGCCGCGTTCGGCCTGGCGTTCGCGATCAAGGTGCCGCTGTTCCCGCTCCATACCTGGTTGCCCGACGCGCACGTCGAGGCGCCGACCGCGGGCTCGGTGATCCTGGCCGGCGTCCTGCTCAAGTTTGGCGTGTTCGGGTTCTTGCGCTACGCGATGCCGATGTTCCCGCTCGGGGCGGCCTACTGGGCTCCCACGATCGCGATCCTCTCGGTGATCGGCATCATCTATGGCGCGTTCGTCGCGTTCGCGCAGGACGACGTCAAGAAGCTGGTCGCGTACTCGTCGGTGTCTCACCTCGGGTTCTGCATGATCGGTGTGTTCGCGCTGAACGACATGGGCATCTCGGGATCGATCTACGCGATGCTGTCGCACGGCCTCACCACGGGTGGTCTGTTCCTCGGAATCGGCGTGCTCTACGAGCGCCGCCACACCCGACGGCTCGCCGAGTACGGCGGGATCTGGAAGCAGATGCCGGTGTTCGCGGGGCTGTTCCTGATCGTGACGATGGGCTCGGCGGGACTCCCGGCGCTGTCGGGGTTCATCGGCGAGTACCTGACGATCTTCGGCACGTTCATCTCCGAGGCGACGTTCCCCGCGAGCGAGCCGCACTTCTTGCCGATGCCCAAGCTGCTCGGAGCGCTCGCTGCGACCGGCGTGATCCTCGGGGCGGTGTACCTGCTGTACATGTTCCAGAAGGTGTTCTTCGGAAAGCTCGACAAGGAGCGCAACGGACACCTGCCCGATCTCAACGGCCGCGAGCTCGCGGTGTTCGTGCCGCTGGTGATCCTGATCTTCATGATGGGCTTGTTCCCGCGACCACTGCTCAAGGTGATGGACCCATCGGTTCAGCACTTCATCAGTGACTACAAAGGCCGGCTCGCCGAGGCGCGTCGCGCCGATAACCCCGATGCGCCGTCGTTCATCTACGGCACCACCGATGACGCGGTGGCTTCGTCGATCCAGCACAACCTGGACGCTGCGGCGGCCGCCGCGCAGGCGGTGGCGAAAGCGGCCGGCGCCGGTAGCACCGTCGATCCGGGCCCGGCCGGAGGTGCACGATGAGCTTCAACTTCGATCCGGTCCACCTCGGCTATCTGACGCCGTATCTGATCCTCGTCGTCGTCGGCCTGATGCTGGTGCTCGCCGAGGCGTTCTACCGCGGCAAGGATCGCAGCGGGCTGGTCAGTCTGGCGGTTGCTGGCTCGATCGCCGGTCTGATCGCATCGGTGGTGCTGTACCGCCAGCTCGCGGATGGCGAGCGGCTGTCGCTGCTCGGCAACATGCTGATCGCCGACCGCACCGCGTACGTGCTGTCGGCTGCGTTCTGCGGGATCACCGCGCTCGTGGCCCTGACGTCGCCATCGCATCAGCGCGAGCACGACTGGATGATGGGGGAATACTACGGCGTGATGCTGCTCGCGTCGTCGGGCATGGTGATGCTCGCCCACGCGTCGAACCTCGTGACCGTGTTCCTCGGGATCGAGACCATGTCGATCGCGGTCTATGTGATGACGGCGATGCGCCGGCGCTCGCGCCGCAGCAACGAAGCGGCGATGAAGTACTTTTTGATCGGCGCGTTCGCGACGGGCTTTCTGCTCTACGGCATGGCGCTGCTCTACGGCGCCGCTGGCACGGCGAACCTGCTGCAGATGCAGGCGGCGCTGTCGCAGACCGTGAACCCGGGGCTGGTGATCGCAGGCGCGTTCCTGCTGATCGTCGCGTTCGGGTTCAAGGTGGCCGCGGTGCCGTTCCACATGTGGGCGCCCGATGCGTACGAAGGCGCGCCGACGCCGGTCACAGGCTACATGGCCGCCGGCGTCAAGGCCGCCGCGATCGCGGCGATGCTGCGCGTGTTCGGCCTCGCGCTCGGCGGTGACATCATCCCGTTCGGCACGCTGGGTTGGGCGAGCCCGCTCGTGGTGATCGCGGCGATCACGATCACGATCGGAAACATCTCGGCGATCCGCCAGGACAACATTAAGCGGATGCTCGCGTACTCGTCGATCTCGCATGCGGGCGTGCTGCTGGTCGGCATCTGCGCGCTCGGCATGGGCGCACCCGGCGCGACGGCGGGCATCGTGTACTACCTGATCGCGTACAGCGTGACGACGATCGGCGCGTTCGCGGTGGTCGGCTACGTCGGCTCGAAGGGCCGCGAGCGGCTCCTGATCGACGACTGGGCCGGGCTCGGTAGCCAGCACCCGGCGCTCGCGCTCGCGATGACGATCTGCCTGCTGTCGTTCGGCGGCATGCCTCCCACCGGCGGGTTCTTCGGCAAGTTCTACATCTTCAAGTCGGCGATGGAGGTCTATGACGGCCAGCTGTTATGGCTCGTCATCATCGGCATCGTCAACTCGGCGATCAGCATCTACTACTACCTGCGCATCGTCACGGCGATGTACTTCCGCGAGGCGACGCAGCCGATCATCACGCCACGCGCGGCAGGCGCCGCGTTCGTGATCGCGTTCTGTCCGCTGCTGATCCTCGAGCTGGGGTTGATGCCGGGATGGTGGCTGCGCCTGATCGGCTAGGACGCGCTCTGCGGCTGATCGATCTGGGCTCGGGTGCAGCACGAGACGGGTGGGGCCGCCGACGGGCGTGCCCGACGCTGCGGGCGACAGCCCGTGGGATCGCCGGGGCGCGCACGTGACCGCGCTGCGCGAGCTGGCCCGCTCATGTGGGCTCGAAGTTGAATACGCCAGCTGGCGCGGCCAGACCGTCGCCGCCCATGACGATGCCGTGCTCGACGTGCTGGCCGCGATGGGTGGGGACTACGGATTTTCGATCCGCCGGCCCGACGATGTTCCGTCGGCGATCACCGCGGTCGAGCGCGAGCGCTGGCACGAGATCGTCCCGCCGGTCGTGGTCGGCTGGGACGGTGCGATCGTCGTTCCGCTCGCGATGCCGGCCCGTACCGACGGCGCGTGGGAGCTGTCCGTCACCACCGAGTCCGGGCGGGTCGTCGAGCGCCGCGGTCGGGTCTCGGATCTCGATGCCGAGCCGCACGACACAAAGGTTGGTGCGTTCTGCCTGCGCCGCGCCGCGATCCAGATCGACGAGCTGGGCTATGTCACCGTCCGCTGGCGGGTTGGCAGCGAGCGGGGCGAGTCGCTCGGGATCTGCGCGCCCAGCCGGGCGTGGCGTCCCGATGCCCGCGATTCACGCTGGGGCGTGTTCGCGCCGGTGTACGGGCTTGCGAGCGAGGCCACGGGAGCAGCCGGCGATCTATCGACGCTGCGTCACCTCATGGCACAGGTCGAGCGCAAGGGTGGGCGCTGGCTGGCGACGCTACCGATCCTGGCGGCGCTGCTCGACGAACCGTGCCGGTTCAGCCCGTATGCACCGGTCAGTCGTCACTACTGGAACGAGCTCTATCTCGATCTTCGTGCCCTGGCCGGCGACGATGCGGTGGCCGTGCCGCCGGCCACGGGTGGTGCTCGGATCGATTATCGCGCCCAGTATCGGTGGCGACGCGCGGTGTTCGAGCCGATCGCACAGCAGATCGCGGCCGAGCCGGCGCGATGGCAGGCGATCGACCAGTGGGCGCGCGAGCACGGCGTCTTCGACTACGCCGCGTTTCGTGCGATCGGGGAACACGTACAGCTCGAGTGGCCCGAGTGGCCTGCACCATGGCGCCATAACGTGCCGGTGATCGAGACCCGCGAGGACGCGGTCGCACTCGGCGCCGAGCCGTCCCGCGTGGCGCTGCACGTGATCGCGCAGTGGGCGATGCAGCAGCAGCTCGAAGCGCTCGATGGCAAGGTCGGCTTGTACCTCGACCTGCCGGTTGGTGTCGGCCGTGGTGCGTACGACGTCTGGCGGCATCGCCACCTGTTCTTGACCACGCTCGCGGCCGGCGCGCCGCCCGATGCGCTGTTCCTCGGCGGCCAGAACTGGGGCCTGCCGCCGCTGTCACCGGTCGCGCTGCGCCGTGATCGCTATCGCTACTTCATCCGCTGCGTGCGCCACCACATGTCGGTCGCTCGCTTGTTGCGCATCGATCACGTGATGGGGCTGTTCCGGCTGTACTGCGTGCCTGGCGGCAGGCCGGCGACCGACGGTGTGTATCTGACGTATCGAGCCGAGGAGCTGCTCGCGATCCTGACGCTCGAGTCGATGCGAGCGCGCTGTGCGCTGGTCGGTGAGGACCTCGGGACGGTGCCCGATTACGTGCGCCCCGCGATGGCAGAGCACGGCTTGTATCGGATCCACGTCGGACAGTGGGCGTTGCCCACGCGGGTGGGGGACGCACCCGGCCTGTCGCCGCCGGACTGTGTTGCGAGCCTGAACACGCACGACACGGCAACGTTCTCGGGGTGGTGGCGAGGTGCCGACATCGAAGACCGGCGTGAGCTCGGGCTGATCACAGCCGATCAGGAGTCCCTCGAGCGGATGGAGCGCAGCACCGCGCGGACCGCCCTGCTGGCGCATGTCGATTCGCTGCGATCGGATCCGGCGTTGAGCGATCTCGAACGCGCGATGGTCGGCGCGACGGCGGACCTCGCCCAGGGACCGGCGGACATCGTGCTGGTTTCGCTCGACGATCTGGTGCTCGAGCCCGTGCCACACAATGTGCCGGGAACCACCGAGGAGCGCCCGAACTGGCAGCGCCGGATCGATCGCTGGGCCGACGCACTCGACGACGAACGGGCTTCGCCCGCAGCGGCGGCGGCGATCGCCGCGGTCGTAGCGGCGCGTTCAGGCAGCGCATAGGCAACAGCCGCACCCGTTGCGGGAATGCATGGCAGGCAACCATCGGTCTTGCGATCGCAGTCACAGCACATGCCATGGAGCGTCTCATGAAGAAATCCATTGTTTCGGCAGTCCTCGTGATCGCGGCTCAGGTCGGTGTCAGTGCGGCGGATCCGGCGCCACGGTCCGGTAGTCAGGTCGCCCCGCCAGGATCGAACTATTCGGTGCAGATCCGGGCGAGCCAGGGTCGGCTCGGAGTTTCGGTCTTGCAGATCAGCAGCGAGCTGCGCAGCTACCTCGGTGGCCCCGCGGATCGCGGGGTCCTCGTCGATGCGGTGCGCCCCGATAGCCCGGCCGCGAAGGCCGGTGTGCGCGTCGGCGATATCGTGACCGATGTCGATGGTGCACCCGCGACCTCGGCCGACGAGATGCTCGACGCGATGTCGGATCGCAACAAGGGTGATGCCATCAAGGTCAAGGTGGTGCGGAACAAGCAGCGGATCGAGCTCACGGCCACGCTGGTCGACGAGCCAGGCCCACGGATCAGCCGGCAGTTCCAGACATTCGGCAACATGCCGGATGCCGATCGGTGGTTCCGATCGTTCGGTAGCCCCCAGTCCGGTCTGTGGCGTCAGGATCTCCAGGACCGGATCGACGAGCTGGAGAAGCGGCTCGAGAAGCTCGAGAAGATCTAGCGCTGATAACGCCGCGCGCGGCTCGCCCGCTCGGTGCGAGGAGATCTACCGACGGGAGTGTTCGCGAGGAGCTGGCGCACGACGTGAGCGGCCGGCATCGGGAGCGCGACGCATGTCGGGTGCTCGTCTCGCGTCGGGTGCTCGCCGGACATCCCGTGCTCGTCTCGCGTCGGGTGCTCGCCGGACATCCGGTGCTCGTCTCGCGTCGGGTGCTCGTCTCGCGTCGGGTGCTCGTCTCGCGTCGGGTGCTCGCCGGATATCCGGTGCTCGTCGCGCGTCGACGCTGCGTCCGCGCATCCGTTGCGCGCGTGGCGTGACGTTCCGATCGCGCTCGATGACACGGTCGCGCGGTGCGCGCTGGGGCGCGCGGCTGCGCGGGGCTTGTCGGGTCTCGAAGCGTCGATCACGGCGAACGTCTCGCGCGTCGTATCGATCGCGGCGATCGATCCCCCGGCTCGGCGTGCGGTATCGATAGCGATCATCACGGCGATCGATCCCCCGGCTCGGCGCGCGGTATCGATAGCGATCATCACGGTAGTAATCGCGGTAGTAGCCGGCGCGGACGCGGTCGTAGCGATTGATGTGGATGCGTCGACCAGGCGAGTAGTCGCGATAGCGCCGATAGATCGTCGGCCGATCGATCGAGCGGATCACGTAGGGCGGCGTCGCGTATTCCCATCCACCGGTGAGGTACGGCGACCGGTACCAGTAGCCCTGGTCGTACATCCAGTAATAGTCATTCGCGTAGTACACGGGATAGTCGGCGTTCGCGACGATCTGGACCCCGGGCTGGACGTAAACGAGATCAGGCGTTCGCACCGACGCAGACACGCCGTAGCTGCCGTACGTCGAGCAACCCGCACCGAGGGCCATCGCCGAGACCAGGAGCAACAGCGCGCGTCGTCGCATGACAACCTCCGCCCGTAACGGGAGCATCAGCTGTGCCACGCGCGGTTGGTTCGCGATCAGCGTCGCAGCGGCGCCCAGACTGCACGCGGTGCGCAGAGCTCGACCAGATCGCTGGTCGATAGCGCCGTGTTGGCGTCGCCCCACTCGTAGCACAATAGCGGTGCGGTCGAGGTCGAGCCGCGACAGAGCTGCGCAGCCTGGCGATCCGAGAGCGCAGGCGCTGCGAGGGCCTGTTCCAGACACTCGGGTGACCCGGAACCGGGCGGCACGGCGAGCGGGCCTTCGAGCGCGGCGCAGTACGACACACGTTCATTGGCATCGAGTGCGGTCGTATCCCCGAGGCGCAGCGCGCACAGGGCAGGGGTCGTCGAACGAGCCATGCGGCACAACCGTACCGCGTTGAAGCTCGAGAGGTCCGCTTCATCCGTCGCCTGTGCGAAGCACTGTGCCGGCGCATCACTCGACGCACCGAGGCACAATCGAATCGCCTCCGCATCGGACAGGCCCGCATCCTCGGCGGCCTGCTGACAGCGCAGCGGCGCGATCGGGTCGCCCTCGGCGCCCTGCGCAACCGCGCAAACCGTTCCCGTACACGAGACTGCGAGCACGGCGATCACGAGCGCAAGACGGCGAGTCGGCGACATGATCTGCGCTGGTGCATCGCTTGTGCCCGGGAGGGGTCAGACTCAAGTTGCGCAACTTGCGACCTCCGCGTCCGAATGGCGGACACTAAGTTGCGCAACTTGAGTCTGACCCTATTCGTCTGCGTCCGAGGGCTTCTTCTCGAACCGCTTGCGGACGTTGTGATCGAGGATCGTCTTGCGGAGCCGGATCGATGCGGGCGTGACCTCGACGAGCTCGTCGTCGTTGATGAACTCGAGCGCGTACTCGAGCGTGATCTGGCGCGGCGGCGCGAGCACGAGCTTCTCGTCGGCGGCCGTCGTGCGGATGTTGGTCAGCTTCTTGGTCTTGTTCGGGTTGATGATGAGGTCGTTGTCGCGCGAGTGGATGCCGACGACCATTCCCGGGTAGACCTTCACGTTGGGGCCGACGAACAACTGGCCGCGCTCCTGGAGATAGTCGAGCGCGTAGGCGTTGGTCGTTCCCTCTTCGTGAGCGATCAGCACGCCG
Source organism: Kofleriaceae bacterium (assembly GCA_050187075.1). Taxonomy (GTDB): domain Bacteria; phylum Myxococcota_A; class Polyangia; order Haliangiales; family Haliangiaceae; genus JABFXX01. The sequence continues at coordinate 31,266 of JBFWXW010000025.1, read as the reverse complement.
TTCTGGCGGGTACGGATGTCGGGACCCTGGGGGCCGTAGCCGGCGAACTGCGTGTACAGCACGCCGGTGCCCCGGGTGTCGGTCATGAACTGCGAGCGATAGCCGATCAGCCCGCGCGCGGGGATCCGGTACTCGAGGTGGGTGCGGCCGGGTGCCGACGGGCGCATCTCGCGCATCTGACCGGATCGGCGGTTCAGCTCGGCGACCACGGCACCGACGTAGGCCTCCTCGAGATCGATGTCGGCGTCCTCGTAGGGCTCGCTGATCGTGCCGTCCTCGGCGGTCTGCAAGATCACCTGAGGCTGTGACACGCACAGCTCGTAGCCCTCGCGCCGCATCGTCTCGATCAACACCGAGAGGTGCAGCTCGCCGCGGCCGGACACCTTGAACACGCCGGCGTCGTCGGTCTCCTCGACGCGCAGCGCGACGTTGCTCTTGATCTCGCGCTCGAGTCGCTCGCGCAGGTTGCGCGACGTGACGTACTTGCCTTCCTTGCCGGCGAACGGGCCATCGTTGACCCGGAAGTTCATCGTGATCGTCGGCGCGTCGATCTTGAGCAGCGGCAGGATCGTCGGCTGCGCGATCGACGTGATCGTCTCGCCGACGTTGAGGTTCTCCATGCCCGTGAACGCGACGATGTCACCCGCGAGCGCCTCGGCGAGCTCGAATCGCTTGAGCCCCTGGAATCCCAGCACCTTCTGGACCCGGAACTCCTCGCGCTTGCCATCGCGGTGGGCGAGCAGCACGCGATCGCCGACCTTGGCGCGACCGGACCGCATCCGGCCGATCGCCATGTAGCCGAGGTAGTCGTCGTAATCGAGCGTCGCGACCTGCATCAGCAGCGGCGCGTCAGGGTCTCCTGCCGCGGGTGGGACCTTGTCGACGATCAGATCGAGCATCGGGCCGAGGTCCTTCGGCTGGTCGCCGAGCTCGCGGATCGCGTAGCCCTCGCGGCCCGAGGCATAGATCACCGGAAAGTCGAGTTGCTCGTCCGTCGCACCGAGCGACACGAACAGCTCGAACACCTGATCCATCACGTCGTGGGGATCGACGCCCGGGCGATCGATCTTGTTGACGACCACGATCGGCTTGAGGCCCATCGCGAACGCTTTCTGGGTCACGAACCGAGTCTGTGGCTTGGCACCCTCGTACGCGTCGACCAGCAACAACACGCAATCGACCATGCCGAGCACGCGCTCGACCTCGCCGCCGAAGTCCGCGTGGCCGGGGGTATCGACGATGTTGATCCGGGTGCCCTTCCAGGTGACCGCAGTGCATTTGCTGAGGATCGTGATTCCGCGCTCGCGCTCGAGGTCGTTGGAATCCATCGCGCGCTCGGCGACGACCTCCCCGGTGCGAAACGCGCCGGCCTGCTTGAGCAAACCGTCGACGAGCGTGGTCTTGCCGTGATCGACGTGAGCGATGATCGCGACGTTGCGGATGTTCGTGCCGGCCATTACAGCGCCTTACTCTGCGCGATCAAGTGCTGGCACGCCGCGAGCGCGCGGACCTCGGGCTCGACGTCTTGCGCAGCGATCAGCGCGGCGAGCCCAAGATCTTGTGTACCTGTGACGACGGCGTCGCCGATGACGATCGATTGTGCTTCGCGCCTGGCCTTGCGACGGACGGCGCCATCGCCACCGATGATCGATGCCGTGTCGCCCGCGGTCTCGACGCGAATGATCGTGATGCCATCCGCACCGATCACGGCAAGCCCGTCGAGCGGCGCGATCGACGTGAGCCGCGCCACCGCCGTTTGATCGCGGTGCAGCGTGGTGCCATTGCTGCCGATCTCGCCGGTCCACGTCGTTGCACCGACCTGCGCCACGATCGGATCGAGGCCGACCATCAGCTCGACGTTGTCCACCGTCGCCCGGCACGGCCGGCTGGCGATCACGCGCGCGCGGACGCGGCCCTGGACGGTCGCCACCACCTCGGCCGGCGGAACGGGCTTGGGCGCGGATTGGCCCTGGCAGCCAGCGGCCAGCGCGACGAGAACACCACTTCGAATGAACACGAGCGGCGGTTCATATCAGGATGCGCCCGCGACAGCAATCCCAGTGGATCTTCGCGATTTTGCACCGTTAGTCACGTCGCTGACCGTCGATTTCACGATTTCCGCGTGCTACGTCCGCATGCGTGCGAACCGGCATCGCGGTGCTCTGTCTGGGCCTGGTCGCGTGCGGGCAGAAGGCCCCACCGGTGCCGGAGCGCAAGGATGGCGGTACCGCTCGCAACGACGACGCGCGCCCCGCTGCGATCGAGCTCGCAGCACAGCCCCTCGGGCTACCGGAGCCGGCTTCGTTCGATTGGCGCAAGCGCGATGGTCATGCGGCGTTTCGAGCCGCGCGCAAGGCCGAGCGACGCGGTGACTGGGAGGCCGTCGTCGAGGCGTGTCGTGAAGCGCTCGCGGCGGATCCGGGGCACCTCGATGCGGCGTGGCTACTCGCCATCGCACAGGCCAAGCTCGGCAGGCTCGAACAGGTCGTCGGTCCGCTACAGCTCGCGGTGTCAGGTGAGCCGATCAAGTGGAGCCAGGCGTCGCTCGACCATCCGGCGCTGCAACCATTTCTCTCGACGCCGCGCGGGCAAGCGTGGCGCCGCCGGATCGACCAGGATCGCGCGACCTTCCTCGCGATGCTCGCACGCGCGGTGATCGTCAGCGCGGGGGGCGATCTGTTTGCGTACGATCCAGAGCAGACGCGCTGGCATCGACTGACCCGCAGCTACGGCGCCGTGCTTGCGAGCCTGGCCGTGCCGAGCTCGCGGATGATCGCGTATGTCACGCGGTCGAAGACGCCGGGCAAGCGCCAGCTCGCGATCGGCGTGGTCGATCTCGGCCGACCTGCCACCACCAGGCCGGTCGATGTCGGAACCGACGGCCCGGTGTTCGTGTCGTTCAGCAAGGCGACGCCACAGGGATTCTGGATCGGCACCGGCACGCCGCGACCCACGACGAAGACCAGGTGGCGCCGGCTCGACGCCGACGACGCAACGCTGATCGCGTTGCCGGTGAAGTCGTCGCGCCCGAGCGGACCGTGGCTGGAGATCACGGGCACCGTCGCGCAGCGCCACGGCTTGCCGCTGCCCGCGGTGTCTGCCGATTGGGACGACCATGGTCTGGCCAGCGCGCTCCGGATCGGCTCGTCGAACCGCGTCGTCTCGGTTCCGAGCCCCGGTTTGATCGACGGCAACACGCTGGCCTGGTCGCCGGATCGCTCACATCTGGCATTCGTGGCGGACCTCGATGACGAGTGTCGCGCCGGCATCGTGGGGACGGCGGTGTACGTCGCCGATGCCACGACCGGCTCGGCCACGCTGGTCCATTCGGCGCCGGTGGATCCAGCCAAGGTCGACGATGGCCTCGCGCTCCAGTGGATCAACGATCGTTCGATCGCGGTCGCCGATCGCGACGGCGTCGTGTTGATCGACCTGACCACCAGCGCCCCGACCCGGCTCCCAGGTGCCACCGGTCTCGCGACGCCTCGCTACCGAGCTCGATGCTCGGTGGAGCAGCGCGAGCCGGTCATCGATGCGTCCGAAGACGACGTTGGTGACGCGGCACCAGTGGGTGATGCGGGTGTCGACGTTCACCGCTGACCCCGTCAGCTGTTCAACACGCTGGCTCGAGAAAACAGTCACTTGCAAATGGTCGGACCAGTGGCACGGCGGCTGCTCTTCTGCTGACGCGTGAAGAACCCCCGAGAGATGATCGCCGCAGGGTTCGGTGGCGCGGTCGGCTCCGGTCTCGATGTTGCGCTGCTGGTCCTGCTGGTCGAGCACAGCGTCTCGGTGCCGGTGTCGGCGTTTGTTGCCGCATCGGCCGGGGCGGCGGTGAACTTCGTGATGAACAAGTACATCGCGTTTCGTGATCGCTCGCCGATCACAGGTCGGCAGCTGGCTCGGTTCGGCGTGGTCGCCGTGATGGCTGCGATGCTGATGGCCCTGACGATGAAGATCGTCGCGGTGGAGCTCGGTGTTCCCTACCTGCTCGCGAAGCTGGGGTGCGCCGCCGCGATCTTCGTGGTCTGGACATATCCCGCGCAGCGGCGCGTGTTCGCGCGGCCGGCTCCCGCCGGCTGACCCCGATCGCCTGCTCGGTCCGTGTTGTTTGCGCCCACTCCGGTTGGGCGTCGAGGAGTCGCCATGTCGTGTGTGACGTCGTCTGTGAGCTCGTTCTTCGATCTGTCGATCGTCGTGCCCGCATACAACGAGGAGCTTCGGATCCTGCCGACGCTCGAGCGCCTGCACGCGTTTCTGTCGTCGCAGCCGCTGCGCTACGAGATCATCGTGGTCGACGATGGCTCGCGCGATGGCACCTGTGGCGTCGTCGAGCACGCGATGCCGCAGATCGCGCACCTCAAGCTGGTGCGGCAATCACCCAATGCCGGCAAGGGCGCAGCGGTACGCCGCGGCATGCTCGCCGCCCGCGGGCAGCTGCGCGTGATGTGCGACGCCGATTGCTCGATGCCGCCCGAGCAGCTGCCGCGCTTGCTAGCGCCGATCATCGGCTGCCGCGCCGAGATCGCGATCGGCTCGCGGTACGCCGACGGTGCGACCACCCCGGTGCGCCAGCCGTTGTACCGGGTGTTGTGGAGCCGGCTTTGCAACAAGGTGATCCAGCGTTCGCTCGTACCCGGGGTCCGCGACACGCAGTGCGGCTTCAAGGCATTCACCGCCGAAGCCGCACGCGACCTGTTTCGCCGTGCGACCATCGACGGCTGGGCGTTCGACCTCGAGATCCTCGCGCTCGCGCGCCGTCGCGGTTATGCGATCGAGGAGGTCGGCGTCGAGTGGATCGACGACAACCGTTCGCGCATCCATCCACTCAAGGACATGTGGAACGTGATCCGCGAGGCGATCACGATCCGGAGGAACCTGCGCCGAGGCATCTACAACAGCTCGTTGCCCAGCGCGCCCTGACCGCGACCAGCGTGCGCTCAGCGCAGCTACGCGTCAGGCGGCGGCCTTCAGCCGCCGGCGCATCACGAGCGCCAGCGCGAGTCCGAGCAGCAGCGCATGTTGCCCTCCGCCGGAATCGCAGCCACCGGTGACGCCGCTGCCATCGCCATCGCCTCCGCCGTTGCCGTTGCCGTTGCCATTGCCGCTGCCGGGTCCCGACGGTGGATCGATCCGGATGGTCTGCGTCGTGGTGGCGTTGCCGCTGCCCGGATCGGTGACCTCGAGGGTGACCTCGTACATTCCGGGTGCCGAGAACGTATGCGCGGGGCTAGGCTCGCTCGACGTCGTGCCATCGCCGAACGTCCACAGGTAGCTCAGCTGAGCGGCGGACTCGAGATCGGTGCTGGCGTTGGTGAAGGTCACCTGCTGTTTCTCGACCACCGCACTGAAGCTCGCGAGCGGAGCGGTGTTGACGGTGCGGTAGTTGAACAGCGAGCACCGCAGGCGGTTCGCTTGCTCCGGCGTGAACCGCTTCATGCACGCGTCGTCGGAGTAATCCATGTAGTTGTCGATCGGGTTCATGCCGCCGCCGCAGGTCGATGCCGCGGCGGTGCAGCCGTAACTGGCTTCGGACTCGGGCTGGGTATCGGCGACGAGGTCGCCGGTGAGGTACGGCGCACCGGTGTCGCCGCAGCCGGACTGGAAGGTGTGTAGAAGGCCGAGGTAATGGCCAACCTCATGGGTCGCGGTGCGGCCGAGGTTGTATTGGCCTCCTTGCGGTGCATTGCGCCCGACCGTGCTCCACACCAGCACGACGCCATCGTCCTTGGTGCCGGCGGACTCCTCGGGGAACGTCGCATACCCGAGATAGCCGGCGGCGTCGTTGGTGTAGATGTTGAGATAGCGCGTCGGGTCCCAGGCGAGCGCTTCCTTCATTGGATTCGGCGCACCGCCGGGATCGTTGAACCACGTGTCGTTGGTGATCACCTCGATGCCCGTCGTCGGCTGGCCCTGCGGATCGCGCTTGGCGAGCACGAATTGCAGCTTGGTGTTGGTGCCTTCTCCGCCGCGCGTTCCGACCAGCGCGTTGAAGTCCTCGTTGAGAACCTCGATCTGGCTGTGAATCAGGGCCTCGGGAATGTCACCGGTACCGTCGGTCCGCTTGATGATGTGGAACACGACCTGGACGACGTAGACCTGGGGATCGTTGTAGTCGGGGTTGATCGTCGTCTGGCTCAGCGTGCAATCGGTGGGCGCCCGCAGCCCCAGCGGATCGACGGTGTTGACACGCGTCAGCAGCTGGTCAGGGCTACCGCAGCGCCGGCCGCTCTCGCGAAACGCCGGCGACGCATAGAGCTCGTTCGGGGAGGCGAACACGCGGTCTCCGAACCGGACTGAACCGTCCCCACGATAGACAGGCCGGTTGACGTCGGCATGAGCCACCGCCCCGGAGGCGGTGACGAGAGCCACAACCAACGAGCTCCATCCAGTACCGCGGTTGGCCATGGCGCGCGTGCAATGCACGTGTCATGCACGGCAAACGGCCAACCGGTTCGGGCGGTTACCTGGTCTACCGTGGCGCCGGGACGGGGCTCGATTCCTCACGATGACGAGTCGAGGAACCAGTGCTCGGCATACCCGTCGGATCGGTCACGCAACTCCGCGGTTGCATCGAGCTCGGCACTCGCTTGCCCGGCTACCCGACCGCGAGGGTCAAATCGACGATCCGACGAGCACCGCGGCCGCGACCAGCCTCCCGCACGAACGGGCGAGCTGACCTCATCGTGAAACGCGGTCCGCAGGAACACGAAGGCCAGCAGGAACGAACCCGCCAGCTTGGCCGCCGCGGCGATCGCCGGCCCGACGCCCAGCTGGTGAACGCCGTGAAGCGGGACGATCACCCCCGGGATCGCGAGCAGCGCGAGCGCAAGCCAGGGGTCGCGGCGGCATGCGGTGGTGAGCGTGCGGTCGGCCGAACCAGAGCTCGAGCTCAACATCTCGCGATCAGGATCCCGAGCCTCGAGGTGGGCGATGTCAGGTCGATCACTCGCCGAGGCTTCGCAGCTGGCTGGAGCCGTGGTATCGATCGTTTGCTCGTTCGACGGAGAGGTCGAGGTGATCGCCGGTGGCGGCGCGCAAGCGCCGTCACGGGAGGAAAGTCCGAGCTTCGCAGGGCAGGGTGCTGGTTAACGGCCAGTCGAGGTGACTCGCAGGACAGTGCAACAGAAAACAAACCGCCGGTCGGTCGTTCTACGGTCGGCCGGTAAGGGTGAAACGGTGCGGTAAGAGCGCACCGCCTCGCTGGTGACAGCGAGGGCACGGCAAACCCCACCCGAAGCAAGACCAGACAGGGGTCGCGTGGCCCGCGCGATGACTCCGGGTTGGTCGCTCGAGCCCACCGGTAACGGTGGGCCTAGATGAATGATCGCCACGACACAGAACTCGGCTTACTGACCTCTCCGCCGAACGAGCCTTTTGTGACGCAATTGGAGACGACGAGCGCGGCCACGAGCTCGATCGAGCTGCCGTCGTCGCGGCTCGAGCTCTGGCGGTGCGGATCAAGGGCGTGACTGGCCACTGCACGGAGCGACCGCGAAAACCGCGAACAGGGCACGCGTCCGGCCACCCAGGATCATCCGTGGATGGTGCCGAAAAATCGCGAGCCGGGAACCATGATCGACCGGTTCCGCGTGCGCAGGACGCCGCCTGGTGGTGCTAGCGTCGCCAGGCATCATGACCGAGGGATCCCCGATCCACGAGATCGTCAACGCCTTGTGGCGCGCGCTTCACCAGCTGGGCTCGCCGGCAGAGATCAACGACATCGAGCGCTGGGGCTTCTCGATCCACGCCGCGCTGTCGGCGCCCGGTCGAGAGTTTCACAACCACGATCACGTGGTCGACATGCTCGACGATGGGGATCCGCTGGAGGTGATCGCGGCGCTCTACCACGACGCGGTCTACATCCAGGTCGACCACGGGCCGCCACGTTCGCTGGCTGATGTGCTCGCGCCGGTCCTCGCGCCGCAGGCCGATGGTTGGCGCATCCTCCCGATCGAACGCGAAGCGGCCTCGGATGTGCTGGCGGTTTTCGGTCGGTCTCCGGGCCAGGTGGTCACGCCGGCCAGCGGGCTCAACGAGCTCGCGTCGGCGCTCGCCGCGGCGCTGCAGCTCGAGAACGCGCTCGAGCGCAAGGAGCGCATCGCGGTCGCCGCCTGCATCGAGCAAACGATTCCGTTTCGGCTCGATCCGGTGACGCCACTTTGCCAGCGCCTCGAGCAGCTCGGGCTGTCCGGGCCGCTGCTCGAGGATACGGTCCGCCGCGCCGTTCGCCTGGGCAATCGCGACGTGGAGAACTTCGCCGACAACAATCCGGCGCAGTTTCTCGACAGCACCTGGAAGCTGCTTCCGGAGAGCAATCCGGCGCTGCACGTGCCGATGGTCTACACGGTGCGTGATTACCGGATCGCGCTCCACAAGATGGAGCGGTTCCTGTCGTCGCTGGTCGCCGAGCGGGTGTTTCACTGCTGGCAAGGCGAGCCCAAGGCCGAGATCCATGCTCGGCGGGTCGCGCGAACCACGGGCAACATCGAGCTCGCCGTCCGGTATCTGCGGGCCAAGCTGTATTCGATCGCGCTGGTCGAGGCGATCGCCGAGCTCACCGGCGGTGATGTTCCGCTCGATTACTTCATGGGCGGCCCGAAGACTGCGCCCACCGCGAAGCGCCGGATCGAGCAGCACTTGCCGTTGCTCGAGAACGCGCGCGATCTCGATCCGTCGCTGCATCAACTGCTCACGGTGGGGCGCGCCACGGCTTCGAGCTTCGATACCGGGCCATCGCCGCTCGGCGCGTTCCTTCATGCCACGGTAGGTGAAGCTGGGGTGATGAAGGGCGTGGAGCTCGCCAAGCAGTGGTGGGGTGGGGGCACCGACGCGTCCACGCTGCTCGCCAGCCAACCGGTGAAGCCGGTCGCGGCGATCGTCCGCGCGGCCGCACATATCATCGAGATGCGCCGCGATCGCCTGTTCGTGCTCGCCGAGCGGCTCGAGAACTGACGGACACCTCACCGAGGTTTGCCGCGCCACGCCGCCGCCGAACGCGTTACCGTAGAGCCATGAGGTGGCTACCGTTGCTCGTGCTGTTGGCTGGTTGCAACGATGATATCGATCTGACCGGCATCTATCGCGTCGACGTCAATGTCAGCTCGGCGCCGTGCGGGGCCGATCAACCCGTCGCCAACGGACCGGCGTACCTGTCGTTCTACAAGGACGAGTTTTTCGGCCAGGACTACTTCGCCTACGACGAATGCAATGACCCGGAAGCGATCGATTGTCCGATCGGCGGCGGTCTGTTCAGCGGGTTCTACGAGCCGATCGATGATGGATGGCTCGGACGAGCGTCGTCATCGGCCGGGTTCGGTGGCACGTGCGGCCTCGCCTACATGGAGCAGACCGCGGTGCTCAACGGCAATGTCCTGGTGTTCGAGCTCGCGCACTACCAGGACGAAGTCCAACTGCCCGACGACGAGTGCGAGCCCGAGGAAGCCGAGCGCCGGGGCGATTCGATGCCATGCCTGGAGCACCAGCGCATCGAAGCGACGAAGCTGTGATCGCGAACGTCCGCGCGACGCTCAGGCAGGCTTGTTATCGTCCTGCTTGGCCTCGTCGGGCTTCGGGTCGAGCAGCTCCTTGCGATAGACCAGACGTCCGCACCGCGGACAGGTCTCGATGCTCTCCATTCGCGCGAGGATGTTGTTGAGCTGCGGTGGCAGCGCCATGTGACAGCCCTGGCACACGCCCTTGATCACGGGTGCGACCGCGTATCCACGCTTGGCAGCGAGCGTGTCGTAGATCTTGAGCCACTGTGAGGCCACGTTCTTCCGCGCCGCATCGCGCGCCGCCTTGGCCTCGGCAAGTTGCTCGCGCAGGTTGTTTAGCTGGTCGGCCATCGCGGCTTCGCTGTTGGTGAGCTCGGTGCGGACGCCGTCGACATCCTTGCCCCGCGCCTCGAGCTGCGTGGTGGATGCGGTGGATGCTTCGCTGACCTTCTTGAGCTCGGACTCGCGATCGCTGATCGACTTGCGCTTGTTCTCCACCTCGCGCGTTGCTGCGCCGAACTCCTTGGTGTTCTTGGAAGCCTGCAGCTTGCTCTGTGCCGTCTTCAGCGCATCGCGCTCGCGGTCGATGAGCTCCTGCTGCTGCTTGCGCCAGGACTCGGTCTCGGCGAGCTTGGCGCGCTCGGCGTCGAGCATGGTCTGCAGCTTCGCGAGATCGCGGCGCAGCGGATCGAGCTTGGCGGGCAGCTGGGTCGCCGCGGTCTCTAGCTCGCGGACTTTGACGTCCGACTGCTGGAGCTGGAGGAGGAAGACGAGCTGTTCGCGCAAGGTAGTTACCTTTCCATCGATCGACTTGGTTGTCAGGTCCGTTCGTAGCTGCGTGGGCCCACCTGGGCTCGAACCAGGGACCCACCGGTTATGAGCCGGCCGCTCTAACCGACTGAGCTATGGGCCCGCGCCGAGGGTGCCATGTACTGTGGAACACCGCACGGAACGCGACGCGCACACTATCAGGTTGGTGGGAAACGACAACACCCACCGGCAACAACGCCCGCCCAGGCGCAGCGCCGGCGGATATACTGGACGCGATGAGCCTCGGTAACTTCGCGCGCGTCGCCGTTGTGGTGGGCGGCTGCCTGGCCGCCTTCGGGTCGGCATCCTCCACGTCGAACCAGCCCGCCGCGCCGCAGGGTTACGGACAGCCGGATGGCCCACCGCCGCCGCAACGCATGGATCCCGGTCGATCCCTCGGCCTGTGGAGCTCGACGTTCGGCGCGGTGAAGATCGAGGCGGACGCGAGCAAGGGCGGTCTCGCGAGCGGCGCCGTGCAGGGGATCTGGGTGTACACGCGGCAGGGCCAGGAGGTCATCGGATACTTCTCCGGTAACTTGCGCGGCAACGTGCTTCAGTTCCGCTGGCAGGAGCCGGCGAATCCGCCACTCACCGGCGAGGGCTACTTGGTGTTCAGCGTCGATGGACGGCAGTATTCCGGCCGCTGGTGGAGCGATCGCCGCGATCGCGTGGGCGCTTGGAACGGCTGGCGTCAGAGCGGCAACCAGCCAGGTCCGCTGAGCCAGCCCCCGAGCGAAGGACCCAGCGACGCGCAGCAGCAGCCGAGCGACCAACCGTACCCGGGCCAGGATCCGGGGCCGCAGCCGGCGCCTCCGCCGCAGCCGCCCCCCGGCGGCTATTACTGACGCCAACGCAGGTCGCGGCGACGGCCTTCACGCTACGAACGCATCGCCGGGATCGCACGCGCAATTCGCTCGAGGTCGCCGGCGTCGAGCTCGACGTCGAACACGTGAACCGCCGGGCCGTTCATGAGCACGTCGGTCAGGCCGTGCGGCACCGTGATCTCGAGGGTTCCCCCGGGCAGGTTGACGCGAATCGGCGTGGCCTCGTCGGCGCGGCCGGTCACGATCGCCGCGGCCACCGTCGCACACGCGCCGGTTCCGCATGCGAGCGTGATCCCGCAGCCGCGTTCCCAGACATGAAGATCGATCTCGTGCCGGCTCGCCATGTGAGCAAACTCGGCGTTGGTCTTGTTTGGAAACCACGGGTGACGCTCGACGAGCGGTCCGAGCGAGGTCGCGAGCTGGCGCGCGACGGCCGCTGACTCGACGAACGCGATCGCGTGAGGATTTCCCATCGACACGCAGGTCACCGGGCGAGGTGCGTGGCCCTCGAGCTCGAGTGGCTGCTCGATGCAGCGCTCCCCAGCCGGGCCGGCGAACCGCGGCGCGCCCATGCTGACCGTGATCGACCGAGCGCGGTCACCGTCGGCGTCGATCGCACAGCGCAGCACGCCGGCTCCGGTGTCGATCGCGACCGAAGGCTTCCTCACACCGCCGCGATCGAACAGCTCCTTGGCGACGCATCGGATGCCGTTGCCACACATCTCCGGTTCACTGCCGTCGCTGTTGATCACCTGCATGCGCGCATCGGCGGTGCTCGAGCCCAGCACCGCAAGGACGCCGTCGGCGCCGACGCCGTAGTGACGGTCGCAAACCGCGACCGCATGGCGGCGAATCAGCTCGATCTGCTCGGCGGGCGCGCGCCGAACATCGACGACGAGGAAATCATTACCGAGGCCGTGGTACTTCGCGAACCGCATCACGGTGCGGGCGGCGTCGCAGGAGCGGCGCTCCCTGCAGCCGGCGTCGGTACGGCGGGCTTCGGCGCGGCTGGAGCCGCCGGCGGCGTCGCAGGCGCGGCAGGCGTCGCCGGCTTGTCAGCTGGCTTGGTCGCGCTCGGCGGGGACGGCGTCGTGGCCGGCTTCTCGGTGGCTGGCTTGGTCGCGCTCGGCGGGGACGGCGTCGTGGCCGGCTTGTCGGTGGCTGGCCTGGTGGCGCTCGGCGACGACGGCGCGGCCGGCTTGTCGGTGGCTGGCCTGGTCGGGCTCGGCGCCGACGGCGTCGCGGCCGCTGGCTTCTCGGCAGGGTTCGCCGCGGCAGGCGTCGCCGGCTGTTCAGCTGCGGGCTTCGTGGCGCTGCCGTCGGTGGTTGGCGTCGCGGCCGCGCTGCCGTCGGTGGTCGGCGTCACGGCGGCGCTGCCCGATGAGTCGTCCGGCGTCGACACCGCGGCTGAGCCGGTGCTCGGAGCGCTCATGGTCGCGCCGGAACCAGCGCCCGAGCCCGAGGCTGCGGAGCCCGATCCCTCGCCTTGTAGCGCCTTGGCCTTGGCGGCGGAGTGCTCGGCGGCGAGCTTCTTCTGCTGAGCGCTGTACTTCTCGAGCGGCCCCGCGCCGTTGTTGCTGGCCAGATACGCAAGCACCATCGAGGTGATCATGAACAGCGTGCCGGCGGTGGCGGTGAGCTTGCGCAAGAACGTCGACGCCCCGGAACCTCCGAACACGGTCGCCGCGTTGCCACCACCGAACGCACCGCCCATCCCACCGCCCTTGCCGCTCTGAAGCAGCACCGTGAGCATCAGGAAGAGGCACACGAAGACGTGGAAGACGGTGAGCAGCGTCGACATCGCGACCTTGCTTCTAGCCCAATGGGCCCCATGGTGCAAGCGCTAGCTGGGACGAGCAGCCTTGACGATCGCAATGAAATCAGCGGCTTCAAGTGATGCGCCTCCCACCAGCGCGCCATCGATATCAGGCTCGGCCATCAGCGCCTCGGCGTTGCCCGGCTTCACCGACCCGCCGTACTGGATGCGGATCGTGTCCGCCTCCGACGAGAACCGCTCGGCGAGTCGCTTGCGGATGTGAGCGTGGACCTCCTGTGCTTGCGCCGGCGTCGCCGTCCTGCCGGTGCCGATCGCCCACACCGGCTCGTAGGCGACCACCAACCGTTTGGTGTCGGTGATCCCCGAGAGTGCCCCGGCGAGCTGATCGTCGATCACCGCGAGCGTTCGGCCGCCGTCGCGCTCCGCCAGCGTCTCGCCGATGCAGACGATCGCACCGAGGCCCGCTGCGAGCACGGCGCGCGCGCGCTTGCCTACGGTCTCGTTGGTCTCTCCGAAGTGCTGGCGGCGTTCGCTATGGCCAACGATCACCCAGCTCGCGCCGGCGTCGGCGAGCAAGGCAGGCGCGACCTCGCCGGTCCACGCACCGCTGGCCTCCCAGAACGCGTTCTGCGCGCATGTCGCGATCGCCGATCCCTCGAGCCGCTTGGCGACGGCGTGGATCGCGGTGAACACGGGCGCGACACCCACCGCAACGCCCTTCACGGCGCCGAGCTGGTTCTTGAGCTCGGTCACCAGTGCGAGCGAATCGGCGATCGACTTGTGCAGCTTCCAGTTTCCGACCACGAACGGCGTGCGCATGGCCGCGTGTGTATCACGTGCCCCACGACACCCGGAACTCGCAACGCGCCTCGCCGTGCAGCGCACACACCGGATGGATCGACGAGACTCCGGAGGCGCCGGTCATCTCGACGATGCGCTCGAGCTCCGCGCCGATCATCGCGCACACATCCGTGGAGCCGGCATAGCCCTGGAGTCCGACGTGAGCGCTGCCCGGCTCGGCGGCGACCTCCACCCCGCACCAGCTGTGGTAGCGGTCCCAGAACGTCGGCAGGGCCGCGAGTACTTTCTCGGCCGGTAGCGTCGTCGGATCGGCGCCGAACAGCCGCGCGAAGGTCGCGCTCATCGTGCCGCGCCCGACCTTCACCGCGACCTGCTGCGCCGGAAGCTTCGCGCGCGCGCGGTTCAGCAAGGTGATCAGATCGACGAGGTCCACCCAGCCGAGCGGCGCCAGCGTCGGCGCGAGCACGGGCGCGAGCTCCGGAGTCTCGTTGACCAGCTTGGCGATCCCCGATTCGCCGAGATGGTGCTGCAACAGCTTCGACAAGACGCGCAGATGCGCGGCGCGGACCTGCCCCACGATCTGCCGCACGCCATCGGTGAGCGCTTGCAGGTCGGCCGTGTGGAGCATCTCGCTTGGCTCGAGCAGCGACTCGACCACCTTGACCGCGTCGGTGGTCGGTGTGCTCGGCGCGGTCGGCGCGAACTCGGCAGGCAACCGCTCGAGCGCCCGGCCGAGCGCGATCGCAAACGTCGAGGCCGAGGCCCACCGCTTCTTGGGTTGCGAGGCGAGTCCCTTGGCAAGCACCGCGTCGACCGCCTCGGACAGCGTCGAGCGATGATGCGAGGATGGGGTCAGCGGATCGTGGAGCTGGCGCTGCACGACCTGCAGCGCCGGGCCGGAGCCGAACGGCGGCCGTCCGGTGAGCATGCAGTACACCGTCGACGCGAGTCCGTAGACGTCGGTCGTCGCACCGTCCGCCTGCTCGAGGAACGACTCCGGTGCGGCGAACCCGGGCGTGCCCGCCGCGTCGCGCACGTCGCCCGCCTTCACGGCGACACCGACGTCGACGAGCACGGCGCGATCGCGCTCGCGATCGAGCAGAATGTTGGCCGGCTTGACGTCGCGATGGATCAATCCGAGCGCGTGCATCGCGTCGAGCGCGTCACCGATCTCGAGCGTGATCTGGGCGGCCGCGGCGATCGGAAACCATTCCTTGCGTTCGAGCGTTGCGCGCAGCACCTCGGACAGTGGCTGGCCTTCGACCAGCTCCATCACGAAGTAGACGTCGCCGGCGTGCTCGCCGAGCGCGTAGACCTGGACGAGATTGGGATGGTGCAGCGACGCGAGGATGCCAGCCTCGGCACGGAACCGAGCCACCAGATCGCGATCGGACGCGAGGTCGGAGCGCAGCACCTTGATCGCGACCGGACGCCCGAGCCCGAGGTCCTCACCGCGGTAGACCACGCCCATCGCGCCGCGCGACAGCTCGTGCACGACGCGGTAGGTGCCGCCCACGACGGTACCTGCCGACAGCGCGCCAGCGTCGATACCGGAGTCCTCGGTAACGCGCGCGTCCGACGACACGATGCGCGTCTCGCCGGGAGGGATCGTGCGCAGCGTCGCATAACACCGCGCCAGCGCAGCCTCACCGCTGCGCTCGCCCTGGCCGATCTCGGTCGCGATGCCGCGGACCTGGACCGAGATCACGAGGGAGTCATCGATCTTGATCGGCTCGTTGCTGATCTTGTCGATCAGCTTGTGCAACACCGCGGTTGCTTGCTCGTGGGCGGCTCCGACGAGCAACACGGCGATCTCGTCGCCGCCGAGCCGGCCGATCGGGTCATTTGCGCGTACCGTGGCGCGGATCCGGCCGGCGACCTGTGCGAGCACCTCGTCACCGACGCGGTGGCCGTGTTGCAGGTTGATGCGGCGCGTCCCGACGACGTCGATCACGGCCAGCGTGAGCCGCTCCTGGCGCCGGGTGGCAGCGGCAACCTCGTGGGCGATCGATTGCTCGAACGCTCCGCGGGTCATCGCGTTGGTCATCGGATCGTGCAAGCTCGCCGCGAGCAGACGCTCACCCTCGGCGACCAGCCGGCGATGGGTGGCGAGCCACGACAGCTCGCGGGTGAGGCGGGTCGCGAGCGCTTTGAGGTCGGTGCGCTCTGCCGACGAAAACCGGCGCGCCGCATCGGACACGATCGCGATCACTCCTGCGACCTCGGTGGGATTGGCGCGCAGCGCGTCGGCGATCACCGATCGCGGGCTATCTCCCAGGATCACGGTGCCGGTCGATGCAGCGGCGATCCGGGCAGCGCTGGCGATCTGCGTGCGGTAGTTGTCCGCCGGCGACGGGCGGGCCGCGATCGGCGTCATCTGGTGGCCGTCCTTCCACCACAGGATGCAGTCATGCGCCGCAAATCCGTCAGCCACCGACTGCAGCGACTCGGCCGCGGTGGTGGTCAAGTCGACCAGCGACGTGGCGACCAGCGCACGCGCGCGCGCGAGCTCGAAATCGACCGAGCTGACCGGCTGGTGCACGACCGCGAGCAGTGCATCGACCGAGACCGGCACCAGCAGGACCCCGACGGCACCGGCCTCCGCGGCAGCGCCGGCGACGCGCGCCGCACTGCCCGCGTCACCCACGACCCACCGCGGTGGCCCATCGGGCGGGGCGGGGCCAAGCTCGGCGGCCATCGCGGGCGGCAACAGCAGCGCCGCGGCCCCGGTCGCTGCTTCCGCGCTGCCAACCGCGTGCAACGCGATGCTCGCTCGGTCGGCGGCGCCTGCGAGCTCGGCGATCAACCGACCCGAGGGGTCGTAAACCGCCACGCGTTTCGGCATCAACGACATCCTAACGCGCTGATAACCCCCGATGCTCGTATCGGGCGCACGGATCTCGCCGGAGTCGCGCGCACCCTGTGCGACGGCGTCGCCGTCAGGGCCGCAGCGCTGCGATGCCGGGCAGGTCGAGGCCCTGGACGAACTCGAGCGAGGCGCCGCCACCGGTCGAGACGTGTGAGATCTTGTCGGCGAGCCCCGACTGCGCGATCGCCGCGGCCGAGTCACCGCCGCCGACCACGGTGAGGGCGAGCTTGTTGTCCGCGAGCGCACGGGCGACCGCGAACGTGCCGGCCGCGAACTTCGGCTTCTCGAACACCCCCATCGGGCCATTCCAGAACACCGTACGCGCGGCGCTGAGGACCTTGCGGTAGCTCTCGACCGTCGCGGGCCCGATATCGAGCGCCATCACCGAGCTCCCGATCGCATCGATCGCGGCGATCGTCGCACCGGCCTCGTCGTCGAGACCGGCGGCGACCGTGACGTCCGTCGGCAGGTGGATCGGGACCTTCTTCTCGCTCGCCTTGCGCAGGAAGTTACGCGCGATCGGCAGCTTCTCGCGCTCCACCTTGCTCTTACCCAGGCTCTTGCCTTGGGCTTCGAGGAACGTGTTGGCCATCGCGCCGCCGATCACGATCGCGTTGACGCGTTCGAGCAGAGCGTCGAGCACCTCGATCTTGTCGGAGACCTTCGCACCGCCGAGCACGGCCACATACGGGCGATCGACCTCACCGAGCAATCTGGACAAGAAGTCGATCTCCTTGGCCATCACGAAGCCGGCCGCCTTCTCGGACACGAACCGCACCATGCCGGCCGTCGAGGCGTGGGCGCGGTGCGCGGTGCCGAACGCGTCGTTGACGTAGCAATCGCAATACGACGCGAGCGTGCGCGCGAACTGC
Source organism: Kofleriaceae bacterium (assembly GCA_050187075.1). Lineage (GTDB taxonomy): Bacteria > Myxococcota_A > Polyangia > Haliangiales > Haliangiaceae > JABFXX01. The sequence goes on along the minus strand of JBFWXW010000025.1, from coordinate 13,816 downwards.
TCGTCGTTGGCTTCCTCGCCAGGATGGAACCGCAGGTTCTCCAGCATCGCGATCTGGCCATCGCGCAGATCGCTGACGACCTTGCGCGCACCATCGCCAACGGGCTCGTCCGCGAGTGAGACGTCGGTTGTGAGCAGCTCCGCGAGCTTGGCCGCCACGGGCTCGAGCGTGAGCGCGGGCTTGACGTGGCCGTCGGGGCGGCCGAGGTGAGAGCCCAGCACGATCCGCGCGCCGCGCTCCATCAGGTGGCGCACCGTCGGAAGCGTCGCGACGATCCGCGCGTCGTCGGTCACCTTGCCGTTGTTCAGCGGAACGTTGTAGTCGACCCGAACGAACACCCGCTTGCCTTCGACCGCGAGCTGGTCGACCTGCTGGATCCCGTGGGGCAACGACATCACAATCGCTCCGCGACGAACTTCGCGAGATCGAACAGGCGCTGCGAGTAGCCCATCTCGTTGTCGTACCAGGACATCACCTTGACCTGGTCGCCGATCGCCGTGGTCAGTGGTGCATCCACCGACGAGCTGTGGCGATCGCCGTTGTAGTCGCACGACACCAGCGGCTCGTCGACCACCGTGAGGATGCCCTTGAGCGGCCCCGCGGCGGCCGCGCGGAACGCGTTGTTGACCTCTTCGGCGGTCGCCTTCTTCTCGAGGCGGGCGGTGAGATCGACGAGCGAGACGTTGGGCGTGGGCACGCGGATCGCCATGCCATCGAGCTTGCCCGCCATCGCCGGCAGCACCTCCTTGAGCGCCTTGGCCGCACCGGTCGTCGTCGGGATCATCGAGAGCGCCGCGGCACGCGCGCGGCGCAGATCCTTGTGCGGCAGATCGAGGATCTGCTGATCGTTGGTATACGAGTGGATCGTCGTCATCAGGCCCGACACGATCCCGAACGTCTCGTGCAGGACCTTGGCGACCGGCGCGAGGCAGTTGGTGGTGCACGACGCGTTGGAGATGACGTGGTGCTGCGCCGGCTTGTACGTCTCGAGGTTGATCCCCATGCACAGCGTGACGTCCGGGCCCTTCGCGGGTGCCGAGATGATGACCTTCTTGGCGCCGCCCGCGATGTGCTTGCCCGCGCCTTCCTTGTCGACGAACTTGCCGGTCGACTCGAGCACGACGTCGACGCCGGCGTCCTTCCACTTGATGGCGGCAGGATCCTTCTCGGCGCTGATCTTGACGACATCGCCGTTGATCACCAGCGCACCATCCTTGATGTCGACGGTGCCCGGATATCGACCATGAACCGAGTCATGCTTGAGCAGGTGCCCGAGCGTTTTGACGTCGGTCAGGTCATTGATGAGAACCAGGTCGAACGCATCGGGCGTCTCCGCGAGACAGCGCACGACGCCACGACCAATCCGACCAAAGCCATTGATGCCGATACGAACCTTCGCCATGGCGCGCACCCTAGATCGGATCGGTCATAGCTGCCACCCCCTGGCGGCGCGGACGACCAGCTCACATCACGCAGGCGCGCTACACCACAGCGGCGCAGGAGCACGGTCCACTCGGGACGATCGAGCTAGAGGTACTAGGCGACCTGGGCGCTCGGCGATTTCTCGGATGAGCGCGACATCTTCGACGTGACTTCGCTGATCAACTCGGTGGCGAGCGAGACGATCTGCTTCTCATCGAATCCCTGAGCTTCCAGGTCACGATAGATCGACTTGGCGAGGATCTTTACCGCGCGGGCCTTGGCTTCACGATCGGTCATGGGAACGAGGCGGATATCAGCACGACGTATGCCAGGATTCCTAGCGATCAAGGCACCGGAATGACTGGCGGGATCGTGGTCAAGTGGATCGAGTGGTCGGCAGTTGGGTGTGTAATCAGCGGCCAGGTGCGTAATCCGCTGCGCATGGCGCGGTACCAGGTCGGACCAATCGAATCATTGCGTTAGGAGGTCTACCGATCGAGCTTGAAGAACCCGCGGATCCGGCCGAGCAGCGCCTGCTTGTCGGTCGTGACGAGCGGCTTGGGATGCTCCGGACCACTCGCCGGATCGCGCGCCGCGGTGAGCTCCTGGCGCCGGGTGACCAGCACGTCCGCGATCGTTTCGGCGATCGCCGGCTCGGTCTTGAGCACCCGTTCGAACGCCGCCTTGGTCATCCGGTAGCAGGCCAGATCGCTGGTGGCGACCACGGTCGCGGTCCGCGGCTCGCCGGTCATCAGCGACATCTCGCCGAAGAACGCGCCGGGCCCGAGCGTGGCGACCTCCCGCGGGCCGGCACCGTTGGTGATCCTCACCGACGCGGTTCCGCTCACGATCATGAACAGGCCGTCATCGCGATCGCCCTCCTGCGTGACGGCCTCGCCGGTGCTGAATGGCGTGTACATCAGATCCAACGCGAGCTGCTCGCGCCGATCGGCTGGCAACGGCCGAAACAGATCGACCGAGCTCAACGCGGATCGCCTGCGCTCGAGCTCCCGCTCGGCCTGGTCGCGTTCGCGCTCGGGCGTCTGCTCGGTGACCGCGAGCGAAAACACCGGCGCCGACATCGCGATCCCGGCTCGGTGCAGACCGAACCAGATCCGCACGCGAACCGCGCTGTCGGTGCCCTCGTCGATCTGCAGATCGTCCAACCAGTACCGGACCTCGTACAGCGTGAAGTTGCCTTGAAACCCCATGACGATCACGTGCGGTGCGGGCTCGCGGGCGACGCGCGCGATCGGACTCTCGACCAGCGCCTCCTGGACGGCTGCGATCACGCGCGTCGGCGCGATGTTGTGATCGATGAAGAACGCAACGGGGCGCCGTAGCTGGCGTGGCGCGCCGATCCGGCGTCCGAGGATCGTCACCTGACTCTTCACCAGCGTGCCGTTGGGGATGATCACGGTCTCCCAGCTGCGGGTCTCGATCGCGGTGTAGCGCCAGCGGATCTCGGTGACGCGGCCGGTCGGCGCGTCCTTGCCCAGGGTGATCCAGTCGCCGAGCGCGATCGACTTGTCCATCTGCAGCGACAGACCGCCGATCACGTTGCCGAGCAAGTCTTGTAGCGAGAACCCGATCACGGCGGTCAGCACCGCACTCGTCGTGATCAGGCCTGCGACCGAGAACCCCGCGCGTTTGCCGACGACGATGAACACGACCAGCACGCCAAGTCCGGTCAACAGATCGATCATGATCCGCGGCAACGCGAACCCGAACCGCGGGAACAGCGCTCGAAACAACGCGGTCATCGTGATCTCGAGGATCGCGAGCAGCTCGAACGCCAGGCTGGTGAGCAGCGCAACGTTGGACTGGTAGCCCTCGTAGTCGAGCGCAGCCGCGATCGTGATCGCGATCAGGTGGCCGATCAGCAGCGTGCCAGCGGCGCGCAGGTGATTGCGCTCCATCCGCGGTGCGTGGCGAACCAGCACGAGCGCGATCACGTAGGCCGCGACAACGATCGGTGTCCGCTGGCTCCACAAGAGCTCCAGCAGGTCCGCACCGAGCTCCACGAAGCAAATTTATCGGAGTTGCACGCCAGCCGTCTGCGGCGTGCGGCGCGAACCGCTCGTGACCTGGTTCAGCACCCCGGCATGGCTACACACAGCAGCTCCCCTCTCGCCCGCTGCCGGGTGCCGGGTGCCGGGTGCGGGGTGTATGTGGAAGTAATCGCGCAGTGCGTGGCGCGTCATCGGACTCGTTGCCCGGCGCCGGGGCGCTACGATCCGCGGCGACGGGACGTTGCGGGGATGTGGTTCGTCGTGCTGCGGGTGAACTTCGCGCGGGAGGACCGACCGCGGCCGCCGCGATCCGAGCTCACGGCTCGGTGCGCTCGAGCCGCAGCTTCGCCAGAAGTGCCTCGACGATGCGCTCGCGCTCATGCAGATCCGCACGCATCTCGTGCGCATCCGTGCGCGCGCTCTCGATCCGCAGCTGGGTCAGCGTGCTGCTCAGGATCTCGCGCAACACCTGCGCTTCAGACGGATCGACGGCGAGCATGTTGGTGAGCGGTGCATCGCGGATGCCATCGGTAGCATCGTCGCGCCGGTCAGCGCTCGGAGCGCCGGAGCCCGCAGCGGCGGAGCATCCGATAGAACTGAACGCGTGGAATGTTGGCCGCGCGCATCGCCTTGGTTGCGTTGCCGCCGTGGCGCTCGAGCAAGGACTCGAGATACGTCCGTTCGAAGCGTTGAAGCCATTGCTCGCGCACGAGCTGGTACGGCTGATCGGTGTCGACCGACACCGGCGCATGCAACGCGCGTGGCTCGGTGTCGTCCGGCGCCGCGAGGTAGCGCTCGAGTTGATTGCGGAGCTCGCGAACGTTGCCCGGCCATGGTTGCTCGGCCCACGCGCGCAACAGCTGTTTCGCTTCGAGCTGCGCGAGGACCTCCGCGGGCTCGCGGGCCATCGCGATCAGCATCTCCTCGATGATCAGCGCGATGTCGGCGCGCCGCTCGCGCAGTGGTGGAAGCTCGATCTCCAGAATCGCGAGTCGAAAATACAGGTCGGCGCGGAACCGTTTGGCGTTGACCTCCTGGCGCAGCGGTCGGTTGGTCGCCGCGACGATCCTGACATCGATGCTCACCGGTGCACGCCCACCGATCGGCTGCACCGTCCGGCTCTCGAGCGCCCGCAAGAACCTGGGCTGAAGATTGAGGGGAAGCTCGCCGACCTCATCGAGGAATAGCGTGCCGCCGTGCGCGGCCTCGAACGCACCGCGCTGCGTACGGTCGGCGCCCGTGAACGCGCCCTTCTCGTACCCGAACAGCTCGGCTTCGATCAGGGTGGGCGGCAACGACGCGCAATCGACGACCACGAATGGGCCGTCCTTGCGCATGCTCGCGGCGTGGATCGATTCGGCCGCGAGGTCTTTCCCGGTGCCAGTCTCACCCAGCAACAACACGGTGGAATCGGTGTGCGCCGCGCGCTCCAGCCGCGCGAACACCGTGCGCATCACCTCGGATCGCCCGACCAGCAGCCCGAATCGTTCATGGCTCGACAGCGGAACATCCAGCTCGGTATCGCGAAGCTCGAACCGGATCTGGGTTTGACCGACCGTGAGCACTTGCTTGGTCTTGAGATAAGCCACCTGAATTTCGGCCCCGGCCAGATCGGTCCCGTTGCGACTCCCGAGATCGCGGAGCACCGCCCGGTCGTCGTGGATGACGATCTCGCAATGAAACCGCGACAGCGTCCGGTCGGTGAGCTGCAGGTCGTTCGACGGATGGGTGCCGATGCCCACGCGCTCGCCGTCCGAGTCATGGATCTTGCCCTTGTCGGCGCCGCGGATCACCGTCAGCCGAAACTGCTTGATCGACCGGCGGTCACGGCGCACCACCCCAACCGTGCTGAACGATCCGGCCATCCGCTCGCTATCCTAGCCCGGACGATGCACCACGCTGCCGGCAGCGACCGTCGCATTGCGGCATCTCGGGCGTACAGCTGTGCTCGCTCGCGACCTTCGCACGTACGATCCGTCGCTCGGTTCCCGGCCGTGCTCGATGGTCGCGCAACCGTCGAGATTTCAAGTTGCCTACATCTCGAGCGGGACGAGTATTCGCGTTGTTAGCCGCCGTGAAGCGCGATACCGTGGAATAGACGTGTCGACGTGGGCCACGTGATCGATCATCGCGGACGCGTGACCCAAAGCGCGGTCCTCCTCGGGCGCTATCAGATCATTCGCCGGCTCGCGGTCGGAGGAATGGCCGAGATCTTCCTGGCGCGTGCGCGCGGCATCGCGGGCTTCGAAAAGATCGTCGTCGTCAAGCGGATCCTTCCGCAGTACGCGAAGGACACCCGGTTCATCCGCATGTTCCTCGAAGAGGCGCGGCTGGCAGCCTCGCTCCAGCACTCGAACATCGCGCAGGTCCACGACATCGGACGGATCGACGACATCTACTTCTTCACGATGGAATACGTGCACGGCGTCGATCTTCGTCAGCTGCTGGTGCAGGGGAGCCAGCGCGGGGGGATCCCGCTGGAGCACGCGATCGCGGTCATGCAAGACACCGCGGCCGGGCTGCATTACGCGCACGAGAAGACCGACGACGCGGGAACCCCGCTGGGCATCGTCCATCGCGACATCTCGCCATCCAACGTGCTGGTCGGATACGACGGTGGCGTCAAGCTGACCGACTTCGGGATCGCGAAGGCAACGAGCGCACGGACCGAGACCGGCACCGGGGTCAAAGGCAAAGCGGCGTACATGTCACCGGAGCAGTGTCGCGGCCGTCCGATGGACCGGCGCAGCGATATCTTCTCTCTCGGGATCCTGCTGTTCGAGCTCACGACCGGCACCGAGCTGTTTGCGGGCGCCAGCGACATGCTCATCTTCGAGCAAATCGTCGAGCACGACATCCCGCGGCCGTCGTCGCGGGTCCCGGGTTACCCGCCGGCGCTCGAACGGATCGTGATGACCGCGCTCGAGCGCGATCCCCAGCGGCGGTTTCAAACCGCCGAACAGCTCCAGAGTGCCCTCGTCGACTTCGCGCACCACGCGAGACTCTCGGTGTCTCAGCTCGCGCTCGCGCGATACGTGGAGGCGCTGTTCAAATCGGAGATCGACACCTGGCGAACCGCCCAGCGGGCCGGCCATTCGCTCGCAGAGTTTCTCGGAGCTTCGCGCCAGCCCCTCGATCACGCGATGTTCGAAGGCCACGTCTCGGTCGATCTGTTGCGCGAGCGAGATCGGACGGAGCTCGCCCCGGATGGCTTGCTCGCGACGCAAACCCTCGACATCCGGCGCGATCAGGGACCCGGCCGACCCAGGCCACGCTGGCTGGTGAGCGGGCTGGTCGCCGCGCTGGTGATCGGTGCAGCCGCGTTGGTGATGGTTGTCCGCGACGCCGGCGACCAGCCATCGCACGACCTCGCCGTCGCGCCATTGCCGCCGTCGTTCGCGCCGCCGGCGCCGCCCGCGGTGCCCGCGGTGACCGAGCCGGTCGCGTCGCCGCCGCCGGAGCGCCCGACGACCGGAACCCTGTCCGTGAAGGTCGACGTTCCCGGCGCGCGCGTGCACGTCGATGGCGCGCTGATCCCCGCATCGCCGGGCGGCGCGATCGCGCCGCAGCTGTCGCTCGGGGATCACGAGGTCACCGTGGAGGCGCCGGGCCGGCGGTCGTATCGTGGCCGCGTCCACATCGTGCCCGACGGAGTGCACGAGCTGCGCGTCGAGCTATCGCGGAAGCACAAGCCGGTGGTGACGCGTTCGGCTCGTCAGTCGCGCACCTCGAACGCTCCGATCGGAGATGGCATGATCGATCCGTTGGCCCCGAGGGAGCGCAGCCCGTGAAGTCGCGCTCGATGGCCGCGTTGGCGATCCTGATGCTCGCGTTGTCGTCCTCGGCGCACGCCGGGCCCGAGCTCGATCCGCAGACCCGCGACAAGGTCCGCGATCTGTTCGAGCGCGGCGTCCGGCACTACAACATCGGTGAGTACGACCAGGCGATCGAGCTGCTCAAGGAGGGTTATCGACTCTCGGCGGCTCCGGGGTTTCTGTTCAACATCGCGCAGGCGTACCGCCGCAAGGGCGCCTGCGCGGAGGCGCTTGGGTTCTATCGCGACAGCCTGCGGATCGAGCCGGACGCGCCCTATCGGGACGAGGTGACCCGCCGGATCGCCGAGATGGAACGGTGCGTCGCGGACAAGCCCTCGCCATCACCGACGGTGACGATCGTGGTGCCGCAAGCGGCGCCCGAACGACCCGACCGGGTCGGGCCTGCGTTGAGGATCACCGGCCTCGCCACCGCCTCCGTCGGCGTGGCCCTGCTCGGGGCGGGGGCCTACTTCGGGCTCAGCGCTCGCGCCAAACAAGACGAGTGCACGAGCTCTCCCTGCACGGCGAATCGATTCGCGGCGCTCGACGCCCAGGCTCGCCGTCACAACAAGCTCGCCAAGATCCTGTTGCCGGTAGGCGGGGCGACCGCCGTCGCCGGGGGGATCGTGTGGTTCGTCGGCTGGCGCCGGATCCGCTCCGAGACACCGCCGGTGATCGTCGGGGTGACCCAGACCGCTACCACGGTGTCGTGGACCACGGAGTTTTGACCGTGCACCGCGCGCTGCTGCTCGCGTGGCTCGTTGCGGGTTGCTACGCGCCGAACCTCGACGACCGCAAGCTGCTGTGCGGAGGCGACAAGGGTGACTGTCCGTCGCCACTGGTATGCGGTTGCGATGGTCGGTGCCACGTCGAGCCCCTGGACGCGGTCGTCGAGATCCGTGGCGGTGACGGGTTCGCCTGTGCGCGGCGCGCCAACGGCACCGTCGTGTGCGCCGGAAAGAACGATCGCGGGGAGCTCGGGGATGGGACCGAGGTTCCGCGCGCGACTCCCGCGCCGGTTTCAGGGTTGGGGGCGGTGACCGTGCTGGCGGTGGGGACCTCGCACAGTTGCACGGTCGACCGCGACGGCGTGGTTGCGTGCTGGGGCGCCAATGGCGGTGGCCAGCTGGGAGACGGCTCGCTGGTCTACCGGCCTGCGCCCGTGACGGTTTCGCTCCCGGCGCGTGCCGTCGACGTGGCCGTCGGTGGCCGGCACAGCTGCGCCCTACTCGAAATCGGCGACATCCTGTGCTGGGGCGACAATAGCTTCGGCCAGCTCGGCAGGGTTGGCGATGGCTCCGCGATGCCCGCGGCAGGGCCTGGCCTCGGCGCTGTGATCGACATCGCCGCCGCCGGCGACCGCAGTTGCGCACGGACGACCACCAACGATCTGTGGTGCTGGGGCGCCAACGACGACGGCGAGCTCGGGGTGGGGGATACGCAGCCATCGGCGACGCCGCTACGCCCGATCGGTTTGGACGGTCAGGTGATCGCGGCAAGCCTCGGGCTCAATCACACGTGCGTCGTCACGAGCGACGATCGCGCGCTGTGCTGGGGCGACAATGACTTCGCTCAGCTCGCCAACGGCACCAACGTCGATCGTCACCTGCCGGAGCCATTCTTCGCCTCGGAGACCGGACAGATCGCACAGGTCGTCGCGGGTGGCGATCACACCTGCTTGCTCCGCGTCGATGGAACCGCCGCGTGCGTCGGTAACAACAACCTCAGTCAGCTGGGCGATGGCACCGCGGAAGTGCGATTGTTCCCGGTCCCCGTCACCGGGCTCACCGATGCGATCGGCCTGGGCCTCGGGCCAAACTTCAGCTGCGCGTGGCATCGCGACGGCACCTCGTCGTGCTGGGGAGCAAACCTGCGCGGACAGCTCGGCAACGGCGAGGTCACGATCCGCAACGTTCCTGCGGCCGTTCCGGGGCTGAATCCCGCGACCGCAATCGCGGTTGGTTACCACCACACCTGCGCTCAAACCGCCGCGGGCCTGGCGTGCTGGGGGCGAAACGACTACGGCCAGCTCGGCGACAACACCGACTACGAGCGGCACGTACCGACGGTGATCCCGACGTTCAGCGAGGCCAGCTCCGCGGCACCCGGATATCTCCATTCGTGTGCGGTGCGCGATCGCAAGGCATGGTGCTGGGGTCGAAACACCGGTGGCCAGCTTGGCGACGGATCGACGGCCGATCGGTTGTTGCCGACGATCGTCCTCGCATCGCCGAGCGGACAGCTCACCAATGTCGTGCAGGTCGTGACGGGGTTCACTCATTCGTGTGCACTCGTCGATAACGCGGGCACGACGTCGGTCTATTGCTGGGGGCGGAACGACTACGCGCAGCTCGGCGCCGATCCAATGGGTAGCGCCGGTGTGCTTCAAACGCGGGCCATCGAGGTCGCGGGTCTCACCGGCGTCACCCGGATCGCCGCCGGCACCTACTTCACGTGCGCGCTCCGGCCGGAGTCGGGCGGCGAGTCCACCGTGTTGTGCTGGGGCTACAACGGCAACGGCCAGCTCGGTAACGGCACGCCGAGCTCGTACAGCGCCACGCCGGTGGCGGTGCAATCGCTCGGCAACGCGACGCAGATCGCGACCGGATACATGCACACCTGCGCGGTGACGGCGGACCATCAGGTGTTCTGCTGGGGACGCAACATGGGTGGCGAGCTCGGCCAGCCTGCTGGCGTGGTACCGAACAGTCCGATCCCGATCCAGATCGCGGGGCTGACCGCGATGGAGGTGCAAGCCGGTCTCGCGGTGAGCTGCGCGCGTCTGATGGACGACTCGGTATCGTGCTGGGGCACCAACGCGTACGGCGAGCTGGGTGACGGCAGCCTCGCGAGCCGCGCGACACCGGAGCCGGTCGCGAACGGGCTCAAGGCGGTCGAGCTCGCAGCGAAGTACTCGCATGTTTGCGCTCGTGCGGCGGATGGGACGGTGTCGTGCTGGGGCTTCAACGCGAACGGCCAGCTCGGCGACGGCACGACCAGCGGAGCGCCGGTGCCGATCGCAACACCGTTTTCTTGTCCGGCGTCGAGTCCGGCGACCGAGTGAGCGAACCGCCCACTCTCGACGACCGCGCCATCGGATCGTGCGCGTCGATACGGGAACGGGCGCCATAAGTCTCAGGTCGTTCATCCCCGGCTCGCCGGCACGCGCCAGCGGCTCTCGGGTCTTGTGTCCCCATGGCGCGATCGAAGAACCGCGCTGCTGGTCACATGTTGGCTCGTACCTTGGTGATCGGGCTTTCGATCTCGACGATGGTGTGCGAATTGCGTTGAGCCGGGCCATGACGCGCCCATTCCTCTCGCTGTTGTTCGCCGGTGCGATCGCCGCGTGCGGCTCCGGCGATTCCGGCCCGATCCTTGTCATCGAACCACCTACCGCGGAGCTGCTCATCAAGGATGGCGTTCCCGCCACGCAGGCGTTCACGGTGAGCCTGCAGGCCCCCGACGGTACCGTGCGCGATGTGACCGACGAGGTCAGCTTTCACATCGACAGCAGGTTCGGTGTGTTCAACGCCAACACGGTCAGCGTCAACGCGGCGGGCCGCACCGAGGCCGAAGCGATCTGGGAGGCCGAGACGGCGAGGGCCGCGCTTGTCGTGCGGCTCGAGTCGATCCGCGTCGATCCCGCGCTCCCACCGAACGCGCCGGAGTGGTTTGGCGGGCCCGACGATCCGACTCGCGCTCCGACGCTGGTGTATCCCGCGAACGGGATCGTGGTGCCGCGCAATCTTGGAGACTTCGAAGCGCATTGGACCGATGCGTCCAGTAACGATGTGTTCGAGCTCGCGTTGCAAACGGAGCTCACCGACGTGAGGATCTACATTCCGGGCGGCAACGGCGTGCCCGCGACGGGGCCCAACCCGTCCTGGGGGGCATTTACGCCGGCCGAGTGGAGCGCGGCGGTCGCGACCGAGCCCCAGGTGATGTATCGCGTGCGAGGCGTGGATTCATCCAACCCGGTCAGCGTGGGGAGCTCCGCGCAGCAGCTTGCGGCGATCACCACCGAAGCCATGGAGGGCGGGTTGTACTACTGGGGGGCAGGCGCCAGCGACGGGGGCGCGTACGGAATCTTTCGTCATGACATGGCCAAGCCGGGCGAACCTGCCGAGGAGTTCTTGACCACCGCGCAGACCGACGGTCGATGCGTCGCGTGTCATGTGCTGTCACGGGACGGCACGAAGATGGCGATCACCTACGACGGCGGCAACCTGAACGCGAACATCGTCGATGTGGGCACCAGCTCGATGCAGACCGAACAGTATCAGTGGAACTTCGGAACGTTCACGCCCGACGGCACACAGTTCCTGAGCGTGTCAAAGGGTTCGCTCCGGGTTCGCGACGCGAGCAATCAAACGGTGCTCGCGACGATGGACGGCGGGTACGCGACCCATCCCGATCTGTCGCCCGACGGTACGCGGCTGGTCTACGTCCGCCCTGGTACGACCGATCCGCTCGACTACTCGTTCGGAGCAGGGAGCATCTACACCCGGAGCTATGACCAGTCGACGCGAACGTTCGGGCCTGAAACCATGTTGGTCCCGTCGGTGAGCGACGAGAACAACTACTACCCGTCGTGGTCGCCCGATGGGCAATGGATCGTGTTCAATCGATCGGTTGGCAACGCGTACAACAACGTGAATGCGTCGGTATGGATCATCAAGGCCGACGGAGCGCAGCCGGCGATCCCGTTGACCGCCGCCAACATCGGTGTCGGCTTGACCAACTCGTGGGCACGCTGGGCGCCGTTCGCCCAGACCATGAGCAACGGCGAGCCGATGTTCTGGATCACGGTGTCGTCCAAGCGCGACTTCGGCGTGCGGCTCAAGAACACCGGTCTCGCCGACGGCGACAAGTTTCCGCAGCTATGGATGTGGGCGTTTTATCCAGACCGCGCTGCGCATGGCGACCCGAGCGCCCCAGCGTTTCGGCTGCCGTTTCAAAGCCTGACCACGCGAAATCACATCGCGCAGTGGACCGAGCGCGTCGTGTTGACGCTGTGAGAGCGGGCGCGTGAAAACCGGGGCACGTCCGGCCCGGCCCCAGTTAGTCGGGCCGCGCCTGGGCGGCACCCAAGAGACACGCGCGAAGGACCGGCCCAGTTGATGTGCGCTCATAAAAACCGGGGGCGGGCCGGCCCGTCCCCGGGTTTCTGGCGGCGCTTGGGTGATTCGTTCCCACTGTTCCTTCAATGGAACAGCCGGTGGCGCGCGGGGGCGGGCAGGTGCTCGCAAACGCTGTGGATGCTGGGGGGGCGTGGTGGCCCGCGGATTGCGAATGGGTCGGGGCGAATGACAGCCCGTTCCACCAACCCGAACAGCGAGAAAGCCGTGAACAGAGCAAAGCCGTCGTTTGAGGCTCGAACCTTGCGAACGCTTCACTGCGCGAGCATCGCGCTCGTCAGCCTGACGTTCGTCGCATGCACCACCGATGAAACGGTCGGGAATGACTCGACCGAAACTCCGAGCGAGACCACAGCCGAGACCGGCCAATCGGTCCTGTCGGAGTCAGGGATCAAGAACCCCGCGCGTGTGACGGTGTTCCGATCCAACATCACCCCGTTCAACTACTTCGCCGTGGACCGTAACGGGTACGTGCTCATCGAGGACGCTGCGGCGGATCCGGTGATCGACCGAGCGCTGGACTTCTCCGGCGACGTCTACGTCCATCGCGGAGAGTACGATCTATCGGCGAGCTTTGCCGGATTCAACCTGGTCTCCAATCAACGTCTGTCGTTCGACAGAGATGCAGTCGTCACCATCCCGAGTGGCTACGCGGGGGCGGTGTTTCGGTTTCCCAACGGTACGAACACCTCGTTCCTGAGCGGTGGCAAGGTCACGGAGGCCGCACCGAAGCTGAAGCGGTGGACCGGCGTGCTGCTCGAAGCGACGACGGGTGGCGTCTACTACAACACCGTGCGTGAGATGAACCTCGACGCGGCCGGGGTTGGGATCAAGCTCCGGTTCACCGGCGCGACGTCATGGCTCAACGGCAACAGCTTCGACGGCCTCATCATCAATGCGCCGACCGTCGGCGTGTGCTTCGAAGCCGGCGGCACCGCCGGTGCGTATCCGACACCGTGTGCCTCGACGGCCTCGTTTCCGGTGAACTACGGCCCGAACCGCAACGTGTTCAACAACATCCTGGGTCAGGGCTCCGCCGGGACGACCCATGGCTTCAAGGACATCTGCGGTCGAAGCAACTCGTTCATGTTCGCGCGGATGTGGGACCTGCATGCCAATCCGAACGCAGTCAGCGCCAACCTGACGACGAACGCGTCGGACACGATCATCATCGGCGGCATCATGACGATCCAGAAGTTCACCGATGATGGAGTCCGGACCAAGATCATCGACGACTGGCAGCAGGCGAAGTTCCCGACGGTGACCGCCGACACCGTGAACGCAACGACGATCACCAGCAATGGCAACTACGCCCTCAAGTTGAGCCAGAGCGCACCGGGATCGGGTCTCGAGGTCGCGATGCGCCCGAGCGCGGATAATCAGAGCGTGAACTGGAGCTTGTGGAGCGAGAGCAGCTCCGAGCGGCTGT
>JBFWXW010000024.1:0-87636 GCA_050187075.1 Kofleriaceae bacterium | reverse complement strand
ACCACACCGGCCGGCAGCTGGGCGACCGCAAGTCCGATCTTGGGTGCATCGGGCGGCACGCCGATCGCTTTGAGCTTGCCCGCCGCCTTCGAGATCGTCGCGAGCTGATCCTTGGGACCGTCGAGCGGTGCCGAATAGCGGACCCAGCGTTCCGCCGTCGGCCGGCCATGGCGCTCGAGATCGACGCGGAGCTCGCACGCATCCCCCCTGCAGCTCACCGACGCGTGCGCGGTCGAGAGATTCTTGTGCTTGAGCCCGAGCACGGCAACCAGCGACGGCGCGTAGCCGCAGACCTCGCTGCGCTCCGACCATCGCTTCTCGCCGACGAGCTTCTTGGCCGCCTCGACGTCCCTCGCCGGCACGATCTTGGCTTTCTCGGCGACCGCGATGCGCGCTCCGACCGCGTTACGCATGGCCGGTGTCGTGGTCACCGGGAAGTCGGTCGGGTAGACGACGGCGATCGACAGCTTTCCGGTGCCGTCGACCACCTTTTTTGATTCGCCCTTGCAGACCTCGAACACTCCATCGGCGTAGGCAGCGGTGGACACCAGGAGACTCGCAACGATGAGGCGAAGCATGGCTGGATGATACGACCGCTCGAGGTCGCGTTCCATTCACCGCACGCATGGCCCGTGATGTTTCAGAGAGTTGCGGCCATGAGCTCGATCTCGCGACCTCGGCCGCGCTAGGGGCTGTCCCTATTTGCAGCGTCGAGCGAGACCAAGCAGTTCGGAGCAGATCCGGTCGCACGCCCGTAGCGCAGCGAGGCGCGTGGTGGCCCCACGTTACGAGCGAGCAACGGACGTACGGCCGGAGGTGCCCGAAATGCGACGGTCGCAGCCGGCGATGCGAATAGGGACAGCCCCTAGCAGGGACAGCCGTAGAACGGGACGCTCAGCTGTTCGATCAGCTCACCATCGACGGTGGTGTACAGCGTATCCAGGCCGAGCCACGACTCGCCGAGGATCTCGAACGTACCGTCGTTGTCGACATCGATCAGCTGCTGGATCGTCGAGACCTCGCCGAGCCGGCGCACGCTGACCGGCGTCAGGGTATTGCCGGCATCGACGCGGAACAGCCCCCACGCGTTGTCGCCGATACCACCGCACTCGTTGTCGATCTTGCTCTGGATCGACACCCACGTCACGCCGGTGGTCGGATGGCGCACGACGCGCGAGATCAGCTCGGCATCGCTGTACCAGTGGCCCGTGTTGCCGAGCTCGACCCACTCGTGCTGGATCTGCCTGGACGGCTTCGACGCGAGGAGCGCGGCCCTGGCCTTCGCGACCAGCGCGCGGTTCTCGACCGCGATCGGAATCGCCACCGGCGACAGCCCTGCATCGCGCGCGTAGCTGCCGGTGCAACCGTCGAGCTTGGCCGCGAGCATCGCGCCGCCATTGCGCATCACGCTATCGACGCTCCAGCCCTCGCCATCGGCAACGTCCGCGTAACCGGTGTCGCCGACGAGCCGCGAGACCACCGCAAACTCGACCACCGTCGCCGTGCACGTGCCATCGACGACGACCGTGCGCCCTTTCCAGGGGCGGTAGGGCGCGGGCACGTCGCCATCGTTCACATGACCGATCACCGCCGCACGCGCCTCGCCTTCGACCAGCGCGAACGGATGGTGTGGCGGAATGAGATCGCTCGCAAGATCTGCGAGCTTGAGGTACGTGGCTCCACCCGCTTCGAACACCAGCGCGAGCTCCATGGTCTGCGCGGGCTCAGGGGGTGCCGCCACCGGCTGCACCACGCGCTCCGCGACGGGGATCAGCGGCGCCGCCGCGATCGATACCGCGGGAACCGCAGCACGGTGGTCCGCAGCCAGTCCGAACGCGAGCCCCGCGCCGACCAGCGCACAACCGGCGACCAACATGCCGGCGCGACGCGCGTGGATCTGCGAGGAGGTAACCACTTCGGGGTGCAGCGTGGCGTCCATGCGAAGGCAGGATTGCAAGCCCCGGTCCCCCGCGACCGTTTCATGATTCCAGCAGCTTGCCTCGCGAACGCGGCCGGGAGGACACGCGCACTGTGTCCCTCGAGGGCTCATCTCGATGAGGACGCAGCCTAGACCCGACCACATCACCCGGGCTGTGGGTGCTGTGGTCTACGTGTCCCCAGCGCGTTGACCCCTCGCCGCGTTGGCGGCACGCTTTCGTCATGGATCGCGCGAGGTTGGTCCGCGAGTCGTACCGCGTCAGCATCGCCCTCGCGCGAGTGCTCATGGACTCGACCAAGACCAGCGAGATCCATCGGGTCGAGGAGATCACGGGCCGGCGGCGCTATCGCGAGGTGCTCGCCGAGATGAGGCAGACCGCCGAAGGTGCGCGCCTGCTCGCCGAACAACCCGAGCTACGGACCGATCACGTCGACTTCGCCGCGCTGCGCAGGCTGCCCGAGACCACGCTCGGCGGAGCGTATGTTCGCCATCTCGACCGCAACCAGATCACCGCCGACTATCAGGCCGCGGCGACGCGATACGTCGAGGATCCGGAGATGGCGTACTTGATGCGGCGGTTCCGCCAGACCCACGACATCTGGCACACGCTGCTCGGGCTCGGGATCGCGGGCCACGAGGAGGTGGTGATCCATGCGTTCTCGTACGGACAGCTGCGCTTGCCGGTGTCTGCACTCGTGATCGTATTCGGATCGATGAAACATCTCGTGCTCGAGCGCCGGTGGGGCGCGCTTCGCCATTCGATGGTCGACGCATACCGCATCGGCCGCGAAGCCGCACCGCTGCTCGGCGTGGTGTGGGAGGACCACTGGGGGCTCCCCCTCGATCGCGTGCGGGCGCGCTACCGCGTTCAAACGCTCGACCGCCGCCACCTCGATTGACGCCATGGACCCGCAGCTCGTCAGGCTCGTGGAGCTCGTCCGCGGCAACCGGGTCGCGGTGCTGACCGGCGCTGGTTGTTCGACCGAGTCCGGCATTCCCGATTATCGCGGGCAGGGTGCGCCGCCGCGGACGCGACCGGCGATCCAGCATCGCGAGTTCGTCGACCATGCGCACGTGCGCCAGCGGTACTGGGCGCGGTCGATGCTCGGCTGGCCCCGGTTCGCTCGCGCGCGCCCCAACGACGCGCATCACGCGCTCGCGATGCTCGAGCAACGCGACCGCCTCGCCGGAATCATCACGCAAAACGTCGACGGACTTCATCACGCCGCAGGCAGCGCCGGCGTGGTCGAGCTCCACGGTGCACTGGCGCGCGTACGTTGCCTCGGCTGCCATGCGATCACGACGCGCGACGATCTCCAAGCGCGACTGGCCGCCGCCAATCGCGCATGGGCAGCGAGAGTCACCGAGGTCGAGGTCGCACCCGATGGTGATGCCGAGTTGCCCGAAGGTCTGATCCACGAGTTCACGGTCGTCGACTGCGCCGGTTGTGGTGGTGCGCTGATGCCGGACGTCGTGATGTTCGGCGGCAACGTCGCTCGACGGACGCTCGATGCAGCATGGGAGACGTTCGAGCGCGGTGACGTGCTGCTGGTGGTGGGCTCGTCGCTCGCCGTGTTCTCGGGCTATCGGTTCGTGCGGCGCGCCGCGGAGTGCGGCATGCCGATCGCGATCGTGAACCGGGGACCGACGCGAGGCGATGAGCACGCCGCGATCCGGCTCGATGCGCTCGCCGGACCGACGTTGCTGGCGCTCGCGGCGACGGCGTGATGTCCGGGAACCCTCGCTTCGAGGCGAGCACGAACCCGTAGGGGCATGTGCGATGGCCGGTGCTTTCTCGACGAGGATTTCGGTGTCCGGCGGACAGCTGCTGATAGCGGCAAGTCGAGTAGCCAGGACGGGGGACCTCAGTGGCGACAGTCGACCAAGACCCGATCGGAAACTGAACGCGCATTGCTGTGATCCGATGTGACGCCGTCGATCGTGTGTCGCGCCGGGATCGACAGCGCTTGCTGGCGTTGCCCTTGCTAGTTCGCACCTGCATGCGAAATGCGCCAATCTGCTTGGGAATCGCCCTCTGTAGCGCGTGTGCTGGAGCTGACGATCCTGGGCCGAACGCGGTCGACAAGTACATCCTCTCGCTGCCCTACCTTCCCATCGAGCCGGCGACGATCACCCAAGGAGTTCGGTCGGCGGATGCCCGCGAAGGCGACTACGCGTGCAGCACGCAGAACCTCGCCGAGACCCGCCAGTACGATCGCATCGTCGCATACGCCGCGAACTCCGACTCGCTGTACCCGGGCGCGCTGGTCAGCGCCGATTCGGTGCTCACGGGTCTGTTCACGCAGGTCGCGCTGCCCCGCCAGCCGATGACGATCTCGGTCAGCCTCGAGAACCTCGGCGGCGCCAAGAGCGCGGTCGTCAACAATCCGAGCTTGTCGTCGTATCGCGACGCGCTGTCGTCGATCCTCGATAGCCAGATCACCGGCTCGACGCCGGCGAATCTGTTCTCCGAGATCGAGGAGGTTCACTCCGACGAGCAGCTCAACATGGCACTCGGCGTTCAAGCGAGCTGGGGCCTGGGCATCGCGAGTCTCAAGTCGACGTTCGACTGGAACAAGAAGGACATCCGCTCGCGCTACGTCGTGCGCTACACGCAGGGCTACTACACGGTCGATGTGGATGCGCCGGGAATGCCGAGCGACATGCTCGCTCCGGGCATCACGGTCGACGAGGTCGCGGCGAAGATGGACGAGGCGCGGCCGCCTGCGTACGTCTCCTCGGTGACCTATGGGCGGATGGTGGTGTTCACGTTCGAGTCCGAGTACTCATCATCCGAGATGGGTGCCGCGCTCGAGTTCGCGTACTCCGGTGGCGTCGATGTCTCCGGCGACGTGTCGGTGACCTACAAGGACATCATCTCGAAGAGCAAGATCACCGCGTTCATCCTCGGCGGTGACGGCGGCGGCGCGGCGCAGGCGATCAACAGCTACGAGGCGCTGATCGAGTTCATCAAGGCCGGCGGCAACTATTCGCGCGAGTCTCCCGGTGCGCCGATCGCCTACAAGCTGAACTACCTCAAGGACAACTCGCCGGCGCGGGTGTCGTTCACCACCGATTACGACCTCAAGCAGTGCACTCGCGTGTCGCAGAAGGTCAAGGTCTCGCTCAACAGCATCACCGTCGACAACGCGGGCGATGACCAGGGTGACGACCTCGAGCTGTTCGGCAAGATCTGGGTCGAGGGCACCAACAGCTGGACGCTGTTCGACCGCAGCAACAGCACCTGGATCCAGATCCGCGAGGGTCAGACGTTCGGCGGCAGCGGTGGGCCGATCGCCGAGGGTGTCATCGAGGTGGCTCCGCAGGCCGGCCAATCGATCAGGCTCCGCGCCGACCTGACCGACTTCGACTCGGTGCTGGGATCGCCCTACTACCACGAGCTCGGTGACGAGACGCTGGTCAATCCGTTCGAGACCGGCTGGCGCAAGGAGTCGACCGTGACGCTGACCGGATCAGGCCGCGTCGTGCGCGTGAAGCTGTCGATGTCGCCGATCTGATCGCTGGGGCTCAGCTCGGCCGAGCATCACGCTGCGCCGCAGGCCGCGTCGCGCGCGTGGAGCTGTCGATGTCGCCGATCTTGATCGCTGGGGCTCAGCTCGGCGTGCCCGTGACGCTGGCCAAATCAGGCCGCATCGTGCGCGTGACGCTGTCGATGTCGCCGATCTGATCGCTGGGGCTCAGCTCGGTGTGCCCGTGACGCTGACCGGATCAGGCCGCGTCGTACGCGTGACGCTGTCGATCGGCGATCTGATCGCTGGGGCTCAGCTCGGCCCGTAGATGGCCAGAAACTGAGCGTGCACGTCGATCGTCTGGTCCTGGGTGCACTGCTCGAGCTCCGAGACCGGTGTGTTGGCGCCACCGATCGTGCACGGGCTCGAGAGGTTCCAATCGCAGCTCGAGGCGTCGCACATGCAGTCATTGGGCGCCGAGGTCGACGGGATGGTTCCGGTCGACCCGAACCGCTGGATGATCTCGCGCACCACGGCATGTTCGGAGATGGGCTCGCCGAAGATGAGGCCGATGGTCGAGAGCCTGGGAGCACAACCGGACGGGATGATCGAGATCACGCCCTGCAGGCCGACATCCTCGCCCAGGTCATCGGTGAGCACGATCATCTCGTACATGCCCGTTGTGGGGCGTGTGCTGGTGATCTCGATGTCGTATGGCGCCAGGATGGTCTGCGTCTCGCTGACGATCGCATCGATCTTCGCGGTCCGCTGTGGATCACCCATGAGGTACGGGCTCACCGTCGTCGTCGCCGTCATGATGGAGGACGTGTTCGTCGCCGCATCATCGGTGCCCGCGTTGAGCGTGACGCCCTCCGCATTGATGTACAGGGTCCGGGTGACGGCGGGGGGCGGGTTGGTAGCCGCGTCCACGCCCGGATCGGGCGCGACGCCTGAGCTCGAACACGCTCCCAGAAGCAACAAGATTCCCCACGTCGGTGTTCTCATGGCCGGACACTAACCCTGGTCCCCGCCGATCCTCAAAGCGGATTCAGCGGGAGGCCGCTGACCGGCGCTATCGGTCGGCGGGGTGCGTTGCGCATCGATGTCATCGTGCGCACATGTAGCGGCCTGTTCGGCACCGGGGGTGCGCCCACGCCGCCGCTATGGTGATTGGCCCGGCGCATCCTCCGGGTAGAGTCGCGAGCCGTGAGATTGCTGTCGTTGTCGTCTCCATTGTCTTCCCTGGCTGCGCTCGGTGGGCTGATCACCGCCTGCGCGACTGCTCCCGCGCCGGTTCGCCGATTTGCGGCCGACGACCGCGCGGACGTCGAACGCGTGCTGGCCGATCAGGCGGCGGCATGGAACCGGGGCGACCTCGCCGGGTACATGGCGGGCTACGCCAACACGCCGCAGCTGATCTTCACCTCCGGCGGAAAGGTTCGCCGCGGCTGGCAAACCGCGTTCGATCACTACCAGTCCCGCTACGGCAACGATCCATCAACGATGGGGACGCTGCAGTTCGAGATCCAGCAGGTCGACCCGATCGGGGCCGATGGCGCCGTGGTGCTCGGCACCTGGACGCTCACCGATACCGAGCATGCCGGCGGTGGCGTGTTCTCCGTCGTATTCGAGCGCCGGCCCGAAGGCTGGCGGATCATTCACGACCACACGTCGTCAGCTGCGCCCGCGCCTTGATTCGCCGCGGCGCAGCCGACGAGCGGACCCTCAAGGATCGGTGCTACCGAGCTGGCACTGAGGAGGCGGATTGCCGTCAAGCGGCGTGCGGGCGTTGCACTCGTCCAGGTTGATCGGGAACCGCACGTTGCGCACGTGCTCGGGATCGTCCAGCGGCAGATCCATGACGCGATCAAACCGGCGCGCATCGATCCAGCGATGGCCACCCTCGAACAACAGCGAATATCGCCGCTCGTACAGCAGCGCGGTGACGAACTCCTCGTCGGTTCCAGGCGTCGCGAGCGCCGGCAGCCCGCCCGACAGGGTTCGAACCGCGTTGAGCGCCATCATCGCCCCTGCCATGTCGCTCGGCGCGCTGAACCACCGCGCCTCGGCCAGCAGCAGCAGCAGCTCCTCGTTGCGGATCACGGGGGCGGGATCGTTCGGGCTCTCGTAGATCGTGAACACGAAGTTCGAGCTCAAGCCGCGGCCGGTGCCCCCCATGCCCATCGGCACCATCGCGACCTTGCGAGCGAGCCGCGCGTCGTTTGCCTCCGCGGTCATCGGGATCGATGGGTGGACCCAGATGTTCGGGTTGATCAGCTCGTTCACCTTGTCACCCGGGTTCGTCGAGTGCGAGTGATAGACTCCCACGTCGAGATCGCCGAGCGTCATCGGCATCTCGTTGATGAACGACATCGACAGCGCCGTCAGCGCCGCCGGGTAGTCCTTCATGTACGCGGCCACGCGCGCACGGATCGCGCGGTTGAGCTCGCGAAACGAAGGTGGCGTGTCGAAGCCGACGTATCCGTTCGACAGCGGGAACGGGAACGTGTCGCCGCCTGCGTCGAGATCGGTGACCGCTTCATCGAGCAGACGAACGATCTCGGCAAACACCGCGGGCTTGTCCGCGATCGGTCCGAGACCTTCCTCGAGCGTGCGATCGGTCTCGAGGATCGCGCCGTTGGTGTCGTGGGTGTTGATCACCTCGAGCAGATCCATCGCTTCGATGGTCTTGGTGAAGCCGCGAACCGCGGCCTTCTCGACGTCGGTCATCTCGGTCGGATCGAGCTTTTCGAGCGAGCGCCGGATGATATGAGCGAGCCGGATGTTGGCGTACGGCTGGAGCCAGAACCCACCACCAAACGGGCTGCCGGGGTTGAGCGTGCCTTCGAGCAGCTCGGCGGTATAGCGCGGATCCGCGACGTCGAAGTTGTACGCCTCGCGGCCGAGGATTCCGAGCTGGACGATGTACCCGTTGGCCTCGGCAATGTTGCGGCGGTTGCCGATCACGAGCCCCGTACAGGCGGCAGCGATCGTCACGCGGGTTGGGTTGGTCTCGAGATCGTCGATCCCTGGGTTGTTCAGATCGCCGATGTCGAGATCGCAACCCGTCGACGTCAATCCGAGCGACGTCGCGACGAGCGCGGCGATCGCGAGGGAGCGAATGAATGATTTGGACGTGTTCATGGCGTCTCCTTACAGTCCTGCCGTGACCGAGAACCAGTAGCTCCGGCTCGGGGGATACGGCGCGACGTCGTAGTTGCGTCCGATGGGTTGGCCACCGAAGTTCGAGACCTCGGGATCGAGGCCGCTATAACCGGTGAGGGTCAACAAGTTTCGGCCGGTCAGGCTGATCGACAGCGACTTCACCGGACCGATCATCGTCGCGTACTTCTCGGGCACTTGATACGCCAGCGAGACCTCGCGCAGCTTCACGAACGACGCGTCCTCGATGTACGGCCGAGCGTCGCCCGCGAAGAACCGCTCGAGGCGGGCGTTGGCACCCTCCTCATCCGGGGAGTTCCCGCCGGAGTCGTAGAGCAAGCGCGTGAGGTTGACGACCTCCGAGCCGTGCTGCCAGTCGAGCAGCGTCGACAGCGACAGTCCGCCATAGCTGAGCGTGTTGGACCACCCGACGCGGAAATCCGGCTCGCCGTCGCCGACCTTGGCGACCGTGCCCATGTCGTCGATCGTGGCGACGATCTGCGTGGCGCTCTTGCCTTCCTCGATGCGGAACGCGCCGAGACCGGTGCCGAACCCGGCGACCGTGATGTCGAACGCGGGGACGTTGGCCGGCAGATCGGTGATCTTCGACCGGTTCAGCGTGAACGTGCCGCGCGTGGTCCACTCGAAGCCACGGGTCGACACCGGCTCCACCTGTACCGACGCCTCGATACCGCGGTTGCGCAGGCTGCCGCCGTTGAGGAACTCGGTGGCGAAGCCGGTCGAGGTTGCGAGCGCGCGCTCGAGGAGCAGATTCGAGATGCTGCGCTGGTAGACCGACACCTCGGCGACCACCTTTTGATTCTTGGTCGCGAGATCGGTTCCGATCTCGAACTCGCGCTGGCGCTCGGGCTCGATGTCGGGGTCACCAGCGATGCCGCCGACGATCAGACCGGGATTCCCATCGATGTTCTGTGCCGCGACGAGCGGCGTGAACTTCTGCGCGTAGTTGGGCCGGTTGCCGGCCTCACCATACGCCGCACGGACACGGAACACATCGAACTTGCGGTTCTCCTGCTCGGCCTGCTCGGGGGTGAGCAGCGAGTACACCGCAGCGGCCTTGGGATACAGGAAGTACTTGTCGGTGTTGCCGTTCAAGCTGGATCGCTCACCGAGCAACCCGGCGAGAACCGAGAGCCGCTCGTCGAGCACGGCCACCTCTTCCTGGACGTAGATCCCGGAGTCCTCGGTGCGCAACCGGGTCTGCTGGATGTTCAGCGAGGTGCCGGAGTCGACATTTGGCTGACCGGCGTTGAGGTTCCTCGCGATCGCATAGACCGAGTTGCGATCGACCGTCTCGTACGTGACACCGCCGGACAGCGCGCTGCGGAACGCGCCACTCTCGGGCTTGTAGGTCCAGACCGCGCCGGTACCGGCGTTCCAGTTGAGGTTGGTCGTGCTCGCATCGATCGAGGTACCCGCCAGACCGTCGATGATCGGTTCGAAGATCAGCTCGTTCGGTGACAGCAGGTTGTTCTTCTGCTCGAAGCTATCGACGCCGAAGTTGGCGAGCAGCTTGACCGAGCTCGTGCCGTTCTTGCTGTCGTACACATCAAGGCCCAGGGTGGTCCCGCCGATCAGACGCCAGACATCTTCGCGGTTCTGCAGCAACGCCACCGACTGGAGCGGGTTGGTGCGGGATCCGAGCGCCGGGTTCTCCGGGTAGACACCGTTTTGCGGGCGAAGATTGACGAAGTTGGGCGTGCCCGACAGGGCGACGTAATACGAGGTACCGGTGTTGTCGTTGTTGGTGAGTCCGCGATCCGACAGCGAGTGGATCAAGTTCGCGGTGAAGCCAAGGCGGAGCTTCTTGCCCAGCTTGTATCCAACCGCCAGCCGGCCGCTCTGCTTCTCGTAGAACGTGCCCTTCACGACGCCCGGGTCGTCACGAACCAGCAACGAGGCGTGGTAGTTGCCGCTGTCGTTGCCTCCCGAAGCGCTGCCGATGGTCTCGGTGGCGAAGGCGGTCCGCGTGATCTCGGCCTCGTGATCGTACGTGCGGCCACCCGCATCGATGAACGCCTGAACCAGTGGCGACTCGTCCGTGTAGGTGTCGATGACTTCCTGCACGTTGTCGAAGTGCCGCGACCCGAGCCGGTTCGACACCATGCTCACACCGATCCGCTGCGTCACCTCGAGCTTGTTCTCACCAGCGCGACCGCGCTTGGTGGTGATGATGACGACGCCGTTGGACGCCTTGGAGCCGTACAGCGCCGCGGCGGACGCGCCCTTCAAGACCTCGACGGTCTCGATGTCGTTCGGGTTCAGGTCCGCGAGCCGGTTGACCGGATTGTCCTGGTTGCTCGTGTTCGCGCCGCTCGCGGCGCCGGTGATCGCGTTGGCGCCCGAGGGCGTCGACGCGTTGGAGATGATCACACCGTCGATCACGAACAGCGGTGAAGATTGGCCGTTGATGGTCGAGACGCCGCGCAGCCGGAGCTGAGCACCACCACCGGGTGCTCCCGAGTTGAACTGAAGGTTGGCACCGGGCAGCTTGCCCTGCATCGCAGAGTCGAGGGTTGGCGCGGTCACGCGGTTGAGCGCCTCGCCGTTGATCACCGATGCGCCGTTCGCGAGGTTGGACTTGACGATGACCGGCGCGCGGCCCTCGATCACGATCTGCTCGCCCACCGCGATCGCGAGCGGGATCTCGATGGTCAGCTTGCCGGCGTCGAGATCGAGCACGCGGGTCTCGCGACCGGTGGCCGTGACCTCCAGCGGAAACGCCCCGGTCGGCACGTCGTCGAGCACGAACTGACCGTTGGCATCGGAGAACACGATGCTCGCCGTCGGAACGACGGTGATCGTCGCGGCCTCGACGGGCTCCTTGCTCACGGGGTCGATCACGCGGCCCGTGACCGTGCGCGTCGTCGGTGCCGGAGCACCCGCCTCGCCGATCATGATCGAGACCGCCGCCTTGTCGGCGGGAACCGCGACGTTGGTCGGCGGCTGGCCCTGCGCGTCGACGTCGAGCACGACCTCCGCGATCGCGACGTCAGGAATCGAGAACGTTCCGTCGGCCGCCGTGACGGTCTTGAGGGCGGTCCCGCGGACCACGACGGTCGCGCCGGCGACCGGAGCGTGGTTCTTGTCGCTCACCACACCGGCGATCATGCGTGTTGCCGGTGGTGCCGGCGGCGCCGTTTGAGCGACGCGGACGAGGCTGATCTGGAGCTGCACCGGCGTGGTCGCCGCGAGCACCGGAACCTGCTTGGTCGTGAATCCCTCCGCGCTGATCTCGACGACGATGTTGCCGACGGCGACGCCCGGCAGCTTGAAGCTGCCGTCAGCACCGGTCTGCGTTGACGGACCGCCCGACACCGCCACCGTCGCGTTCGCGATCGGCTTCGATTCGTCGTCGATCACGGCGCCGCTGAGCTCGCGACCCTTGGCCCTTTGCGCGTACGCAGGAAGCGAACTCAAGCCCAGGAGGATCGTCGCAACCACGATCCACACGGGCAGCTGTCTGTTGCTGAACCGCATCTCGTCTCCTTAAGAAGAGGCGCAGACGGGTTAATCCGTGGGTGTGACACTGTTCAATGTCGCGCTCCCGAAATTTTCTAACCACAGTGCGCGGGATCGGTCTTGATCGCTCCCGCCACGTATCAGTGCGCCAACGTTTCTGTAGTGTCCCCGACGAGTTTCAGATTCAGAACAGATGATCAGGGTCGCTCTCTGAGCGGTCCTGCCCCACCACACACCGGGCACCCCTCCGCGACTGCGACCCAATCGCAGCCGTCGCACATGAGGCCCGAAATCTGAAATCCTGGTTCTCCAAACTGAGCGGTCGCCACCGGGGCGGTGGGGCGGCCCTCTCCCGTGCGCACGCGTGCGGGGACGAACGCGATCACCGTGAGCTCCGTGCCGCGGCAGGTCGGACACCGCTTCGGCACGGTCATCCGCGCGGGGTGGTTCAACGCGTCGGCCAACCCATGCGGTCGGTGACAGCGCGGGCAGTCTTCGCTGCTGTACACATCGGTCCGGCAGGCGATGCACTGGATCCGGTAGGTGCCGTCGATGAACTTCTCGCCATCGTGGGTCCACCGGCCGTCCTGGTTGGGCTCGGCGAGCATCACCGAGAGCTGTCGATCGAGGTAGCTCATCACTTCGAACGCTTTTGCTTCGCAGTGCGTGCAGTGTGCGATCGACTGCTTGAACGCTGACTCGTCGAGATGTCCCATGACGTGAGGTCCGCTAGGACTCGCAATGGCGAGCCAAGCTTCGCGGCGGTGAAACGTTATCCTAACGAGCGCGTGCCTGCCAATATGCGGACCGCCACTGTCACGCGTGCCAACGTCACACGGCGCGCCGCACGCTCGGTGCGGCGCTCGAGGATGAGATGCGCGTGAGGCCGAGACACAGCGCCTGGGCGCGCCACCCGCGGTCCGGTGAGCTCGAGCACGCGGAGCTTGCTCGTGAGGAGTACCTACATCACGCGGGATCGACACTCGCGGGGTTCCGACGTGTCCGTAAGGCTCCGTACGAGCAGCTCTCCGTTGTAAGCGAGGCGCAAACTGCCCACATGCGGTTCGTTAACCCCAGCTCGCCTGGGATGATCCCGAGATCGCGAGCAGCTCGCGCGCTGTCGAGGCGCCGCGACAGCGCTACTGGGTGTACCGCGAGGAGCGGCAACGAAGAGATCGCGTGAGATGCGATGTGAGATCGGGTCAGCACAGGCGAGCTCTGGGGTTAGGATCGCTCGATGCGAAAGCTAGCTCTCGCTTTGGTGTTGCTCATGTCCGTGGCGGCCCCGCGGTCCGCGAGCGCCGATGTCGGCCTCGGCCTGTTCGTCGGCGATCCATCGGGCATCGATCTCAAGCTCGATCTCAGCCGTCGCTCTGCGCTCGACATCCTGCTCGGCTGGAACACGTTTCGCGAGGGTCGCGCGGGCTACGGCCACGTCACGTACCTGTTCACACTCGCTGCCGGACGCGGCCGCTCGGTCGTCGTCCCGTTGCGCCTCGGCATCGGCGGGGCGGTCTACGGCTTTCGTCACGACGTCGACGCCGGCGTGCGTGCGCCGTTCGAGGTCGGGCTGCGATTCCGCCGGACACCGATCGAGATCTACGGCGAGATCGCGCTGTTCGTCACGTTCCTCGATGACTGGTGGGACGTCCAGGGCGGCCTGGGGCTGAGGTTCTATTTCTGATCGATCAGTCTCGGTTCGCCGTTGGTGGCTCGATCGTGCGCTGCGTCGCGATGAATCGGGAACCGAGGAACCGAGACCAGGGATCGGGCAACGGCTGGGTCAGCGCTTCGTCCAGCGATCGATCCAGCCGAGCACCTCGTGGTGCCAGAGCCTGGAGTTCTGCGGCTTGAGCACCCAGTGGTTCTCGTCGGGAAAGTGAATGAACCGGCTAGGCACGCCCTTGCGCTGGAGCGCGGTGAACGTCGACATGCCCTGGGTGTCGACCACGCGGAAGTCGAGTCCTCCGTGGATCACCAGCGTCGGGGTCTTCCAGTTGGCGACGCGATCGATCGGGTTGTGCTTGGTGTAGCCCTCGACGTTCTGCCACGGCACGCCACCGTGCTCCCATTCGGGGAACCACAGCTCCTCGGTGTCGTAGTAGGCCATCCGCTCGTCGAGGTTGCCGTCGTGGCAGACCAGCGCCTTGAATCGGTCGGTCTTACCGTTGATCCAGTTGATCATGTAGCCGCCGTATGACGCACCGAGCGCAGCCATCCGGTTCTTGTCGAGCCACGAGAACTTCGCGAGCGCGGCATCGAGCCCGAGCATGAGATCGTCGTACGGTGCGCCGCCCCAGTCGCCGCGGATCGCGTCGGTGAACGCCTGGCCGTAGCCGGTGGAGCCGTGGAAGTCGATGAACACGACGGCATAGCCGCGACCGGCATAGACCTGCGGATTCCAGCGATAGTGAAAGTGATCGCCAAAGCTACCCTGCGGGCCGCCGTGGATGAGGAACGCCACCGGTGCCTTGCCGCCGGTGAAGCCGGCGGGCTTCATCGCGTAGCCGTACACGGTGTCGCCCTTGGCGCCCTTGAACGAGAACTGCTCGTAGCTGCCCCACGTGATCGCCTTGACCCGCGCGTCGTTGAACCGGGTCAGCTGCCGGAGCTCGCTGCCATCGAACTTCACCGTGAACAGCTCCGCGGGCGCCCTGAGGGTGTCGCGCGCGAACACGATGCGATCGCCCGCTAGCTGCGGCGAGCGGTTGGTGCCCTTGTCGACGATCGTCTTGGCGGCACCGGTCGCGACGTCGATCGCGAACAGCGAGTGGTTTCCAATGTTGTCCGCAGCGGTGTAGATCGTACGGCCGTCGGCGCTCCAGGTGATCGAGCCCGCCGAGCGATCCCAGGCCTCGGTGACGATCCGTGCCTTGCGGCTCGCGACGTCGATGATGGTGATCCGCTCGCGATCCGCTTCGTAGCCGGCTCTTCGCATCTGGCGAATCGCGATCGACCGGCCGTCGCGCGAGAACACCGGACCAAAGTCGTACGCCGGATTCGACGACGTGATGTTGACGGGCTTCGACCGACCATCGGCTGCCACCACGAACACGTCGGTGTTGGTGTGCCAGGCGTTCTGCTTGCCAGCGACGCGAGCGACGAACGCGATCGTCTTACCATCGGGCGAGATGTCGACGTCCTCCATGCCGCCGAACGGATGGGTGGGCGAATCGGTCATCTGCCCCGGGGTGACATCCTTCGCGTCGTCGGCGCGACCGCCGAGCTCCGGAGGGGTCCACACGAACAGGTGTGAGTACTTGCCGTCCTCCCACTGATCCCAGTGCCGGAACAACAACTGATCGTAGATCCGCGCCTTGACCTTGGACCTGGCCTTGTCGTCATCGCGCTTGACCGTCTCGGCGAGCGACTTCGCATGCGGCCAGACGTCCATCGCCACGACCAGGCGCTTGCCGTCGGGGAACAGATCGAAGCCATTCAGATCGATCGGGAGCTTGGTGACCTGCTCGGCTTCACCGCCCGCGACACTGATCCGCCACACTTGCGACGAGCCGGAGCGCGACGACAGGAAGTAGATCTGCTTGCCGTCGCGCGTCCACTGCGGGTCGGTGTCGTTCTCGGCGTGTGCCGTCAACCGGCGCACGCCGCTGCCGTCGATGTTGGCGAGCCACAGATCGAATCGCCCGCGATTGGCGTCGAGATCGGTATCGCGGACGGAGAACACGACCTGCTTGCCATCCGGTGAAACCTCGGGTGCGCTCACGCGCTGCATGGCGAGCATGTCGTCGATCGTCAGTCCCTTGGCCTCGGCCTGGGGTGCGGACATCGCGAGGACCAAACCGACGGGCAACAGCTGCGCGAGCTTCATGGCCGTGGAGTATTGGCCAGCGTGGTCGGGCGTCAATGGTCACCGAGGAAAAACGCCGATCGCGCGGAACGTCGCAGGGTCGCGGGTGCTAGCGTTCGTGCGTGACGTTCGAGCTCGACGCGTACCTTGCCCGCATCGGTGTCTCCAGCCGTGGCGCGCCGACCCTGGCGACCCTCGACGGACTGATCTGGGCGCACGTCCGCCGCATCCCGTTCGAGAACCTCGACATCGTGCTGGGCCGGCCGATCAGGATCGATCTCGACAGCATTGCGACCAAGCTGGTCACAGCGCAGCGCGGTGGCTATTGCTTCGAGCACAACACGCTGTTCGCCGAGGTGTTGCGCGTGCACGGCTTTGCCGTGACCTCGCTGGCCGCCCGCGTTCGCTGGGGCGCCACGGCACCGACGCCGCGAACCCACATGTTTCTCGAGGTGATGGTGGGCGCCGAGCCCTACCTGGTCGATGTCGGGTTCGGCGGCACCTGCCCCACCCGTGCCCTGCCGATGAGGTCAGGAACCTACGAGTCGCGACACGGCCGGCTGCGGCTACGTGACGATTCCGGGTTCACCGTGCTCGATGCCGAGACCAACGGCGCATGGGAGCCGCTGTACATGTTCACGCGCGAGCCGCATCACCCGATCGACTTCGAGGTCGCGAACCACTACACGTCGACACACCCCGGATCCCGGTTCACGCTCGGACCGAGTGTCGCGCTGACCACCGACACCGGCAGGATCACGTATCGCGGCGGCGAATTCACCGAGCGCGTGGACGATCGAGTCACCGCCACAACGGTCGCGAATGCGAGCCAGCTCGTGGAGCTGCTCGCTCGTCGATTCGGGCTGGTGTTTCCGCCGCACACCCAGTTCCGTGGCGGACCGACGGAGTCGTGACGCCTGGTCCGACCAGACTTCCGAAACGCGTCGTTGAATGTCCCGCCTCGGCGGTCGAGACTTAGCGGGTGACGCGCTCGGCATTTGCGATCGCGGCCGTGCTCGCGGCCTGCGGAACACCATCGACGGATCCCGATCATGATGTGGTCGACCCGGCAACCGACCTGCAGGAGGTCGCGTCGGAGAACGCCGCACTCGCGGTGAAGCTCTATCGTCAGGCCAGCAGCGAACCGGGCAACCTGTTCATGTCGCCGCACAGCATCTCCATGGGCCTGGGCATGACGTATGCCGGTGCCAACGGCACCACCGCGACACAGATCGCCGACGCGATGGGATTCACACTCCCAGATGACCGCCTGCACACGACCTTGCACGCGCTCGACCTCGCGCTTCGTGAACGCACAGTCCCGCGACATGACGACGCGCCGATTCAGTTCCGGCTCCAGAGTGCCAACGCGATGTGGGGACAACACGACTATCCGTTCCTGACGTCGTTTCGCGAGATCGTCGAGGCCAGCTACGGCGGTGGGATCTACGCCACGGACTTCAAGACCGATCCGAACGCGGTGCGGGCTGTGATCAACGGGTGGGTTGCCGATCGGACCGAGGGTCGGATCACCGAGCTGCTCGGCCCCGACGCCGTCGACATGCGAACCGCGCTGGTGTTGACCAACGCGGTCCGGTTCTCCGCGGCGTGGAATCAACCGTTCGAGGCTGAGCGAACCACGGTGCGGCCGTTTCACACCGCGACCGGTTCGGTGTCCGTGCTGATGATGACCAGTCCCGACTATCACGCCGACTATGCCACGGGCGACGGCTGGGCCGCTGTTGACTTGCCGTATGAGGGTCATCAGCTCTCGATGATGATCATCGTGCCGACCGGGGACCTCACCGCATTCGAGGCCACGCTCAGCGCGCAGTTGCTCGACGCGATCACGAGTGAGCTCGCTCCGTACGCGCTGGACCTCACGGTTCCGAGGTTTGCCTTCGATGCGGAGCTCCCCGTTCGCAGGGTCCTCGAAGGCCTCGGCATCCGCGACGCGTTCATCCCCGGTGTCGCGGACTTTTCGGGCATCGATGGGACCACGCTGCTCTACATCAACTGCGCGACGCACAAAGCGTTCGTGGGCGTCGACGAGCTGGGCACGGACGCCGCAGCAGCGACGGCGTTCGGCTTCGTCCCGGTGTCGTTGCCACCCAGTGCGACGGTCGTCGCCGATCGACCGTTTCTGTTCTTCATCCGGGATCGGCCGACGGGAGCGATCCTGTTCATGGGTCGCGTCGTCGATCCATCGAGCACCTCGACCGCAGAAAACTGAGCCACGAATCCGCCTCGGTAACCGACCGTCGCACGTCGACACGCCGCCGAAGCGCGGCCGCCACGGCGGTCCCCGAGCCAGCAACGCTCGCCACCGGCAAGCCGTTCTTGATCGTGATCCGTGACATCCCGACCCGCGAAATCCTGTTCATCGGCCGGGTCGAGAAGCCGGTCTGAACGCTGATCGCGCGCACCGTGTGTGAACGGAACCACGCATGGCTCTCAGAACTCTGAGGTTCACATCGCCTGTGTTGGCGAAACACCTCGGAATGGCGCCTGGTCCACGCCTTGCTCGGCCGTGCTCGGAGGATCATCGATGCGTTCAAAGTTCTTCGTCGTCGGAGCCGTCGCGTTGGCGGGCTGCGGGTCCGAGGAGCCGCAGATACCGGCGGTGTTTTTCAGCGACTACTATCACCAGATCAATGACGAGCCGCTGGCGAGCGCGCATCGCGCAGCGCAGAGCGATCCGTCGAACGGGTTCGCCTACACGTTTCCGGTACAGACGATCGATGTCGACCCCGGAACCGAGGTTCGGTTGCTGTTCGGTCGCTCGACCAATGATCCGGGCTACCCATCGACCACGGGTGACGACGTGATCCTTCGAGATCAGGTCTTGATTCAGACCGCGATCGTCGATGATGACGGGCACGCCGAATTCCCAGGACTGTCGATCTCGACGGACGCCTCCGTCACCAGCGACACGTCGGTCATCCCGAAGGGTTTCTTGTGTGGCCTGACCGTGGTTGCGGTTCGCGCCTACGAGGTCGATGGCGAGGCGTCCAGGTTCCTGGCGTCGAGCTTTCTCACGATGACCTCGGAGTGCGCGCCACCCTGAGTTGGCCTCGGCGAGTGCGGCGGGAGCGCTTGTGGGTGCTCCGAGCTATGCTGCGCGCGTCATGACGGACGCGACGCGCGCGAACTATCTCTCGCTGGTCGATGAGCTGACCGAGCACGATCGGCGGTACTACGTCGACGCCGCACCGACGATCAGCGATCTCGAGTACGACCGGCTGACCGAGCAGCTGCGCGAGCTCGAGGCGGCGCATCCCGATTGGATCGTCGACTGGTCGCCGACGCGCCGGATCGGCCATCGCCCCGTGTCGGAGTTCCCCAAGGTCGAGCGCGCCGTGGCGATGCTGTCGCTCGACAATACCTACGATGAGGCCGATCTGCGCGCGTTCTACGACCGCGTGGTCAAGGGGCTCGACGGCGACGTCCCGGCGTTTTCGGTCGAGCCCAAGATCGACGGATTCGGGATCGAGCTGACCTACAAGCAGGGCGTGCTGACGCTCGGTGCGACCCGTGGCGATGGCCGGATCGGTGAAGACGTCACCGCGAACGTGAAGATGGTCAAGGGGGTGGCGCTGCGGTTGCGCGAGCCGATCGACATCGTCGTGCGCGGCGAGATCTACATGACCAAGGCGGAGTTCGCGGCGATCAATGAGGCGCGTGCGGCGGCCGGCGAGGAGCTATTCAAGAACCCGCGCAACACGGCGGCGGGATCGATCAAGCAGCTCGATCCGCGCGAGGTCGCCAAGCGCCCGATGCGGACGATCCTGTACGAGGTCGTCGACGGCGAGCGCTACAGCAACGGCCACCTCGCGTCGCTCGACCTGATCCGCAAGCTCGGCCTGCCGGTCTCGGCACACAACGCGATCGCGCGCAGCTGGGACGAGCTGATCGCGTGCACGCACAGCTGGCAGGACAAGCGCGATGAGCTGCCGTACGAGCTCGACGGTCTGGTGATCAAGATCGACGACTTCGGCCAGCGCGCCGCGCTCGGGAGCACCGCCAAGTTTCCGCGCTGGGCGATCGCGTTCAAGTTCCCCGCGCGTCAGGTCACCACCCGGCTGCTCGACATCGAGCTCAACATCGGTCGCACCGGTACGGTCACGCCGGTGGCGATCCTCGAGCCGGTCGACGTCTCCGGCACCACCGTATCGCGCGCCTCGGTGCACAACTGGGATCAAGTTCGCCGGCTCGGCTTGCGCCGGGGTGCGCGCGTGTTGATCGAGAAGGCCGGCGAGATCATCCCGCAGATCCTCGCGGTCACCGAGGCCGGATCGGCCGACGAGCCGATGTTCGCCGAGCCGACGAGCTGTCCGTCGTGTGGTTTTGCGCTGGCGCGTGAGGAGGGTCGCGTCGCGCTGATGTGCGGCAATCGGCTCGCCTGCCCGGCGCAGCGACTGGCAGCGATCGAGTTCTTTGGCTCGCGCCACCAGATGAACATCGACGGCCTCGGCGAGAAGGTGGTCGTGCAGCTGGTCGACGCTGGCCTGGTCAGCGACGTTGCCGATCTGTTCTCGCTGACCACGCCCCAGTTGCTCCAGCTCGAGCGGTTCGGCGCGCTGTCGGCGAATAACCTGATCGCCGCGATCGCGAAGGCCAAGGCGGATGCCACGTTCTCGCGGCTGCTCGCGGCGCTCGGAATTCCCAACGTCGGCAGCGTGATCGCGCGGCCGATCGCCGAGAAGTACAGGACGCTGTCGGGACTGCGCGCAGCTGCTGCCGCCAAAGAGTCCAGCGCGTTCGTCGAGGAGCTGTGCGAGATCGAAGGTGTCGGCGAGACCATCGCGATCAACGTCGATCGATTCCTGCGCGATCCACATGCCGCCACCGTGCTCGACAAGCTCGCGGCTCGCGGCGTCGATCCGGCCCAACCGGTCGTCGCGATCACCGAGGGACCGCTCACCGGCAAGACGCTGGTCGTGACCGGAACGCTGTCTGCCCCGCGCGCGGACGTTCAGAAGAAGATCGAGCTGGCCGGCGGCAAGGTGGCCGGCTCGGTCAGCAAGAAGACGCATTACCTGGTCGCCGGCGCTGACACCGGCAAGACCAAGCTCGAGGCCGCGCAGAAGCACGGCGTGCAGGTGATCGATGAGGTCGAGCTCGAGAAGCTACTGACCGGCCACCCTGCGTGACCTTGCGTCGTTACGATTCGGACAGATGCGGCGGGCGCTTCCTGCCTTCGATGAAGGCGTCGAGCTCCTGCTCGGCGTGCGAATGCTCGTCGATCACCACGCCGTCATGATCCTCGACGGTCTGGATCGATCCCGAGGCCATCCGGATCGGGCGCGACGGTAGATCGATGCTCGGCGCGAACACCGGGTCATCCGCCGTGATCTCGGCGGGCGACGGGCGGACCGGCGGTTCGAGCTCGCGCTTGCGACCGATCATGCAGCCGGCGCGCACGGTGACCTGGAACGGCCGGCCCTCGAAGTAGGCGTCGATCGCCTCCTTGATGTACCAGAACACGTCCTGCATCTCCTGGCCGCCACCCGCGACGTTCTTCCACTCGGGAAGCGGGCCGTATTCGATGACGGGTGCAAAGAAGAACTCGCGCGAGCTCTTGAACAGCAGCGCGAACTCCTCGATCTCGACCGTGCCCTCGAGGTTGGCCGCGGCCATCGAGCGTTCGACCTGGTCGATCGTGGGGAACTTGGCGATCACTGCCTCGAGCCGATCGAGCGCGTCGTGCTTGTCGTGCTTGATCAGCACCTCGCGGTACAGATCGTGAAATTCGAGGAAGGTGCCGGCCAGCGGCAACGTGCAGCGAACCTCGCCGCCGAGCTTGGCGACACGTGCGAAGTCGCGCACGGCGCTGTCGAGATCGGGCATCTCGCCGAGCCCGAGGTTGCACACCACCAGGTCATAGACCTCGTCGGCGAACGACAGCTTGGGTACCGCGCTCTCGGTGCGAAAGAACACGCCCTTCTTGCCGAGCGGGCCGAGGTCCGCGACCTTGCGCCGGGCGACGTCGAGCATCGCGCTCGAGGCGTCGATCGCGATCAGCCGCGTGGTGTCGTTCATCCGCCGCAGGATCTCGACGGTCGGGTAGCCGGTGCCGCACGAGATATCGAGCACCTGGCCGCGCTCCGGTAGGTCGAGGTTGCGGAGCAGCATCTTGCCAAAGCGCGCGCCCCACACCGGCGCGATCTCTTCGTCGTAGATCCGCGCCAGCTTCTCGATCTTCAGCGTTCGCTTCGACTGGACCGTCACGGTGGGTGGTGCCCTAGATAGGCGCTGGATGCGCCGTAGATGCGCCGCGGGAATCCATCCCGCTGATACGCCGGCGATTATGGCTGGATTCCCTCGGGTTGGGAAGCCAGCACGTGGCGGTGCTCACGCCTCGCAGCGGGCCACAAATTCGCGAGGTTAACCGGGCGTCCGCGATGAGGATGCATCGGCGGGTGCGGCGCCCGCGCTCACTTCCGGCAAACCGACGGCTTGAGCTCCCCACACACGTCGTCGTTCCAGGTGGCGTTGGACAGCATCGCGCCACAATCCTCTACGCCATTGTCGTTGTTGGGCTCGCCGGCCGCCCAGTTCGCGTACGGCCCGACCAGCGTGCCCTCGACGTAGAACGCGGTGCCATCGGGCCACGTCCAGACCTCGGGGGCCACGCGATCGTTCGCTCCGATGTGAACCGAGACCGCTCCGAACATCGAGGTCGAGGTCGTCCGTACGAAGCTGTTCTCGGTGGCGGAGTCGATCCGGACCAGGCTCGCTCCAACGGTTGCGCACTGCGCAGCCGCGTCCTCCCATGACAATGCGTTCTGGCAGAACACGTATGCGTGCGCATCGTCAGGCGCTGGCCTGCGAACCGCCACGCATTGCGCTGGACACACCTCCACGGTCATGGCGTTGCAGTCGTTGTCCCGTGCATCGCACGTCTCCGCGGCTCCGGGGTGACGATCGGCGCGCTGGTCATCGCAATCGTCCGCAATCGCCGCGGTGTTGGCGGGCTGGATGCACGACGAGATCGCGGCTCCAGC
The DNA here is from genome assembly GCA_050187075.1 of Kofleriaceae bacterium. GTDB lineage: Bacteria > Myxococcota_A > Polyangia > Haliangiales > Haliangiaceae > JABFXX01. The sequence continues at coordinate 64,767 of JBFWXW010000024.1, read as the reverse complement.
GCCGTGCCCATCGCCATCGGCGTCGATGAACCACGATTGGCTGTGACAGTCTGTCGGCACGGGGTTCTGCACGGGGTCGAGCGCGGCGTCCGCTGTCGGCGGAGCCGTGCGATCTCGCAGACAGATGCCTGCGACGCACTCCTGCGAGGTCGGACACTCGTGGTCGACCGTGCAGGCCGCGCCCTCCGGTGCGTGAGGGTCGAAGCACGCGGAGACAACCGCGAGCACGACCACGGCCCACCACCCCGCGAAGGTTTGACGAGAACCCACGGGCTTTTGCGATGAGCAACCGCTATGCCCACCGAAAGCTGGCCTACCGTTTCCGGCGACGTCGGACCGGAAATGAGGCTAAGGGACGGACGCCAGCCGACAAAGTGAGCTCGGCGAGCGAAGCTGGCTCATCCGACTGTTGACTACCTCGAGCTGGGGAGCCTTCACCCCGGATCGGGTGTGCGACGCCGCGGCGCCCGCCGCGCGCGCCGCCTCGATGTGCTCAGTGATGTCCGTCGTCGGAGCCCGCATAGATCCGCTGGCCGCCCTCGCGGAGCTCCGCGGCCTTGGCGGCCATCCCCGCCTCGAGCTCTTGCTTCGCCGCGAGCTCGCGCCGCCTCGATGTGCTCAGTGATGTCCGTCGTCGGAGCCCGCGTAGATCCGCTGGCCGCCCTCGCGGAACTCGGCCGCCTTGGCGGCCAGGCCAGCCTCGAGCTCTTGCTTCGCCGCGAGCTCGCGGACTTCGCCCGTGATCTTCATAGAGCAGAACTTGGGACCGCACATCGAACAGAAGTGCGCGCCCTTCGCTCCCGGCGCCGGGAGTGTCTCGTCGTGAAAGTCTTTGGCGGTGTCCGGATCGAGCGAGAGGTGGAACTGGTCCTCCCAGCGGAACTCGAACCGCGCCTTGCTCAGCGCATCGTCACGGCGCTGTGCACCCGGATGACCCTTGGCGAGGTCGGCCGCGTGTGCCGCGATCTTGTAGGCGATCACGCCCGCCTTGACGTCGTCGCGGTTGGGCAGCCCGAGGTGCTCCTTCGGCGTCACGTAGCACAGCATCGCGGTGCCGAACCAACCGATCATCGCCGCGCCGATCGCGCTGGTGATGTGGTCGTAACCGGGCGCGATGTCGGTGACCAGCGGTCCGAGCGTGTAGAACGGCGCCTCCTTGCATAGCTGCATCTGCAGGTCGACGTTCTCCTTGATCTTGTGCATCGCGACGTGACCGGGGCCTTCGATCATCGTCTGCACGTCGTGCTTCCACGCGATCTCGGTGAGCTCGCCGAGCGTCTCGAGCTCCGCGAGCTGCGCACGATCGTTGGCATCGGCCGTCGAGCCCGGGCGTAGCCCGTCGCCGAGCGAGAACGCGACGTCGTACTTCTTCATCACCTCGCAGATCCGCTCGAACTCGGTGTAGAGGAAGTTCTCCTTGTGGTGCGCCAGGCACCACTTTGCCATGATCGATCCGCCGCGCGAGACGATGCCGGTGACGCGGTTCGCGGTGTACGGGATGTACGCCAGCCGGACACCCGCGTGGATCGTGAAGTAGTCGACGCCCTGCTCGGCTTGCTCGATCAGCGTCTCGATGAACATGTCGATGTTCAGCTTCTCGGGATCGCCACCGGCCTTCTCCAGGCACTGATAGATCGGCACCGTGCCGATCGGGACCGGCGAGTTGCGGAGGATCCACTCGCGGGTCTCGTGGATCTGCTTGCCGGTCGATAGATCCATGACCGTGTCGGCGCCCCACTTCACCGCCCAGCGCAGCTTGTCGACCTCTTCGCCGATCGTCGACGTCACCGCCGAGTTGCCGATGTTGGCGTTGATCTTCACCAGGAAGTTCTTGCCGATGATCATCGGCTCGGACTCCGGATGCTTGATGTTGGCGGGCAGGATCGCGCGGCCGCGTGCGAGCTCGTCGCGGACAAATTCGGGCGTGACGTTCTCGCGGATCGCGACGAACTTCATCTCCGGCGTGAGGATGCCGCGGCGTGCGTAGTGCATCTGCGAGCGGTTGCCGCTGTCGCCGTCCTTGAGCCGCGCCTCGATCCACGGCTGGCGCAGCTTCGGGAGCCCATGATGCGGATCGACGCCCTGCGGCCCCGACGTGTCGTAGACGTCGAACGGCGGCTCACCGCCCGTCAAATGAACGCGGCGCATCGGCACGCGCAGCCCGGCGTGCTCCACGTAGACCTTCTCCGACGCGGGGAATCCATCGATCGCTGGGAGATTTGCGACCGGGTCGCTCGTCACCGTGGGCAGCGTGCGCTTGGTGTTGCCATCGCCGTTGCCACTATTGCTGTTCGTCATCTGAAGCTCCCTACGCCGGCATTCTCGCGATCACGTTTGGGGTCGTGCTCTCGCACCTGTCAGCCCACGATCGGGCTCCCCCTTGGTGTGGTGTGTAGTAGGTCCTGGTCGCGGGGACCCTACCTGAGAGCAGCAGCCAGCGCTACCTGGATCGGCGCGGCGAACCTCGAGTTTGATACCCTCGAGGGCGTGGCGAGCGCGCCCAACTTCGGCCGCTACAAGGTCACCTCGACACTCGGCGCCGGGGCCATGGGTGAGGTCTATGCTGCCGTCGACGAGGTGCTCGGTCGCGAGGTCGCGGTCAAGACGCTCCGAGGCGCTGCGACCGGCATCGCGGCACAGATCCTCGACGACCGATTCCGGATGGAGGCCCGTGCGATCGCAAAGCTCACCCATCCGAGCGTCGTGCAGGTGTTCGACATCGATCTGTCGGCGAACCCGCCCTACCTCGTGATGGAGCGCGTGATCGGTCCATCACTCAAGGAGCAGCTCGCACAGGGCCCGCTCGGCGTGACCGACCTGCGCGCGCTCGGAATTCAGATCTCCCGGGCGCTCGCGGCGGCACATGCGGCGGGAGTCGTGCATCGTGACGTCAAGCCCGCCAACATCCTGGTCGCGGGCGACCGGACCTGGAAGCTCGCCGACTTCGGCGTCGCGCACGTCCCCGATTCGTCGCTCACGCTCACCGGACAATTCGTCGGATCGCCGGCGTACGCGGCCCCAGAGGCGCTGATCCGCGGCCAATCGATCCCCGCCGGCGATGTGTTCGGGCTCGGAGCATCGCTGTTTCAGGCGGCCACCGGTCGCTGGCCACGCGCCGAAGCCGCGAGCGTTGCACTGCTCGCGGCGGCGCCGCCGGTGCGTGAGCTCGCACCCGGGTTACCCATCGAGGTCGGGGACGCGATCGACCGCGCGCTGGCCAATGATCCAGCGCATCGCCCGAGCGCCGCCGAGCTCGCCGACGCGCTGTCGCGGGCGCCGTTGCCCGATGTGCCCCCCGTTTCACTCGCGCACGCGACGGTCCCGGGTCCGATCGCGCACGCCATGTCTGGGGTGCCACTCGCGCACGCGACGACCGTGGCGGCGCCCGTCGCTGTCGCGAGCACCCGCTGGAAGCCGTGGGCGATCGCCGGCGCCTTCGTCGCACTCATCATCACGATCGCCGCAACGCGTGGCTCGTCGGCGCGCGCCGCGATCGATCCGATCGACGGCCAGATCCGCGTCGATCGTCCGCCGATGCGTGATGGCAAGGCGGCCAAGGATTGGTCGAAGCTGCTGGAGCATCTCGAGCGCGGCAAGATCGACGAAGCGCTCCATCGCCTGGACGAATGGGAACGTCGTCACGGCGAAACGCCCGAGACCGAGGCGCTGCGCCGCCAGCTCGAACCCTTGCGGCGCGACGACTAGAGACAGCGACATCGCTGTCATACCCATAACGTCCCAGCCAACGTTCGACCGCAGTTCAAACAGCCTTTTGTCCGACACTCGGACAAAAATGCACATGATGCGCACAAATTAGGTCCGACCTAATTTCCGCCGCCACATGCCGAGCAGGACCATCACGATCGTCCACAGCGCCACCGACGACGGAGCGCGGCCTGTGGTCGCGCAGCCGCCGGCGGCGCCAGGGGCGATCGCGGGCCAGCAGGCGCCCTCGCCGGCGGCGATCGCGAGGCACTCGAACCCGAGGGGACACGCGCCGGCGTCGCCTGGCTCGCACGGCTCGGTGCATCGCGTTTCCGAGGATCCATCGGGCCCCACCGTGCAGTATCCCGATTCGCAATCGCTGGCGGCCATGCATTCCGCCCCGGCGCCGAGCGGTGTGAACGGCTCGACGATGCAGGTCTCGGCCAAGCAGACCTTGCCTTCCCCGCACTCAGCGTCGCTGTCGCAGCGCAGCTCGGGTACGTGCGCGAGCAGGAACGACGCCTCGGCGTCGGTGCGCGTGGCCGCGCCATACTGCGCGCACATCGAATCGCCGAACGAAGCGAGCGCGACCTGCCGGCGCTCGCCGTTTGTCGTGGCCAACGAGGGCCCGCCCGAATCGCCGTCGCACGGACCGCGGCCATCGCGCTGATCGACACAGAGCATGCGCGCATCGCTCAGGCTCGGCCCCGATGGCAGCGCCGCGCACGACACGGAGGTCTGCTCGACCGTGTGCAGCCGCCGCCTCGATTCGTCACCGCTGATCCCGAACCCCGCCTGCGTGATCGCGATCCCGACCGGCGCGCGCGCCGGATCGAGGTTGACCCGGATCACCGGGACCATGCTCAGCGGCGTCGCGAGTCGGATCAGCCCGACATCGTGGATCCCGATCGCGAGGATCGTGAACTCCGGGTGCGGGATCGACTCCGTCGCGGTCACGACCGTCCCCGGGTCGGCGACCAGATCAACAGTTCCGACGTGGACGCGAATGCTCGCGGTCACGTCTGCCTGCGTGGGCGCGTCGTCCGTCGGATAGACGCAGTGCGCGGCGGTCAACACCCATTCACTGCTGATGAGCGTGCCGGTGCACAGGGTCGCGCCGACCTCGATCGCCACGACCGCCGGCAGATCGCCGAGCGCGGCCGGATCGCCTCCCACGATCTGATCATGCGAACCGGCGATAGCGGCGGAGCTCGCGATCAGACCCAGGCTGACGAGCAGGCCGCGCATCGCAGGCGCACTACGGCTCGAACGCGACGACCGGCTCGGGCGACACGTATCCCACGCCCGAGAACATGCCCCAGCATCGCACCGCTCCGTCATTCTGCGTCGCGCACGTCGTCCACGTGCCAGCCGCCTCGAGCGACGTGACGTTCGCGAGCGCCGGGTTGGTCGCGACCGCCTTGGTGAACTGCCCCGTCGTTCCCGAGCCGCTCTGGCCTTCGTAGCCGCGTCCCCAGCACGACACGCCGCCGTCGATCAACGCGCATGCATGGGCCATCCCGGCCGTCAGCGCGGTGACCCCCGCGAGCGGCGTGTCGGCCGTATCGATCACCTGGACCGGTGTGCTGCTGTCCGTGATCGTGCCGTTACCCAGGTTGCCGTGATTGTTGTTACCCCAGCACCACACCGTGCCGTCATCCTTGCGCGCACAGCCGAAGTTGCGAACCTGGCGGCTCGCGCTGCGCCCGCCGGCCACGACCTGCGTGATCCCAGTCAGGCCGGTAACCGCAGACGGCGGATCACCGCTGGCGGACGCGTTGCCACGTGCGCCGCGAGCGCTCGTGCCGAACGACAGCACGGTCTGATCCGAGAGCAGCGCGTAGCCGCCCGCGCCGTGAATCGCCGCCGCCGTCACACCGCTCGCGGTCCACCCTGCCGTGCCGACGTCGTTGTTGGTGCCGGCGCGACGAGTCTTGCACTTCAGCTCGCTGGTCGCGCCACCCACGGCGCACCGGAACCAGTAGCCCGCCGCGATGCTCGTCGTGCCGCTGGGGAGGACCATTACCGCGTGGGGGTTCATTCGGAGTGCGTCGACCGACGGCGATGACCCCGCCCGTGGTGCGAGCATCAAGACATCACCCCAGCACCACACATCGCCGGCCTGCCGGCGCGCGCAGTAGAACCCGGTTCCCGACACGAGCTCGACGACGTCGGTGAGAAAGCCGGTGTCGGTCTGGACGACGTTGACGAACTCGACGGTCGCCAGCCCGTCGCCAGAACCACTCTTGCCGCCCTTCTTGCCCTGGAACTCGGGGATCGCTAGCAGATACTCGTCGCTGGCGCCCCGCATGCCGTTGATGTTCAGTCCCGAGCACGCGACGACACCCGTGGTGGTGCGAACGCACAGGTTGCTCGCACCCCCGGTATCATTCGGGCGCTTTTTCCAGTTCGCGGGCACTGCCTGCGCGGCGAGCCCCTGCGCGGTACCCGTTCCGCTCGCCGTCACCGTCGGCGGCGTGCCGCACATTGGGCCCATGGCTCCGATGGTGAGGGTCTGTACATCGCTCACGTTATGAGCCGGCGTGAACGTGACATTGCCCGCGAGCGAGCCCCCCGCAGGGATCGCTTGCGGCCCGGCCGCCTCGAACCCGAAGCTGAAGAACGAGGAGGTGGTCATCACCGTCGCGGGCGCGTTACCAACGTTGTTGATCGTCAGTGGCGACAGCGCCGTCATGCCGAATGGCTGGGGCGTCCCGAAGCTCACCGCCGACGCGGAGACCTCGAAGACTGCGCCGCGTGCCGTCTGGGTGATCTGGACCTCGTGCGGCGTGTCTCCGTCTTTGTCGGTGGTCACGGTCAACGTCTCGCCATAGAGGTTCTCCGTCACCTCCGACGTCTGCGGGATCGCCTTCGAAAACACCGTGACCGACAGTTGCGACTGCGGCAGCACGGTGCCCGTCGCCGGCACGATCAGGTAGTGCGAGTCCGCCCCCTTGGCCAGCGCCGTGCTGAAGTTGAACGGTCTCGACGTGCTGTTGGTGACCACGAGTACGCGCGGGATCGCGGTCGTCCCGCAGTCGGTCTGACCGAAGTCGACCGTCGCTCCGACGACATCCACCTTGTCCAGAGTGCTATCGCCACACGCCGCGGCCGCGAGTGCGCCGCCGAGCATGGCCGCACGAATCATCGGCTTCCACATAGGCTTCATGAACATTTCCCCCTCGAAATGGCCCTCAGCGTAGAGGTCACCGCCGCCGAACGAAAGCGATCGATCCAAGAAAAGTAACGAGCTCGTAACGAGCGGGTAACCACGTACGGTCGTTCTCGAGCTGCGAACGCTGCCGGACCGGACCCTGTCACTCGCCCGGCACGCCCTACGTTGCCCGCAACCGTCGACCGTCGAACCACGCGCGTCCTCGGTCAACGCGTGACGTACGTGTAGCCGATGCACATCTCGTCGTCGGTGCTGATTCCCCAGATCACCGGCTCGCTCACGGACCGCGTGTCATAGGTGCACCTCAGCCGGATCTGGTCGCCGGGCAAGATCTCGATCGGCTGCTCGAACAGATAGAACAGCTGCCAGTTGAAGTCCCAGCGCGGGATCGAGAGCAGGCACGTCGCCTTATCGTCGCGCACCAGCTCGAGCCGACCCTCCACGCCGAGGTTGTGCATGTGGATGCGCGCTCCCCGCGCCCAGATCGGAGCATCGAGCGTCACCGGATGGACGCCCGTGACCTCCACCCGATCGCGACCAGGCGGAAGCCGCAGCGCGCGGTTGGCATCACTGAGGAAGTCGCCGACCTTGTCGACCGATGCTGCGAGCTCGAGCCCGAGCCGCGTGTGATCGAGCACCGGCTCACCAGTGTGATTGTGATAGTGCAGCTGCACCACGAGCCGCCGCCCCGCCGGGACCTGCACGCCGGTGCCGGTCGTCCAGCGCCGGACCGTATCGCCGGGGGCCCACGCGCCGATCCAGCGCAGGCCGTCGCCCACCCCTTCGTTGTCGCAGCCGTAACCGGGCTCCGGATCCGCGGCGACGCGGGCGTCGACCTCGAGCTCCGCGGCCTCGTCCTCCACCACGAACAGCTGGATGTGGTGCACGACCTCGGCGCGATCGAGCTCGGCGGCCATCGCCGTGATGTAGTGGTCCGCCGCGAGACCCGGATCGACGACGAAGCACCGATACTCGTCGGGCCCGGGGCGCACGACGTAGGCGGTATCGCTGCCCAGCGAGAGCGTCCCGTTGAACGGAGTCATCGGTGGCGGCGCCGGCACCGGGCTCGCGGTCTTTGGATCGCCCGCGGGCGCGCCTGCGGCGGCCCACGCACCGAGCTGTTCGATCTCGGTCTCCGACAGCCAGCGCTGGCCGATGAACGTGCCGCACGCGCCGCTACTGTCCGAGGGCCACGGCGGCATGATGCGCAGGCTGGTGACGCGAGCAATCTGATCGGCGAGCTCAGAAGCGTCGTCGTACGTCGTCAACGGAAACGGCGCCACGCCGCCCTCGCGGTGGCAGCCGCTGCAGTGGCGCGCGAGCAGCGGTGCGACGGTCTCGTGATACGTGACGGGATCGGCGAGCGCAGCGTCCGGCGACGATGGTGGAGATTGGCAAGCGCCCGAAGCGATCGTGGCGATCACGCCGAGCGCGGCGAGCCGCACGCCACCGAGGATCGATCCCACCGCCGCCATCGCAACATGAATTCGCGGAGCGCGCAAGCTGGGCGACTCGATCGAGAGCTGTGGACGCCCGGCGTACCGTCGACGCGGGCGTGCTCGAATCAAGGTGTTCCATCGCGGGCTTCGGCTTCGGGGACCGCGAGCATCGTATCGCGTGCTAGCGCCACCGCGCACTGCGCCACGAACGAGAGCGAGTTGTCGCGCCGTGCGGCTAGCGCTTCCATCGCGTCGAGCATCTCGCCCGGGAAGTAGAGCGTCTGCTTGCGCTTGTCGCCACCGAAGCTCTGCTTCGCGGCGATGAGCTGGCCGTAATTGCTCGCGGCGATCGCCTCGCGTGTGCTCGCGAATGCGAGCTGGACCAGGTTCGACAGGCTGCGATCAGTCCGCGTCGCCTGTTCCTGGAGGAACTGAAGCATCGAGTCGGGCCAGTACAGCGGCTGCTCGTACTTCTCGCCGGGCTTGCGCGGCGGAGCTGGCACCGCCGTGTACTGGGCATGCCTCAGCCGTGCGACGAGATCGGCCTCGGTCCCGAGTACCAGCCTGCGGGTCACCGCGCGGCCCGGTGCGAGCTCGACCAGGAACCGGTCGAAACCAGCCTCGGCGACGAACCGACCACCCCCGTCATCCATTGCGTTGGCGATCCGCTCCAGCATCGTTCGCATCTCGTCGGCATCGCCGTACTCCAGGGGCACGTCGATCGAGTTGTCATCGCCGCCGAGCTCGCCTACCAGCTCGTGATCGCGCGCGAGCGTGACGGTCAACGCGTCGTCGTACGGCAGCTCGACGGGGCCGGCGGTGACATCCTCGACTCGCTCGCTGATCTGAACCTGTTCGACGCGGGCGTCGCCCAGCTCACGGAGTGATCTGCCCGCCTTGAGGGCAACCGGGCGCACGCGAAACAGCCAGTACAGGCGGTAGCCGTCCTCGACGAAGGCATCGGCGACGACGTCGGGCTCGCGTACCGCGAGCTCTCGCAGCTGTTCCCGGAACGTGTCCCACGTATGATTCCTGCTCGACAACCGTTCGTTGGCCTCGGACAAGATTTTCCGGAGCTGCGGCGATGCCTCGTCGTAGTGCCAGTCGATGTGGATCGCGCGAACGTAGGCCGGCATGCGCGTCCCGACGTTGACACGGTGATGCGACCGAACGCCAGCGGGTTCGTTCAGGGCTACGGAGGATCGACATCGCCGAGGTAGCGACGCACGAAAACCGAGGCGCGCACGCCCCAGGGTTCCCGATCCTCTCCCCCCGATCGATCACCAAGCGACCACAGTCCGACGAGGCGCGCATCCGCGGCGATCGACCAGCGACGACCAGCGCGCCATTCATAGCCACCACCGGCATCGAATCCCGCATCGAAGTCCGAGGAGCTGGGCGACCACGCGCCGACGCCGTTGGCGGTCAGATACGGTCCATCGAACAACCCGAATACGATTCTCCATCCGATCGAGATCGGGATCGTGATCGGCCCACCTCTCGCCGGACGGACCCAGAGCCCGGAGCCGAGCGTCGTGGGCAACAGATCCCACGCAGAGTCGAAATTGCGCCGGCGGTAGGCGACGTCGAGCGTGCCCATCCCTCCATCCACAACCCCACCGCCCGCACCGACCAGCACTGATTCCGATATGCCAGCGAGTCGAAACAGCTCCGCCATGTCTCGATAGACATCCAGCTCTCCGATGGGGCGGTCCGTATCTGGATCAAACGGCGTCGTCGCGGCCGGCTCGGCCTCCGCGCTCCGCGATCCGGTGAACGCGACACAGGTGAACAGGAATGCGAGCCCGCGATCCATCGTGGTGACGCGCTGTGCAAGGGATGCACCACCGCGCCTCCGTCGGTACCGCGCAATGACACGCCAGCGCCGCCGTGACCGTGGGTTCACGATCACCGTCGAAGTTTCACACGCCAACGCGACGGCGATTCGTGGCCGTGTCGCCAGCTTCTGTCTCCATCGACGCGAGCTGGTGCAGAGCGCGCCAACTCGGTCCGAGGACGAACACCTCGATCTCGTCATCTCGGGCGTGATCGGATGGCAGCGTTGGAGCGTCGCACTCGTCGGGCGCTGGGGGACTGGTCAAGCGGCGCGGCGCGACTCGCGTTTCCTTAACCGCGTTTCGAAACGCCGAACGATGCCTGCTTGATCTCCGGTGTGAACCGCTGGGCGCTCGTTCGTGCCACCACGCTGACCCGCTGGCACTTGCTTGCACGCCGCGCGAGCGAGGCTCGCGGCTCCGCGGAGCTCACACGCGATCGAGCGAGCCGAACGCGTCGTCGAGGCACGCGATCATCGCGGCCGCGTCGGCGAACCGAGCCTCGGGGGTCTTCGCGAGCGCGCCTTCGACCAGCGCGACGAGCTCGGGTGTGCACCACGGCGCGTCGTGCACCATCTTGCGCAGGCTCGGCGGCTCGACCTTGACGTGAAGCCGCAGCAGCACCTGCGGATCGGTGTCCCGGAACGGCGGGTTGCCGGTGAGCATCTCGAACAGCATCACGCCGACCGAATAGAGATCGGCACGACCGTCGACCTGGCGGCCGAGCGCCTGTTCGGGTGCCATGTACAGCGGCGTGCCGAACACCAGGCCGGTTCGCGTCAATGCCCCGGCACCGTATGCCGCGGCGGCATCCCCGACGAGCTTCACCAACCCGAAGTCGATGATCTTGGCGCGCTCCCAGCCACCCTCCATCGGAACGAGCAGAACATTGTCGGGCTTCAGATCGCGATGGACGAGCCCCTGCGCATGCGCATGACCCACGCCCTCGAGGATCTGGCGCGCGAGCACCAGCGCTCGTCGAGGCTCGAGCGCACCGGTGGCGATCGCATGGCTCAGCGGCTTGCCCGCCACCCGCTCCATCACCAGGAACAGCTGCCCACTGTCGACGAAGACATCGACCGCGGCGACAAGGTTCGGATGCTCCAGCAGCCGGAGCGCGTTGGCCTCGCGCGCAAACCGGCGCGTCGCGTCGTTGGTTCCGCCAACATCCTGCACCGGTGACTTCAGCGCGAACCGTGCACCGGATTCGTCCTCTACCTCGATCACGCCACCCATCGCGCCCCGTCCGATCGCGCCGATCACGCGGTACCGGCCGACCATCATGCCCGCTTCGAACGCTAGATCGGCCACAACTGGTGGATGCTACACCACGCCCTGAGAATCGCGATGTGAGATTCCGCAGAACAGCCGTCACTCTGTTTGGCAGCGAAGGCGACGTCGCGTGTCTGTGCCCATGCCGCAGCGTCGGTGGGCGAGCCGACGTGCTAGGAATCTGGCCATGGCAACCAAGCTCCCGGTCGTAGCGGATCCGTCGACACACAGTGAGGTCGATCTCGGCATGACCGAAGCCGAGCTCGAGGCGGGAATCGAGAAGCTCAAGGCGGAACGCAACGCGGTGATTCTGGCGCACTACTATCAGGAGTCGGAGATCCAGGATCTCGCCGACTTCGTCGGTGATTCGCTACAGCTGTCACAGGCCGCTGCCAAGACCAAGGCCGATGTGATCGCATTCTGCGGCGTTCACTTCATGGCCGAAACCGCCAAGATCCTGAATCCCACGAAGATCGTGGTCGTACCCGATCTCAAGGCGGGCTGCTCGCTGGCCGACGGTTGCCCGGCACCGGTGTTCAAGAAGTGGCTCGAGCAATTCCCCGGTCACACCGTGGTCAGCTACATCAACTGCTCCGCTGACGTGAAGGCGCTGTCCGATGTCATCTGCACATCGTCGAACGCGGTGAAGATCGTCAAGGCGCTCGAAGGCCAGAAGGTGGTGTTTGCGCCTGATCGCTATCTCGGAGCGTTCGTCGCGAAACAGGCGAATCGACCAGATCTCGTGTGCTGGCAAGGCACCTGTATCGTGCACGAGACCTTCTCCGAGAAGCGGCTGCTGGAGCTGATGGCCAAGCACTCCGACGCCGAGGTGATCGCACATCCCGAGTGTCACGAAGGGATCCTTCGCCACGCCTCGCACGTAGCATCGACCAGCGGACTGATCGACTACGCCACGAAGTCACCCAAGCAGATGTTCATCGTGGCAACCGAAGCGGGAATTCTGCACAAGATGCAACAAGCCGCCCCCGGCAAGACGTTGATCGCAGCCCCGCCGGAGGACGAAACGTGCTCGTGCAACCTGTGCCCGCATATGCGTCGAAACACGCTCGAGAAGCTGTACCTGTGTCTGCGCGACCTGAAACCGCAGGTCGATGTGCCCGAGGCGACGCGCGTCCGTGCACTCAAGCCGATCGAGCGCATGCTGCAGATGTCGGTGTGATCCGGCTCGCCGCGTTCGCGATCACGATGGTCGCCGCTTGCGGACAACCAGAACACCGGCCGGCGCCGATCGAGACGCCCGCGCCGATCGCGCCCGCGGAGCCACGTCCGTCCGCACGCCGCATCGTGATGCCCGAGACCAGCGCGCTCGTCGCGGTGGTTCCAGAGACCTGGAGCTCGACGAAAGCCAAGCTGCGGATGTGGCAGCGCTATCGCAACGTGTGGACCCATACCGATGGCCCCGCGGACGTGGTGATCGGAAAGGCGGGCGCGGCGTGGGGCATCGGCCTTCACGGACAAGGCGCACCACCGGGCCGCACCGGGCCGCTCAAGAAAGAAGGCGACGGTGCGAGCCCCGCCGGGATGTTCTCGGTCGGCCGATCGTTTGGCACGATGAAGGATCGGCCCTACGCGACGCCGTACCAGGTCGTCGATGCCAACTGGAAGTGCGTCGATGACCCCGCCTCGAAGTCGTACAACCTGGTCCTCGATCAACGCACGGTGACCAAGGACTGGTCGTCGGCGGAAGACATGATGCGCAGCGACGATCTGTACGACATCGTGCTCGAGATCAATCACAACCCGGAGCGGATCCCCGGAAAGGGCAGCTGCATCTTTCTGCACGTCTGGGCTGGTCCCGACGTGCCGACGATCGGCTGCACCGGTTACGACGCGGATCGATTGTTCGAGGACATGCTCGCGATCTCGCCCGACACCGTGTTCGTGCTGCTGCCGCGCGCCGAATACGATGAGCTCGCTGCCGAGTGGGGCCTACCAGCGTGGGACAAGCCTGCGCCGTCGATGGAGGAGCTCTCGGGCCGGTAGCCGAACAGCGCGACCTGGTCGAGATCCGCGGCGCGTGAAGCCGGCGGGCTCAGGCGGCCAGGTGGCGCGTGATCGTGATGTCGAGCCGGCTCTGAAGCCCGAGCATCAGGCTCTCCAGCTCGGTCGGCGTCAGCTCGAGCCGCCGGCGCAGGGCGCGCTGGGTCGCGATCAGGACCTTGTGACGAACCTTGACCAGCCAGCGGGCCGCGGTCGCGCGGTGGACCTTGTACAGCGCGCCGATCTCGTCGACGTTGAGCCCGTCGACGAACTGCTGGCGCAGCAGATTACGCTCGCGCGGGGACAGCGCCGCCATCGCCTCGGCGAACGCCTCGCGGAACCCGCTCGAGAACCATCCGGCGATCCGCGCATGAGCGGGATCATCGTGGTGAGGGATCTGCTCGAGTAGCGTATCGAGATCGTCACGGGAGTCGTTCGCACGGTCGCGCTTGAGCAGCTTGAACGCGGCGTGGACCGCGACGGAGCGAAGCCAGCCCGCCAGCTCGCCTCGCCCGGCGTAGTCGGCGATCTCGGGGCCGCGCTCGCCGCGGGGCAGCAGCAGCCGGCAACGCAGCTCCTGAACGATCTCCTCGATCTGTGCATCCTGCGCGCCGAGCTTGCGAATCGCCGCTCGCATGATCGGCACGTAATGATGTTCGAGCTCGGCCAGCGCCCTCTCGTCGCGCCGGGCACAGCCGAGCGCGAGGTAGAGATCGCTCGTGCGCATGCTGCGCAGCGCCGCCTCGATGTCGCTGGCCGCGGCGAGCTTGCCGGCGAGGTGATGAGCGAAGGCGTCATCGGGCACGTCGAGCCCCGGCCAGGCTGCGCGCGCGGCGTCGAGGTACGCGCGCAGGCCCGTGGTCGTCAGCGGGGGCGCAGTCATCGGATCCCGCGCTCCCGCAGCCACGGATCGAAGTAGCGGAGATCGTCCCGCCCGATCTCGCCGACGCTGGCCATCTCCGTCCGGGCCTGGCGCGCCAGCTCGGCGGCACGCGGGCGCGCGCTCCCGGCGTCCCACATCGCGCGCGCGAGATCGAACCGCGTGGACGCCGCCTGGGCGATCTGCATCGGCGACTTCGCCAGCGCGTCCCGGATCATCAAAGCGCGCTCGAACAGCGGTACCGCACGCGTCGGGCGTCGCAGCGCCAGCTGCGCGAGGGCGGCGCCGGTCAGCGCAGCGGCCGTGCTCGGGTGCATCCTCCGGCTGGGATCGCGCTCGAGGATCGCGATGGCCCGCTGGTACGTGGCCAGGGAGGCCGCAAAGTCACCATGCTCACGCTCGGCGCGACCGAGCGTCGACAGCGTTCGCGCGAGCTGGTAGTGCTCGGGGCCGAGCCGCGCCTCGTCGATCTCGGCTGCGCGCCGCGCCGCCGCCAGCGCCGCGGCCGGGTCTCCGTCGTCGAGCCGGTTGAGCGCCAGATTCCCCAGGACCTCGGCGACCCTGGGGTCTTCGCTACCGTACGCGCGCTCGTAGATCGCCAGCGCTCGTTCGAGCGCCTGGCGGGCGTTGCGGAGATCGCCGAGCTGGCTGTAGGTCGTGCCGAGGTTGTTGAGCGCCATCGCGACCTTCGGGTGGTCCGCGCCCTGGGTGCGCGCTTGGAGGTCGACGACCTGCTGGACCAGTCGTAGCGCTTCCGCGTGAGCGCCTTGTCGCATGCGGCTATTGGCGAGGTTGTTGAGCGCACCGATCGTGTAGGGATGCTCGGTGCCGAGCTCGGCGCGATAGACCGCGAGCACGCGGCGATAGGCTCGCTCGGACTCCACATACGCGCCCTCGCCGTGGAGCACCGTCGCGAGCTGCTCCTCGGCGAGCGCTACCTCCGTCCTCGTCGACGTCGCCGTGCGCTGATAAACGTCGAGCGCGTGCTGCGCGTAGTCCTTGGCGCGGGCGTACTCGCGGTTGATGCCGAGCACCCGGCTGTACTGCAACCACAGCTTCGCCTCGAGGGCGCGATCGCCTCGTAGCCGCTCGACGGCGCCCTCCGCCAGCCGGTGCCAGCGCTCGGCCTCCTTGGCATCGCGTTGATCGAGCCCGGCCGTCTTCATCAGCCCGATCAGCACGTTCGCCACGTTCACGTCATCGCCGCCGGCGTGCGCGGCGATCAGCGCCTCGTCGAGCAGCGCCAGGCCCGGCTCGATCCGGGCGAGGCGAAGCTGGATATCGGCGGCGACGATCAGCACCTCGGCTTGCACCGGGCGATACCCCGAACGCCGCGCCAGCTCGACGGTGGGTGTCACGATCGACTCGGCCTCGGAGTAGCGGCCTGCGACGAGCAACGCGCGCGCGCGCGACAGGTCTGCGCGTGCGGCTTCCACCTGTGCGCGCACCGCGGGCTCGTCCGGCAATGGAACCACGGCTTGCAGCGTCTTCACGTCCCCGCAGCTCTCGATCGCAGGCAGCGCCAGCACGGCACCCACGGCGTTATCGACCGTCTCGGCGCCGGGCTCTTCGAGGACGCTGGCAAGCGCCTTGACTGCCCGGAGCCGGCCGTCGAGGCATTGCATCCGCAGATCCATCAGCGCGCTCGATTGATCGCCGCGCACGTGGGTCGCCTCGCACGCCTCGCGGTACATCGCGGTCCACCGCGCGCCGTAGCCATCGAGCGCGGCTGCGGTGGCGACCAGGGTCTGGGCGGCGTAGGGGCGTCCCGTGGCGGCGAACGCGGTGGCGATCGCGCCTCTGCGCTCGGCGTTCCACGCGGTCGCGAACCGCTCGTCTCCGAGCTGGCAGGTCGTCTCGCGGGGTGCGTCCATCGCCCGGGCGCCGACGATGAGCGCGGCGATCGCGCCCGCACCCGCGGCGGCGAGCGCGATCCGCCTGCGCCGCCTCCCCGGGTCGCGTTCCAGCGCAGCGATCAGCTCGGTCATCGACGTGAACCGCTCGGCTGCGGTCGCGCGCAGCCCGCGCAACACGATCGCGCGCACCCAGCGTGGCACGCCAGCGCCGGTCGGCTCGTCGGGCACGGCGCCACGGGTGACCGCCGGCGCGAGCTCGGTGGTTGTCGTCCCCGGAAACGGACGCGCGCCGTACAGCGCCTCATAGAGCGTGACGCAGAAGCTGTACTGGTCCGAACGATCGTCGGCACGCTGACCGGCCATCTGCTCCGGTGCCATGTACGCCGGCGTTCCTACGATCGTGCCGGTACGCGTGGCGCTCGCGTGGGCAGCGGCTGGCTGGCCGGCCTCGCCCGCGCTCGGCTCCGTCACCGGATCGAGCGAGCTCGCGACCCCGAAGTCCATCACCTTGACCTGACCATCGTCTCCGATCAGCACGTTCTGTGGCTTGAAGTCGCGATGGACGATCCGTGATCCGTGTGCAGCGGCCAAGCCGCGCGCGGCCGGAATCATCATGCGCAGCACCTCGCGCCAGCCGTGCCGCCGCTCCTTCATCCACGCGGCGAGCGTCCGGCCATTGATCAGCTCCATCGCGATCGAGATCTGGTCACCCTGCACGCCGACGTCGTGCACGGTGAGGATGTTCGGATGCGAGAGCTGCGCCATCGCGCGCGCTTCTCGGACCAGCCTCGCCGCGGTCATCTCGTCCGGCGCCACGGTCCCCGATGTGACGTGCAACAGCTTGAGCGCGATCTTGCGGTCGAGGACCGGATCGTATGCCGCATAGACGATGCCCATGCCGCCGCGACCGACGGTTCCGACGATCAGATAACGATCGATCTTGTCGCCCGGGCCGAGCGCAGGCATCGCACCTTCGTCCGGCGGCTCGATATCGTGCGGGGGCGTCCATTCGGCCAACCCGTCCAGGACCGGCGCGGTAGCCCCGCGCGCGAGCGTCGAAACGTACGCGCGGCACGCCGAGCAATGGTCGATGTGAGCCTCGACGGCCACGACGCGGTCGCGGGACAGCAGTCCCTCGACGAGCTCCGCTGCGGTCGAAGGATCGATGCACCCCGCGGGAGCGGTCGCGGTGCTCGCGGGCGTCTGATGGATCGAGCTCGGGGGAGGGGTCGCGGTGGTCGGGGGCGTCTGATGGATCGAGCTCATCGAAAAAAACCTGCGACAGACGCGTACCGAACGGCCCCACGGGGGGCAATGAGCATCCACTCACAACTCGCGGTGGCGTGCGCCATCGCCTGTGCGCTGGTCGGCATCGCGGGGGTCGGACGCGCGGACACCCCAACGATTTCCCGCTACACGGGCCGCGGCGAGAGCGTCTATGCGGGTCCGCCCAAGGTCGCGAAAGCTCGGGCTCACGCCGCCGCTGTCCAGGACGCGCTCGAACAGGCGGTGACGGCCCTCGGCGGACCGGCGGCGGGCCAGGACGAACAGGTGGATCGGCTCGTTTATGCGAACCCTGGCCGGTTCGCGACGGCACTGGCGGTCACCGCGGAGCAGGTCGAGGACAACGTCCTCACGGTCACGGTCAGCGTTGACATCAACCTCGCGGGGGTCCGAGCCGTGCTCCCGCGATCCACCGCCCGGCCAGCTCGCCGCGCCGCACGCCGGTCGGTCCTCATCCTGGCGACCGAGCAGCTCGGCCCCGACCAGCTCATCCGGTGGAGCGATTACATCTGGACTCCACAGCACGCGATGAAGCGGACGACCGCGGTGATCGCGCATCGCGACTCGGGCGTGGTGACCGCCACGCTCGCCTCCGCGCTACGCGAAGGTGGCATGCGGGTCATCGATCCCAAGGTGCTCCGCGGCAAGCTCACGCGCGAGCGCGCCTACGAGGTCGACGAGCTCGGTAGTGACGTGGCCGCGACGGTCGCACGGCGCGCCGACGCCGACCTCGTGATCATCGCGCGCGGCTCGGCCGACCTCGCGTACAACCGCCAGCTCGCCGCGAGCCGTATGACCTCGGCGCAAGGCAGCGTCGTGGCACGCCTCGTCGATACCCGGTCGGGCGAGGTCGTCGCGACCGCGACCGAGCACGCCGCGCAGGTCCACATCGACCCGGATACCGCGCGCCGGCAGGCGCTGGCGGCTGCGAGCAAGGCGTGCGCGAAACAGCTTCTGGAACAAACAACGAATGGAGAGCGGCAATGAAGTTTTCGCAGGTTCATGGGATGGCCCGTCGTACGGGCACAGTGGTGATGATCGGTGCTCTGATGGCGAGCTCGGGGTGTTTTCTGGCGGGCTCGGCGATCGGCGGGGCCGTCGCCAACAAGCAGGCCAAGGACGCGAACGAGGCGGATCTCGCCGCCGACAACGTGCCGTTGCCCAAGGGCACGGGGCCCCGCAAGCGCGTCGGTATCGTCGCGTTCGAGGATGCGTCCGGTGGCGGCCGGTGGAGCGGCGAGCAATCGCTGGCGGTCGTCGCCAGCGACGCGGCGACCGAGATGCTCGTCAAGTCCGAGGCGTTCATCGTGATCGAACGCGAGCAGCTCGTCGAGGTGCTCAAGGAGCAGGGCCTGGGCATGACCGGCGCGATCAGCCCGCAAGCCGCGGCCAAGGCCGGCCAGTTGCTCGGGCTCCAGGCGATCATCACCGGCAAGGTGATGGACTACGACGAGGGCCAGAGTACGAGTGGCATGGTGGTCTATGCGTCCCACAAGCGCAGCTACACCGCGCGCGTCAGCCTGCGCATGATCGACACCACGACCGGCGAGGTCTGGGCCGCCGAGACCGGCGAGGGCAAGGCGACCGAGACGAGCGCCGCGACGGCAGGAGGGAGCAGCACGAGCTACGACAACAACCTCGGCAAGCGGGCGCTCTACCGCGCGGTCCGCAAGGCCGCGGGAGCGCTCGTCGGAGCCGCCAACAACCGGCCGTGGTCCGCCACCGTGGCGAAGGTCGCGAAGGGGCGAATCTATGTCGTCGCCGGCACGGCGTCCGGACTTCCCGCCGGCGCCAAGCTCAAGGTGCGCGCCCTCGGCGAGGAGATCACGGATCCGACCAGCGGTCAGGTCATCGGGCGCGAGGTGGGCAAGACGCTCGGCACCATCGAGGTCGCAAACCACATCAACGACAAGCTCACGATGTGCGTCGTCTCGGACGGCCGCGGCTTCAAGGTCGGCGACCCGGTCGTGCTCGATGCACCCACGGGCGTCTGACGATCCTCACCGCGCGATTCGATCCCGCAGCCGCGGCGGGATCGCCCACGGCGATTTGGTCTCGACCGGCGACGGCGCGGGGAGCGCGACGCGTGGCGAAGCGATCGTCGCCGCGTATTGCTTGATGTGATGCGCGCGCCAGCAGCTCGCGTGATGCTCGTCGTTTAGATCGACGCCATAGGGCGGCACCGTGTTGGCGCCGAGCAGCTGGTTACACATCTGCTGCGCACCACTCGGCAAGAACGACGCCATGAACGCGCTCACGCCGTTCGGATCGAGCCCGGCGCCGCGCAGCACCGAGACGCTGACGTCGTCGGCGTCCTCCTCGTACGAGAAGTAACGCAGGGCCGACCATGGCTGCCCGGTGACGGTCGCGAAGCTCTCCTCCACCGCGCGCTGCGTGGCTCGCCGATCTGTGATCACCGCGGCGATCGCATCGACGATGTGCTTGCCATCCACCAGCGCCAGCTCCTCGGGCGGGATCTGCATCCTGAGCGTCGCCGCGGGAACACCGACGATCTCCGCGACCGTCTCGACGAAATCGAGGGTGTAGCCGCCGAGGCAATCGGTGCGCAGCGCGTCGAGCACCTGGGTCACGCGCGGCGGCACGAGCTGCGGGTCGAGTGACAGCGCGCCGCTGAGTGGATCCGCAGTGCTCAGCACCTCGAAGATCAGCTGGTTCAACGTACCGATCGAGCTCTGACAGCCCATCAGGTTCTGCGCTGCCACCTGGTTGATCACGTGCTCGAGCACGAACACCATGTCGCTGTCGCGGCTGGTCGGTAGTCCGCCCAGCTCGGCGTTGGAGTGAGGGCCGGCCTCATCGGCCAGCGCGCGCCAGGCGGCGCCATGATCGCGAACCACCGGATCATCGGCCTGGAACCGACCGATCGGCTCGTTGCCATTGGCTGCCACATAGTAGCGCCGGAGCTCATCGCCCACGGTGCCGACGACGTGGAGTCCGACGGCGTGCTGGAGCTCGTGCATCATCACCCCGACCAGCGCATCGTCGCCGGTCGTTGCAGCGAGCAGACCGGTCTGCACCATCACCACAAACCCGGCGTTGCCGTTCATCAGGTCCGGGGCCACGAACGCGTTCGGCACGTTGTCGTCGATCACGACCAGTCCGGGTCGCAGCGCGTACAAGCCACCGACCGCTCGCGCGTCACGAAACGCAGCCCAACCGCGATCGAGGAGCTGGCGCGCTCGGAGGAACCGCGGATCGGTCTGTGGCAGAAATGCTCGAGGAGCGCGCTGATCCTGATCGGCCATCGCTTGCTCGAACACGCCGAACCACGCCGCCGCCGCCGCGTCATCGGCCGGGATCGTGAAGCAGTCGATGTCGGGCTGCGCGCACGCGAGCGCCGTCTGGCACACGCCATCGCCGTATTGCGGGTCCGCGCAGGTCCCGTTGTTCGGCCCATCGCACTTATCTTCGAAGCACGACTGCCCCTCGCTGTCGCTACCGTCGTCGACCCCTCCGCAGGCCGTGAACACCGTGAATGGAATCAGCAGTCCAGCCAGACGTGAACAATCCATTGCCGCGGCGGTTCAGCAAGCGATGTGCCCGGGTTGACCGGGACATCGATCGCGCGGTTCGACCACTGATTTGTGCGGCGTCTCGCATCACATTCAGCGCACGGTGAGGTGTCCCGTCGCCGCGCTGGCGCGCGACCGTCGACAGCGATCTGTGGTTTCGGTAAGCCCAGCTCCAGGTTGTACAGACGGCCGGTGAACGACTCAGTACTTGATGTAGTCGCTCGCCCGCTTCGGGAACGGGAGCTTCGGTGGCAACTTGTCGACCGGCGTGACGCCGCGAACGCGAGCACGCTTTTCACCGGCGGTGTCGTCCGCGAGCTGCGTGATATGAAACGCGCGCCAGCAGCTGGCGTGGTGCTGATCGAGCAGGTCGATGCCATAGGGCGGCACCTGACCGCGATCGATCAAGTCCCGGCACTCGGCTTGCCCCTCGGCCGGAACGATCGAGATCGAGAAATCGGCCAGTCCCGTCGGGTCGAACCCGGCCGCGCGCAAGACCGTCACCGACGTGTCGTCGGCATTCTCTTCGTCGGAGAAGTAGCGCAGTGATGACCACGGCAACCCGGTCTCGGCCGTGAAGCCCGTCTCGAGGTCACGCATCTTGGTGCGGCGATCGATCGTCAACGCGCTCACCCCGTCGATGACATGCTTGCCAGCAACCAGCAGGCGGTCGTACTCGCTCAACCCAGCCTCGAGCTCGGCTCGCGTGATGCCGTTGATCTCGGCCAGGACGTCGACGAAGTCGGGCGCGAACCCGGCCAGGCACTCGTTCTTGAGCGCCGACATGGCGGTGTTGATCGCGCTCTGCAGCGCCTGCGGGTTGCCGGAAACCGCACCGCTGAGCGGATCGAGTGCAGCCGCCGGCAGAATGTTCTGAAGCGCCTGTTTCGCATTCTGGCAACCGGACGGATTCGCGGCGAAGGCTTGCAGAACGGCATGCTTGAGCACTTCCTCGACCATGCCGCCCGCCAATGGATATCCGCCGAGGTAGCTGCTCGAGTACGGCCCTACTTCCTCGGCATACTGCCGCCATTCGATCCCGAAGCCGCGTGCAGCCGGATCCTCGGGCGTACGATTTCCGATCGGCTCTTCGTCCGGCCTGGCAATGTAGAACTTGCGTAGCCGGTCGGACACGCCGGGCATCGCGTGGAGTCCGACGGCATGCTGAAACTCGTGCATCATCACACCTAGCACTTGGTCATCCGAGCTCGTGTTGTCGATCAAGCCGGTCTGGACGATGACCGCGAAGCCCTGATTCATCGTGGCGTTGAAGTCGCTCATCACGAAGGCGTTCACCTCCGCGTCGTCGAGCACGACCAGGGCGGGTCGCAAGCCATACAGCTCCCCGACCGGGCGCGAATCTCGAAACGCCTTCCATCCCTGATCGAGCAACGCGCGGATCTTCGTGAACCGCGAATCTTTCTGGGAGACCAGCTGCCGTGGAGCACTGCCCGATTGCATTGCGGACAGCTCCTCGAGCCCGCTGAACCACGTCGCGGCTGCGCCATCGTTATCGAACGTCAAGAAGCAATCGATATCGGGCGCCGCACACTCGAGCTCGGTATCGCAGGTGCCGTCGCCGTAGCGCTGGTCGGTGCAAACACCACCGCCCTTGCCATCACACTTGCCCTCGCTACACAGCGCGTCATCATCGCCACCGTCGCCGATCGTTCCCAGGCATGCGGGAATGATCACGGATGCGACCACCAAGCTACAGATCTTCGTTGAACGCATGCCCGACGCGCGGAGCAACCGACGTGCCGCCGCCGAGCCATGCGTTCAGTGGTTTCGGTGAGACCACCCGTGAGGTGAACCACCACGGGATTCACCAGGTTTCGATCCATCACCTCCCGAGGGTTCGATTCCCATGGCTGAACGACCGTCCGATCACGCCGGCTAGCGCGGCATCCATGCGATGCCAAACCGCAGGTTGTCGTCGGGAAATGCAGCGGAATTTGCTGCGACGAACGCGGGATCGAGTGTCTTTTGGGCAGACGGCCGTTGCCGTCGATCGTCGGAGATGAGCGTGTACAGGACGATCGGCCCAGCTCATGCTGCGGCAAGCCTGCGAGATCGACCACCCGTTCACACGTCGGGCGAGGAAGTTGAGCAAATTGAGTCTGACCCCATTGAGGGTGCGAGCGCGAGAAACAGCCCCGCGAGCCCGATCAGCGATCAGCGATCAGCGATCGATATAGACGCCTTCCAACGTCCTCCACAACCCACCCTGCGCTTCCCACGTGACGCTCGTTCCCGCCTCCCTCTGGATTCGATCCTCCATCGGCCACGGCCACAGCGGTTCCTCGGTCGGCTGACCATGAGCGTATCCGTAGATCACCTGCGCCCCCATGCGTGAGCCAAGCTCGCCAGCCTGAGCGAGCACGGGCGATCCGAGCAGATACGTACCTGCGCCGTAGGTCGCCTCGTCGAACCCCGGATCAATGGCGAGCTCGGTGGCATCGGCCATGGTGTTCGTGTAGGGCGTGGCGACTCCGAACACGTTGTTGTGGTGATGGATGAAGCTCTTGATGACGGGCGACGTGGAGACATTGAAGCCGTTCGGGGCGGAGAACAGCACCGAATTGCGCACCACCGCGTTCATCTCGATATCATCGGGTGTTCCGTTGGGCGCGAGCTGCACCATGGTGTCACCGGTTTTCACGAAGGTGGCACGATCCACCTCGAGGTCCGAGTCGCTGCGCTGAAACAGGCCGACGTCGTTCTCGATGGAAACCGAGTCGATCAACCGGTTGCTGGTGGGGTTGGCCTGGTCGCTCGAGACGCCGTAGCCTTGGGCCACACCGGCGAGCGCGACATTGCCCAGCAGCTGATTTCGTTCGCCGGGGGTGGAGCCGCCAATGATGAAGCCGGTGACGTACACATTGCCTGGATTGCTGGTTACCACGCAGTTCTCGACGATGTTGTCGCTCGACCCGCTCAGCGACACGATCGTGTTGTAGTAGGTACCGCTGGTCTCCCACCGGCCCCAGCAGCGGCGCAACACCGAGGTGTCGACCTCGTACAGCTCGTACACCTTGATCGACGCGCCCCACGCCGCGAGGTCCTCCAGCAGGAGGTTCGCCGAGCGCGCGAAATAGAACACCGTCTGGTTGCCGCTGGGTCCCGCATCATGAGCGGTGATCCGCCGCAGCTGCACGCGCTCGGCGCGGTTGACCCAGACCACCTCCTGGATCCCGTTCGCACAGCGCAGCCCCTCCACCACGACATCGTGCACCAAAGCCCCATCTGCGCCGGTCACCTTGCAAGGGACTCTGAGCACCTCGCCGTCGATCAGCGCGCCGCCGTCGTTCAACGCGCGAATGGCGATCGGTTGACCAGGCTCACCGGAGATCCTGATGTCGAGCCCCTCGAGGTAGGTTCCATCGAGCAGCGCGAGCGCATCACCCGGCGTCAGCCGTGGCAGGGCATGGGCAAACGTCGCCCACGGTGTCTCGGGCGACTGCCCCGAAGCCGCATCGGAGCCCGTCGGTGGCGGCGCCACGTAATAGGTTGCACCGCAGCTGTCTGGCGCGCTTCCCCCGCCGCAGCTCTGGGGGGCCACGCACTTCTGATCGCAGGCAGGCGGAGGGGGCGTGCTGAGACAGCCTGCCAGGGCCAAGAACAACCATGCAACCGGCAGGCACCTAGCCGTCATCGCTGCCACTCCACGAGGACGACTGCGCCTTGCGAACCCACGACGCCCGAGATCCGCGGTGCCGCGCGTTCGCGGCGCCACATGATCGCACCGATCGTCAGGGCTACAGCCGACGCACCGTACAACCCGATCGTGATGCCGCGGAACGCGCTGAACGTGCCCTTGTGAGCTCGATATCGATCGGGATCATGGTCGAGCCGCGCCTCGTCGAGGATCCCGCGTTCCCGGTACGCCAGCACGTGAAACATCGCGCCGGCAAGCGCGCCGACGCCAGCGCCGGCGAGCAACCAGGGCGCACGATGTTGGGGCGTGCGGTCGGTACGCACCGCCTGGACCCGCACCGCGTCGGCGCGTGCCGCCTCTGCGCGTGCCGCCTGCGCGCGTGCCGCCTCTGCCTGTGCCGCCTGCGCGCGTGCCTCCTCCGCGCGTGCCGCCTCTGCCCGTGCCGCCTCCGCCCGTGCCGCCTCCGCCCGTGCCGCCTCCGCGCGCGCCGCCTCGAACCGCGCCGCGGCTGCTTCAGCCTCCACGCATGGGGCCATCGCTTCGTCGAGCTTGGGCCGCGTGGCCAACGGGGCCCGATCGAGCACCTCGCGATAGAAGATCAGCGCGCGAGGGCAATCTCCTGCCAGCCGAAGCGCCTGCGCCAGCGCAAACCCGACGCGCAGCGATCTTGTCTCGACATACGCCGCCTCCAGGGCGACCGCAGCCTCGGCATAGCTCTCAGCTTGGTACAGCGCCATACCCCGGCGCTCGTCGGCGACGGGATCGGCTGCTGCGGTCGATGCGACGAGAACGACCGCCGCGATGATCACCCGCGCTGTCATTTCAGCCCGGGCAGCGTTGGGGAGTCGCGTGTCCAGCGGACCGGTTCGCGATTTCGCTTCCGGTCGGAACGCCGCGAGGGCGACGACACCGGCGGCTTGTTCGAGGCGCGCGCCGGATCCTCGGCGGTCGCCGGCGCCGCCGATGGCGCAGCGGATGACGAGGTCGCATCACGCGGGTCGGATGGCTTGCTCGAAGATGGAGCGATCGACGAAGCGGGCACGCTCGGCGCTGGAGCCGCCGTGTTGTCGCCCGGTGGTGTGATCGCGGTGGGCACCGGAGCCTTCGGGCTGGGCGCGGTGGTGGACGTCATTGCAGTCGTGCCGCCGCCACGTACTCCGATGGCCACCGCAATGACCGAGACCACGAGGCCCCCGACGAGCAGCAGCGGTCGTTTGAACCGGGGACGAGGTTCGGGCACGGGCTCGACGACAGGAGAGAGCCCGATCGGAGAAATTCCAGGATCAGACGCGAGCTTCGCGCCCGCTGCCCCAACGCCGGCCCGCGGAGCCGGCTCCGGCGTCAAAAATGCGTTGTCGGCCTCAGCCACCTGTGACGCTGGCTGCGTGACGGACACCGGCTCGAACGGTCCGAACGCTCGAACGTGCAGCGGGCGTGTGTCGGTCTTGGTGTCGTCTGGCCAGTCGCCGATCTCCGCGCCGGAAAATGGGGTGCTCAATGCGAGGGTTCCCTCGAGCGCGGCGCGGGCTTCGCCGGCGGTCTGGTAGCGCTCTGCCGGGTTCTTGCGCAGGAGCCGATCGATCACCCTGGCGAGCCGAGGCGGCAGGTGCTTGACCGGTGGCACCGGGACGTCGCTGGCGTGCATCGCCATGACCAGATGTGGCGCATCCGCGATGAACGGCAGCTCCCCCGATCCGAGCTGGTAAAGCATGGCGCCCAGCGAATACAGATCGGATCGAGCGTCGCACGGCTGCCCGTTCGCGAGCTCGGGCGACATGAACGCCGGCGTGCCCAGGATCTCTCCCGCCTCCGTCAGCGTGGTCAGCGCGAGATCGGGAGACAGCGACTTGGCGAGGCCGAAGTCGAGCACCTTCACGAAGTCGCGTTCCGTCGCCAGGACCATGACGTTCGCAGGTTTGAGATCGCGATGAATGATCGAGAGTCGATGCGCGCTCTCGAGAGCGTCGCAGATCTGGATGCCGATCCGCACCAGGCGCTCGGGTCGGAGGACGCCTTCGAGCTGCAAGACGTCCGCGAGCGTGCGGCCGGACACCAGCTCCATCACGAGGTAGAACGTGCCGTCCTCGGACTGCCCCGAGTCGAGCACTCCGACGGCGTTGGGATGATTGAGCCGACTTGCGAGGCGGGCTTCGCGGAGGAACCGCTTGATCCGGTCGGGCCCGACGGCACGGCTCGCGGCCACGATCTTGATGGCGACGTCGCGGTCGACCGAGTGCTGGGTCGCTCGATAGATGGCCCCCATGCCGCCCTGCCCGATCTTCTCGAGAACCGTATAACGACCGTCGAGCGCACGGCCGACGAACGGATCGATCGAGCGCTGAAGCATGACCAAACGCGATCCATCGACCGGGCAGCGATCACCCTCGTGGAACGTGTTCTCGCACGCCGCGCAGTACCACTCTCCCGATGGATTTGTATCGATCGCCGTGCTCACGGAGGCCCCGCCATCCGCTGTTCGCGGCATGTGCCGAGCCCCCGTGGGTCCACATGCGCGTCCACGTGCGCGAGCAGCGACAGGTCTGCGAGACCAAGCGCCAGTAACGTCACCGTTTCCCACAATAACAGAAAGGCGTTTCGAAACGCGGCTGCAGACGAAGACCACGGCCTTACATGTGGGCCGGCCGAACGCGATGGTACGAGGACATCAGCTCGACCGCCGTGAACAACGGCACACGATCTCGTGTCGGAGGCCCGACCACACGCCGTGAGGAACCGACGCGTCGGGCGCCTCGTTCGGTCCCGTACGCTGTTGATGATGGCGTCTACCTCGCTCGCGCGGCGTGGTCACGACATCAGCCGACGGCCATCCGGCCGCCATCTCGCAACGCAGCCGGGATCAGCGGCTCAGCCGACGGCCATCCGGCCGCCATCTCGCAACGCCGCCGGAAGCAACGGCTCAGCCGACGGCCATCCGGCCGCCATCTCGCAACGCCGCCGGGATCAGCGGCTCAGCCGACGGCCATCCGGCCGCCATCTCGCAACGCAGCCGGGATCAGCGGCTCAGCCGACGGCCATCCGGCCGCCATCTCGCAACGCCGCCGGGATCAGCGGGCTCGGCTCGCCGGTCGAGACCAACCATAGCTGATGCGCCGCGCGGGTCACGCCGATGTGAAGCAGGTGCCGCGCCCAGTGAACGTCGGGATAGCTCGCCGGGTTGACGTCGACCATCACCACGTAGTCGAACTCGAGGCCCTTCACCGAGGTCACGTCGGTCACGTCGACGCCCGGCTGGAAGTTGAACTCGTCGCGACGGACCCGACGCAACGCGGGCACCTCGGAGCGCTTGAGGCCCTCGTAGTACGCATCGGCTTGCTCGGGATGGCGAGCGATCACCGCGCATGACGCGGTGGGCTCGCGAGCCATCAGGTTGCGCAGCGCATCGCCGAGGAACGCGACGGCCTCGCCGAGGTCGCCGAACTCGTGCAGCTCGACCGGCTCGCCGGGGCGCGCCGCCACCGGTTCTTCGGGCGCCAGCTCGGGACCGAGGATCTCGCGCGCGAGCACCATGACCTCGGCGGTCGACCGATACGACAGCCGCAGCGGACGAACGATCGCCGGCTGTCCGGTCTGCTGGAGTAGCTCGGTCCAGCCACTGAAGTTGTTGTCGAACACCAGGCGCTGCGCGGTGTCGCCGGCGATCGTGACGGACCGCCGCATCGGATCGTTCTCGGGCGCATGCACCGCCTCGACCAGGACCTTGACCTCGAGCGCGGAGCGATCCTGCGCCTCGTCGATCGCGACGTGTTGCCACTCCAGCGTATCGCCGCCCGGCAGCATCAGCCCACCACGCTTGAGCTGGATCAGCCGCAGCAGGATCGGATCGTCCTCGTCGTCGAACTTGCCCGCCGGATCGTCGTCATCCGCACCGAGCGGCGCGCCTTCGCTGTCGAGGATCGGCTTGCCTTCCTCGTCGACCGGCGCCTTCTGCGGCTTGGCGAGCTGGCGGCGCATCCACTCGACGACGCGCGTGATGTCGCGCGCGGTGACGTCGGTCCCGGCGAACCCCTCGCCGAGCACCACCGGATCGGTCATCAGCTCGGCCCAGTCGAGCACCACATCATCGCCGCGCTTCCGCCAGCGCTTGAGCAGGCCCTCGAGCGCGACCCTGACGTTGGGATCGAGCTCCGCCTTCTTGAGCCAGCTCGACATCCCCGACAGCCGCGGCATCAGCGGCCGCCGCACCAGCCGGTTCCACTCCTCGATCGCGACCGGCGAGACCTCGGCGAGCTCGCCGCCGATCTGCGCGGCCTGGCGCTCGACCCACGACGCGAGCATGCCGAGCAGCGCCGGGTGCTTCTTCACGCGCGATACATGCTCGGGCGGATCGGCGTTGTACTTGGTCGGCGAGTCGGGCAGGCAGCGCATCCGAGTAGTGCGCGCCCAACCGGTGTACGTCACGACCGGAACGCCGGACACGCCCAGCGATGGCAGCACGCCCGAGACGTAGCGGACCAGCGCCTGCGATGGCACGACGAACAGCATGTTCGACGCCTTGAACCGCCGGTTGTCCTGAAAGTTCAAAAACGCGACGCGGTGGAGCGCCACCGTGGTCTTGCCCGAGCCTGCGCCACCCTGGATCACCACGATGCCGCTCGACGGCTGCGTGATCAGCTCGAACTGCTCCTTGTCGATCAGCGCGGCGATCTCGGGCAGCGCCTTGTCGGCGCGCGCGACGCCGTGATGGACGCCGAGCTTGCCCTTCTCGCCCTTGGCAGCGACCGGCCGCGCCGCCTTGCCCATGCCGCCGTGCAGCACCGGGGCGATCTGGCCGACCGCCTGCACCCACGAGCCGCGGGCGTCCTTCAGATAGGTCCCCTGCGGCGTGCCGATCCGCCGGAGGTTGCCGCGTGCGATCGAGATGTTGCGACGAACCTCGACCATCCCCTCGACGCGGCGGCCGGCGATCTCTTCCTCGTAGTCGTCGCCCTCTTCGTAGCGGTAATAGATCCGGGACACCGGCGCGTTGCGCCAGTCGACGATCTGAACGTTGGACTGACGGTCGATGAACCCGCGCTTGCCGACCATGACGTCGCGCCGCTTGCCCTGCTCGCGCAACCGCATATGCGCGAAGTACGGCGAGGTGATGTCGATCGGCAGCGATTGACCGCCGCCGATGCGCGCCTTGAGCGATGCAAGCCGCGTCATCTGCTCGATCAGCGGCGGGAGATCCTCGGGCCGAGCCTCGGCGATCTGGTCGCGCAACGAGATCAGGTCGCTGTCGAGGTCACTCGCGCCAACGCGGCTGCGCTTGATCGAGCCCGCCGCGTGCGAGCCGTTGGCCGCGTCCGGGCCGTCCTCGTCGCCCATCGCGACGCGCGCCTGGACCTGCCCGAACAGCCGCTCTTCTTCGGCGATGATGCTCGCAGCAGGACTGCCCTTTTGGACCTCGTTGGTCATGGCGGACGGGCGAATCTATCCGAATCGGTTTCCGAGGCAAGACGTAACGCCGCCTAGGTCTACAAGACTTAGTTAGCGAGTGATCCTCGATGGTTTGTCGGGCCCGATCTGACCAGGATCGATGCCCATCGCGTCGTGTTAGCGTCCCCCGGCTCATGAAGTGGGTCGTGCTTTCGGTCGTCGCATTCGCAGCCGGCTGCGGCGAGTCTTCCCTGTCCGATGACTTCGACGGTTCGGACGACTTCGAGTCCTGGTGGAGCGCGCCGGTCTCGGCCGGCAACCGCGTGGTCATCGCGATCTCCAAGGCGCAGGCGCGTTCGGCGCCGCATTCGGTGCACGCCACCGCCGACAGCCCGCCGGGAACGGAGCATTCGTATCGCACGGCCGACGTAGCGGGCGGCTCGCGCGTCACCTACGAGTTCGACATGGCGCTCGAGAGCGTCGGTGATGGCTACGCCGAGTTCGGCGCGGTGGAGTTTGGCGACCGGGATACGCACGCAATCACCCGGACCCTCGGGATCCAGCCCAGCGCGGATCCTGCGCGCCCCGAGCTGTACTTCGTCGAGCGCCACTTCGTCGACGGAATCGATCAGCCGCTGACCTCGCTCGGCGGCACGATCGCGCTTGGCCAGTGGATGCACATCGTCGTCGACGCGGGCCTGCGTGATGCCGCGGTCTCGGTCAATGGTACCGAGGTCGTGCGCATCGATACGCCGCCGTACTTTGCCGATACCCCCGCCGCGCGTGTCGCGGTGGGCATCACGTCGGCAGGTCGCGGCTCGATGGCGTCGATGTACTTCGACAACGTCGAGGCGTCCGGCAGCGACTGACCGCTCGGCTGGTCGGCTCCTCGAGCCCCGCGGCCTCCTCGAGATCTCCACAATTGCTCCACGTCGGCTGCACGGCGGCTGCGCGAGACCTCCTCGGCTCGATGGTTGGCTCGGGCAGGAGGTCACATGTCCACGGTCGAAGCTCACCCAGCGATTCCGGAGCTCGGAACGCTCACCCTCGCGCTGGCGGGACTCGGGCCAGTCGCGATCGGCGCCCTGCTCGCCACACAGACCCGATCCGTCGAGCTGGTCCTCATCGTGCCGGCGATGGTGTTTGGCGTCGTCGCTGCCACCACCCCGGCGCTGTACATCGCCACGGCCGCAACGGGCGCGGCGCCGCCGATCGGCCGCGTTGGCAGAGCATTCGGCGCGGCACTCGGTGCATTCGGTGTCGCGCTGGTCGGGCTGATCCTGCCCGCCGCGTTCCTGTCGCTGTCGTCGAGCTCGCGAACCACGACGTTCGTCGCTGCGAGCGCCGCGCTCGGATCAGCGGCGATCCTCGGGTGCTGGCGGCTCGAGCGCGAGCTCGCGGCCGGCGCACCGGCCAAGCCGATGGTCAGCCGGCTCGTATTCTGGGTATGGGCGGCGGCGACGATCGGGATCGCCCAGGGGTTCTGGCGCGAGCTCGTGACGGAGGTGATGTCGTGATCGGAACCCTCGATGCTTCCGAGCTACCCGCGAGCCCGCCGCGCTGGCCCCAGCAGATCGATCTGCTGCTCCGCGATCGTCACGCGATGCTTGCAAAGATCGCCGGCGGGGGCGAGATCCCGGCGATCACGCGCACGATGGTCGTGACGATCGCGGTGACCATGGCGATCGTCGGTGCGGCACTCGGCAGCTACCGCGGTGGCGTACAGATTGCGTACGCAGCGATCAAGCTGCCGCTGGTGCTGCTCGGGACGGCCGCGCTTTCGGCACCCGTGTTGTCCGCGATCGGCGCGGCGCTCGGCAGACGGTCGCGATTGACCGCCGACATCGCGCTCGTGATCGCGGCGCTAGCATTTGGTGCGTTGCTGCTCACTGCGTGCACGCCGCTGATCGTGCTGATGCGTGCGCTCGATGCTTCCTATCACCAGGTGATCCTGGCGGTCGTGGGAATGTTCGCGTTTGCCGGCCTGGCCAGCCTGAAGATGATCGTGAGCGCGGTGACGCGTGAAGCCGCTCCCGGCGGGCGCAGCGCGATCGCGGCGCTGTGCATCGTGTTCGTGCTGGTGGGCGGTCAGCTGTCGTGGGCGCTGAGGCCGTACCTGGTCCGCCCGCGCACGCCGGACGTGCCGTTCGTGCGTGAGGTCGAAGGCAGTCTGCTCGATGCGGTGACCGGCGCGCTGCGCTCCGCCCGTGGAATCTACGTCCGCAGCGAGGCACCGCTGCCCGAGCGGACGCCATGAGCCTTGGCTGGATCGGGGTCGGCTACACGGCGGTCGGGATCGCGCTCGCGATCGTGCTCGGGATCGCGAGGCGCTCGTCCACGATCGGGGACCGTTTGCTGGTCGTGCTGTTGTGGCCGGTAGGTGCCCCACTGCTCTGGGTCGCCCACGCCGCCGCTCCATCGACCACCCTGCTGGCCGCGCTGTCTCGCGCGCGCAGCTCGCCGCTGGCGTCGGTGTTACCGGATGCCGAGACCGCCAATGTGCTACAGGCGCGCCTCGCCGAGGCCACATCGCGGCTCGCCGAGCTCGATGACGTGCTGTCGCGTTCGGATTTCGACGTGACGGCAGCGGAGCGACGAGCCGACGAGCTCCGGCTGCGCGGCGCGACCACGGCGGCCGCCACGGCACAGCTGCGGGTTCGTACGCTCGGGCAACTCCACGAGCTGCGGGTGCGTTATCGCTGCGAGCTCGACGATGTCCGCGAGCTGATCGCTCAGCTGGTCACCCAGGCCGAGCTGGTCCGACTGCAGCCGGCGGTGGCACACGCTTCCGGTGAGCTGGTGCGCGAGCTCGTCGCGAGGGTCGAAGGACTCGGCGATCTGTTCGCCTATCAATCAGTGCTGGAATACCCGGTGGAGCCCGGGCGTTTGACCTGACCAACCCCATGACGATGGAGGCCGAACGCGACCGAACGGCGGTGCTGGTCGTCGACGATGACGCGCACATCCGTGAGGTCGCGCGGTTCGCACTCCTACGCGCAGGCCACCGCGTAGAGCTCGCAGCCGATGGCGCGGTGGCGAACGAGCGGCTGGCGAACGGTGGCATCGACCTGGTGGTGCTCGACATCCTGATGCCCGAGCTCGACGGGCTCGCCTTGTGCCGGCTGCTCCGCACGCGCGGTCCGGTACCGATCGTGATGCTGTCGTCGCGAGCCGAAGAAGCTGATCGCGTGCTCGGGCTCGAGCTGGGCGCCGATGACTACCTCACCAAGCCGTTCTCGCCCCGCGAGCTGGTCGCTCGGGTCGCAGCCGTGATGCGTCGCGCGAAACCTGCGTTATCCGCGGCGATTCCCGCGGCCCGCCCGCTGCTCGCGATCGGCGACGTCACGATCGATCGAGATCGCCACGCGATCACGGTCGCCGGAGCGCCGCTGGACGTGACCGCCACCGAGCTACGGCTGATCGCGGCGCTCGCCGTGCATCGCGGGCGCGTGCTGTCGCGCGGCCAGCTCATCGCGGAGGTGTACGGCGACGATCACTTCATCAGCGAGCGGACGATCGACACACACGTGCGAAACCTGCGCGCGAAGCTCGCCGCGGCGGGCGCCCCGATCATCGAGACCGTCCATGGCGTCGGCTATCGTTGCCGCTAGCCGGCGATGGGTCGCGTTCGCCACGCGGATCCGCTATCGCTTGCTGCTGATCAACGTGATCGTCGCAGCCGTACCCGTCGTCGGGATCGGATTTGCGAACATGCACGAGACCCAGCTGCTCGCGGCGCTGGAGACCGACATGATCCACCAGGCGCAGCTGGTGCGGACCATGATCCGGGATCCGCGTGGGCTCGCCGAGCTCCGGCCCGCGCTGGTTCGTGCGGCGCGCGAGACTCGGACACGGATCCGACTTCTCGATGCCCGCGCGGCGGTCGTCGCCGATTCGCACTACCGCGGTCCGCCCGAGGGCGCCGAGCCACCGGTGCCAAGAATCTACGGTGAATCGCCTGGCCGCTCCGCGGAGGTGCCGCAGCCTGTCGAGCTCGCTCAGCGCCGTGAGATCCAGGCCGCGCTTGCCGGACACTATGGATCGGCGACGCGGCTCTGGGATGCCCAGCAGCGAGTCTACCTGTTCGCCGCACTGCCGATCTTCGAGCGAGAGGTTGCCGTCGGCGTGGTCTACGTCACGCGGTCGACCCACGACGTCAAGCTCCAGCTGTTCAGGCTGCGCCGCTGGCTGACCCAGGTGCTGATCGCGACCATAGCGATCACCGCGCTGATTTCGCTGGTGCTCGCGACGACGATCGCTCGTCCGCTCGCCAGGCTGACACGCCGCGCGCAGCGGATCGCTGCCCGAGAGCCGGTCGAGCCAGCCGATGATCTGGCGGGTCGGACCGACGAGATCGGGCAGCTGGCGAGAGCCGTCGAGGCGATGACTCGCGAGCTCGAGCGCCGGGCCGGCGACGCGCGTACGCTCGCCGCCGACATCAGCCACGAGTTCAAGACGCCGCTGACCTCGATCCGCGCTGCGACCGAGCTGCTGCAGGACGGTGCGGCAGACCAGCCGGATACCCGCGACCGGTTCCTCGCGATCATCCTCGCCGACACGCAGCGGCTCGATCGACTGGTGTCGCGACTGCTCGAGCTCGCCCGCCTCGAGGACGATCGCTCGGCGCACGTACCTATCGACCTCGTCCGGCTGGCTCGTGACTGCGCGATGCGACCGTGGCCGGTTGCGATCGAGCTGACGGTCAACGGAGACAGTGTCGTGTCGGGACGCTCCCGTGCCCTCGCGTCGGCGCTCGAGAACCTGGTTGCCAATGCTTGCCAGCACGCTGCGCCGAGCACGCCGGTCCGGATCACCGTGGGAGAACGCCCCGGATTCGTGCGCATTGCCGTCGAAAACGCCGGTCCTGCGCTGTCGGCCGCAGCGCGCGCGAAGGTGTGGGATCGGTTCTACTCGACGCGTCATGCCAGCGGCGGCAGTGGGCTCGGACTTGCGATCGTTCGGTCGGTCGCGCTGGCGCATGGCGGTGGCGTGGGGGTCGACTGCACCGGCGACGTCACCACGTTCTGGCTCGACGTTCGCTCGCGGCCCAATGACCCGAAGATCCCCATTGCGTTGGGGGGAAATTGTGCGTAATTCGTTGATCCAACATGGCCCGCGCAAAGGCATTGCTCTCTCACGATCCTCTGCGCCGGTGGACCGCCGCTGACGCGAACGACACCTACAACATCCCGCGCTGGGGTTGCGGCTACTTTGCGGTCAACGAACGCGGCAACCTGATCGTTCAGCCGCGCGGCGAAGCCAACGGCGCGATCGACATGAAGGAGCTGATCGACGAGCTCGCGGCGCGCGGCATCCAGCTGCCGATCCTGCTGCGGTTCAGCGACATCCTGCGCGCGCGGATCGAGCTGCTGTGCAGCGCGTTCAACAGCGCGATTCGCGAGTACGGCTACAGCGGCCAGTACCGCGGCGTGTACCCGATCAAGGTCAACCAGAACCGCACGGTCGTCGAGGAGATCATCGAGTTCGGCCGGCCGTTCCATTATGGCCTCGAAGCCGGCAGCAAGCCCGAGCTGCTGGCGATCATGGCGATTCACCAGGACGATGAATCGATCATCATCTGCAACGGCTACAAGGACGAGGAGTACATCGAGACCGCGCTTTTGGCGTCGAAGATGGGCAAGACGGTGATCCTCGTCGTCGAGAAGCCGACCGAGCTCGACAACATCCATCGCGTCAGCGAGCGCGTGAAGATCAAGCCCGCGCTCGGCATCCGCGCGCGGTTGTCATCGCGCGGCGCCGGTCGCTGGGAGCAATCGGGCGGTGACTTCTCGAAGTTTGGTCTCACCGCGGCCGAGATGGTCGAGGCGATCAACAAGCTCAAGGAGTGGAACCAGACCGACACGCTCAAGCTGCTCCACTTTCACCTCGGCTCGCAGATCTCGGCGATCAAGAGCGTGAAGAACGCGCTGCGCGAGGCCGGCCGGTTGTTCGTCGAGCTCTACAAGATGGGCGCCAAGGGCCTGTCGTATCTCGACGTCGGTGGCGGTCTCGGGGTCGATTACGACGGCTCGCAGACCAACTTCTCGTCGTCGATGAACTACACGGTCCAGGAGTACGCCAACGACGTCGTCTACGCGATCAAGGAGATCTGCGACGCCGATCAGGTGCCGCATCCCAACATCGTCAGCGAGTCTGGTCGCGCAATCGCCGCGCATCATTCGGTGCTGGTGGTGAACGTCCTCGGCGTCACCGAGTTCAATACCAACATCCCGGCCCAGCTCAACCGGCCCGCGCCACCGCTGGTGACCAACATGTGGGAGGTCTACCAGGGCGTCTCGGCGAAAAATCTGCTCGAGAGCTACCACGACGCGGTCGAGTACAAGGACCAGGTGCTCCAGCTGTTCAACCTGGGGCACCTGTCGCTCGAGAACCGCGTGCTGTGCGAAAATCTGTTCTGGGCGATCTGCGAGAAGGTGCTGCACCTGTCGCGCAATCAAGCCCACGTTCCCGAGGAGCTCGAAGGGCTCGAGAAGGCGCTGTCGGATACCTATTTCTGCAACTTCTCGATGTTCCAGTCGGTGCCAGATGCGTGGGCCGTCGACCAGCTGTTCCCGATCTGCCCGATCCACCGGCTCAACGAGGAGCCGGTGCGCCGCGCGACGCTGGCCGACATCACCTGTGACTCCGACGGCAAGATCGATTCGTTCATCGATCTGCGCGACGTCAAGCACGTGCTCGAGCTCCACCCCAAGAACGATGGTCAGGACTACTACCTCGGCATCTTCCTGGTCGGTGCCTATCAGGAGATCCTCGGCGACCTCCACAACCTGTTCGGCGACACCAACACCGTCCACGTCCAGCTGTCCGACGAGGGCGAATACGACGTCAAGGAAGTCGTCGGCGGCGACACGGTGAGCGAGGTGCTCGCCTCGGTGGATTATTCGCCGAGCGACCTGCTGGGTCGGCTGCGCAACAACGTCGAGAACGCGCTGCGCAAGAAGCTGATGACGATCGAAGAGAGCCGGACGCTGATCAACCGGTTCCGCCAGGGCATGATCGGCTACACGTATCTCGATCGCGAGTAAGCCACTCCAATCGCGCTGGGGTTCATCCAGCTGCTGATGGCCTTCACGAACCGCCAGGATCACGATCCCGCGCGGCTCGACCAGGTACAGATCGGGTAGACACCCAGGAACACCTCGCGCACGGTTTCGCGGGCGTACTCGGGAACCACACGCCCGGCACGAGGGAACGCGGCCGCACGCCGAGCACGGTTGCGCACGCGCGATGTAGTCCGCGATCTCGAACAGATCGAGCTCGGCGCGTGCCGACCATCGCAGGCTCATCCGCGCGTCCGCTTCGATGTGACGGAGTAACGTTGCTTGAGGCGGCGACCGAGCCCCTGGTCTGTGATGACACGACCTGCCTCGGCATCGACGAGGGGCGGGCTTTCCATTGAGGGTGATCACCAGCGGCCTCGGTCGATCCTCGAGGGCGCGCACCACATCGGACATTCGGGCCTCGAACTCGGCGGCCGGGATGATGTCCTCCGAGACCTGGAACGAGCGCGTGGAGGTGCCGTAGGGAGCGCCCTTCCCCTCGACCAGGCCTGTCGGCTGCACGAGCGTCTGAACGATCGACGGGTCGCGTGGTACACGTCCGGCATGCACGACGCGATCGTCAACATTCCCACTCCCGTGAACGAGCCGGTGCTTGGCTACGCGCCGGGCAGCGCGGAGAAGGCGCGGCTCAAAGCTGCGCTCGCCGCGATCGAGCGAGAGGTCGTCGAGATCCCGTGCGTGGTCGGCGGCAAGCGGATCACCACGGGCAAGACCCGCGATGTGGTGATGCCGCATCGCCATGGTCATGTGGTCGCGCGATTTCACGCCGCGACCAACGAGGTGGCCGAGCAAGCGATCAAGGCAGCCGTCACCGCGCAGCATGACTGGGCGGCGATGCGATGGGAGGCACGCGCGGCGGTGCTGTTGAAAGCAGCCGAGCTGCTCGCGGGACCGTGGCGCGCGCGGCTCAACGCCGCGACCATGCACGGCCAGTCGAAGACGGCGCATCAAGCGGAGATCGATTCGGCGTGCGAGCTGATCGACTTCTGGCGATTCAACCCGGCGTATGCGCAACAGCTCTATCGCATGCAGCCGAGCTCGAGCCCCGGGATCTGGAACATGAGCGAGCTGCGGCCGCTCGAGGGCTTCGTGTTCGCACTCACGCCGTTCAACTTCACGGCGATCGCAGGCAACTTGCCGACCGCGCCCGCGCTGATGGGCAACACCGTGGTGTGGAAACCCGCCGAGGTCCAGGTGCTCGCCGCCTGGCAGATCTATCAGCTGCTCGAGGAAGCCGGTCTCCCGCCGGGCGTGATCAACTTCATCCCGGGCCTTCCGCACGCGAGCACCAACGTCGTCCTCGATCATCCCGCGCTGGCGGGCATCCACTTCACCGGATCGACCGATGTGTTCCGCATGATGTGGAAGCGCATCGGCGATAACATCGCGAGCTACAAGAGCTACCCGCGGCTGGTCGGCGAGACCGGCGGCAAGGACTTCATCGTCGCCCACGCATCGGCCGATCCGAAGGCGCTCGCCACGGCGATCATCCGCGGCGGTTTCGAGTATCAGGGACAGAAGTGCTCCGCGGCATCGCGGATCTATGTCGCGAAGTCCGTGTGGGACCGCATGAAGGACGAGCTGGTCGATACGCTCGGCACGCTCAAGCTCGGCAACGTCGCTGACTTCACGAACTTCATGGGTGCGGTGATCAAGCAGGCCGCCTTCGACAAGCACGCCGCCGCGATCGCCGAGGCGCGCGACACCAAGGGCATGAAGGTGATCGCCGGCGGAGGTACCGATGGCCGCGAGGGCTGGTTCGTGCAGCCCACCGTGATCACGACCGAAGATCCGAATGTTCGGCTCATGCGCGACGAGCTGTTCGGGCCGATCGTCACCGCGCACGTCTACCCCGATCGCGCATGGGCCGAGATGCTCAAGCTCGTCGATCAAACCTCGCCCTACGCGCTCACCGGCGCGATCTTCGCGAACGATCGTAGCGCCGTCGTCGAGGCAACCCACGCGCTGCGCAATGCTGCGGGCAACTTCTACATCAATGACAAGCCCACCGGCGCTGTCGTCGGCCAGCAGCCGTTCGGTGGCGGCCGCGCGTCGGGAACTAACGACAAGGCTGGCTCGCCGATGAACCTGATGCGGTTCGTGTCGGCACGAACGATCAAGGAGACGTTCGCGCCAGCGACCGACTATCGCTACGCGTTCCTGGGTGAGCCCTGACGGATCATCGACGTCCCGAGCGGCTCGAACCCCAGGCGTTCGTACAGCTCGAGCGCTCGCGCATTGTCGGGCCGCACGATCAGTGACGTCGCGACGGCGGGGCCGGGCCACAGCTCGCCACGCTTCAGCGCCGCGAACAGCGCCTGGCCATGGCCCGCGTTGCGCCGGCTCGGCACGACGAACAGCTCGTCGATCTCGCAGATCTCGCCGCCAAATTCGTTCGACCAGAAGCTGATCAAGAACGCATAGCCAGCGATCTGGCCATCGACCTCGAGCACCACGGCGATCCCACGCACCGGCTCCGCGCGCAACGTCTCGAGCGTGCGGCGGATCTGCGATTCGGACACCGGAGACGGCCCTGGATCCTCGCGATTGAGCGCTCCGCACATCTCGACGATCGCAACGTCGTCCGCTCGTCGGGCAACTCGCCACATGTGTCAAAGCCTACGCGAGGAAAGCTCGCGAATTCAATTCGCTAACAACTGCGACCACGACAGCGCGACCTCGAGATTCGTGCGTCGCGCCAGCGTCGCGTAGGGTCGCACCACTAGCCTGGGCCACACACCATCACCATGGTGCGGCCGCGCTGTTCTGCGCATCGGAGAGCCATGAATCGCAAGCTGATCGTCGGGGTCGTCGTGCTCGCTGCTGTGATCGTGGGCGTGGTCGTTCTGGTGTTCGGAGGCGGCGCGCAGCCGGCTGCCAGGTCATCGGCGCCGGTGGCCCGCAATGCCGAGTTGCCCAGTGCACCATCTGCGACTGCGGAACCGCCGGCACGGCCGCGTACCGGCGCCACCAACTGGAAGCTCGACACCGATCCTGACGGACCATTGCGGCTGGAAGGACAAGTGGTCGGGCCTGACGGCAAGGGCGCCGCGGGAGCCAAGGTCCGCGTGTCGTCGATACCGCAGCGCGAGACCACGACCGAGCAGGACGGCACGTTCACGTTCGACAGGTTGCTCGGGCGTGACTACGAGCTATCGGCGACACGCGGTGATCTGATCGGCAACGTGAGCTACAAGCTCACCCAGAGCAGCGATCCGATCGTGATCCGGCTGGTCGAAGGCGCCTCCATCGAAGTCACAGTGGTGGACGAGGCACACAAGCCGATCGCAGGCGCAGACGTGATCGATGCCGCGAACGCCCGCTCGACCGCCGATCCGAAACCGAGCGCGACCAAGACCGATGCTGCGGGAAAGGCGGTGGTCAAGCCGGTGCGTCCCGGCTACGTCGCGGTCCAGGCATCTGCGCCGGGGTACGCCCCGGCGAGCAGCTTCGCCCCTGTAGGATCGGCGGGCGCAGCCGGCCAGGCCACGATCACCCTGCACAAGGGATTCGCGGTGTCCGGACGCGTGATCGATGAAACCGGCAAGCCGATCGCGAACGTCAGCGTGTCGTCTCGTTCGGGGCTGTGGGGATTCAACGATGCCGCCGATGACGACGTCACGACCGCAGCCGACGGCAGGTTCGCGATCGCCGCACTGGCCCCGGGTTCGTACACGCTGACCGCGGTGGACGGCGAGCACGCCCCCGCAAGGTCCGCGCCGGTCACCGTCGGTGATCGGGCGGTCACCGGCATCGAGATCACGATGCAGGATGGCGGTGTGGTTGCAGGCACGGTCATCGATGCCGCCGGCCAGCCTGCGGCCTTCGCCACCGTACGCGTCGCCCGCGCCGCAGATGATGGCCAGGCAGGTTGGGGAGTCGACGCGCGGCAAGCCACCACCGATCAACGTGGTGCGTTCGAGCTGCGCGGCTTGCCACGCGCGCACCAGCGTGCACGCGCCGAATCCGAGACCGCAGCCAGCAAGCTGGCGGACGTCGACCTGACGGAAACGTCCACGGTGCGAGACCTCAAGCTGGTGCTCGACGTTGCGGGCACGATCGCCGGCACGGTCGTCGATGACAAAGGCGCACCCGTCGCAGAGGTTCAGGTCCACGCGTTTCCCGACATTCTCGGCGGCCAGTCGAGCGAGGGCCTCGCGCTCGCCGGCATGTCGTCGGCAACGACCGACGGCGGCGGCGGGTTCACGATCCGCGGGCTACCCGACGGCAAGTACCGGCTGTGGGCCACCCGATCGCAGTCAGGTGGAGCGGGATGGGGCCAGCACGACACACCGGCCAAGACCGGCGACCAGAACGTACGGATCACGCTGGCTGCCCCCGGTTCGATCGTCGGCAAGATCGTGATCGCGGAGAGCACTGCACCACCCAAGCACGCGAGCGTGCAGTCCGGGTGGCAGGCGCGTGTTCCGACCAACCGCGATGGCTCGTTCCGGATCGCGGAGATCGCGCCAGGCGATCACGACCTGAGCGTGCTCGGCCCCGAGTTCGCCGAGCTCGTGAAGCGTGACGTCAAGGTGCAGCCGGGCAAGCAAACGGATCTGGGCACGATCACGGTGCATCGTGGCCGCCGGGTCGCCGGAACGGTGGTGGACCGGAGCGGAACCCCGGTACCGGGTGCAAGGGTCATGGTCGGCGAGATGTTACTGACCCTCGAAGGCGCCGGCGATGCGATGGATCGGATCGCAGAGACCTACGGCATCCGCGTAGCGACGACTGACGCGAACGGTGCGTTCGCGATCGTCGGAGTCTCCCGCAACGCCACCGCAGTGCAAGCCAATCACGACGATCGCGGCCGCTCCGATGGCGTGAGCATCCCCGCGGGCTCCGAGGATCCGCGCCCGGTCAGGTTGGTGCTGCGCGGTTTCGGATCGCTCACGGGCAAGGTCACCCTCAAGGGCAAACCACAAACCGGTGCAACGGTGAGCTACACCGCCAAGGGCGGTCCCGCCCAGATGAATGTGACCAGGACCGACGATCGCGGCGTCTACACGTTCGCAAAGGTTCCAGAGGGCACGCAGGTCGTGCAGGTGATGCAGTCGCAGGGGATGTCGTTCAAGTCAACGAATGCCAGCGTCAACGTGATCGCCGGCAGGCAAGCCGTGCTCGATCTCGAGATCCCGGTCGGTACGATCACGCTCACGATCGTGATCAAGGCGCAGCGCGATGCGAAGGTCGACGCTGCGCAGACGTTCCTGTTCTCGGGAACCGTCGCGCCGCAGAATGGCAAGCAACTGCTCGAGCACATCACCCAAGGTTCCCAGGGCATGAAGTTGTGGCCCGGTGAGTCAGCCCCGATGCCTGCGTTCGATGGGCTCGTTCCCGGCGACTACTCGGCGTGCTCGATTCCGGTGACGGGCGACCTCAGAGATCCCAAGCTCAACAAGCGCATCCAGAAGCACATGGATGCCGTGAAGGTCTACTGCAAGCCGGTCAAGGTCATGCCAACCCCCGCGCAACAGACGCTCGTGCAGGAGTTGCCGAGCATGTCGCCGTTACCGGAGGAATGAGCTCACCACATGGCGTGTTCCGCCACGCTGTTGCCGTGGAGAGCTCGGTGACAGCCCGGCTGCCGGTGACACTGGGCGACCATCCAAGCCGAGCTGCGCGCGTGCGGCCGAGCACGACACTCGCCGAGCGATCCGCACAACGTGCCACACGGACGCTGCGAGCTATGCGTGGCGCACCCGCGGGATGTTGTCCAGCGCGAGCGCAGGGATAGGCAAGCGCGAACCCGCCAGTACCCCAAGGCTACCCCAGGAGCCTCGACGCCATCCGACCTACCATCGAACGGGACGCCACGGGCGAGACCCGACTCCGGGCAAACCAATGTCGCTAGTACGGTCCACTCCTGCACGCCGAATTCCTCCGCACGACGGCGACCGAATCGCTGCCGGTCGAACGCTGGGCGGTCGCTATCGGCTCGACGACGTGCTCGGTCGCGGCGGGATGGCGCAGGTCTACAAGGCCACCGACCTGCTGCTGGAGCGCCCGGTCGCGGTCAAGGTGTTGCAACGCGAGCTCACATGCAACGCCTCCGAGCTCGAACGCTTCAAGCGAGAAGGCATGGCACTCGCGGGGGTCGCCTCGCCTCATGTGGTCGGTGTCTACGACATTGGCGCCGATGAGGGCTCGCCGTTCCTGGTGATGCAGTATGTCGCCGGCATCACCGTCGGCCAGGAGGTGCAACAACTCGGATTGATCACGCCCGTGCGCGCCGCAAACATGCTCGGCCAGCTGCTGCACGGCTTGGCCACGCTCCACGCCGCGGGTCTGGTCCACCGCGATATCAAGCCTTCGAACGTGTTGATCGGCGCGCACGACCACGTCGTGCTCGTCGATCTGGGCGTCGCGTTCAACCGCCGCAAGAGGTCGCTGACCGCCCCAGGTCATATCGCCGGCACCCCGGAATACGTTGCTCCCGAGTACGTCGAGCACGGCCGTGTCGATGCCCGCAGCGACCTCTACCAGGCGGGGCTGCTGATGCTCTACATGATGACCGGCGTCGAACCGACGGGCGTCGGTCGCTCGCTCGAACCGCTGCTCGCACGATTGCCCTATGCCTTCGAGCCGGTCGCGCGCCGCGCGGTTGCCCCTACCGGCGAACGATTCCCGTCAGCCATCGCGATGGCGACCGCGCTGAGCTCGGGCAGCGCCGACTGCAGCACCACGAAGATGCCAGCGCTCGACATGCCGCTCGCGTTGAAGCGGACCGATCA
This sequence comes from Kofleriaceae bacterium, assembly GCA_050187075.1. Taxonomy (GTDB): domain Bacteria; phylum Myxococcota_A; class Polyangia; order Haliangiales; family Haliangiaceae; genus JABFXX01. The sequence continues at coordinate 20,931 of JBFWXW010000024.1, read as the reverse complement.
CGCCACGGTCAAGTTGAAGCAACCATCGATCTTCGGCGGGGGCTCCCATCCTGAGGTCGTGCCGCTTCCCTCCAGCACGGCGATCGCCTGTGGATCGAGCTCGACGTCGAGCTCGCCCGTCAGCGCAGACGCCTCGGGTGCGAAGCGCGATGTGCCACGTGTTGCCATGAAGGCCCTCGCGCCGGAGCTGATCCGACCCGAACGTGCCGGTGAATGACGCGTCTGCTCGCGCGCCATCAGCCGACCCCGAGCATCGCTGAATGACGCGTCTGCTCGCGTTCAGCAAGCTGCTGGATCAATTCAAGACAGCTGGCTCGCGCGATTGGCTCGTAGTTGCGCACGTCGCGCCAAACTGAGTCACTCGCATCTTTCGATTGCACCTGGTCCGGATCGAGGCACGCGAACTGTGCTCGCCGTCGACGGTGACGCGTGCGAGACTGCCTCGAGGGGAACAGGATGGGCGAGTACGTCCGCCGCCGGCGATCGATCAGCGTGGCCGTCGTCGATAGCGACGATCGGTTCCTGCGTGCGCTCAAGCGCACGGTGCATGTCAGCCGCGACGTCGAGGTCGAGATCCTGCCGCCTGGTCCCGGTGCGTTCGAGTATCTCGAGGTTCATCCTGCAGATCTGGTCGTCGCCGACGTGCTCACCGTCAACGACGACGGTGCACGGCTCGTCCGGTGTGCGCGCGGGTCGTCCACGGACATCTCGATCGTGCTCGCCACCAGTCTGGTCACCAAACCGATCGCCGAGCTTGCCGATCAGCTCGGATTCGAGCGACTCGTCGAGAAGCCCTACTCGCTTGACGTGCTGATCGCCGACTTCGTGCGAGCATCGGAGGTCGTCACGCGACTGCGCAACCAGCTCGTGGAGAGCCACCTCGATGTGTCGCGCAACATTGCCGGACGGTTTGCACGCCGATTTCGCACGCTGATCGCTGGCGACGACCTCGAAGCACTGGCGCACGTCGGCCTGGTCGAAGCAGGGAATCGGTTCGACCCATCCCGCGGCGAGCCGTTCATCGCGTTCGCCGAGCGGAGGATCCGTGGCGCGATCATCGACGAGATTCGCAGGGTCACCGCGACCACCCGCACCGGAATCGCCACCTGGCACCGGCTTGCCGAAGCTCGTCGCGAGCTCGAGCGCAGCGGTGTCGAGCCGACCGATGAGGCGGTTGCAAGCGCGCTCGGCCTTCCGATCGAGGTCGTGATGCGCGAGCAAGAGCGACGGCGCGTGAACCTGGTGGCGCTCCAGGTAGAGCCGGCATCGCCGGATGCGCCGCCCGATCTCGTCGCCGAGCACCGCGAGCTTCGCCACCGGGTCGCCATCGCCCGCCAGGCGCTGACGATCGTCGAGCAAGCGATCATCGCGCTTCACTACGACGAGGAGATCCCGCTGTCCACGATCGCCAGCACGTTCGAGCTCAGCGCGAACCGGATCACCCAGCTGCATGGCCGTGCGCTCAAGAAGTTGCGCCGTGCGCTTGCAGACTGAGTGGACGATCGTCACTCGCGGTCGCGAGCTGTGCAACCGTCAGCCAATGGACCCGCGTAGAGCTCGTCGATATCGTCGGCCGAGCGGATGCGTCGACGACGAACGTGCCGCACGCGCCGCCCTGCGACCGTCCGCGGCCGTGGCCAGCGGTCCTCTCGAATAGCCCTGGTCGGTCCGTCGCTGATCGCGTAGGTTCGTGCCACTCGAGCGAGCCATGACCGATTCCAGCCAGTCTCCGCTGCCTCCCGCACGTGCCGTATCCGTTCCAGGGGACCTCCCGACGGCAGGACCGGCCGATCCTGATCCCGCACCACCACTGGCACCGATCGGCCCGCCGCCGATCGGCCCGATCACGACGCGCTCGCTGATCGCGGGGCTCGTGCTGTCGCTCGTGCTGTGCGCGATGAACTCGTACCTCACGCTGTCGTTCGGCGTGATCGAAGAGGGCCCGACGATCGCGGCGCTGTTCTTCTTCGCGATCTTCTTCCTGTCGCGCACCAAGATCACCACCACCGAGATGGTGATCGTCGCGACCATGGGCTCCGCCGGCGGCAGCCTCGGCTTCATCGCCAACTTCTATGCCGCCAAGGCCATGACCGGCACGCCGTATTCGGTGCTCGACATGACGCTGTTCGGGATCGTGTCGAGTCTGGTCGGTCTGGTGATGGTCATCCCGCTGCGGCAGATCCTGATCCTGAAGGACAAGCTGCCATGGCCGGGTGCCAAGGCGGTCGAGAGCGTGATCCGCGCGCTGGTCGAGCACGGCGATCCGAAGCAGCCGAAGATCTTGCTGATGACGTTCGTGGCATGCGCGACCTACGTCGTGTTCAACACGGATGGTCCGTTCCAGGTGTTCCCGACCGAGACGACGATCGCGATGGCCGGCGCCACGGGCATTGCGATCGCGTGGTCACCATTTGCGATCGGCGGCTCGTACCTGATGGGCATGCGCACCTGCGTCGGGTTCTTGTTCGGCGCGATCGCGCTGATCGTGCTCGCGCCGTACATGCCTGAGGCCGTGGGCGATAACCCGGCGCTCTATCACGAGCAACCGAACAAGTACTACTGGCCCGGTCTCGGCTTCCTGGTCGCATCGGGTCTGACCGTGATGGCGATCAACTGGCGAACCCTTGCGGGTGCATTCCGGTCGATGCTCGCGCTCGGCGGCACCACCGACGATGACGATCCGCTGCTCACCCGCCGCGTCATGATCGCGTTCGCGACCGTCGCATTCACGCTGACCGTGTTCGTGCTCGACTGGCGGTTTGCGATTCCGTTCTGGATGAGCCTCGCGCTGATCCTCGTCGGCGGTCTGATCCAGAACATCATCGCGACCCGCGCCGCCGCGCAGACCGCGTTCAACCCGGCCCGCGTGATGGGAATCCTGTTGCAAGGCGTCACCTCTGCAATGGGCGGCTCGCAGGTCGCGACCAATCTGACCGGCGCCGGGTTTGTCGCAGGCTCCGGCGCGCAAGCGGGCCTGCTCACCAACGATCTGGTCTACGGGCGTGCATTCAAGACGCCGTCCCGCTGGCAGTTCTGGACCCAGGCCGTGACCGTCATCCCCTGCGCGCTGGTCTCGGCGTTTGCGTTCATGCTGATCCACGAGAGCAAGCCACTCGTACTCACCGGTGAAGGCGGCCACCCGGCGCCGGTCGCGAAGATGTGGGCAGAGAGCGCGAAGGTGTTCGAGGGCGGCGTCCATTCGCTTCCCTCCACAGCGATCACCTGGCTGCTTGCCGGTGCCGCCGTCGGTGTCGTGTACACGCTGCTCGAGCACATCCCGCGGATCCGCGCGTGGATGCCCGAAGCCATCGGCGTCGGGCTGGGGCTGGTCCTCGCTCCCTCTGTCGACATCTCGTTCTTCATCGGCGGGTTCCTGCTGTGGATCGTGCTCGGCCGGTGGGCCAAGGTCCGCGACACCACGCTCACCACGATCGCGGTCGGAGCGATCGTCGGCGAGGGCATCGGCGGCGTGCTCCAGTCAGGGCTCGCGCACCTGTTCCAGTAGCGTCGCTTGCAGCCTGCCGGAGCCTGAACGAGCCTACAGGCCGATCGGGCAGCTCACGCCCGTCCCGCCGAGTCCGCAGTAGCCACCGGGGTTCTTGGCCAGGTACTGCTGGTGATAGTCCTCGGCGTAGTAGAGCTCCGGCGCGGGCACGATCTCCGTCGTGATCGTCGCGTGACCGGCGGCCGAAAGCCGCTCCTGGTACGCGGCCTTCGATGCTTCGGCCGCGTTGTGCTGCGCCGCATCGAACGTGTAGATCCCCGAGCGATACTGGGTCCCCGTGTCGTTACCCTGGCGCATGCCCTGCGTCGGGTCGTGGCTCTCCCAGAACACCGAAAGCAGCTTCTCGTAGCTGATCTTGCCTGGGTCATAGACCACGAGCACGACCTCGTTGTGCCCCGTCATCCCCGAGCAAACCTCTTCGTACGTGGGATTGGGCGTGAATCCCCCGGCGTAGCCCACGGCCGTGGTCCAGACGTTGGGCAACTGCCAGAACTTGCGTTCGGCGCCCCAGAAGCACCCCATCCCGAACATGGCCTTGTGCATTCCGTCGGGAAACGGCGGAACGATCCGGTTGCCATTCACGAAGTGGATTCCTCCAACGCGCATCGGGGTTTCGCGGCCCGCAAGGGCCTCACCGGCACTGGGCATCCGCAGCTTCTTGGACCCGAAGAACATGGTGACTGGGTACCATACGCGGGCCACCGACGCCGGTTACCGGGCTGTTCCCTCGTCGACAGTGTTAGGTTCCGGGCATGGTCGCTCTGCTCGGAATTTGCGGAAGTATGCGCAAGGCATCGCTCAACCGCGCGCTCCTGCGTGCCATCGCCCAGGAGCTCCCGCCTGGCGTGACGATGAGGATCCAGGACTCGCTCGACCTGCCGATCTTCAACAGTGACCTCCCCGATCCCGAGGCGGTGACCTCGCTCAAGACCGCGGTTGCCGACGCCGACGGCGTCGTGTTCGCGGTTCCCGAGTACAACTACAGCATCCCCGGCGGGCTCAAGAACGCGCTCGATTGGTTGTCACGCCCGACCGCGACTGCCCCGCTACGCGGCAAACCCGTGGGGCTGGTCGGCGCAGCGACGGGGATGAGCGGAACGATCCGTGCGCAGACTCACATGCGCCAGATGCTGGTCTACAGCGACACGCCTTGCATGAATCAGCCAGAGATCCTGATTCCACGGGCGCACGAACGGTTCGACACGGACGGTCGCCTGACCGACGATTCGACGCGAGCACTGCTCGGACGTTTCGGTACGGCGATCGTTGCGTTCGTCACACGATTCAAAAACTGACGTCGTGATGGGGACGGTTTCAAGTTAGCTAAGTTGTGACGCCCAACATCGCGTCTTTGCTGCGGCGGCCGGGGACGGTTTCAAGTGGCCGAGGCTGCGGTCTCTCACTCGTCACCCAGCGACCACCGCATCACCCGGTCGTACGCGATCGCCTAGGACGTGAAATCGTCCCCCCATGACCTCAAGGTTCTCGGGAACTTCGAGATCGTAACTTGGCTAATGTGAAACCGTCCCCAGGAACGAGTCCTGGTATCCGGGATCCTCGATGTTGAGGGCCGCGACGGTCGTGCGGAGCGGCGCGAACGTGTCGGCCATCACCGCGAGCTCGTCGGTGCGGGTCGAGCCGATCGACTTCTCGTAGCTGCCGGGATGCGGCCCGTGCGCAACCCCCATTGGGTGGTGCGAGATGCTGCCGGGACCGACGCCCTTGCGCGACGTGAACTGACCCTCGGCGTAGAAGATGATCTCGTCGCAGTGGGTCGAGCTGTGGGGGTACGGGCACGGAATCGCTTCGGGATGGAAGTCGACGAGTCGTGGCACGAAGCTGCAGATCAACGCACCGCGGGCGGCGAACGTACCGTGCCAGGTCGGTGGCAGGTGCACCGAGCTGACACGCGGCTGAAAGTTCAGGATCGGAAACGCCCACGGATACACGGTGCCGTCCCAGCCGACGACGTCGAGCGGCGAGTCTTGCAGCGCGAATCCGTGCCACACGCCAGCGCGGCGCACCACGAGGTCGCGGATCCCTTCATCGCTCGGCACGGCGAGCACGGGCCGCTTGAAGTCGCGGTGCGAATACGGTGCGTCCATCCGCAGCTGCCCGACGTCGTTGCGCCACTGCTTGGGGACGTGGACGCCGCCGGTCAGCGAGAACCAGAACCAGTACTGCTCGCCTTCGGGCAGGAACCGATGGAGCAGCCCGCGCGGGACGAACACGTAGTCGCCCTGGCTGAACGTCAAGTCGCCGAGCAGACTGCGCAGCGTGCCGCCTCCCTGGTGGACATAGATCAACTGATCCGCGTCACCGTCGGCGATGTACACCGGATCGTGCGCGGTCGGGAACGCCACGCCGGCGATCAGGTCCTCGTTGAACACCAGCGGCACGCGCGCGTCGATCTGCGGACCGGCATTCGGCGTGCGCGCCAGCGGGGTCTTGTAGTGGCGCTTGGCGAGCTCGCGATCGGGTGCGGCGATCGGAGCCGACCAGCCGTGGTGCGCGGTCGCGAGCCGGTGAGTATGTGGCCGGCGCAGGTGATAGAGGATCGTGTACGGACCGTCGAAGCCGTCGCGCGTGAAGCACTCCTCGAATCGCAGCGCGCCGTCGGGGCCGCGCAGCTGGATGTGGTGCTTGCGCGCGACGTCACCGAGTTGCATGCGATCGAGCATCAGGCCCGTCCGAGCTTGGTTTGCTCGCGCTCGATGCTCTCGAACAGCGCCCGGAAGTTGCCGGCGCCGAACCCACGATCACCTTTGCGCTGGATGATCTCGTAGAAGAACGGGCCGGCGCTGGGATCGCCGTAGAGTCCGGCAGACTCTTTCAGGAAGATCTGCAGCATGTACGCATGGAAGTGATCGCCATCGACCAGCACCTCGAGCTCGCGCAGCGTCTCGATGTTCTCGTCGATCTTCTCGATCCCCGTCCTGGCGATCCGATCCGGCAGCATGTCGTAGTAGCTCCCCGGCGTCGGCATGAACGTGACGCCCGCGCCGCGCAGCCCGCGCACGGCGCTCAGGATGTCACCGACGGTGAGCGCGACGTGCTGAACGCCATCGCCGCGAAGCTCTTCGTTGAAGATGTTGATCTGCGAGCTCTTGAAGAACGGCCGCGACGGCTCGTTGTTCGCGAACCGGACCTGAGATGCCGGATCCCACATCACGATCGACTTGAGCCCCGATCCGGTCTTGCGATCCGGATCGACGTCGGAGGTGTGGAATTCGACCTCCCACAGCTGTTCGAACCCAAGCACGTGCTCGAGCCACAGCAGCATCGGCTTCATGGTCTGAAAGTTCGACGTGACGTGATCGATCTCGCCGAACCCGAACTTGTTGGCGCCGCCCGCCTGGTGCGCGACCGCACCCGGGAACAGCGAGCGGAACCCGCGACGCTCACGAAACCGGAACGTGCAGTCGCCGAACGGCGTGGTGATCGAGAACTGGCGCAACGTGCCGCCATCGTCCTTGAACGTCTCGATGTCCGAGATCGGCGTGCCGCCGCGCTCCTCGAGCAGCGCGAACGCGCGCTCGGCGTCCTCGACCTCGAAGATCAACGTACCCACGCCGTCGGGATGCTTCGACAGAAACCGCGCCGCGCGCCCGCCCTCGCCCAGCGGCGAGCTGCACAAGACCAGCACGTTACCTGCTTGAAAGCACGCCGAGCGCTGACGGCCCTGTTGCTCGAGCTCTGGCGACGAGCGCCAGGTCTCGGCGAAGTCGAGCTTGTCGACGTAGAACCGGCGAGACCGCTCGAGGTCGTGCACGTAATAATGGATGCCTTCGATGCGCTTGATTCCGATGGGAGCGGGCTTGGCCATGGTGGTTCTCGTGATCGCTACTTGATCGCGTCGGACTGACGGTCGGGAGCCGCATCGGCGAACGCGGGTTGCGCCATGCAGCGGGCTTCGATCTGGATCAACGCGTCGAGGTGCGCGCGATGCTCGGTGACGTTGGGCGTGATCTCATTCCAGGTCTTGCCGTCCAGCACGCCGAAACGGCGCGCCGAGGCGAGCTGCGGAACCAGAAAACAATCGGCCACGGTCGGTGCCTCCCCGACGCAGAACGCACCCGCGGTCTCTGCCGCCGAGCGTGCGAACGCGACCAGGCCGTCGGCGATGAACCCCTTGACCCACGCCGCTTCATCGGCGCCGAGCTCCTTGAGCTTCTTCGTGGTGCTCAGGTTCTGCAGCGGCTGAATCCCGGAGTTGACGATCTCCGCCAGCCCGCGTGCCCGTGCCCGAAGATACGGATCGCGCGGGAGGATCGGGCGCTCCGGCCAGCGCTCCTCGAGGTATTCGAGGATCGGCAACGACTGGACGAGCGCGCGCCGCGTGCCGTCATCCTCTGTGATCTCCAGCGTCGGCACCTGCGACATCGGATTCTTCGCGCGGTACGCGTCGGCGAACTGGCCCTGCTTGGCGATGTTCACCGCGACGTAGTCGTATGGCAGCTGCTTGAGATGGAGCGCGATGCGGACGCGGTGACTCGCCGACGATCGCCAGTAATTGTGCAGGACGAGCTTCACACCCCACCTCCCGCGACCACGGTCTGGTCGATCGTGCCGAACGGGCTGTTGCCAGCCGCGTCGTGGGCCTCGATCTCGATCCGGTCGCCGACCGACATGAACGGCGTCGATGGTTTGCCCTGCTCGATCGTCTCGATCATCCGCCGCTCGGCGAGGCACGACACCCCGCGCGCGCGGTCCGCGTTGGACACCGTGCCGCTGCCGAGGATCGTTCCGGCCATGAACCGCCGCGTCTTCGCGATGTGCTGGATCAGATCGCAGAACGAGAAGTGCATCTCCGGGCCCGCGTCGCAGTCGCCGATCAGCTTGCCGTTGTAGGTCGAGCGAACCCGGAGGTGGGCGCGGCCGTTGTTCCACGCGGCTCCGAGCTCGTCGGGCGTGATCGCAAACGGCGAGAACGCGGTGGCTGGCTTGCTCTGAAAGAACCCGAAGCTCTTGGCGAGCTCGTCGGGGACGAGGTTGCGCAGCGTGCAATCGTTGGCCAGCATGATCAGCCGGATATAGCGTCCGGCGTCCGCGGCCTTGGTGCCGATCGGAACATCCCCGAGCACGACGCAGACCTCGGATTCGTAGTCGAGCCCCCACGCCGGATCGTGCAGCACGACCGGATCGCGCGGACCCATCATGTCACCCGACCCGCCCTGATAGATGAGCGGATCGGTCTCGAGTGTCTTGGGCGGCTCGGCACCGCGCGCCTTGCGGACCAGGATCACGTGGTTCAGAAACGCCGAGCCATCGACCCACTCGAAGGCGCGCGGCAGCGGTGCTGCGAGTCGAGCCGGATCGACGGGCATGCCATCGATCGTCTTGGCCTCGAGCCGATCGGCGAGCGTCTTGAGCGCCGGCGCGGCGGCATCCCAATCATCGAGCGCGCGCTGCAACGAGGTCCACGGCTCGGGGGCCGGCGTCGCGGCTTCACCATCGCGCCGCACCACGAGCAACCGACCGTCTCTCGATCCATCACGCAAGGTCGCAAGCTTCATCTCGGGCGCACCTTATGCTGCTGGTTTCACTCGGTCAACCGAGGGCTCCGCCGGCGCGCGAGCCAGGGCGCCGGGTTCGAGTCTCCGAGCCGGGAGTCGCAGATGTGGGATCGTCTGCTGTCGTCAGCTGTGCGGCGATCCGGCCCCGCGCGCCTTCCTTGGGAATCAGTGGTCTCGCAGTCCCACGCTCGGACCTCCCGGCGTGGCGCGCCGCACCGGGCCCACCAGCTCGCCGAAGACGCTGCGCGGGTGGGCTGGCGTGCACGCACACCGAGGACTACGCGTGGCGTGGAGAGCTCAGATCGAAGAGACCAGATCGATCACCGCCGCTCGATCGTCAACGTTGGATCAGCCCGCCCGAAGGGCGCCTTGATCACAGCCGGCGCTGGATCGTCGCCGCGATCCTTCCGAACGTTCGCGGCGCGACCTTGGTGAAGGCGTGGATGGCCTTGGCGTCGCGCCCGACCGCCAGCATCTCCGGGTTGGTTCGCGCCGCTTCGAGCACCGCGTTCGCGACGATCTTCGGCGGCGCACCGAACCGCTTCAGCTGCCCGGAGACCTTGTCCTTGCGCGTCGCGAGGTCGCCGCCCATCCGCCCATCCTCGATGATCGTTGTCGCGATCATGCCGGGGCACACCGCGGTCACCCCGATGCGATGCGGCTGGAGCTCGGTGCGCATCGATCGCGAGAGCCCGACCACCGCGAACTTGCTCGCGACGTACGCGCCGAGGTTCGGCGGCGCATAGACGCCCGCGATACTCGCGATGTTGATCACCTGCCCTCCGGCCGCGCGCGCCACCATCGCGGGCACGAAGTAATGACAACCGTGGACGACGCCACGCAGGTTCACGCCGAGCACCCACTCCCAGTCATCGAGCGAGGTGTCGAGGAAGCTGCCGCCCAGCGCGACGCCGGCGTTGTTCACGATGATATCTGCCGCGGGGGCTAGGTCGTGAACCTCGACGGCGAACCGCGCCATCTGTGCACGGTCGGCGACGTCGACGGTGCGCGCGAGCACGCACCGCGATCCGAGCTCGCTTGCGACCGCAGCGATCCGCTTGCCATCGATGTCGCAACCGACGATCCGCGCACCTTCGGCTGCGAACGCGAGCGCCGTTGCGCGTCCGATCCCACTGCCGGCCCCCGTGATGACGACGAGCTTGTCCGCGAGCTTCATGGCGCGCGAGCTTCGCGCAGATCACGCGAGGGGTCCACGGGTATGACGCAGGCCACGTCCGTCGTCGCTGTGCTTGACGCTTGCTCACGCCCTCGACTATCTCAGCCGGCATGCGGTTCGCGATCCTCGCGTGCGTGGGTTTGTCGGTGGGGACCTCGCCCCTCCGGGCAGACACCTACGAGCAGCGGCTCGCTACCCAGGCGAGCCAGCTGCAGGCCTCGCTCAACAAGCGCTGCCCCGCGCGCGCCCGCGAGATCGCGCAGCTGGCGACGACGATGACGGCCGCCGATCGCACCCGTACGCTCGCGCGGCTCGCTCCGTGTGGAACGAGTGACCCGCTGTATCACCAGACGATGGGCGATGCATATCTCGCAACAAACGAGCTCCAGCGGGCGGAGGCCAGCTTTCGTAAGGCGCTCGCGCTCGGCGTCACCGAAGCCAATCAAGCGGGTCTGTTGATGGCGCTCGTGCGGCAACCCAAGCTCACCGCTGCTCAGCAAGCAGAGGTCCGCAAACACGTCCACTATTTCAAGACGCGCGGATGCACGCGCGACGATCTCTGCACCAGTCTCGCGTACGTCGGCTGGCACCTCGAAGACACGGCGCTCACGCGATCGGCCGCGGACGCTGCGATCGCGCTCGGGTTTTCGAGCTGGCAACCATTCTTCTTCGGCGGCATGGCTCACGCCATCGAGCCACGGGCGGATCGCGCGAAGGCTCGTCGCCTGCTGCTGGAAGCCAAGAAGCGCGGGGCACCTCCCGAGGTCGACGAGTTGCTGCAAGAGCTATAGGACGATCCAGGGCTGGCCCGGGCTACCCCCGTTCGAACACGATCGGCAGCGTCACGTGGCTCGGGCCACGCTGCGCGCCGAACCGCCATTCGGCGATGTGGGCGCGAACTGCCTTGAGCAGCCGCTTGCGATCGGGTTCCTCGCTCCTCGGCACCCGGGTCGTGTCCGACAGCGTCTGCACGTGACCCGCACGACCGCGGCGATCGACGGTGAATCGAACGCTGACCATGCCGGCGATCGACAGTGACCCGACCCAGCCGTTCAGCTGCTCGGTGAGCTCATCGATCCGAGTCTTGACCGCGCGCCTCGACAACGATCCCTGGATGAACGGGCGCGGCTGAACGAACCAGCCGTGAACGACCAACCGACCCTCGCGTGGATCGTGGGTGCCGGAGACCCGCCTCACGCCATGCGGGACCCTCGGATCGAACACCGTGAGCCGATTGAAGAGGGGCTCGATCGTCTTGATCAGCTGCTGCTGCTCGACGCCACGCACCGATGCGAAGTCGTGCCAGAACTCCAGAACCTCGTCGCGCATCAGCACGGTCTCGCCGCCGCGGAACGAGCGGCCCCGCCAGTTCGTCAACGAGAACACGAACGCCCACGGGCCGTGTGGCAGATCGCCGTGCAGCTCTTGCCCGCAGCCATCGACGTACAGCGACAGCCACGGCGCAGAGATATCGTGACAGCCGAGCGTCTGACGCCCCCATTCGACCAGCCGGCGGTGGAACGCCTGGTAGATCGTGCGCGGAAAGTAGGTCCACGCTGGGGTCCGCACGGCCGTGTATTGACCGGGTACGTGCCAGTAGTCCCACACGAACCGATCGGCGCGAGTACTGCGGGGATTCGCAAACCGTTCATCGAAGGTTGCACGCAGCCGAGCCGCCTCGGCCGCAAACTGGTCCGCGATCAATACGCTAGGCACGCGGCCGACTTGAGGCTGTCGCGCAGACCGTGTCAACTCTGCGGGTGGAAAAGCTCCTGATCGTCTGCGGCTCGGGCGGCGTGGGGTGTGGAGCGCGCTACCTGGTGCAGCTATGGGCCAAGCGGTTGGGTACCGGGTTTCCGTACGGAACCTTGGCAGTCAACCTCCTCGGTTCGTTCTTGATCGCCGTCGTCGTCGACCTCGCGCTGCGAACCTCACGGATCTCTCCGAATGTAGCGCTGGCGCTCACCACCGGGTTCCTCGGCGGATTCACGACCTATTCGTCGTTCAATAACGAAGCGATGACGATGATCCTCGACGGTGCGCGGACGCGCGGTGCGCTCTATGCGGGCATCACCATGGTCGGCTGCTTCGCCGCTGGATTGCTCGGGTTGCTGGTCGCGCGTACGCTGGGTAGGTGATCGCTCGACGTGCCATGAGCTTGGACGACAGGCGGCAGCGGATGGTGAACGTCCAGCTGCGCGAGCGGGGGATCACGGACCCGGATGTGCTCGCGGCGTTCGCCTCGGTGCCTCGCCACGAGTTCGTCGCCCCCGAGCTCGCGGCGGAAGCCTACGACGACGGCCCGTTGCCGATCGGCAGCGGTCAGACGATCTCGCAACCGTACGTGGTCGCGCTCACCGCCCAAGCGCTGCAGCTGCGCGGAACCGAGCGCGTGCTCGACATCGGAACCGGTTCGGGCTACGCGGCCGCGATCCTCGGGCGGATCGCCCGAGAGGTGATCACGATCGAGCGCATCGAGTCGCTCGCTCGGGAGGCCGAGGAACGACTCCGCCGCCTCGGCTTCACCAACGTCCACGTGCATCACGCCGACGGCAGCCTCGGCTGGCCGCCGCAAGCCCCCTACGACGCGATCGCCGTGGCCGCGGGTGCACCACAGCCGCCCCGCGCGCTCCTCGAACAGCTGGCGATCGGCGGCCGGCTGGTCGTGCCGGCCGGCGAGGCCGAGCGCCAGCAGCTGATCCGCATCGTTCGCACCGATGCCTCCACCTTCGTGCAGCACGATTTCGGCGGGGTCAGGTTCGTCCCGCTCGTCGGGCAGCAGGGCTGGCCCACCACACATTGACGCTCGACGCTCGTGCTAGCGGGGCTGTCCCTAGGCCGCCTGGCCCACCGCCGCCTTGACCGCCTCGATCTCGATCCCGATGTCCACGCGATCTGCCACCGCGACCCCACCCGCCTCGAGCAGGGCGTTCCACGTCAAGCCGTAGTCCTTGCGGCTGATCATCGTCTTCGCGGAGAACCCGGCGCGCGTTCCGCCCCACGGATCCTTGACCTCCCCGCCGACCTCGACCGCGAGCTTCACCGAGCGGGTCACGCCGTGGATCGTCAGATCGCCGGTGACCGCAAGCTCGTCGTCGCTCACGCGCTCGACCGCGGTCGACCGAAACGTCAGCGTCGGAAAGTTTTCGACATCGAGGAAATCGGCTGACCGGAGGTGCGCATCGCGCCTTTCCTCCTTCGTCTCGACGCTGGTCGCGTCGATCGTCACGTCGACGCTCGACCGGGTGATGTCCTCCGGATCGAGCTCCAGCACGCCGGTCCAGCGTGCAAACCGGCCGTGGACCTTCGACACCATCAGGTGGCGGACCGTGAAGTTGACGCTCGAGTGCCCGTGATCGATTTCCCAGCTGGTTGCGGTCATTTTTGGCTCCTTAGTTCCCGTAGTTGCGTAGGTAACAAATCGTTACCAACTACTTTGTGGTAACCACGCGCCACGCTCGCAAGGAGGCACATCCATGTCACCGAGGAACAAACGCCTGCGTCATCAGCCCGCCGCGTGCCCCGCGATCCGCGAGGTGCTGCACAGGGTTGGTGATAAATGGAGCGTCCAGATCGTCGCCCTGCTCGGTGAAGGCCCGACTCGATTCAACGAGCTCCGGCGCGCGATCGAGGGGATCTCGCAGCGCATGCTCACGCTCACGCTGCGCGGGCTGGAGCGCGATGGCCTGATCACGCGCACCGTGTATCCGGAGATCCCGCCGCGCGTCGAGTACGAGCTCACGCCGCTCGGCGACACCCTGCTCGAGCCGATCCAGGGTCTCGCAGATTGGGCCGAGCAGAACCGAACCTCGATCCAGGCCGCGCGTGAGAAGTTCGATACCAGGCCGGCGAAGCGATCGACGTCGACAGGTGGATAACGGTCAGCGAGCGGTGGTCGCCGGCGGAATGAACGTCATCGCCCGCTCGGCGAGCGCGGTGATCGTCAGGCTGGGATTCACGCCCAGGTTGGCGCCGACGGCCCCGCCATCGACGACGTAGAGCCCGTGATAGCCGAACACCCGGTGCTGCGCGTCGATCACGCCGTGCTCGCGGTCCGCCCCCATCACGCAGCCGCCGATGCAATGGGCGGTCATCGGCATGTCGAACAGGATCTCGGTGATCGCCGTGACCGGCGTGCCACCGAACTTCGCGGCGGCCCGCTGGGCGAGCGTGTTGGCCGCCGGAATGTTGGTCGGGATCCGCACGCCCGACGTGCACAGCAGCTTGCGGAACGGCCAGAACCAGCGGCGCCGCAGCTCGAACCTCAGGGATGCATCGATCGTCTGCATCACCAGCAGGATCAACGTCTGCTTCGCGAAACCGAACGGCCATGCTGCGCGCGCGAACCGGATCGGATGGCGCAGCGCCGTGCCCATCCACGTCGCGATCCGCTTCCAGCCGGCGCCGGTCACCAGCATGGTCGCGATCAGCCCGATCGCGTCGGAACCCCGCGAGTAGCGGGTCGCCTCGATGTGCGTGAACTGATCGATGTGGATTCCCGAGCCGATCGCGATGCCCTTGGACATGTCGACGTCATCGCCGTGAAACCGTACGCCGACGATCGACTCGGAGTTGGTCCGGACGTCGTGGCCGAGGCGATCGGAAACGTTGGGCAACGAGCCGCGCTGCTTGGCGCGCAGCATCAGATCCATCGTACCGAGCGCCGATGCCGCGAGCACGACGTGGCGTGCGGTGATCCTGCGCCGACGCTTGAGCCACCATGCCGTCGAGCTCTCGACGGTGAGCTCGTAACCTTCGGAGCCGTCGCTCGCACCGAGCGGCCGAACGTCGACGACACGGGTCTGCTCGATGACATGCGCGCCGCGCTTCTCGGCGAGGTACAGGTAGTTCTTGTCGAGCGTGTTCTTGGCGTTGAATCGACAACCGACCATGCATCCGCCGCAGCCAATGCAACTCGAGCGCGGCGGCCCGGCACCATCGAAGTACGGATCCGGCCGCGTCGTCCCCGGCGGATCTTCGGGCGCGCCGAAGTACACGGCCACATCGGTCTTGTAGAACGAGTCACCGAACCCCTGATCGTCGGCGATCCTCTTCAGCATGTGATCGGCGTCGCCGAGGATCCGGTTCTCGTTGACCCCGAGCACGCGGCGCGCCGTCGCATAGTGGTTCGGCATCTCGTGCTCCCATTCGGCGAGCCCCGCCCACGATCCGTGTCGCCACACCGCAGGCGGTGGAACCAGCATCGTGTTCGCGTAGGTGATCGAGCCACCACCCACCGCGTTGCCGCACAGGATCATCACGTGCCGAAACGGCCGCATGTCATAGAACCCGAACAGCTTGAGCCCAGGGCGCCAGATCCACCGGCGCAGGTTCCAGGTCGTCCTGGGGAAGTCTTCGGCGTTCCAGCGACGTCCCATCTCGATGACGCCGACCGAGTAGCCCTTCTCGGCGAGCCGCAACGCCGAGACACTCCCGCCAAAGCCGGAGCCGATGACGACGTAGTCGTAATCACGCGGGCCCATGCGGCGAAGTATTGCGTACTTCGACGGGGTGCGCGCGTTACTCGGTGGGCGCCGTGGCGTCGCTACGCAGGTTGCGGATCAGCGGCACGAGAATCAGCGCAAATGCGAGTGCACTCTCGAGACCTAGCCCACAATCATCGCCGGTCGACACCGCCTCCTCGACGGGGGGACCGCTATTGTCCGCCCAGGCGGCCGTCGTGACGCACAGCATTGCGAGCATCACGAGCCGAGCCATGGGCGACAGACGAGCAAACTGCGGGCCGATCCCAACCCCGCATGGCGCCGTGACGAGATCGCGGACTTACGCGTGTCCCAGCCGTGACAACCGGCCCCACTGAGGGTGACCGCCACCAAATGGCGGCAGCTCGTCGAGCCACTGCGTCAGCAGCCTGGAAAGCACGCCGTGCCCAGCCTCGCCGACGCCTGGGCCCGGGTCGCATGAGCCAGC
The DNA here is from genome assembly GCA_050187075.1 of Kofleriaceae bacterium. Classification (GTDB taxonomy): domain Bacteria; phylum Myxococcota_A; class Polyangia; order Haliangiales; family Haliangiaceae; genus JABFXX01. Next base: position 4,802 of record JBFWXW010000024.1, on the reverse strand, counting down.
TCGAGCACCTTGCCAACCGTGACGTGCGCCGCACGCCTGTGCTCATCGGTCACGGCGTACTTGGCGAGCAGCCGCGTGCCGAGCTGCTGATGCGCGAGCTCGTCGGGCTGAATGTACTCGCGATAGATGCGCACGGTCTCGCGGTCACCGGCTCGCTCGCAAAACGCGATGAAGTTCTCGTTGACTCCGTGCGCGATCGACTCGAGCGTGAACAATCCCGCCGCGATGCGCTCCACGGTGGTGGTGAGGCTCTTCATGTACTGGAACAGCGGATTTTCGCCCGGCGCACGAAACTCGGACACATCGAAGCCCAGCGCCGCCAATCGATCCGCGACGAGCTGGAAATGGCTTGCCTCGTCGCCGGCTTGCCGCGCGAACGCAAGCTTGACGTCGATCTCGGGTGTGCTCGGCATCCACGCTGCGGCGAGCTCGCTCACGTTGATCTCGTTGGCCAGCGCGACCTGGAGCAGGGACCTCGCATCGCCGATGGTTCCGTCGACAAGCGATGTCCGGCCAGCACCGAGCATCGGCACCAGGCGCTCGGTCTTGAGCTGCTCGAGCTCTCGGATCCACGGTTGGGTCATCGCGGCATCATGACATCGAACACGTCGACACCTGCGTGCGACAGGCCGTGCGGCGCGACGACAACACCTGACGCCGGCTCATGCGAGAGAAGTGTTTCGGGTAGCGCCGTTCGAGGTGTTACAAGGCCCGCATGAAACGAAGCTCTGGCGCGCTTGTACTGGCCTCGCTGGTGGCGACGGGTTGCGGCGACAACAACACCTCCGACAACGTGGACAGCGGAACCGTCTTTGCGAACGCGTACGCCGTCACGCTGTTCGACAACACGCGGATCAACAGCAAACCGGATCAGCCGAATTATCAGCGGATCTACGCGCCGCTCGATCTGCACGATGGTCCGTTCGGCGACGTCAAGCTGACGTTCGATCTCGCGACCACGTGCTTCCCGTTCGAGTCGTGGCAAACCAATCCGCCGCCCGAAGATGAGCGTTGGCCCGCCGACTGCGATGCGTTCGATCGGCTCTACCAGATCACCGTCGATCCCGCGCGCAGCGAGGGTCAAGACCCGGGGTTCGAGATCATGCGCGCGGCGACGCCGTTCGGCGGGCCATCGCACGTCGAGCTCGACATCACCGATCTAGCCAACGCGCTCCCGCCCGGGACCCACCAGATCGAGGTGTACATCTCGACGTTCTCGGATACGACCGGCCAGGTCACCGGATCGAACGGCGGCTTCAACATCACCGGCAAGCTCCACGCGACGCCGGGAACGCCGCCTCGCAAGGTGCTCGCCGCGATCCCGATGGTGTTGCGTACCGACACGATGAACGGACAACCGGCGATCCCGTTCACGTTTCCAGCGGGGACGACCAGGGGAGCGATCGAATACCGCGCGACCGGCCACGGTGGCGGCGCCGGCGACGCCGACTGCATCGGCCCGGCCGAGGAGTTCTGCGCGCGCGATCACACGCTGTTCGTCGACGATCAGCAGGTCGAGGCGTTTCAACCGTGGATCCCGTCGTGCGCTCATATGTGTGACACCTCCGCCACGTCTTATTGCGCGCAGAATCCGACCGGCCTGCAATCCAGCGTTCGAGCACCGCGGGCGAACTGGTGTCCGGGCGCGGTCACCGCGCCGAAGCTGATCTCGGGGGCGTGGGGCCCGGGTGAGCACTCGTTCCGTTACGACATCAACAAGATCGAACCGCTGAAGGGGAAGTGGGCGATCTCGGCGACCGCATACGCCTACGCTGACTGACCGACGGTGACTGACCGTTACTGATCGACGTACTGATCGACAAAAGTCGCTCACCATCCCTGGTGAGCGACCGCCGTCCCACTGCAGCCACGCGCAACAGGAGCACGTGCTCGGGATGCGCGCGTGACTGCAGTGGGCGCAGGTTGATCAGGTCACTCGTCGTGGTCCGGTCACCGCGCGATAGATGGCGAGCAGCAGCACCGCTCCCAAGATCGACGCAATGAACCCGGCGCCCTCGTTACTGGCGTACCAGCCGAGCTGCCGGCCCAAAAATCCGGCGATCAGCGAGCCGGCAACGCCGAGAAGCATCGTGATGAAGATGCCGCCCGGATCCCGACCCGGCATGACTAGCTTCGCCAACGCTCCGACGACGAGACCGATGATGAGCATCCAGAGAACTTCCATGACGCAGGCTCCTTTCGATCGTCGTCTTTTGCTCGAACCATGCCGCGCCAATGGGGCGGATTTCCTTGCGACGGGTGGTAGCTATGCGTGCGTGTAGACGCACGAGCCAACGCGCACGGTCACACGGGCCCACGCGTCGGAAGCGAAAATCGTTGTTGACGTATTAGGAGTCCTAATCTACAAAGGGTCTATGGCTGCTCGCGTTCATCTTTCGTTCTTCGATGAGAACTCCGAGCCGATCGACCGCCGGATCGCGAAGGCGCTGCACAAGCTCGGCCTCGCGATGAAGCACCAGGCGTGGATGCAGGCCAATGAGGAAGGACTGTCGCCGACGCAGGCTCAGATCATCGGCGCGCTCGCGGAAGGTGGCGCGCTGACCGTGAGCGAGCTGGCCAAGCAACTCGGGGTCACGATGGCCACGGTGAGCGACTCGGTGCGCGTGGTCGTCGCGAAAGGATTCGCCAGCAAGAAGCCAGACCCGCGCCACCCGCGAGCGACCTTGATCGAGCTCACCCAGCTGGGGCGCAAGCTCGCGGCCAAGACCAAGACGTGGCCGGAGTTTCTATCTGCGGCCGTGTCCTCGCTGTCCGAGCCCGAGCAGCAAGCGTTCAACAAAGCATTGCTGAAGATGATCCGGATGATGCAAGAGGCCGGTCAGATCCCGGTCAGCAAGATGTGCATCACATGCACGTCGTTCCGGCCCAATGTCCATGACGGGCCGGCGCCGCATCACTGTGCGCTCGTCGACGCACCGCTCGCCGATCATCATCTTCGACTCGATTGTCCCGAGCACACCGAGGCTGCGAAGCCCGAGCGCGACGCCAACTGGCTCGCGTTCATCGCGCAGCCCTGATCTCTCACGTCCATCGTTTGGTTCATCGCCCACGCTGCCCGCGCGAGCTCTCGCGACGGGTGTGCGATGGCCCCCCCATGGCAGGAGGAACCCATGTCGATCCCAGGTTACACGTACGGAAGCCCATCCCTCGCACGCTCCCCCGTTTCGGTCGCTGACTTCGAGCTCATGAAGAAGAGTGCGTTGTTCGGTGACGATGACGTCAAGTACTTGAAGATGTCGCACGACGTCCTGAAGGATCAGGTCGAGGCGATCCTCGACGTCTGGTACGGCTTCATCGGCGGATCACCGCACCTGGTGGCATCGTTCACGCGTCCGAGCGACGGACAACCGATCGGCGACTATCTCGGTGCCGTCCGTCGCCGGTTCGGTCAATGGATCCTCGACACCGCGCAGGCGAACTACGACCAGCGCTGGCTCGACTATCAGCACGAGATCGGGCTGCGGCATCATCGCGCCAAGAAGAACCAGACCGACAACGTCCCCAGCACGGCGGTCGTGCCGTTCCGCTACCTGTTCGCGGTGATCTTCCCGGTCACGCATACGCTCAAGCCATTCCTCGCGAACAAGGGGCACAGCAAGGAAGACGTCGAGCACATGCATGCCGCGTGGGTGAAGTCGTGCCTGCTGCAGATGACGCTGTGGACCCAGCCCTACGTCACCGCGGGGGATTTCTGATGCGCGGCACCGACGACAGCTCGCTGCGCCCGGCACCCGAGTGGGACATCTCGCAGTGGTTCAACACCGACGAGTCACCGAGTGTCGCGTCGCTGCGTGGCAACGTGATCGTGGTGCACGCCTTCCAGATGTTGTGCCCGGGCTGCGTGATGCGCGGGATCCCCCAGATGCAACGGGTCAACGAGATGTTTCGTGGCCCGGGGCTGAAGGTGATCGGGCTGCACACGGTGTTCGAGCACCACGCCGCGATGACGCCAACCTCGCTCGAGGCGTTCCTCCACGAGTACCGGATCACGTTTCCGGTGGGCGTGGATCGGCCGAGCGATGAGCCCGATGGCATTCCGGTCACGATGAGGCGGTACGCGATGCGCGGAACACCGACCACGATCTTGATCGACGCGGCCGGGCGGCTGCGTCGGCAGGTGTTCGGCGCGCACGAGGATCTCGCGCTCGGTGCCGAGATCGCCGCGCTGTTGATCGAAGCCGAACAGCACAAGCTGCAGCCGGTCAGCCGCCCGGCTGCGGCCAGCGCGATCGTCGGTTCCGAGGCGGCGTGCGAGGACGGCGAGTGCGCCGTGCCGGCTCGCTCGGCCGGGTGAATTCTCGAGGCCGTGCGCGAAGTTCCGTCAACTGGAACAATGTGCCACCGATCGTCACGCCTGATGGGTGAAAGGACGATTGGTCATGAACTACGCAACTTCGCTACTCACCCTCGCGGCTGTGCTCTCACCGCTCGGCGCCCGCGCCGACGACCTCCCCCCGCCGGTCAAGGCAATGGACTGTCTGGTCGGAACCTGGAAGCTTGCCGGCACCGCCTCGGCCGGAGGCGGCAAGGCCAAGGTCGACGGGACCTGGTCGTGCAAGCGAACGCCGAGCAACTTCGGCGTGACGTGCGCGCTGCGCCTGACCGGTATCCCCGGGCTGAACAGCTACGAGGAGACCGACCTGTTTGGCTGGGAGCCCAACACCAGCACCTATCACTGGTTCTCGGTCACCAACGCCGGTGAGACCCACGACCACATGGCGGCGATGCCCAAGGGCGACTCGCTGCGGTTCGTCCACACCGGCACGTCCGAGGGCAAGCCG
>JBFWXW010000023.1:0-87776 GCA_050187075.1 Kofleriaceae bacterium | reverse complement strand
AGTCGAACGACGGCGTGATCATCATCGCCGCGACCAACCGTCCCGACGTGCTCGACCCGGCGCTGCTGCGACCCGGTCGGTTTGATCGCCGGATCGTGGTGCCGCGCCCGGATCTCCGCGGCCGGATCGGCATCCTCCAGGTCCATACCAAGAAGGTTCCGCTGTCGACGACCGTGGACCTCGAGGTCCTGGCCCGCGGCACGCCTGGGTTCTCGGGTGCTGACCTCGAATTCCTCGTCAACGAAGCGGCGCTGATCGCGGCGCGGCGTGACAAGGACAAGGTCGAGATGAACGACTTCGAGGAGGCCAAGGACAAGGTCCTGATGGGCGCCGAGCGTCGCTCGATGATCATCTCCGAGAAGGAGAAGCGCACCACGGCGGTTCATGAGGCCGGTCACGCGCTCGTTGCGCGGTTTGCAGGCGCCGAGGCCGACCCGGTCCACAAGGTGACGATCATCCCGCGCGGTCGCGCCCTCGGCGTCACCCAGCAGCTGCCGCCGGAAGATCGCTTGAACATGACCCGCGAGTTCGCGCTCAACCAGATCGCGATCCTGATGGGCGGCCGCGTCGCCGAGGAGATCGTGTTTGGTCAGAAGACCACCGGCGCCGGCAACGACATCGAGCGCGCCACCGAGCTCGCCCGATCGATGGTCACCGAGTGGGGGATGAGCGACGAGTTCGGCCCGCTCAACTTCTCGAGCGGCAAGCACGAGGTGTTCCTCGGCCGTGACTTCTCGAATGGCGCCCCGCTGAGCGAAGACACCTCCATGCGGATCGACGCCGAGATCCGCCGGATCGTCACCGAGCAGTACGAGCGCGCGACCTCGATCCTCAATCAGCACCGCGCCGAGCTCGACAAGATCTCGGACGCCTTGCTCGAGTACGAGACGATCGACGGCGACGACATCGACGTGCTGCTGCGTGGCGGCAAGCTCGAGCGGCCGGTCGCGGCCAAGAAGCGCGAGCAGGCAGCAGCAGAAGCGGAGGAGGCCCGCAACAAGCGGCCGATCCTGCCCCCGCTCGGCAAGAAAGATCCGTCGCCGGAGCCGGCGTAGCGCCGGCGTAGCGTCCAGCCGAGCCCTGACCACTTCGGTTGCTCGCCAGCCTGGGACCTGGATTTCGCTCACCTTGCGCGGTGTCGATCGCAGCGGTGATGCATACTGCGGCGCGTGATGCGCAGCGTCACGGTCCGACCTGTCGGTGACCGCTGGGAGACCTGGCGCGCGCTGCGATTGCGAGCGCTGGCTGACGCGCCGTACGCCTTCGCGGAGACGCTCGAGGCGGCAACCGCACGGACCGACGCCGATTGGAGCGAGCGGGTCGCGCCCAGGCCGGATCGCACGCAGCTCATTGCCGAGCACGCGGGAAATCCGGTCGGGATGGCGATGGTGGTGCTCGATCCGGCCGGGCCCGAGCCGTATCGATCGGCGAACCTGTACGCGATGTGGGTCGCACCACAGGTGCGAAGGATGGGCGTGGCACGTGCACTGCTGCGGGCCGCGACGTTCTGGGCGCGGGCCCATCATGTAGCCAGGTTGTCGTTGCATGTGACGATCGACAACCCGGGAGCCGCGGAGCTCTACCTGTCGTCGGGATTCAAGGACACCGGCACTCGCGAACCGGTGCGACCGGGCTCGACGGTCGACGGTGTCCTCATGATCGCGACGCTGGTGCCCGCCCTGGTCATGGGGGTCGTGAATGTCACCCCCGATTCGTTTTCCGATGGCGGCGAGCTCCTCCATCCGGATGCCGCGGTGGCACACGGGCTTGCACTCATCGATGACGGCGCAGACATCCTCGATGTCGGCGGCGAGGCGACCAACCCCCGTGCCCACGCCGTGACCGCGGTCGTGGAGTCAGCCCGCGTGATGCCAGTCATCGAACGCCTGGTACGCGCAGGCGCAGTGGTCTCCATCGACACCACCAAAGCGGATGTGGCGCGGGATGCGGTCGCGGCCGGTGCCTCGATCATCAATGACATTTCGGGCGGGTTGTTCGATCCGCGCATCGTCGAGGCCGCGGTGGACCCGGGGATCACCTACATCGCCGGCCATCTGCGTGGTCGCTCCTTGGATGAGGTGTTCGCTGCGGAAGCCGCGGTGCCGTGGACCGAGATCGCCGCGGAGCTCGCGTCGCGCGTCGCTGCCTTGCCACCTGCGGTGCGATCGCGCACGTGGGTCGACCCCGGCTTGGGATTCGGTAAGGGTGCCGACCCTGAGGCGAATCTGGAGCTGGTGCGGCGGTCGCGCGACCTTGCGGAGCGGGTCGGCTGCCCGGTCGTCATCGGGGCGAGTCGCAAGCGGTTTGTGCATCGCGTTCTCCGCGATTGCGGCTCGAGCGCACGGGGCGGCGATCCGGGCACTCCCTCGATGGCCGCGGTCGATGCCGCTTCGGTGGGGGTGAGCCTCGGCGCTGTGCGAGCCGGCGCCAGCGTGGTCCGTACCCATAACGTTGCGTTGCTCAAGGCCGCACTCGCGGTGTACACCAAACTGTAGGGGCAACGCGATCGGCTCGAGCGTTGGCTCCGGTTCGTTATGGCCGCGCTCAAGGAGTTCTGGGACAGCCTCACCGTAGGCACCGTCGTCACGACGGTCGTCGATGTGGCGCTCGTCTATTACTTGATCTACCGGCTGCTGCTGACGATCCGGGGCACCCGCGCCGCGCAGATGGTGGTCGGCATCGTGCTGGTCGGTGCGGCGTTCTTCGTGGCGGAACGCATCGAGCTATCCACGGTGTCGTGGCTGCTCGATAACTTCATCTCGTATTTCATCATCCTGATCATCGTCGTGTTCCAGGCCGACATCCGGCGTGCGCTGGGCAGGCTCGGCCAGAACGTCATGCCGTTTGGTCGCAAGCAGGAGACCACCAACACGGTGGATGAAGTCGTGGCGGCAGTGGCCCAGCTCGCACGCGCCAATATCGGCGCGATCATCGTGTTCGAGCGCGACGCCGCGCTCGAGGAGTTCGTCGACGACGCCACCCGGATCGACGCCGCGCTGTCTCGTCAGTTGCTGGTGTCGCTGTTCGTGCCCCGGCGCGATAACGAGCTCCACGACGGCGCGGTGGTGATCGGCAAGAACCATCGGATCGAGCTCGCCCGCGCGTTGTTGCCGCTGTCGCGTGCAACCGATCTCGGCCCCGAGTTCGGCACGCGGCATCGCGCAGCTTTGGGGATCACGGAGGACACCGATGCCGTCGTCGTCGTCGTGTCCGAGGAGCGAGGTGAGATCTCGCTATGTTTCAAGGGATCGATCGCCCGCGACCTCGAGCCGGTGATCCTGCGGCGCGCGCTGATCGGCCTGTTCGCCGGTGGGCGTGCGACCGATGACATGGCGCAGGAGGCGGCGGCGGCGGCCGAGGTCGGCAAGGCGATCGCGAGCATCTCGGAGGCTCGCGTCGAGCCCGCTGCAGCGGAGGCCGCGCAATGACTCGCCCGGGCACCATCGGTGCGCTGGGGCGTGCTCCCGCACGGCAGAACCGGCCCGTCGAGCCGCCACCCGTGCGTCCGCCCGCGCCGGATGGCGGCAAGGTGCGGCGCTGGCTGCGCGAGGCGATGTTCGACAACCTCGGGCTCAAGTTCCTGTCGATGGTGCTCGCGGTCACCGTGTTTCTGCTGGTCAGTGACGACAAGGATCGCGAGATCACGGTGCGCGTCGGCGTCGACACGCTGGTGCCCGATGGCAAGGTCCTGGTCTCGGAGCGACTCGAAGAGGCGCGCGTGACGATCAAGGGACCGTGGCGCAGACTGCGCAAGTTCGATGAGCGCTCGATCGACCGCATGACGCTGGATCTGCGCTCGGTCCGCGGCAACGAGGTGGAGCTCGATCCGAACATGATCGATGTTCCATCGGGATTCACGGTGACGGCGATCACGCCGAGCTCGGTGCGAGTGCTGTTCGATAACAACGCCGAGAAGCTCGTCGAGGTCACGGCGATCACGGGCGGCCGTCCGACCCACGGTTACATCGTCGGTCAGGTCGAGCCATCCCCGACCACCGCGAAGGTGCGTGGTCCGGAGCGGTTGATCGCGGCGCTATCGGAGATTCGCACCGAGGTGGTGCCGATCGAGAACCGCGACCAGAGCTTCACCCAGCCCGCAAAGCTCCTCGAGCCCAACGGCATCGAGCTGCTCAGCGAGAAGGACGTGTCGGTTCACGTCGAGATCCACGAGGAGTTGGTGACGCGCAAGCTCGCGGGGCTCGCGGTCTCGGTGCGTGGCGATGGCATCGACCCTGCGAAGTGGACCGTCATGCCGAGCCAGATCGATGTCACGGTGACCGGTTCGCTGTTGGCCGTGGAGAAGGCGAAGCAGGCGGTGTTACCGTTCGTCCGGATCGTGCCGGGCGATCGCCGGCCTCGCGAGGTCGAAGTCCAGGTCGATGGCAAGCTGTTGCCGGGCATCGGTGTGCAGCTGTCGCCCGAGCACGTGAAGGTCGCGCCAACAACTCCGTAGTGAGCGCGTCGCTTACACAAATCCGTACGGAAGCCGCCGCACAGGCCGCCGCAAGCCGTGCTACCAACGATCGCACATGAGCAACGGACGTACGCTGTTCGGCACCGACGGGATGCGCGGTGTCGCGAACCTCGAGCCGATGACCGGCGAGACCGTGATGCGGCTCGGGATGGCGATCGCCGCCCGGCTGAAGCAGCGCGGGCGCCACACGCGGATCGCGATCGGCAAGGACACCCGGCTATCCGGATATATGTTCGAGTCCGCGCTGGCGTCTGGCATCGTCGCGATGGGCGCGGACGTCTGGCTCACGGGACCGTTGCCCACGCCTGGCATCGCGTTCATCACATCATCGATGCGGTGCGATGCGGGCGTGGTGATCTCGGCGTCCCACAATCCGTTTCAGGACAACGGCATCAAGGTGTTCGCGCGCGACGGTTACAAGCTGCCCGACGATGTCGAGGCCGAGATCGAAGCGCTGATGAATTCGCCCGAGCTCGACAACCAGCGCGCGGCGCCGGCCGACGTCGGCTATAGCCGCAAGATCGAGGACGCTCGCGGGCGCTACGTCGTGTATTGCAAGAGCACGTTTCCCAGCGAGCTCACGCTCGACGGCCTGCGGATCGTCGTCGACGGCGCGAACGGGGCAGGGTATCGCGTCGGGCCGCTGGTGTTCGAGGAGCTCGGCGCCAAGGTCTTCGCGATCCACACCAACCCGAATGGCAAGAACATCAACTCGCGGTGCGGCGCGCTCCACCCCGAAACCATGGCCGAGGCCGTGAAAGTGCACGAGGCACACCTGGGGGTCGCGCTCGACGGCGACGCCGATCGCGTGGTGCTGTGCGACGAGCATGGCAACGTGATCGATGGCGATGCGGTGATGGCGTTGTGCGCGACCCGGATGATCAAGCGCGAGCAGCTCGCGCACAAGACGCTGGTGACCACGGTGATGTCCAACATCGGGCTCGAGCGCGCGATCAAGGCGGCCGGTGGCAAGGTCGTGCGCACCCAGGTCGGCGACCGCTACGTCGTCGAGGAGATGCGCCGCAACGGCTACAATCTCGGTGGCGAGCAGTCCGGGCACCTGGTGTTTCTCGACCACGCGACCACCGGAGACGGGATCGTCGCGGCGCTGCACGTGCTCGGGATCATGGCGCGTGAGCAACGGCCGCTGTCGGAGCTCGCTGGCGTGATGACTCGGACGCCGCAGGTGCTGGTGAACACCGCGGTCGGCAAGAAGGTCCCACTCGATCAGCTCCCGGCGGTCCAGAAGATGATCGCCGACGTCGAGCGCGAGCTCGGCGAAGACGGCCGCGTGCTCGTGCGCTATAGCGGGACGGAGAGCAAGGTTCGCGTGATGATCGAGGGCAGCGACGAGGCGCGGATCAAGGTCTGGGCGCAGGACATCGCGAAGGCACTCGCCGACAGTTGCGTGTAGCTCCTGGTAGGCTCTCGGAGTGAAACCGATCGTCACTGCCGAGCAGATGCGCGCGATCGATCGCGCGACGATCGATGACATCGGGATCCCGGGGTTCACGCTGATGGAGACCGCGGGACGTGCGGTGGCCGAGGCCGCGCTGCGCATGCTCGATGGCCGGCGGGGCCCGGTCGCCGTCGTGTGTGGCCCCGGCAACAATGGCGGGGATGGGTTCGTGGTGGCGCGGGTATTGCGCGCCCGCGATGTCGACGCGACCGTGTACCTGGCGATTGCACGCGACGCAGTGCGCGGTGATGCACGTGCTCATCTCGAGGTGCTCGAGCGCGTTGGGGGGGTGGTTTGCATGGTGTCGACGGGAGATCAGGCGTCCGCCCAGGCGTCGGGGATCGCGCAGAGTGCGCTCGCGATCGATGCGATGTTCGGCACTGGACTGACGCGGCCGATCGAAGGCCACTTTGCGGTGCTGGTCGCTGCGATCAATGCCGCGGCGTTGCGGCTGGCGGTCGATATTCCATCGGGGCTCGCGACCGACACCGGCCAAACGCTTGGCGTGATGGTGACCGCGGATTGCACCGTTACGATGGCTGCGCTCAAGATTGCGTTGGTCGGCGCGCCTGGGTTTGCGTCGTGTGGCGATGTCCATGTTGCCGAGATCGGAATGCCGAAACGCGCGATCGATGCGGTGCGGCCGTGCGCAGCGCTGGTCGAGGATGGCGACGTCGCTGCGATGATTCCTCGCAGCCACGCGCTCGATCACAAGGGGACACGCGGCCACGTCGTCGTGATCGGCGGCATGCCGGGGATGCGCGGGGCAGGGTGGCTGTCCGCGATCGCCGCCCTGCGCGCTGGTGCGGGGCTGTGCACGCTCGCCAACGATGGCGGTGAGCCGCGCGAATCGGACGCCGTGATGACGGCCGTGATCGATGCCGGGGTATCGAAGCTGCTCGACGGCAAGCGCGCCGTCGTGATCGGTCCGGGGCTCGGTACGGCGGCGGCGCACGCGGGATGGGTCGCCGAGGTCCTCGCGGCGAAGGTCCCAGCGGTGATCGACGCCGATGCGCTGAACCTCGTTGCCGGCGATCCCGCGCGGCTCGCGAACGCGGTGTGCTCGGTCGTGATCACGCCACATCCCGGAGAGGCCGCGCGGTTGCTCGGCCGCACGGTGAACGAGATCGAGGCCGATCGACTCGCTGCGGCGCGCAAGCTCGCCGCGCTTACCAACGCGGTCGTCGTCCTCAAAGGCGCGCGGACGGTCGTTTGCGACGGTGAGCTGTGCTGGCTCAACCCGTCCGGCAGCGCAGCGCTCGCCACCGGGGGCACGGGCGACGTGCTCGCGGGGACGATCGGCGCGCTGATCGCCCAGGGCGCGCCACCGCTCGACGCCGCGCGTGCCGGTGCGTTCGTCCACGGCCGCGCCGGCGAGCTGCTGGCAACCCGCCACGGCGATCGCGGCGCACTGTCGACCGATCTGCCTGCGGCGATCGCAGGCGTGCTCGCTGATTTTCGAGCGTGATCGGGGCTCGTGGCTCGACCGGCGTCCAGCATTCGCAGCCTACCGTTCCGGCACAATCTCAAGCCGGCGCTAGGGTTCGAGCTGTTCCGGCTGAGCGCACTCTACGAGCGAGCGGATCGGCGCGCACTCGATCACGAGCTCGAGACGCCGCAACGACCGGAGTTCCACACGGTCTACGTGGGGATTCGCGGGCGCGGCAAGCTGGTGGTTGACTTCACGCCGGTGCCGCTGGGCGCGAGGACCTTGACGGTTGTGGCCAAGGGGCGGGTCCAGCAGTTCATGCCGGATCGGTCGATCGACGCGTGGATGCTGCTGTTCACGCCGGAGTTCATCGGCCAGCCGGGCGGCGCGGATCCTCTGGTGACGCCGGCGATCTTGGCACCGACGCGCGTGGCGCCAGCGATCGCGGTAAGCGCGGCTGATCAACGAGAGCTAGCGACCTTGGCTGAACAACTCGAGCGCGAGCACGCCCGGCCGTTCGATCGCCAGCAGCCGTGGCTGATCGCGGCGCTGCTGCGTGCGCTGCTGCTCCATGCCGAACGGCTCGCCGGATGGCAGCCGCCGGTCTCGAGCCTGGCGCGCTTTTTCACCGTGCTCGAGCGCGACCATACGACGACGCGATCGGTGGCCCACTATGCACGGCAGTCCGGGATCTCGGTTCGTCGGCTGGCAGAGTTGCTGGTCGCCGAGACCGGTCGAAGCACCAAGCAGGTGATCGACGAGCGCGTGATCCTCGAGCAAAAGCGTCTGCTCGCGCACACGGAGCTGTCCATCAAGGAGCTGTCCGAGCGGACAGGGTTCGAGGAGCCGACCAACCTGGTGAAGTTCTTTCGACACCACACCGGGGAGACGCCGCTCGGGTTCCGGCGCCGTGTCCGTCCATCGATCGGTTGTTCCGACCGCCGATTTTAACCATCGCGCCGCGCGTTCCGGCCTGTGGGCCGTGGGGCCAAATCGCTAAGGTGCGGCCATCCACGAAAGGACCTGCCCATGTCGATGTCGAAGCTCTCAACTCTGATCGTCACGGCCGCGCTCGCCACCGCTGGAACGGCGACCGCCGACGCGAAGCTCACCACGACCGTCTACACCGGGTCCCCGGGCGGGTTCCTCGTCAACTCGACGCTGGTCTCGGGCGACAAGGAAGCGATCCTCATCGACGCGCAGTTCACGCTGGCCGATGCACATCGGCTGGTCGCGATGGTGCTCGAGTCGAAGAAGAAGCTTACCGCGGTGTACATCACGCACTTTCACCCAGATCACTACTTCGGCCTCAGCGTGATTCGCGCGGCGTTTCCAAAGGCCAAGCTGTGGGCGCTCCCGGGAGCAGCGGCCGAGATCAAGAAGACCTGGAAAGGCAAGGTCAAGCAGTGGGGCCCGATGTACGGCGAGCTGGTGCCGAGCCAGCCGACGCTTCCGAGCGCGCACCAGGTGGCGACGCTCATGCTCGAGGGGCAAACCCTCGAGATCCACGGCCCCGTCCAGGGCGACTCGCCGGATAACTCCTACGTGTGGATCCCATCGATCAAGACCGTCATTGCCGGGGACATCGTCTATCGCGGCGTCCATCCATGGACCGCCGAAGCCGACGCGGCCAAACGCAAGGCCTGGATCAAGACGATCGACGAGCTCGCGGCACTCGGGCCCACCACCGTGATCGCAGGTCACAAGGATCCCAAGGCGGCGAACGATGTGGCGAGCCTGAAGGCTACACGCGACTACCTCGAAGCGTTCGATGCCGCGGTCGCGTCGGCGAAGACGTCGGCCGACGTGCAGACCAAGATGAAGGCGAAGTTCCCGGGACTCCAGCTCGATATCATCCTTCAGCTCGGCGCAGACGCGGCGATGGCCGCCGCAAAGTAACGCCGCGACGGTACGGGTATGGCCAGCTGTCTCCAGCCCGGGTGAACGTTGCGCAGGCTCATGCGCAACCTCCCCGGCTGATCGGACGCGATCGCAGTCAACTACGCGGCTGCCCGATCGCGGCGCACGCCACCAGGGTGGCCCTGCAGTTGCTTTGTTCGGAGTCCGAACGGCGGCGGCGGGATGGTCCCAACCACAACGGAGAGCACATGCGCGAACAAGATCTGATGGCAGTGGCGATGGTGATGGCGGTGTTTGGTGCGGTGTCATGCGTTGCACCAGACGATGAAGCAATCGACGAGCTCGGAGAATTCGGCGACGAAGGGGACGACCTGGGCGACGGCGACGATGACGAAGGGCTCGGTACGATCGAGAGCGCCATCACGGATGCGAACCGCCGCGAGTTTCAGGTCTACAGCAAGCTGATGATCCAGTCGACGGCAGGAGATGACAGGCTGCCGCCCGTCGGCTCGCCGTTGGTGCTTCCCGCTTGGTACGCATTCATCAACTTCACGCCGGTGGACGGCACGCCTGTGAACTCTCTGGACGGAGCATCCGAGAAGACCACGAAGTACCGCGTCTACTCCAAGATCACCCTGAAGACCCATTGCGACCCGTTCGGCAGTATGTGGGTGCCTGCGATCGACAGCGCCAACGCGGTCGTCAAGCCTGGGCTCGAGCAGTTCGGGCTCTATGGCATCGCAAATCCCGTCGCCAAGCGGATCACGTTGTCGAGTGACATGAAGACCCGTTCGCTCAGCTACGTGATGTCGGGCCATCCGAATCCGACCTTCGAAACGATCGGATTCACCCCCGTGACGCTGACCGAGCGCAAGCGGAAGGACATCTTCTTGAAGGCGCGGGTCGACGTGTATTGCACCGCTGCGGGCCGCCCGATGGCAGTGTTCGGAGCGATGACTGGCTCGCAGTACCCGACCAAGCACGGCTGGATCTACGACGGCAGCACGCAGCAGTCTCGGATCTACGCGAACGAGCGCGACCTGCGAGATCTGTGGACGCTGCCCGCCATCCCGTCGCCGTGACCACTCACGCCGGCTCGGGGGTGGACCCGCGTTCACACCGGTCGTTCCGCGTCTCCGCGGAAACGCGACTCGTGTCTGCGCAGCCTCGCTCGAAAACCACGCCGCGGAAAACAGTGGGTTAGCGATGGCACGACGGCTGCTGTTGTAGTGGGCATGCCACGTATTTCGAGCTCCGAGACGTCCAGCGTTCCCGCTACCTCGCGCCTGGTGCGGCGCCAGGGGACACCGGCGCCGCGAACGCTCCGTGCGATGCCAGAAGCAACGCCGGAGCGTCCGCATCGCGAGTTCGAAATCGCGTGCCTCCCTCACCAGGCGGAGCTGTACGGCGTTGCGATGCGAATCAGTCGCGATCCGAACACCGCGAAGGATCTGGTTCAGGAGACCTTGCTCCGCGCGATGGTCGCCTGGGCTAGCTTCGAGCCGGGCTCGAACGTGCGTGCGTGGTTGTTCAGGATCCTCACCAACGCCTTCATCAACGGCTATCGCAAGCGCCGCCGGCATCAGCGGTTCGCGGTCGAGCGCCCGGGCGACGCCCTGAACGCGCTCTACGGCCGCGATCAGGATCGAACCGACGATCTCGAGGAGGTGCTGGTCGCTGACCAGCTCAGTGACGAGGTGAAGTCGGCGCTGGCTCGGCTCGGTCCCGAATACCGCACCGTGGTCGAGCGTGCTGACCTTCAGGGCGAGCGCTACAAGGACATCGCCGAGACGTTGCACGTGCCGATCGGCACGGTGATGTCGCGGCTGTTTCGCGCCCGGCGCATGCTCGAGGCCGAGCTCGCCGGGTTCGCGAGCCGCGACTACGGCATCAAGCGCGCGGCGTAACCGGCGCGCGCGACGGGCTTGTCGCCCCAGACGGTGACAGTCTGTTTATCGTATGTAATACCGCAGTGCATGATGCCTTGGCGCGACAGGATCGCGATCACTACCGTGTTGGGCGTTGTGCTCGCCGCCGCGTGCGGTTCGAATCGCGCCGCAGCGTTGTCCCCGCCGGACCACAAAGCACAGTTCAAGGTCCGTGTCGACCCGCGCGTCGAGTTGCTGTGCATCGTGCTGCGGCTCGCCGGGTTCCCCGAATACCGGATGGCGCCGGACTTTCCATATGCCCGCGACGTCGATGCACAGTTCGAAACGCTCAAGGAGCACCCTGCGGTCGTCACGTCGCGCCGGCTCCGCGAGGAGCATGGCATCGCGTTCGATGCGCCGATCGATCTGGCTGTCTATCTCGACGACCAGCTGAGGCCACTGATGCCGCTGTCCCCGAGACCGCCGGCATTGGATGAGCGCTGGAGCGACGTGGATCTCGAGGGCTACGTCGCCGAGCTTCAGGCGTTCGCCAAGGCGTCGGCGTTCGCGACGTTCTTCGCGCAGCACCGGGCGTACTTCGCGCACGTGGAGGCGCGGTTCCGCGACCACGTGGTGGATGAAGACGTCGTCGGATGGTTCGACGGCTTCTTCGGGCGAGTCGCCGATGCCAGCTACACGATCGTGCCTGGCATGCTCACCGGGCCTGCGAACTATGGTCCGAAGGCGGACGTCCCCGGCCGTGCGCTCGCGCTGTATCAGGTCGTGTCGCTCGAGGATCTCGACGACAAGCAGCTGCCGCGTCCCAGTCAATCGACGATCAAGCTACTCGTGCACGAGCTCGCGCATTCCTACGTGAATTCGCTGTTCGACCGTCATTCCCAGGAGCTCGAACCGTCGCTCTCCGCGATCTACGCGCTCGTCGCCCCTCACATGAAGCGCCAGGGCTACGGCGCGTGGGACGCGATGGCGTACGAATCGGGTGTCCGTGCGATCACGCTGCTGTATCTGCGCGATCGAAAGGGCGCCGAGATCGCCGCGAGCGCGCAGCACGGCGAACAGCGGCGGTGGTTTCTGTGGGCGGGCGAGCTCGCTGATCTGTTCGATCGCTATCGCAGGTCGCGCGACCGCTACCGCGATCTCGATGCGTACTTCCCGGAGGTCGTCCGGTTCTTCGATGGCGTCGCCAAGCGATATGCAAACGGTCTGCCGCGCGTTCCGTTTCCGGGTCCGATTGCCGAAGTGGACCCCACGGATGCTGCCGTCGTCGGTCCGGAGGGCAACAGCGAAGGCACCGAGGCGCTGCGCGCGTACGTGGATACGTTACGCACCGACGTGTTCCGTGGCGCGGCCACCGCGCCGGCTTCGGGCAAGCCGCTCATTCTGTTCGGCAGTCCGTCGACGAATCCGATCGTGGCGCGCATGGTCAGCGATGCTGGCTGGAAGATCACGGCCGCAGGGATCGCGGTCGCGGGTCGCAGGTTTGACGGTGCCGATCTCGCGCTCATCGTGTGTCGCCCCGACCCAGATGATCCGCACCGCGGCGTGCTGATCTATACGGCGGCACGCGACGAGCAGATCGTCGGGATCCACGGAGCTCGTCACCGTGCCACCGATTGGGTGGTCGTTCGGCGAAACGCCACCGGCGAGCTCGAGAAGGTCGGGAGCGGCAACTTCGAGGTGGATGCTCAGGGCCGCTGGTTGTTCACCACGTTCGTGCCCTCCTGAACGCCCAGGCTAATACTCGCCTTCGCGGCTCGCGGCCCAGACCGTCGCTTCACCGGCAGGCGCATGCTCGGTGGCCAGCGCGCCGCGCGCGTCGGTATAGCTGGCCCACACGACCCCATCGCTGGTGTGCACGAAATAGCGCTCTTGCCTCACCGGCGCGTCATCGGCGTTGGGATCCACGACGTAGAAGAACCGCCACTCGTTGCGCGGACCAGGACCAGCGAGCCCGGGCTGCGCCGCCTTGGCGGCCGCGCGAACGTTGGGATCGGGATCACTGTCTGCCGTCGTGATGAGCGCCTGCTTGCCCATGCGCGCGCGGCCGAGTGCGCGCGCGGCGGCGATCCGGACGTGCGGGCTCGAGTCGTCGCGCAGGAGCTTGGCCAGAACCTTCGCCGCTTCCTCGTCTCCCGAAAGACTGCCGAGCGCCTGTGCAAAGTTGATCCGCACCAGCCGCGACTTGTGAAACGCCAGCGAGAACAGGGCCGCGCGGTTGGGCGCCGCGAGCAGCTGGTTACGCGTTGGTCGCGGCAGAGCCCATAGCGACCTCGACAGCGCTGCCATGCTGTTGATCGCGCCGGCCCAGCCGCCGTGCTTCGTCACATGGAGCCAGCGCTGGACGACCGTCGTCAGCCCTGCGGTATGTGGCTCACGACCAAAGATCTCACCGAGCGCCCATGCTGCGTCGCCGACGAGCCGGTCGTCCTTGTTCGACATCGCGCGGCTGAGCACGCCCACCGATCCGGCGTCGTGCATCTCGCCCAGCGCCCACGCCGCGGCGCGGCGACGGTCGGTCGAGGCTTGCTCGACCATCGTGCGCAGGAAGCTGGTGTCGTCCGGATGGTTCGCCGCCGCCAGGCCGCCGATCGCGCTGAGGCTGACCTTGATGTTGCCGTCGAGGGCGAGCTGGCGCAGCAGCTTGCGGGCGTTGCCTTCCGGCTGGCCCCGCAGCGTTCCACCGAGCGCGCGAATGACCTCGTGCCGGGTAGGGCTGCGATCGAGCATCGCCTGCGTCACGAGCGGCGCGATCGCGGCGCGATCGGCGATGTAGGTCAGTGCCGTCGCCGCGGAGGCATGCAACTCCGCCGGGCCTTCACGCAGCACCGCGAGCAGCGCGCGGGTCCCTTCGGGCCGGCCGATCTCGCCGAGCGCGTCGATCGCAGCGTGACGCAGCCGGGTGGGGTTGCCCACGCCCGCGAGCGACGCGAGCTTCGGACCGGCGGCGGCGACCCTGAGGATCCCGAGGTACTCCGCGGCGAGCACGCGGACCTCGAGCTCGTCGTCGGACAGATGCTCGATCAAGACGTCACCGGCACGGGCATCACGGCCGAGCAGCGGTCGCAGGGCCTCCATCGCGGCGACCCGGATCGCCGCATCCTTGCTCGACAACGTCCCGAGCACCGGGACGAGCGCGGCTGGATCGCCGGTGGCGCCGAGTGCCTTGAGGACGATCGGCATCGGCACGCGGCCACGCTCGAGCTCGGCGGCAAGCGTCGTGGTCGCGCGTGCGTCGCCCACCTCCGACAGCAGCGTCACCACGGTCTCGGCGTCGCCCGCGATCCGGCCCTGCAGATGCGCCACGAGCGCTGGCACCGCCGCCTTCCCCGCGACTCGCAATGCTTCGCGCGCGGCGCTGCGTTGCTGTGGCGACTGCGCCAGGTTCACGACCAGCGTCCGCATCGCATCCTCGCCGGCCTTGCCGGCGCCCGGGACCGCTGCGATCTGGCCGAGCGAGTACGCCACCTTCTGGCGCAACACGTCGCTGCCGGTGTTCAATTGCTCGGTCAGTGCGTCGATCGCATCGACTGCTCCGAGGCTACCGAGCGCGGCGACCGCGGCGGTCTTGACCTCCTCGTCGGAGTCGCCGATCAGGCGGATCAGCGCTGGCACCGCCGAGCGATCCTGCAGCTTCCCCACCGCGCGGACCGCCGCCTTGCGAACGTCACGAGCCGTGTCGCTGAACTTGGCCACCAGCGGGATCACCGCGCGCCGGTCCCCGAGCTCCTCGAGCTGCAAGATGGTGGCCGCGCGGACATCGGACTTGTCATCCTCCAGTCGCGGGATCAGCGCGATCACGACGCTGCTGGTGCCGCGCTTGCCGATCGTTCCAAGCGATCGCACCGCCCGCGCGCGAACCGTGGCGTCGCTATCACCGAGCGACCGCGTGAGCGCCGCCGTTGCTTCCGGCCCCCCGATATCGCCCAGCGCTTCAGCGGCCGCTTGCCGGGTCTTCGGATCGGCGTCGGACAGCCACTCGATCATCAGCGGCACTGCGGCCGTGGATCCGCCGGCGCCGAGAGCGCGCGCGGCCGCGTGGCGAACCGCATCGTTGTCATCGCGCAGCGCGCGCAGCAAGTGGGCCTCGGTCAGCGCCACGTCGTACTTGCTGAGCTCGCCAACGGCCTCGAGCCGCTTGGCAGCGTCATCACTCGACAGCCCCTCGGCGTCGACCTCGACGTGACCGGCCCAATCGAACGTCCACGCGCGGGCAGGAGCCGGTGCAGCGAGCGTGGCCGCGACCACACCGACCCACAGCGCATGTGCCATCGTCCGGGACCAGCGGCGCATTGCCGAGGAGTATGCCACCGATCGGGCAAAGGTCACGGCGCCTGCCGTCGGGCGAGCTCGTCGAGCGCCCATTGCACCTTTGCCCGGAGCCCGGCCGGTAGGTCGAGCTCCAGCAGATCGCGATACTCCCTGGTCGCACCCGACAAATCGCCCCGTTTCCAGCGAAGCAGGGCGAGGGAGATCCGCGGCCGCGGATCGCGTGGCGCCGCCATGCGGGCGTGCTCGAGCGAGGCGATCGCGCGAACATCGTCCCGGCGCTGGTGATACAGCAACCCGAGATCGTGCCACGCGGCCGCGTGCTCGGGGGCGAGGCGCACGACCGCCTCGAGCTCGAGGACCGCGCCGTCGTACTCCCCCCAGCTGATCAGGGTCTCGGCGAGCTCGCGACGGGCAAACGCTTCACTCATAGGATCGCGAGCGAGCGCGATCGCACGCCGGTAGTGATCGCGCGCGACCTCGTGCTGGCGCGCGCGTTCGGCGATCTCCGCGCGCTCCACCTCTCCGCGTACCGCCTCGCTCGGCGCTCGCGGCGGCGACGGGTGCGAGCATGCCAGCACGACCACGGCGAGCCAGAAGGTGATGGCTCGCACGGCGGCTCACTCCGGTTTCTTCGGCGTGGTCTTGGCGACCGCGATCGCGGTCGATGGCTTGCGAGCCGGCGGTGCGATCTCGATCGCGGCCTCGATGTCGTCGGGATCTACCTCGGCGGTGTTGGGAAGCGGGCGCCGTGCCGGCAGCAGCTCGGGCTGTGCTTCGTAAGCCGCGGCGGCCTCGGCGGCCGCGACGCGATGCAGTGCCTCCACCTCTTCGATCGATTGCTCGCGGGTCGGATCCGGCGTGCCGAGCAGGATCCGCAGCTCGGCCTTGGTCGGGGCAACCACCGGCGTTTCGTTGCTCCATTCGTCGCCGTCGAGTGCAGCGTCGACGCGGGCGGCGAGCCCTCTGGACCAGCCGGGCGGCGGCTGCTTGGCAGGAGGCGGTGGATCGGGAAGCGTCGGCGGGCGCACGCGCATCACGGGGACGGTTGTCGCAGGATCGTCGAGCTCGTGATCGCGCTCGCCCGGAGGAGCGGCCTTGGTCTCGCGGGTCTTGTCGTCGTCGCCGAGCGGAGCGCCCTCCGGCGTGACCGCCATCCGCTTGAGCGTCACACGCACCTCGTCTTCGTCGACGATCATCGCCGCTGGCCGGCGCGCCTGACTTGCAGGAGGCCGGCTGCCCGCGCTTCGGTTCAGCGGTGGATTGGTGACGGCGTTGTCGAGCGTGACCGGCGAGGGTGGGCCTGCCGTTCGGGTCAGCAGTGCGGTGCTGGTCGGCGGCGGGGAGCTCGGGGTTCGGCGCGCGGGCGCCGCGGGCGGGGGAACCGTGGGAGCACGTCGCGATGGAGTTGGCGGCAACGTGGCGGCTCGCTTGCGCGCCTCGGGCGGAGGCTCGGCGACGAGCATCGGGATGACCGGCTCCTGCGCAAAGACGGGGGTGGCGTCATCCGGGCCGCTCGGCGCGGCGTCGCCGGAAGGCTCGCTGGAGCCGGCGCTGGCGGGCGCCGCCACGAGCTCGGCCGCTGGGTTCGCCGGGCTGGCTCCGAGCAGCGTCGCGACGCGCGGCTGGGGCGTGCCAGGCTCGGAGCGCGGCCGCGTGGGTGTATCGGCGTCGGCATCGGCATCGTGGTCGAGCGCTGCGAGTCGCGGGGGCGCCGGCGCCTCGTTCGCGCCGCTCGCCGCCATCGCGATGGCGGTGCCGAGTGCCGGGCCGGCGATCACGGCGAGCCATCCCGAGTGCAGCGGATCGATCAGCGCTGGCAGCCCACCCATGGTCAGATATCCGAGCGCGGCGAAGGTGGCAGCCGCGCCAACGATCGTCGCGGCACCGGTGATCGCGATCGCGCGGACGCGGTCATGCGGGTGCTCCATGAACGCTGCGATCGCCACTTGAACCAGCAGGATCAGGGCGATCGCCACATCGAACGGACCGAGCAACGCAACCACCACGGCGGCGAGCAGGCCCGTTGCCACCCCGACGATCCGGTCGATCGCAACAGCGGGAGCGATCGCAAATGCCGCAACGGGAATCGCGAGCACGCTGACCGTCGACAGCAGTAGCAACGCCTTCGCCACGAAGCCGAGCACGACGACCGATCCGAGGCTGATCAGCTGTACGTGGACGGACCGGCCTCGTGGAGATCGCCGCATGTGATGAGTGAACAGCGCGCCGAGCACGAACGTGATCAGCAACATCACGAGGTAGCTCGTGGGCGAAGCGGGCGCAGCGTCCGCGATCGCTTGCACGTTGGCGACATCGCTGATCGTCGCGACGTCACCTCGAGCGATCACGATGCCACCGTTGCCGAGGTGGCCATCGGGCGTGCTGTAGCCAGCGAACGGCGGGACGCGAACCGTGAGTGGAGCGGGTTGCCCAGCGGTGACCTGGCCTGCGCCAAGCGCCGC
Organism: Kofleriaceae bacterium; assembly: GCA_050187075.1. Lineage (GTDB taxonomy): Bacteria > Myxococcota_A > Polyangia > Haliangiales > Haliangiaceae > JABFXX01. The sequence goes on along the minus strand of JBFWXW010000023.1, from coordinate 69,934 downwards.
GATCCAGCGCTCCGCCGTGGTCGCCGCGGTGACCAGCAGCGCGAATCCTAACGCGAGCACGAGCCCGAGCCCGGAGCTCACCTCGTTCCTGTCGTCGGACCCAACCATCTACAGTCCGATGTCGAACTCGACGCGGGTGCGGCCGCCTTTGAGCGTCGGGAACTGCATCTTGTTCATCACGCGGCTCATGCACGCGTAGAGCTCGCCCTTCTGCTCGCCGTTGATCTTCAGGAACTTCACCTTGCCGGATGGTCCGTCGATGTTCATGTAGATGTTCGCGGACCCACCGCCGCCGCGGGCCAGACAGCCGCCGAGCTGGGCGCCGTAGCGCGAATACACGCCGTAGACCACATTCATGTCGAGCGATCCCGCGCCGCCGTCATCGCTCTCGTCGGACATGTCGAGCGACAGGTCTTCCGAGCCGTTGTTGATCCCGCCGCCAGTGCGCTTGCCTGGTCCGCGCTGACCGCCGGCGCGGGGCTCACGCTTGGGAACCTTGGGGACGCTGACCTTCACCTTGAGCTCGGCGCCACCGAGATCTTCGAGCGCCGCAACTTGCTTGGGACCCTCGTCGCCGCGGGTGGCCTTGATGATCACCGCGACGGCGAGTCCCGCCACGACCACGCCCAGGCCGATCATCACGTACAGCATCACGCCGCGCTGCTTCTCCTGCTTCTGCACCGCGACCTCGGCCGCGGCTCGGCGCTGATCGTCGAGTCGTTGCCGGGCGGCCTCCACCATCGGCCCGAGCAAGGGGTGCTCCCCGACATCGACGCGCGCGCCGGTGTCCTTGTCCATGATGATGTTGCCGGCGACGATCTCGCCCTTCTCGATCTGCGCGATCACGTCGGCGAGCGAAAACGGTCCGTAGTCGAGCCGGCCCTTGCTGATCAGCCACTTTTCGGTGGTGTCCGCGAGCGCCGCCGCGAGCGCATGGTCGAGCTCGCCGTTGCCCGACGCCGACGGTGGGCTGGTCGCAATTTCGGCGGCGAGACTGACCTGCTGATCGAGCGTCTCGGCGTTCATCAGCAGTGGGGCGGCGGTGGTCTTCATCGCGCCGCCCTGGTTGAGCGCCTCGGTGACCACCTCGCCGAGCACGTCGGGCCGGCTGAACCGCTTGGTCGGATCGCGGTGACAGGCACGCGAGACGACCTCGTCGATCTGCGGCTTCATCCCCGACACCACTTCGCTCGGCCGCGGGCCGCCGCGCTGCAGCGGCTCGCCGACGAGGCACTCGTAGAGCATCGCGCCGATCGCGTAGACATCGGAGGCGGCGTTGGGCGCGCCACCGGACAGCAGCTCCGGCGCCATCGAGCTCGGCGCGGGGACGAGTCCCGCAAGGATCGCGGCGTGGGTGCCAGGTCCCAGCGCGAGATCGATGACCCGAACCCGACCGGCGCGGTTCACCGCCACTGATTCGTCGGCCAAGGCGCCATGCGGCGCGTCGGCGAGGGCTGCGCACACACCGGCGATCAGGTTCCCGGTGGCACGCGATCCAAGGCCGGCGTTCCCGGCGCGGGTGGCAGCGGTTCGCTTCTTCATCAGCAGCTCGCGCACCAGCGAGCCTTCGACTTCTTCGGTCGCGATCCACAAGATCTCCCCGGTGAGGCCGGCGGCGATCGTGCGGACCAGGTGCTTCTGCTCGCCCAGCGCAGCGGCGCTGCGAGTTCCGTTGATGATGTGCTCCCGAACGGCCGGATTCGCCGCGATGCTCGAGTGCACCACGAAGATCGTCACCGGTCCCTGCGGTCCCTGGGCACGGTAGGCATGTGCGATGCGCAGCGGCCACAGAGGCTGCCCCACGCGGTACTCGCCCAGCTGAAACCCCGAAGGAATGCGCGCTGCTGACTGGCTGCCAGACGTGGTCCCAACCGCTGTCATCGACGAGGACCCCCCATAAGGTGACGGCTAGAATAGGGGGCCGCGTGATCGGAATCAATCCATGGGGCACTTCGCCGCGCGGGCGCGAGCCAGGGCGAGGGAGTTGCGTCCAAGCAACCGTAAATGCTCGCAACCTCGGTCTAGATCGCCTCCCTTGATCAGGGCGTCGGCGAGCAGATAGCGCGCCCGAACGTTGCGCGGATCCGCTTCGAGTGCGAGGTCGGCTTCCGATAGCTGACGGAGTCGATTGCCGGTGCGCAGCGCCTCTTCGGCGGCACGCAGATGGGCCGCCGCAGCCCCGGTCCGGAGTGGTGCCCGGGTCGGCGGCCGCGGCGAGGCGACGGCGCGGCCGATCCGTCGAGGCGCGTCGATCGACGCGTCGAGCGACGCATCGAGCGACGCACCCGGGGTGGCATCCAGGGGCGCTGCTGGCATGACGGTCGCCGCATCCCGAGCGATCTCGACCGGTGCCAGCGCGATCCCGGCATCGCCGGTTATCGAACCAGTTGCGGAACTGGGCCGGCGCCGGAGCGCGACGAGCGTGATGACCGCCGCGACGATCGCCATCATCGCGGCCACCGCCGGCCAGCGGCGCCGGGGAGCGACCAGCTCGAGTACGCCGGTCGTCGTGGGCCCGGCGAGCTCGGGCGGCGCTGGCTGGGGCGCCGGCGCTAGATCCCCGCGCTGCGGCGGGGGCAGCGTCTGTCCGGGGTCGAGGGTCTCTTGTGGCAGCGCCGTGAGATACGACGATGCCGAGATCACCGCCGGTTTGAGCGTGGTGGTCGAGCGCTTTGCCGGACTGGAAGGGCGATCGAGCGGCTCCAGCGCGCCGAGTAGCTGGGCCATCTCGTCGGCGGTCTGCGGTCGCAGGTCGCGCTGCTTGGCGAGGCAGCGCTGAACGACCTGATCGAGCGCGGGGTACCGCGCGAGCTCGGGAACGATCGTGGCGAGGCGAGGCGCGGGCGTACGCACCTGGTGGGTCAGCCATTCGATCGCGCTGCTCGCCTGGAACAGCGGTTGACCGGTCAGCATCACGAACATCGTCGCGGCGAGCGAGTAGAGATCGCTTCGGCCATCGAGCGCATGGCCGCACGCTTGTTCGGGCGACATGAACTCGGGTGTTCCGAACACCATGCCCGCTTGGGTCAGCGCCAGGTTTGATCGCTCCGACGTCCCGGCACCTTCCATCAGCTTGGCGACCCCGAAGTCGAGCAGCTTGACGTAGTCGCCGTCGCCACCCGCGCGCATCAACAGGATGTTGTCCGGCTTGATGTCGCGATGAACCAGGCCGATCCGGTGGGCCGCGCCCAGCGCGTCCAGCGCCTGACGGGCGATGTGGAGCACCCGGCCAGGATCGAAGGGGCCATCGACATCGAGCTCGCGCTGGACGGTGCGGCCGTCGAGGTACTCGAGGGCCATGTAGTAGTCCCCGTGCGGGGTGATCCCGAAGTCGAGCACCTTCACGGCGTGCGGCGAGTCGACCTTGAGGGTGGAGCGCGCTTCGCGTGCGAACCGCTGCAAGGCGGTGGCATCGGCGGTCAGATGGGGCTTGAGCAGCTTGATCGCGACCCGGCGATCCATCGCGAGGTGCTGGGCGCGAAACACCGCCCCCATGCCGCCCTCGCCGAGCAAGGCATCGAGGCGATAGCGATCGTCGAGGACGATCCCGACCAGGCCTGACGCAAAGCTACGGTCCGCGGCCACGATCCAGGGTAGCTAGAACCGCATGCCGTTCTTGACCCGGAACGAGAACCAATCCCACGCGAGGTAGGCGGCGCCCGCGAGCCCGATCACGCCCAGGACGGGGGAGGAAGCGGCGATGGCGATCACCGTCGTACCTCCGGCAACCGCCGCCGCTAGCGCACCTTTCCGCTTAGCGACCACCTTGTTGCGCTGGACGAGCGAGCTCACACACGCAGGCTGCACTATGAGTTACGACCTGTCAAACCGGCGTGGCCAGGGAGACACGCTGACCGCGGCTGCGCAGCCACGGTGTGGCCAACACGACGCCACGCCTACGGTTAGGATTGGCCTCTCGTCTGCAGAATTCCAGCATTCACAACCCCGTGTTAAACACAAAGACGATGGGACAAGCGGAAGCCACTCGAGAGGGTCATCCCGGCAACCTGCTGCTGGGCATCAGCGGCGGCATGCTCGTGGTCGCGGTGGCGCTCGGCGGGCACTACGTGCTCGGGAACAAGAGCGAGGCCCGGGCCGCCACCGTTCCCGCTGCTCCGGTGGCCCCAGCGGCAAGCTCCGCGGACCCGGCGGCAACGTCGACCAGCAGCACTGGCGCGCTCGCGGAGCTGCTCGAGCGCGAGGTGACGATCAAGACCGGCGCTGGGACGACGACCGCCACGTGGGCCGCGCTCGGTGTGACCGTGGATCCGAGCGAGCTCGCGCGGTCACCGGTTCGCAACGCCGACGACATCGCAAAGCTCGCGGCGACCGGCTCGCTGCCGCTCCAGCTCGATCGTGAAAAGGCGGTGGAGGCGCTGCTCGAGATCAAGCACGGCCACGACAAGTCGCCGATCAACGCGCACCTCGATCTCGAGGCTCGGGTGATTCACCAGGACGCGCCGGGCCACGGCCTCGATGTGTGGGCCTCGTTGCCGCGCGTCTCGGCCGGGGCTCGTCAGGGATTGCCGTCGATCGAGCTCGTCACGGTGCCGATTCCCGCCACCGTCACGAAGGCCACGCTCGGGATCGATGACATCTCGCAGGTGATGGGTCACTACAGCACGAAGTTCTCGGTCACCGACAAGGATCGCAACTTCAACCTCAAGCTCGCCGCCAGCAAGATCAACGGCGCCGTCCTCAAGCCCGGTCAGGAGTGGTCGTTCAACGACTCGGTCGGCGAGCGCTCGCAGCGCAATGGTTACAAGGTCGCGCACGTGATCACCGCCGGTGAGATGGTCGATGGTCTCGCGGGCGGCACCTGCCAGATCTCCACGACGCTGTTCGGTGCGGCGTTCTTCGCGGGGATCGATATCACCAAGACCATCAACCACTCGCGGCCATCGGTGTATACGCCGCTCGGATTCGACGCCACCGTGGTGTGGCCGGACGTCGATCTGAAGATCAAGAACCCCTACGAGTTTCCGGTGGCGATTCATTATCGGGTCACCAACGGAGAAGCGTTCGTGGAGATCCTGGGCAAGAAGCGCCCGTTCGACAAGATCGAGTTCGAGCGCAAGGTGATCGAGGAGTCGCCGTATCCGTCGGAGGAGCGGCTCGACGAGACCATGCCCGAGGGCCAGACCACGCTCGACCAGCCCGGGTTCAACGGCTACAAGCTCGAGCGCTATCGCCGGTTCTACAAGAAGGGCAAGGTCGTCAAGACCAACAAGTGGGTGCTTAACTACAAGCCGGTGACCGAGTACATCCGGCGCGGCACCAACCCGGATCCGAGCCTGCCGCCCGTGAAGGCGAAGGTGCCGCACGGTCCCGTCCCGCCGAAGAGCGATACGTTCAAGCTGGCGCAGTAGCTCAACGTCTGGTCGAGTTCGACGTCGACCGGAACGTGAAGGCGTTCAACGCTCAGCTCGGGTCGGTGTCAACGCGCGGAAGGGGCTTGCTTGCTCTGCCACTTTCCCAACGCGCGCTTGGCGGTCGCGCGGTACCGCTCGATCGCCCAGGCTTCGGCCCGCGTCGGCCGGTTGCCTGTCGCGGTGAGCGCGCGCTGCCAGCGCTCGAGCGCGACGTTGGCGTCATCGAAGATCGAGACGATCGCGCCGCCAAGGGCCGGAGTCAGCGCGTCGCCTGCGCGTTCGATCGACGCAAAGTAGCGCGCGGCGAGATACAGAAACATCGGCGCTGCGAGGACCTGGCGCGGTTGGGCGAGGAGATGGATCGGACCTCCGATCCGCTGCTCGAGCTGGCTCGCCTGGACGTCGGCATCGATCGCATACGCGGTGACCTCGTCGAGGATCGTGAGCAGCGACCTGCCGTCGCCGGAGAAGTAGATCTGCTGCAGGCCGTTGAGTGCCTGGCGCGCTTCTCGGGGAACCCTGCGCAGCTCGGCGGGTGACAGCGCGGCGATCTCGCTGTTTGGGAGCTGCCCGGCCTCGATGCAGCGCTCGCCCTTGTGCAACGGATCCGCGAGGCATGGTCCGCGGCGCCCGGCGTGAGTCGCTTCATGTAGCCACGTGCTGATGCTCGCGGGCCGGGCACGCGAGCCGTCGCATTCGATCCACGTCGGCCACCCGAGCTCGAGGTCGCCGGCGTCCGGGTCTGCTTGCTCGTGGCGCTCGATCAACCACATCGCGTACGGCGTGACCTTCACGACCTGTCGCATCGCGTCCTCGATGCAAGCGCGGCTCGGCGGGATCCGCTCCGGCCCGGCTTTGCCCGCGACCTTGCCATCGTGCTTGCGATACACGAGCAGCCGGTAACTGCCGCGCCTGAACGCGCGCTTCCAGCAGGTGTCCGAGGCCGGCTCGGGGACGAGGGCGACGTTGCGCAGCTCGGGAGCCCCGTCGAGCGAATGCTGGACGGGCTTGAGTGCGTCGGCGATCTCGGCGTCCGTGAGACACGGGCGCTCGGCCGGTGGGGCGGGCTCCGGCTCGATCGGAACCGCCCGCAGCCGCACACTCGCGTCGCTTCCGATCACCACCGCGATCCGCGCGTCACGATCGCCGCATGCCGCGGCGATCAGCGCGATGACCGCCAGGCTCGCACGTGCCGGACGGTTCATGCGACCAGCTGACCGGTTCCGTCACGATCCGTAAGGGTCTTTGACATCTTGTGGGTCCGAAGTCGGCGCAGGCGGGGCCTTCGCGTTGCCGCAGTTCAGATTGACACGAGCCCCGGCCATCGTCACCGAGGACGACCCGTTGATCTCGGCGCTGGCATCGGTTCCCCACGCCATGCTCGACCCTGCGTGGATCTCGAGCTTGTCGCGCGCCGTCAGCTCGATCTGCTTGGCGACGATCTGCAGATCGCCGTTGGGTGCCTGCAGGCAGACATCACCATCGAGCGCTTCGATCGTGATCTTGTTTGCCTTGGCATCGAGCACGATCCGGCCCTTGTTCGCGCCGTCCTCGATGATCAGCTGCTCGGTGTCATCGTCGAACACGATGCGCGAGCCCTGACGCGAGGTGATCATGCGCCGCGGGTTGCCGTCGGAATTGCGATCCGGTGGCTTGTCTTTGCCGTTCCAGAGCGCGCCCACGACGATCGGTCGGTCGGGGTCGCCATGCTCGAACATGATCAGGACTTCGTCATCGATCTCGGGGATGAAGAACCAGCCGCGGTTCTTGCCCGCGCCGAGCATCGCGATCGGGGCCCACCAGGTCGAGTCGCGATCGCTCAGGATCGGGATCTTCACCTTGACCCGGGCAAGCTTGGTCGGGTCCTTGTTGTCGGTGACGATGCCGATCACCGGATCGTAGATCCGCCCCGCTTCGAGCTCTGCCGTGCGGATCTGATCCGAGAACACACTGGCCAGATCGTAGAGCGGGCGCATGGGAGGGATGGATGGTACTACGCCGCTAGTTCGGCGGAGCTTCCTGCAGAGGCAGCGTTCCGAGCACCGCCGCGAACGGGTCTGCCGACGCTGTGGGCCCGGTGGGCCGAACCCGCTGGGTGCCTTGCCATTCACTCGTGATCAGCCCGACCTCGATCGGGCCGCGCCAGCTGCTCGGAATCGTGATCGCGAACCGCTCGCGGATCTGGTCGCCTTCGCGCCAGCGCTCGGTGGAATACGCACCGTCGGCGGTCGCCCGCATGGTCGACCTGATGATCGACGTCGGCGCGGACGGCTGCCAGATCGCGAGCTGAAACCGATACCCGGTGCGCGGCGGGCGCTTGACGCGAAAGTACACGTGGATGTCGGTCTTCCGACCGGGCGCGAGCGGCTTGCGAGCCGCACCGCCGATGCCGACGACCTCGATCGCACCATCGAGCAGGGTCTGTCCGGTGGTCGCCACCGGTGGCTGTTCGCTGGAGAGTACGTCCGACATCTGGCGGAACGCCTGGTTGAACACCGGGTCGCGCGCATAGAGCACGCGATCCATCCAGTCCTGCAGGGCCTGCTTCATCGTGGCGTAGGCGGGCGGCCGCTGCGAGGCGAGGTTCACCTTCTCCCATGGGTCGGCGGTCAAGTCGAACAGCTCGTCGAGGTTCGTGGTCAGGTAGTGGATCAACTTCCAGCGCGCCGAGATCGCAGCGCGTTGCTTGCCGGGCGCATTGGTCTCCGCGAACACGATCCGATCCAGGTCCTCACGGCCGGCGAACAGCGCCGGCACCAGGCTCTGACCCTCGAACGACAGGTCGGTCACCTCGATCCCGCACAGCTCGGCGATCGTCGGCACGATATCGAGAGGAGTGACGGCGCCGCCGATCGCTCGCGGACGGTTCTCGGGAATGTAGAAGATCAGCGGCACGTGCAGCATCTCGCGATAGAGCGCGGTGCCGTGCGTCCCGACCGGAACGCGGTGCTCGCCCATGCTGTCGCCATGATCGCTCGTGATCACGATGATCGTGTCCTTGGTGCTCGGGAACCGCACCAGCTCGTCGAACAGCCGGCCAAGCTCCTGATCGGTCCAGCGGACCTCCGCGTCGTAGAGATCGGGCTCGGTGGTGCCGTAGTCGACGACGTCGGGATGCGCCACGTAGCGGCCGTGGGGGTCGATGTAGTGCGCCCACAGAAACCATCGCTCTCCCTGCTGCCGGGAGATCCACGCCAGCGCGTGGTTCGTCACCTTGTCGGCGGCGACCCGATAGGCGTCGTCGGTCTTGCCGATCGAGTTGTCGTAGTCGTCGACGCCTTGCTCGAAGCCCCAGTCGTTCCACCACGCATGCGATCCGATCACCCCGGTGCGATAGCCGGCGCGCTTCATGATCTCGGCGATCAGCACGTTCTCGGGGAGCAGCCTGGGCGGGTTGCCGGGACGAGGCGTCTCGTCGAGCGCGATCCCGGAGTGGAAGAACTTCGAGGTCAGGATCGCCGGGATCGATGCCATCGTTCCGGCCGACGGCGCCTGTGCAAACGTGAACGACGTCGATTGCGCGACCAGCTTGGCGAGTCGCGGCGTGGTGTCGCGTCCGCCTGGACGCGTCGGATAGCCGCCGAACGTGGTGCGATCGTAGCGAAGCGTATCGACCGTGATCAGCAGGATGTTCCACGGCCGGGCGAACTCCGGCGGAACCGTGACCGTTGGGCCACTCGGCACCACGATCGTCGACAGCGAGAAGTCGCGGCCGCTACAGTTCTGATCGATTCCGTCGTCGGGCGTATCCGTGGCGCTTGGATTGATCGTGCGGTCGAACGGCGCGCAGTCGGGCTCGCCGAGCAACGTGCCGAAGCCGTCCCGGTCGACGTCGTTGAGCGTGCGCACGAGACCGATCAGCTTGTCGAACGCTGGCGATGCGGAGATCGCGAGCCCGCGCGTCTTGGGATCTGCGCCCCAGCTCGTGAGCGTGGCGGTCACCAGCACGAGCGCGCCGACTGCCAGTCCCAGGCCGACGATCCGCCGCGCGCGTCGCCGGGGCGGCCGGCGAGGCCGCGTTTGGAACCGTGCGCCCAGTCCCATGCCGTACCCGATGGTCGTCGCGGCGATCACGAGGCGAACCGGAAGCACCGACCGGCTCTGCGGCAGCACGAACCAGACCGCGAGCAACGCGGCGGCGATCAACTGTGCGAGCGCGAGACCTGCGGCACGCCAGCGGCCGAGCGGATTGAACGCGCCAAGGAGCGGGGCCAGGGCGCGGGCACCTGCGATCATGGCGATCGCCAGCCAGCGGATCGCGATCACGCCAACCGCCAGCGACAGCACCGCGGCGACCGCGATCACCACAGGGGCGAGCGATGGATGATGGGCGATCGCCCAGGCGCCGGTGCGCTGCAGCAGCATGCCGACCGTGAGGCTGGTGGTCACCACTGACCAGAGCACGGGCACACCGCGTCGGATCCCATCGTCGAGCGGGCTCGCAAAAAACCAACCTACCGCGGTGCCCGCATGCACCGGGGCGCTCGGCCGGCCGAGCAGCTGCACGGTCACTCGATACAGCGCACAGGCCACGCCGATCGCCGCCAGGCCGCAAACCGCGATCAACCCCGCACGCAGCTGCGCCTCCTTGAACTGCGCGATCGCCCACGCTGCCGCAAAATGGGTTACCAGCGCGACGAACGCGGCTGCGACGGCGGCCGCCACGAGCCGGGGCGCAGGGCCGCGGTCGGCAGCTGGCGTCCGCCTGCCGATCCGCGCACCGAGCCACCGGCCGGCGACCATCGCGACGGCCAATCCCGCTGCGAGCAGCCACCACAGCATGAGCGAGAGCGTGGCGGTCAGGGCAGCAAGCCGAAGCTTGCTGGCCACCGAGATCGGCCCGGCATACGACCACATCGTGAGCGCATACTCGACGGGGGCGAACAGCAGTGCGGCGCCGGCCGCCATCGCGCAGGCCCGCCCGACATCGGCGATCGCTGCGTCGCGTACGCTGCGGTAGAGCAACACGATCGTGGTGGTGGTATCACGATCCTCGGACACGTGCCCGACGGTTCCTCCTCATCGCGCGCCGCGGACCGTGTCCGGCAGCTCGTGCGTGCCCACGGCTGGCTCGTCGCGATCGCGGTGGCGTACCTGTACGTGTTCCCGTATTTCCCCAAGATCCGCAGCGCGAACGAGCTGCCGCGAATCTACCTGGTCAAGGCGATCGCCGACGATCACGGGTTTGCGATCGATCGTGGGGTCGCGCGCTGGGGATCCACGTCGGATGTGTCGCCGTCGGGCGGCCACAGCTACTCCAACAAGGCGCCCGGCTCCTCGATGCTGGCCGCGCCGGCCTATGCCATCGCCCGCGCGGTCGCCGGCGAGCCGCGGCTGTCCGTGACGATGTGGATCTGCCGGCTGGTGGCCGGGATCGTGCCCGCGCTGGGCTTCTTGTGGCTGCTGTGGGGCTTCCTCGCCCGGTTCGCGCCCGATCCCGCGGTGCGGCGGCTCGTGATGGTGGGCTACGGGCTCGGGTCGATCGCGATGGTCTACGCGATGCTGTTCTTTTCCCACCAGCTGGGAGCGGTGTGCATCGCGAGCGCGTGGATCCTCGCGACCGACGTCGCCGATAAACGGCGCGGCGTTCGAGCGATGGCGGTCGCCGGCGCGCTCGCCGGAGCTGCTCCGCTCGTCGACTACCAGGCGGTGTTCGCGGTGCTGCCGATCGCGGTCTACATGATCGTTCGGTGGTGGGGACAGCCCAGGCGCGAAGTGCTGCGGTTGGCGGCCGTCGCTGCGATCGCGGCGGCGATTCCGATCGCGATCCTGCTCGCGTACCACGCCGTGTGTTTCGGAAGCCCGTGGCGCACCGGCTACGACGCGTCGACGAGCTACGCGCACTTTCATCAGCACGGGTTCCTCGGGATCACCGGGCCGCACTGGGACTGGTTCGCGGGCGCGATGGTTCAGCAGCGCACCGGGTTGATCGTGCTGATGCCGTGGCTGCTGCTCGCGATCCCCGGTGGGTTCGTGCTGGCGCGTAGCGGTCAGCGCGGGATCGCGCTCGTGGGCGCCAGCGTCGCGGCGATCTACGTGTTGTTCATCTCGTCGATCAACTTCTGGCACGGCGGCTGGGGCATCGGCCCACGCTACATCACCGTGATGCTGCCGTTCGTGCTGCCGCTGGTGGCCGCCCAGCTTCAGGCGCTCCGCGATCGCCCCGTGATGCTCGGCGCCGCGAGCGGGTTGGTCGTGGCGTCGGTGCTCGTGCTCACGCTCGCGATCGCGACGTTTCCGTACTGGCACGAGAACCTCGGCAATCCGCTGTACGATCTGACGTTCCGGCTACTCGGGGACAACCTGGTCGCACCAAACCTCGCGAGCGCAGTCGGCGTCGCCGGGATCGCGGGGTTGCTTCCGTATCTCGCGTTGATCGCCTGCGTGGTCGGGTTCGCGATCGTGCGCGCTTGCGGGGCGCGCGGGCTCGGCGTCGCACTGCTCGTTGCCGCCATGGTCATCGCGGGCTACCGAGCATTTCCCAGTCGCGGCAATACCGAGCGCATCTACGCGTTCGTGCGTGACGCGGTCGCCTCGCCCGGAATGTGATACCAACCGGGCCGTGATGGCTCGCCGCCGGCTCGCCGTGCTCGTGATCGTCGTGATCACCGGGGCCGCCGGTTGCAGCAAGCGAACCAGCGACGCCAAGCGCGATGCGGGCACCACCGATGCGGCCCGCGATCCGGCGGGGCTCGCGAAGCGGTTCGATCAGGCGTGTACACAGAACGACTTCGAGGCCTGCCGAAATCTCGCGATCCTGCATGCCGAGGGCGCCGGCGTTCCGCGCGATCCAGCGAAGGCCGCCGCGCTGCTCGGCAAGGCGTGTACCGGTGGCAACCTGCCGGCGTGCAACCAGCTCGCGCTCGCGCACGCCGAGGGCCTCGGGGTTGCGAAGAATCCTGCGCTCGCCGTGACCGAGTATCAGCGCGCGTGTGATGGCGGGCATCACCTCGCGTGCCGCAATCTCGGCCTGATGCTGCGCGATGGGCGAGGCGTCGCAGCCGATCTCCCCCGCGCGGCTGCGCTGCTCGATCGCGCATGCACCGGCGGCGCTCCCTACGCGTGCACCAACGCGGGAGATCTCGATGCGCGGCTGGCCGCAGCTGGTGACCGGGCGCGCGAGCAGGCGATGGTCGCGCACTACAAGACAGGCTGTGACGGCGGCGATCCGACCGCGTGCCGGCAGCTCGGGATTGCCTATCTCGAGGGCCGGGGATTGCCCAAGAGCACGGCCGCAGCAGCATTGTGGCTGGAACGCGGATGCACCGCCGACGACGCGACTGCCTGTCGCCTGCTGGGCGTGATGAGGCTCCAGGGCGTGGGCGGGCCCCGCGACCCGGCGCTCGGGACGAAGCTACTGACGCGTGCGTGCGAACGCCGCGATGAGCAGGCCTGCGCGGTCATCGGGAAGGCCTCCACAGAATCAGGTTCGGCGCGGAGGCCGGGCGCCCCGACGGGCTCCGGTGGTCCGGAGTGAGGCAGTTTTGTGCTGTGTAGGTAAACGTGACCGCTGGTGCCACAGTGGCGCTAACTAGCTGACCCGCCGTCGCTCCCGAACGGCGCCGGCACACCGCGATCACAGGTTATCCACACAGGTGGTTGGGGTAGCTACGGAACCTTGTGAATCGAGGGCTTAGCCCCCCAGAGGTTGTGAATAACCCCGCCAATCGACCCAGTTGTCGACAGGCCGTTCCACAGCTTGACGGGAGTTTCCGTCGAGGACCGGTCGGGCCCATACTGTGCGGATGTAGGACAAGTCCGGGCTCCGGACATTTTGGTCCGTGGGGCGGACGAGTGCGTCCGAGAGCCGGACGCAGTTGGGGCGCAATTGGCGATTTGGTCGCGTCTATCGGATGTACGCATCACCACGGTTTCAGGGAGCCGTACAGGTGGAGGTACTCGTCCGCGGAAGCGGTCCATGACGAGTCGCGCATCATTGCCGCGCGCCTGACCGTGGCTGCGACGCGGGGATCGCGCACGAGCCGTGCCCCTCGCTCGATCGCGTGCGCGAGGGCATCGCTGGTGATCGCGTCGAGTCGAATCCCGGTGCCAAGCCCGCGCGCGAGATCGCGATCGCCGGGATCGATGACGGTATCGCGGAGTCCCCCGACCGGCGTGACGATCGGAATCGATCCGTAGCGCATCGCGTAGAGCTGACCGAGGCCGCATGGTTCGAACCGCGAAGGCATCACGAACAGATCGCTGCCCGCGTAGATCCTTCGTGCGAGCGCGGTGTCGAACCCGATCGCCACGGCGACGCGTCCTGCGTGCTCGCGAGCGATCGCGCGAAACTGCTGCTCGTACACCGGCTCGCCGGCACCGAGCACGACCAGGCGTGCGCCGAGCGCGGTGAGCTGGGGAACCACGTCGGCTACCAGGTCGATGCCCTTCTGCGCCGTGAGCCGAGCGATCACGCCGATCAACACCTCGTCATCACCCAGCGCCAACCCGAGCTCTGCGGCCAGCGCAGCCCGGCACGCGCGCTTGCCTTCGGGTGCGTCGCTCGAGAATGGTGCAGCCAGCGCTGCGTCGGTCGCCGGATTCCACGCATCGACGTCGATGCCGTTGACGATGCCGACCAAGCGCTGGATGTCCCAGCGCAGGAACCCGTCGAGCCCTTCGCCGCGCTCGACGGTGAGGATCTCCTGTGCATACGTCGGGCTGACCGTCGTCACTGCATCCGCTGCAGCCATTCCGCCCTTGAGCAAGCACAGCTGGTCCCAGAACTCGACGTGCTGCGGATCGAACAGCTGCCACGGCAGGCCGAGATCGACCATCGCGGTCTTGGGGAAGATGCCGCGGTAGGCGAGGTTGTGGATCGTGATCACGATCGCGCGCGGTGCGTCGAACTGGGCGAGCCGCGCATAGAGCGCCGCCGGACTGCCTTGCCAGTCGTGAACGTGCAGGACGTCGGGGGCCCCGGCGACCAGCGCGGTCCCCGCGGCGAGCGCTGCCTTTCCGAGCGCGGCGAACCGCAGGTGGTTGTCGGAGAACTCGCTCGCACCATCGGGGCCGTAGAGCCCACCGGCACGATCGAACAGCGGATCACACTCGACGAACCCGTACCGGACTTGCCCCACCGTGGCGATCCGAAGCGACGCGGCGAATCGGTGCGGGCCCACGTCGAGCGCGAGCGGCACGCCTGCGTCGAGCGCGAGCCCCGCAGTGGCCAGGCGGTGCGCCACACCCCGGTACATCGGGACGATGACTCCCACGGTCTGGCCACGACGTGCCTGTGCCGCCGGCAGACCCGCGACGACGTCGGCGAGCCCGCCCGACTGAGCAAATGGTGCGACTTCGCTGCTGACGTGGAGAACGCGCATCGTGACAACGCGAACGGCGGTTAGCCGTCGGCGCCCGCGTACTTCTTGAAGCGCGGACCGGCGGATTCGTAGCTATGGCGAGTCTGCCCCGAAACGACGAACGTGCCAGGACGCAGCTGCGCGAGCAACTCGGGCTCGTTGCCGATCAGCTCGGCGATATCGTTGGCGAGGACGCACGGGCCCTTGGCCGGGACCAGCGTGCCCTTGGGGACGACCACGATCCCGGACTCGGTGACGAACGGAAACCGCTCGCGATCGAACACCGGATCCTCGCCGATCACGCAGCCGGGCTCGATCTTGCAGTTCTTGTCGAGCAAGACCCGCCGCAGCTTCGCTCCCTTGCCGATGTCACAGCCGGACAGGATCACCGAGTCGGCGATCTCCGCGCCGGCGTGGACGAAGCAATCGTACGACAGCACGACCTCTCGCATCGATGCCGAGGCGATGATCGAGCCCTCGCAGATCAAGCTGTCGTCCACCTCGGCAGGCCCGAAGTTTTCTCCCGCGCGCACGAACCGCGCCGGTGGGTAGTCGCGCTGGGCGCTGCGGATCCGCCACTGTCGATTGTAGAGGTCGAGCGCTGGCACCCGCGCCCTCAGCTCCATGTTCGACGTGAAATAACTGTCGATCGTCCCGACATCGCGCCAGTACGGCACCGCGCCCTCTGGCTCACCGGGGATCTTGTTCGCCGCGAAGTCGTACACGAACACGCGTGCGCCCTCGGCGACGAGCTTGGGAATGATGTCCCGACCAAAGTCGTGGCGCGAGCTCGGCCGGCCGCCATCGTGAACCAGCACGCGCTCGAGCACTTCGCGCCGGAAGATGTAGTTGCCCATCGACACGAGCGACCACCCCGGTCGTCCCGGCATCTCCGGCGGGTTCTTCGGCTTCTCGACGAAGCCGATCAGGCGGCCGCGCTCGTCGACGTCGATGATCCCGAACGCCGACGCTTCGGACGACGGCACGGGGAACGCAGCCACGGTGAGGTCGGCCTGGAGATCGCGGTGCGCGATATCCATTTGATCGACCGCAAACTTGTAGACGTGATCGCCGCCGAACACCGCGATGTGCTCCGCGCGCGCGTCACGCACGAGGTTGAGGTTCTGATACACGGCGTCGGCGGTGCCGCGGTACCAGAACTCGCCCAGCCGCATCTGTGCCGGGACCACCTCGATGTACTCGCCGAACCCGCTGAGCCGCCAGTTGCGCGACAGGTGCTTGATCAGGCTCGACGACATGTACTGCGTGAGCACGTAGATCTTGCGATATCCGGAGTTCACGAAGTTCGACAGGACGAAGTCGATGATCCGGTAGCGCCCGGCGAACGGTACACCTGGCTTCGAGCGGTGGACGGTCAACGGGCCGAGGCGCGAGCCTTTGCCACCTGCCATGACCATGACCAGCGTGTCTTTCATCGTGTTCGCAGAGCCAACCGCACTCGCGGCGATCTCGCAAGCTCCCGGCGCGGTGGGATTTCGGGAGTTGTGACAGCCGCCGTGGACCGAGCGCGTTTGGGACACTGAACGGTCGGGCGTGGGGCGTCGGGCAGCGGCAGGGACGTCACGTGCACTAGCCACGTCCACGTGCCCTCGGAGCTCAGACGTGCGGCTTGCACGTCTGCCACAGGGGGCACGTGGAGGGTGTGTGCAGGTCCTAACAGCGAAGTGCCAAGAGCAGGTGATGCTCGTGCTCGTGCAACTGCAAGGGCGAGACGGCGGGCGTGTCGCGACGTGTGCGACGTGGTCCTAGACGGACGGCGCGGCGCCAGGGACGGGCGCGAACACGTTCGCACGATAAAACCGCAGCTCGTCGATCGACTCGCGAATGTCGTCGAGCGCACGGTGGGTCTCGTTCTTGGCGGGTTGCTTCGCCGCGATCTGCGGATACCACCGGCGGGCGAGCTCCTTGACCGTCGAGACATCGACCATGCGGTAGTGCAGTCGCGCGTCGAGCGTCGGCATGTAGCGGCGGATGAAGCGCCGGTCCTGGTGAATCGAGTTGCCGGCGAGCACCGGCCGGTCTTTCGCACCCACGTGGGCGTTGATGAACGCGAGGGTCTGCGCTTCCGCGTCGCCCTCGGTGATCGTCGACGCACGCACGCGCTCGGTGAGGCCCGAGCTGCCGTGGTGTTTCTTGTTCCAGTCGTCCATCGCGGCGAGCAGCTCGTCGGATTGATGGATCACGAGATCCGGGCCGACCGCGATCTCGACGAGATTTCCGTCCGTCAGGATCGTCGCCATCTCGATGATCCGTTCGTTCGCCGGCTCGAGGCCCGTCATTTCCATGTCGAGCCAGACCAGGACATCGCTGCCAGCCATTCCTCGACGGTACACCAGTTGGCCAGCTACTTGGCCACCTGCGGAACGTGACCGTCGGGGGGCAATCCCCACCCGGCGCGATAGCCAAATGCGTCGCGCGCTGAACGAGTCTCGGTGTTGCTATCGACGAGGTCGATCGCGTCGAGCGGCACGAACGCGGGATGTGCATGGCCGGTGGCGTGCGCCAGGTGCAGCAGATCCTTGCGCAGCGTCATCAGGTAATTCGCGAGCCGAGCAGCCTTCAGCGTCGGATCGAGTCCGCGCACGAGCCAGCGGTTCTGCGTCGCAACGCCGGTGGGGCAATGTCCCGTGTGACACCGCTGCGCTTGGATGCAGCCGATCGCGAGCATCGCCTCGCGTGCCACGGCGATCAGGTCGCAGCCCATCGCGAGCGCGAGTAGCCCGGTCTCGGGGAACCCCAGCTTGCCCGAGCCGATGAACACCACCGAGTGATGGACGTTGGCCTCGGCGAAGATCTTGTAGACCTGCGCGAAGCCGAGCTTGAACGGCAGCGCGACGTGATCGCTGAACGCGAGCGGAGCTGCGCCGGTCCCACCCTCGCCACCATCGATCGTGATGAAGTCCGGCGCCCGCTTGGTCATCTCGATCTGGCGCGCGAGCTCGCGCCAGAACCCGAGATCGCCGACCGCGGACTTGATCCCCACGGGAAGCCCGGTCTCGTCGGCGATCCGCTCGATGAAGTCGAGCATGCTCGAGACGTCGCGGAACGCCGTATGGCTCGCCGGGCTGATGCAGTCGACGCCCATCGGGATCCCGCGGATCCGTGAGATCTCCTCGGTGATCTTCGCGGACGGCAGCACGCCGCCGAGCCCGGGCTTGGCACCTTGCGACAGCTTGATCTCGATCGCGCGGACATTGCCCGACGCCACCGATGCGAGCAGGTGATCCATCGAGAACTTGCCGGTGGCATCGCGCGCGCCGAAGTATCCGGTCCCGATCTGCCAGATCAGATCGCCGCCCTTGCGATGGTGATCCGAGATGCCGCCCTCGCCGGTGTTCTGCAGCGCGCCGGCCAGCTTGGCGCCGCGATTGATCGCCTCGACCGCCGCGGTCGACAGCGAGCCATAGCTCATCGCCGAGGTGTTCACGATCGAGGTCGGGCGAAATGCATGTTTGCGGTTGCGCCAACCGCCGAGCACGCGCGCGCACGCGATCGGGTGAGTCGCGTCGTAGCCGGGCTCGCCCAGATGCGGTGTGTGGATCGGAAACGCGCTGTGGCGGACCAGGATGTAGCCGGGGCGCTCGAGATCGTTGTCGGTGCCGAAGCCGAAGTAGTTGTTCTCCTTCTTCGACGACGCGTAGACCCAGCGCCGTTGATCGCGCGAGAACGGCCGCTCCTCGTCGTTGGAGGTGACGATGTACTGGCGCAGCTCGGGGCCGACGGCTTCGAACCAGTAGCGGAAGTGGCCGATGATCGGAAAGTTGCGGAGGATCGCCTTCTTCTTCTGGGTCAGGTCGTAGATCGCAACGGCGACGACGACCCCGAGCGCCCCGAGCCCGATCCAGGACCAAGTCGACACATCTCGACACTAATCCGTTTGGACGATAGCTGTCGACGCGTGGCGCGCCGTGTTCGAGCGAGTCCGACCAGCACGATCCCGATCAACAATAACCCAGCATCCTCCGTCGCAGCGCAACCACCAGTTTCCGGCTCGTCGACCTGTCCGGGATCGACCGATCACGATTCCCTGGAACGGGAACTCGCGCCCCACCGCGCCGCCGTGGATCCGACGACCATGCGGCCACACACCGAGGCTCGGCCTCGCCACATGCTCTACGAAATGGATGTCAGCGGAGATCGAGTCAGCGCTGATCGAGTCCCGAGCTGCCACGATCGAGATCCCGAGAGCGGCGACTGTTCGTCTACGTGTCGCTCTCCGTCGATATCCTTCCGCGCGCCATTGAATCGCGCGAGCTCGCCACGGCTGCCCGAGGCGTTCACTCCCCGGACCAGTAACGGATCGCGCCGGTGTCCATATGGATGAATCCGCTGCCCAGGTAGATCCCGACACCGCCGAGTCGCTGCTGTTTCGCCCACGCATGAAGCGAGTGGATCGGAACCTTGGGCAAGAAGAAGTCGACCGCGTTGCCGTGCGTGTGCTGGCTGTCGCGCGCGACCTGTCGGCCCTTCTTACGTAGCATCAGGTTGTACTTCGGGTGCCGGAACGACGACACGATGAACACGCTATCCGACTTGAACCGCTTCGCTGCCGCGACCAGCGCCGGTAACAGCTTTGGGTCGAGCTCGGTGTGCTCGTTGGTGAAATGATCGCGAAAGAACTGGTTGACCGTGTCCTGCGCCGGCAAGCGCCCGGGCTCGACGGCGAGCCATTCGTGGGTCCACTGGTTGTAGATGTTGATCAGTGGCGCCGGTTTGGTGCCGAGCGCGGGCGAGGCGGTGCGGTTCGGAGTCTTGGCGCGATGCTCGAGCTCCTTCTTCGACGGCGCATCGGCGGCCGCGCTGGTCGACAGCGCGGTCGCGGCGAGCCCCACCAGGATCCTGCGGCTCATGTCGCGCGACCGCGCAGCTGGATCAGCTGGCCGGCGGGCAACACTTCGTTGAGCGATCCGGACCGAAACCCGACCAGGTCGAGCGCGACATACGCGAACCCGAGCTGCTTGCCGAGGTCGACGACGCGTTCGCGCACGCCAGCGGCCACGATCCGCGCGAGGTCGTCGGGATCGAGCTCGAGCCGCGCAACGGTATCGTGAAATCGGACGCGGACCTGCCGAAACCCGAGTGCGCGCAGGCCATCCTCGAAGGCATCGACCCGGCGCAACCGCTCGGGCGTGATCGATGTGCCGTAGGGAAACCGCGATGACAGACACGCGAGCTGCGGCTTGTCCCAGGTGCGCAGGCCGAGCTCGCGCGACAGCGCGCGGATCTCCTGCTTGGTGAGCTGTGCTTCGACCAGCGGCATCCGCGCACCGCGATCGCGGGCCGCGGTGATGCCCGGGCGCACATCGCCGAGATCGTCGACGTTGGTGCCGAGGGCGATCGGCGGATCGCCGAGCGTGCTCGCGAGCGGCGCCGCCACATCCATCAGCTCGGTCTTGCACAGCGCGCACCGATCCGTCGGATTGTCGGCGAATCCTGGGACGTCGAGCTCGTGGGACTCGATCACGTGATGGCGGTCGCCGAGCCCGAGCTCGCGCGCGAGCGCACTGGCATCGGCGATCTCCGACCGCGCCATGGTCTGCGAGACCGCGGTGACCGCGTGACAGCGATCGCCGAGCACATCGCTCGCGACCTTGAGCAAGAATGCCGAGTCAACACCGCCCGAGAACGCGACCAGCACATGACGATAGTCGCGCAGCGTGGCGCACAGGGCGTCGAGCTTGGCGGTGGACATGGGATTCAACCTAGCGCGCCGGTCGACGCGGTGGAAGCGCCTGCACAGGGGCAGGGTGTCACGGGTGCCAGCGCGCGAGCTCGACGTGGTCATCCGCACCGGCAACCCAGCCAAACTGTGCGGCTTCGGTCACCTTGCCGGCTTGCACACCGATCACGAGGTGCTGCACCGGGTAGACCGGGCCGGCCGCGATCTGGCGATCGAGCGCCGAGAAGTACGCCCGGCCGTTGGGATGCGAGTGATAGACGATCTTCGCAGGCCGTTCGGTCCGAAAGCTGCTGGCGAATTCGAACAGCTCGCGTCCGGCGATCGCATAGCCGGTCTCGCTGCCGCGCATCGGATCGATCGACGCTCCCTCGCTGGTCCCCTGCGCGTTCGTACACCGCACCAGCGCGTCGACCGCCGTCCCGGCTGCTGGTCCGACGAGGTACCCGCAACACTCGGCGGGGAACGTCGACACCGCGTGCGCGTAGATGGCCACGAGCAACCGCTCGGGAATCGCGATCAGCGTCACGACCGGGTGCGCGGCGCGCTCGACACGTCCGCGAGCCAACGAGTCGCGGTGATGCCAGCGCGCCAGAAGCTCGACGCGATCGCATCGCCTTCGGCGTGTGGCCACCACGCAGGCACCTCTGCAACCTCGATCAACGGGGTGCTCGGGTCATGGACGAGCAGGGTGTCCGGCCCGCGGCTTGCGATCGCGGCCGTCACGGCCTCGCCGATACCGGTGACCTCGATCGCACCGATCCCGGCGGCCGCGAGGTACTGCGCCGTCAACAACTCGGCCGGCGTCCACGGCACTGGAGCGATGCCGACGCGCGCGTCCATGATCGCGAGCTGGCCGGCGGTATCGATCTCGGGCAGCACGACGTGGCGCGCGTAGCGCCGCGCCTGGCGATCGGTGAGCTCGCGCCGGCGGGTCATCGTACCTCCGCGACGACGACCGGCGGCGGCTCGAACGGCGACACCAGCGCGTTCGCGCACGCGGGACAACCACGCCGTGGAGCAAACCGCACGATCCGCGGTTCGACGCTGCTGCGAAGGTCTGCAAGCGCGAACAGCGATCCAGCATGCGTGCGATCGCCGCGCACCAGGCCGATCGCGAGCCCTCCGGCGAGCCCGCCGATCGCTCCGACCACGGGGCCGAGCACGCCCGCGGTGCCACAGCTGAGTGCTTCGACGGGCGCCTCGAACAGACAGCGATAACAGGCGGCACCCGGAGCTCCGACCATCACGTTGCCGCCATAGCGGATCGCCGCGGCGATCACGTATAGCCGGCCGTTCGCGACGGCCCAGTCGGCCACCGCGAACTTGGTGATGGGATCGTCGCTTGCGTCGATGATGATGTCGGCGTCGCCGCCCAGCTCATCGGCGTCCTCGGCGGTCCAGTGCAGGGCGTAGCCGCGCGCCTGACCGCCGCGCGAGGCCACGTGGCTGGCGAGTCGCTCGGCCTTGTTCGCCCCGAGGTCGTCGTCGCCGAACTGGATCTGGCGGTGAAGGTTCGAGAGCTCGACGCGATCGCGATCGACGATCGTCAGCTCGATCCCGGCAGCGCCGAGCGCGTACGCGAGAGGTCCGCCGAGCCCGCCTGCGCCGACGAGCGTCGCGCGAACCGTCATGCCACGGCCTTGCCGCACAGCTTGCACCGTCCATGCGGGCCGATCACCCCGACGCAAGCACCGTCCGGACACAGGGTGCGAGGCGGTTCGTCTCCGACGACCTGGGCCAGGTCATCCGCGGCCGCCGACAGGGCGCGATCGTCGTTGTCGACATCGCCGTCACCATCGACATCATCGCCATCCGCATCCTCGTCGTCGTCGTCCTCGTCGTCGTCGTCGTCCTCGTCGTACTCGGAGGCGGCGGCGTCGTCGTACTCGTCGTCATCGTCGTACTCGTCGGGTACCTCGGTCGCCGCATCGGCGGCGCCGGTAACCACGGGCGCACCGATCGATCCACAGGCCTTGCAGCGACCGTCGCTGCCGATCACGCCGATGCACGCGCCGTCGCTGCACAGCCGGCGATCGGTCCATCCGCCGGCGTTGGGGCTGGCCGTCGATGTCGTGGCCGCGGGAGGATCATCGGAGACTTCTGCGTGCGGTGCGTCCGAGGCGACCATGCCGCGCCGTCGCTCGTCGCCCCAGTTCGGCGCCGCCCGGCCGCACACCTTGCAGGTCCCCTCGGGCCCGATCACGCCGATGCAGCCACCGTCGGGGCACAGCTGACGGAAGTCCCAGTCGCTGACCACCATCTCAGGTACCTCCCAGCGCCGTGAACAGGTCTGCGGCGGTGTAGAACGTCAGATCCACCTCGCCGATCCGGAGCGGCGCCAGCGAGGTGAGTGCGCGCTCCTTGCGCGGCTCGAGGCGCTCCTGACCGAGCCAGCACCCGTTCTTGGAGCCGGCGTCGGCGAACGCCCAGGTCTTGCCATCGCTGCGCACGTAGGCATGCAGCCGCGACACCGAATGATCGATGATCACGATGTCATTGTTGGCGGTGCGGCCGATCGTGATCCGGTCCGGAAACGACGCTCCCGGCTTCTTGGCGAGCGGGAAGATCTCGAAGTCGTCGGGGCCGGAGGGCCGAACATTGCGCCGGCTGGACCGCGCGACCTCATCGATCGTCTCTTCATCGTCGCGCAGCAGCTTGCGCGGTGCGTTCCCGGAGGCGTCGCGCACGCGATAGCGCACCAACGCCGCCGGTGCCGCCGACGCGAGGAACTCCTTGCGTCCGAGCGCGACCAGGTTGCGATAGTGGGCTGTGACATCCATCCGGTGGTCCTTATCCCCCACGATCGGGCGATCGGCAAGCGGCCATCCACTGGTAGTTCCTCGTCGAAAACGCTGGTTTTCTTGGTTTGACAGGTCGGGAGCGCGCGGGGTAAACGTCGCGAGCCATGTACGATACGTCGGATATCCGCAAGGGCCTCAAGGTACTGATGGACGGCAACCCGTGGACTGTTGTCGAGTTCCAGTTCGTCAAGCCCGGTAAGGGAGCCGCGTTCACCCGCACCAAGTTCAAGAACCTCCTGAACGGCACGATCAAGGAGATGAACATTCGGTCGGGCGAGAAGCTCGAGCCCGCCAACGTCGACCAGCGCGACATGCAATTCCTCTACAAGGAGGGCACCGACCTGGTGTTCATGGATCAGAGCAACTACGAGCAGGTCACGGTGAGTGGCGATCTGATCGGCAAGGCGGCGGATCTGATGAAGGACAACCTGCCGTGCACGGTGCTGTTCTTCAACGAGCGTCCCGTCGACGTGACCCTCCCGACCTTCGTGTTTCTCGAGGTCACCGCATCGGAGCCCGGTGTTCGTGGCGACACCAGCGGTAACGTCACCAAGCCTGCCACGGTCGAGACCGGCGCCGAGGTCCAGGTTCCCCTGTTCATTCGTGTTGGCGACACGGTCAAGATCGACACGCGCACGCACGAGTACGTCGAGCGCGTGAACAAGTAGCGGGCGCGCTCGGGCGCGGAGGTGGCGATCGATTGGAGCGCTGCGAATGCGTGGGCGGATCCTGGCCATCGGTGACGGCGTCGCGATCGTTCGCGGTGACGCCTCGGATCTGCGGATCGCGGCGCGACCGGAATGGCGTGCCGGCGATCTGATCGACGGAGACGTGGTCCGCAGCTACACGCGCGGTGATTACCCCGGGCCCACCACCGAGGTGATGCGGATGTCGCGCCCCCGGATGGATGCGATCCGGGCACGCGCTCGGGCGCTCGCGGTGGTCCGCGAGTGGTTCTCCGACCGTGACTTCGTCGAGGTCGAGACGCCGCTGCTGGTTCCAAGTCCGGGCCTCGAGGTCCACCTCGACGCGGTCTCGGCCGGAGACGGTTATCTGATCACATCGCCCGAGTACCAGATGAAGCGGCTGCTCGCGGCCGGCTTCGAGCGCATCTTCCAGATCTGCAAGTGCTTCCGCGGTAACGAGCGCGGCCCGCACCATGCGAGCGAGTTTTCGATGATCGAGTGGTACCGCAGCTACGCAGACCTCGATGCGATCATTCGCGACACCGAAGAGCTCGTCGCACACGTCGTGCGGATCATTGCGGGCAGCTCGCTCGCGCGCGTCGCCGGCCGTGCGATCGATGTCACGCCGCCGTGGCCGCGGATGACCGTGCGCGCAGCGATGCAACAGTGGGCGAACGTTCGCGTCGCGGGCGACGAGCCGGCTGCCGAGTTGATCGCCGCGATCCGCGCCGCGGGCGTCGAGGTCGCCGACGGCACGGCATGGGATGATGCGTTCTTCGCGGCGTTTCTCGCGCGCGTCGAACCTGCGATCGCGGCGCTCGATCGACCGTTGATCCTCGAGGCCTGGCCGGCGCCGCTAGCCGCGCTCGCGCGGCGCATGCCCGACGATCCGCGCACCGCGATGCGGTTCGAGGCCTACGTTGGCGGGCTCGAGCTCGCGAACGCGTTCGACGAGCTCACCGATCCGGCCGAGCAACGCTCCCGGTTCGTCGAGGATCAACAGGCGCGCCGGGCCCGCGGCAAGCCGGTGTACCCGCTCGACGAGAAGCTGCTCGCCGCGCTGGAGGAGGGCCTGCCACCGAGTGCGGGCATCGCGATGGGCTTCGATCGCCTGGTCATGCTCGCGACGGGTTCGCAATCCATCCACGACGTGCTGACCTTTACCAGCAGCGAGTTGTGATCAGGGCGAGCATGATCGAGCGCGGTGTTCATGCGCCCGATTGCAATCCTCGCCACCCTGGCCTGTGCGAGCGGCGTCGCAACCGGCCAGCCACGACGAACCGCTTGTGCCGCGAACGAGGGACTCACCTCCGAACAAGTCGAGCTGATCAACCAGGGCGAGATCAGCGACGGACACCACAGGCGGCGCAAGGGCGCTGGCGAAGCACAGGCTGGCTGTTCACGCTCGACCGGTGCCAAGGCCGATCACCGCATCCAGCGCCACGCGGCGGGGTCGATGGTGGCTTGGGGGTGGGCAGGAGCCTTGCGGTTCACTGCGATGACTGCCCGGCAACGAGGAGCGCGGCGCACGGATCGCGAAGCTGGGGCTCGGTCTGCTCGTCGTGCTTCGGCCATCACGATCGGTGACGCGATGGTCGGTCCATTGCGTCACCACGCGCGCGTCAGAGCGGCGCGCACCAGGCTCGAGGCTCCTTCTCTCGGCATGCCTGCAGGCGGCCCCGGCGTGATCGGTGGGGTTGGCGGGCAGTCTTGATCGTCGAGCGGGTCAGCCTCACCGCGGGTGCTGAGCTTTGCCAGTCGCGAGCTTGAAATTTCCAGTTGGCCGGACATAGAGCGCTGTATCGTCGGCTCCCACGAAGGAGCCTAGCGCGATGCGAGCCGTCAGCACGATCCTCATTGTTGCGTTGTCGTCGACCAGCGCGGTTGCGCAGCCGGGCCAAGTGCCGCCGGTCGATTCGCCGCCACCGCCGCAGCCATACCCGCCGCAGCCGTACCCACCACAACCGTATCCGCCACCTGCGTATCCGTACGCTCCACCACCGCAGCCCGTCGTGCTGACACCCGAGGAGCATGAGCTGCTGGAAGAGGGCGAGATCTCGTCAGGCCAACACGTCGGTGGCGTGGTGTTGAACCTGGCATTCGGGTTTGGCCTCGGTCAGGCAGTGCAAGGCCGGTGGGGCGACACCGGCTGGATCTTCACGCTCGGCCACGTCGGTTCCGCTGCGCTTTTCATGACCGGAATCGCTCGCGCGTTCGACGATTGTCCGCTGTTCAACACAGGTGGCTGCGACGATGACGGCGCCGGATGGATGATCGTGACCGGCGTGATCGGGTTCACCGTGTTCTACGCGTGGGGCGCGATCGATGCAGTCACAGGCCCCATGGCTCACAACCGCAAGGTCCGGTCGCTTCGCGCGAGACTCGGTCAGCCCGCATATGGCCTGCAGCTGCGTCCGTATGCAGCGCCCACGCGTGACGGCGGTGTCGCCGGTCTGACGTTGTCGTTCTGATCGGTTCGCTGAGCGTCAGGGCGGTTCGATAAGCTCCGGCGGGTTGCGAGGGCACATGCATTCATGTTGTAGGTCCGCGGCCGGCCGGATCTTCGGCAGCGCAGCAATCCATGACCTCGGCGCCCGCGCGCCCTCGAGGCTGTCTCCGCTTCCGTTGCTGCTCTGCAGCAAAATGGGTGGATCTTGGTGACGCGATGCGTTAGCGTCGATGGCACGGTGTCGACAACACGGTCGCTCTATCGGCCTGACATGGACCGCGATGCGTGCGGGGTCGGGTTCGTCGCCGATATCCAAGGCAACCGATCGCGCAGCATCATCGACGATGGACTCGAGGTGTTGCGGCGACTGTCGCACCGGGCTGCGTGCGGGGCGGATCCCGAGACCGGCGACGGGGCGGGCATCTTGATGCAGGTCCCGGATCAGTTCTTGCGACGCGAAGCAGAGCGCCTCGGTCTCGAGCTGCCAGCCGGCCGGCGCTTCGCGGTGGGCCAGGTGTTCTTGCCGCCCGACCCGGTCCAGCGCGCAGCGTGCGAACAACTGCTCGCCGAGGTGATTGCCGAGGAGGGCCAGCGCCTGGTCGGCTGGCGCGACGTCCCGACCGACACCAGCCACGTCGGACCGACCGCGCGCGAGGTCATGCCGGTGTTCCGGCAGGTGTTCGTGCGGATGCGCCGCGTCCCACCGAGCGCGTGGGAGCGGACACTGTTCGTGATCCGCAAGCTCGCCGAGAATCGTGCCCGCCAGCGCAACCTCGATCCGCGCGGCTACTTCCACATCGCCAGCCTGTCGACCGAGACGATGGTCTACAAGGGGCTGCTGCTGCCGCGCCAGCTGCCGACGTTCTTCGTCGATCTGCAGGATCCGGACCTGGCGAGCGCGATCGCCGTGGTGCACTCGCGGTTCTCGACCAACACGTTCCCGACCTGGGACCTCGCGCAGCCGTTCCGCTACATCGCGCATAACGGCGAGATCAACACCCTGCGCGGCAACGGCAACTGGATGCAAGCGCGCCGCAGCCAGCTCAAGAGCGCCAAGTTTCGTGGCGGCCTGGAGCGCCTGCACCCGATCATCGTGCCGGGCAAGAGTGACTCGGCGCAGTTCGATAACCTCGTCGAGCTGCTCACCCTCGGTGGGCGCACGCTGCCGCACTCGATGATGATGATGATCCCCGAGGCGTGGGAGGGCAACGCGGCGATGGACGAGGATCGCAAGGCGTTCTATCGCTACGCGATGTCGCTGGTCGAGCCGTGGGATGGCCCGGCGGCGATCGTGTTCTCGGACGGTCAGCTGGTCGGCGCGACCCTCGATCGCAATGGGCTGCGCCCGGCGCGCTGGACGATCACCACCGATGATCGCGTGATCCTCGCGTCCGAGGCGGGTGTGATCGACGTCCCGCCGGAGCGGGTGCGCGGCAAGGGCCGGTTGCGCCCCGGGATGATGTTCGTGGTCGACACGGCCGAGGGCCGGATCGTCGACGATGCGGAGCTCAAGCGCGACGTCGCCGGACGGTTTCCCTATCGCAAGTGGCTGGCGAAGAACGTGTTCGAGCTCAGCGAGCTCGACGATGCGGTTTCGCCACCTTCGATCGCAGGGGACGAGCTGATCAAGCTCGCCCGTGCCCACGGCTACACCGACGAAGACGTCGAGCACGTGATCGAGCCGATGGCGCGCGACGGCAAGGAGCCGATCGGCTCGATGGGTACCGATACGCCGCTCGCCGTGCTATCCGAGCGTGCGCCGCCGCTGTCGGCGTACTTCCATCAGCTGTTCGCGCAGGTGACCAACCCGGCGATCGATCCGATCCGCGAGGCCTTGGTGATGTCGCTCGAGACCACGATGGGGCCCGACGGCAATACGTTCGACGAGACGCCGGAGCAGTGCCATCAGCTGCGCCTGCGCGGTCCGGTGATCGATAGCCACGACCTCGCGAAGATCCGCGATGTGCACGAAGGCGTGTTCGAGCCGATCACGCTGTCGATGCTGTATCCGGTTGCCGATGGCGAAGCGGGGCTCGCGACGGCGATCGCGCGGCTGCGTCGTGCCGCCGAGATCGCGATCGACGATGGCCACAATCTGTTGATCCTGTCCGACCGTGGCGTCGATGCCGAGCACTGCGCGATCCCGGCGCTGCTCGGGCTATCGGCGGTGCAGCAGCATCTCGTACGCGAAGGCACGCGGATGAACGCCGGCCTGGTGGTCGAGACCGCGGATGTGCGCGATGTCCACGATGTCGCGCTGCTGATCGGCTATGGCGCCGCGGCCGTCAACCCGTATCTCGCGCTCGACGTGGTTCGCGATCTGGTGGCTCGCGGTCGCGTCGCCGGGCCGCCGGAGGCTGCGATCGCGCGGTACCTGCATGCGATCGACGAGGGCTTGATGAAGGTGATGTCGAAGATGGGCATCTCGACGATCCAGAGCTATCGAGGCGCGCAGATCTTCGAGGCGGTCGGGCTCGACGCCGGCATGATCGAGCGGCACTTCACCGGAACACCGTCACGGATCGGCGGCATCGGTCTCGCCGAGCTCGGCCGCGAGGCGCTCGTGCGCCATGGCCGCGGCTACGGCAGCGCTGCGGCGGCGATCGCCGACGATCTTCCGGTCGGCGGGCTGTATCAGTGGCGACGCCGCGGTGAGCCGCACAAGTGGAATCCGGCGACGATCGCGACGCTGCAGGCTGCGGTGCGCGAACGAGATCGTACGAAGTTCGCCGAGTATCAGCGGCTGTGCGACGAAGAAGACGCGTCGCTGGTGACCCTGCGCGGGATGTTCGAGATCGTCGAAGCCGCGCCGATCCCGCTCGACGAGGTCGAGCCGGTGTCGGCGATCGTTCAGCGATTCGTGACCGGCGCGATGTCGTTCGGATCGATCAGCGCCGAGGCACACGAGACGCTTGCGATCGCGATGAATCGGCTCGGCGCGAAGTCAAACTCCGGCGAGGGCGGTGAGGAGCCGCATCGGTTCGAGCCGGATGAAAATGGCGACCTGCGCCGCAGCGCGATCAAGCAAATCGCGTCTGGACGATTCGGCGTGACCACGCACTACCTGGTCAACGCCGAGGATCTGCAGATCAAGATCGCGCAGGGCGCGAAGCCAGGCGAGGGTGGTCAGCTGCCGGGCAACAAGGTCGACGACCGGATCGCGCGCGTTCGATGCTCGACGCCGGGCGTGACATTGATCTCCCCGCCGCCGCACCACGATATCTACTCGATCGAGGATCTCGCCCAGCTGGTCTACGACCTCACCGCGGTCAATCCGACGGCTCGGGTCAGTGTGAAGCTAGTCAGCGAGATCGGAGTCGGTACGATCGCCGCGGGCGTCGCCAAGGCCCGCGCGGGTGCGGTGGTGATCGCAGGCTACGAAGGCGGCACCGGGGCGGCGGCGCTATCGAGCATCAAGAAGGTCGGTTTGCCGTGGGAGCTCGGGCTCGCCGAAACGCAACAAGTGCTGGTCGCAAACAAGCTGCGCGATCGAATTCGCGTGCAGGTCGACGGTGGATTGCGGACCTCGCGCGACGTGATCATCGCGGCGCTGCTCGGCGCCGAGGAGTTCGGCATGGCCACCGCGTCGCTGGTCGCGACCGGCTGCGTGATGTTGCGCAAGTGCCACCTGAATACGTGCTCGGTCGGCATCGCGACGCAGGATCCTGCGCTGCGCGAACGATTCACCGGCAAGCCCGAGGACGTCGTTGCGTACTTCACGTTCATCGCCGAGGGCGTGCGCGCCTGGCTGGCGCGACTCGGCGCGCGATCGGTCGACGAGATCGTTGGCGCGGTCGAGCGGCTCCGCGTGAAGCCAACCCGTCATGCGAAGGCGCGCCTGCTCGATCTGTCGTCGATCCTTGCCGAGCCAAGTCCAGGGCCGCGCCGCTTCGTCCGTGCCCAGCCGTGGGAGCTTGGCGATCACCTGGACCACCAGGTGATCCCGCGCGTGCCGATGCTCGGTGGGGTCGATCGAAGCGGTCGGGTCGGGCAGGGGATCGAGCTCGCGCTAGCAGTCGACAATTCTCGCCGCTCGGTCGGAACGCTGCTGTCGGGCGAGATCGCGCGGCGCTACGGGGCGTCGGGATTGTCCGAGGGCTCGGTCACGGTGCGGCTCACGGGCTCGGCCGGGCAGAGCTTCGGAGCGTTCCTCGCACCGGGCGTATCGCTCGAGCTTTGCGGCGAAGCCAATGACTACGTCGGCAAGGGGATGTCGGGCGGGCGGATCGTCGTGTACCCCGCGCCCACCGCGCGGTTCATGCCGCATGAGAATGTGATCATTGGCAACGTCGCACTCTATGGGGCAACCGCCGGCGAGCTCTATGCCGCGGGTCTGGCCGGCGAGCGGTTCGCGGTCCGCAACTCGGGCGGGCGGGCGGTGGTCGAGGGCATCGGTGATCACGGCTGCGAATACATGACCGGCGGCGTGGTGGTGATCCTCGGCGCGGTCGGACGCAACTTTGCGGCAGGCATGAGCGGCGGCGTCGCGTACGTCTTCGATCCGAACCACGCGCTGCGTAGCAAGGCGAACCTCGAGATGGTGGAGCTGGAACCAGTGAACGACGAGAGCGATAGCTGGCTGGTTCACGGCCTGATCGACGCGCACGTACGGTTGACCCATAGTCAGGTCGCCCGCCGGATCCTCGACAACTGGGATCACATGGCGGCACGGTTCGTCAAAGTGATGCCGACCGACTACAAGCGCGTGTTGCTCGCACGGCGAAGCTCGCGACGCAGCACCGGCCGGATCCCGATGGTCAGCGGAGGGACGGTCTAGACATGGCAAAGCCGACCGGATTTGTCGAGTGGCAGCGGATCGTTCCGCGCAAGCGGCCGGTCGCGGAGCGGCTGCGCGATTGGCGCGAGGTCGAGTCGCCGCATGGCCCGCTCGAGGACGATGTGCTGCGCAACCAGGCCGGCCGCTGCATGGACTGCGGCGTGCCGTTCTGTACGTCGGGCTGTCCGCTCGGCAATCCGATCCCGGAGCTCGCCGACCTCGTGTGGAAGCAGCGCTGGCACGACGCGCATCGCCGGCTCGCCGCGACCAACGACTTTCCCGAGCTGACCGGTCGATTGTGCCCGGCACCGTGCGAAGGCGCATGTGTGCTGGGCATCAACGACGCACCGGTGACGATCGAAGCGCTCGAGAAGGCGGTCAGCGATCGTGCGTTCGCGGAGGGCTGGGTGGTGCCGAACCGCCCGGGCCAGCGCACCGGCAAGCGCGTTGCCGTCGTGGGGTCGGGTCCAGCCGGGCTCGCCGCGGCAAATCAGCTCAACCGCGCGGGACATGCGGTGGTGGTGTACGAAGCGTCGGCGCGGCCCGGTGGCCTGCTGCGCTACGGAATCCCTGACTTCAAGCTCGAGAAGTCGGTGATCGATCGCCGGCTCGCGATCCTCGAGGCCGAGGGCATCGAGTTTCGCTGCGGAATCACCGTTGGCAAGGACCCGACCTGGCGTCAGCTTCACGCGCAATACGACGCCGTCGCGATCACGATCGGCGCGGGCCAACCGCGTGACCTCGACGTTGCGGGTCGCGGCCTCGAAGGCATCGTTCTCGCGATGGAGTATCTGACCGAGCAGAACGAAGTGGTGAGCGGTGTGCGCGCCGGCTCGCGCTACGACGTTCGTGGCAAGCGCGTCGTGATCCTCGGGGGCGGCGATACCGGCTCGGACTGCCTCGGCACGGCCCTGCGGCAGGGTGCGAGCCAGGTGACGCAGATCGAGCTGCTCCCGGCGCCGCCCGCGACGCGTGGCCCCGGCAATCCGTGGCCTGCGTGGCCGATGATCTTCCGGACGTCGAGCTCGCAGGAGGAAGGCGGCACGCGGACGTTCGCGTTCCGGACCACGCGACTCGAAGGTGAGCAGGGTAGGCTGACCGAGCTGGTCGGCGAGTGCGTGGACGGTCCAGGCAATGAGGTCCGGATCCCGGTCGACGCGTTGATCCTTGCGCTCGGCTTCACAGGCGTCGGTGGCCCTGGCGTATCGTCGCTCGTCGATGAGCTCGGCGTGATGTTCGGTCCGCGCGGGACGATCGCGGTCGATGACCACTACGAGACCAACGTGCGCGGCGTGTTTGCTGCTGGGGACGCGAAGCGCGGGGCGTCGCTGATCGTGTGGGCGATCGCCGAGGGCCGCGAGCTCGCTCGGTGCATCGATGGCTATCTGCGGCACGGACCACCGGTGGTGCCGGCGAACGGGCCGGAGCGACTCGTGCTCGGTCGCTGAACAGCCGAGCTCCACAGTGGCGGCGCGCGGTGTCCGGTGTGGACGCCGATCGAATGGGTCAGCGGGCGTCGCTCGCGCGTGACGAGCAGCACCATGAGCGAGGCTCGACGAGAAAGCGGCGAGTAGGCGACCCGTCCCGATGGTAAGGAGCTTCGCGATGAAGACGCTCTCCACGACGGTCGGCCGTGGCGACGGCCATTACCCTGATCGCCTGCGGTTCGAGCGGCGGCTCGAAAGACAACGTCGGTCCGCCCGACGCTGGGGATGCTCCGGACTGCGATACCAACGCGGACTGCCAATCAGACGAGTACTGCGCTGCGGATAACAGCTGTGCGCCTGTCCTCGAGCTTCGCGGACTCACCTCGACGGTAGACACCTTCCTCTGCTCTCCGCCAGGACAGCCGCAGCGGCAGTGTGGCGCGTATCGCTTGAGCTTCGTGGTCCACAACCACGCGACCTCCGAGTCGGTGACGAGGTTGGAGCGGATCGCGATCTCGGGCGACGGTGGGTTTGCCGTCGACAGCGCGGTGGAATGCACATCGAGCTCTCCGCGTCGTTGCGGATGGGCGGGGGTGCCCTGGTCAAGGCTCGCGCAAGCGCAGAGCTGACGCCGCTCTGATCTGCCTTCCCGGGGACCGCTACGGGCCCCGAGCCGCCGCGCCACGGCCTTGTTGGCGAGCACATACTCGGCCGCCGCCGGCTGTGTCGACTGGTCTCGTCCGCGGCGTCGGCGCAGCGTCGACCTCGTGAGCCGTCCGATGTGGTGGAATTGCCTACCCGGCACCGCTACCCGAGCAGATCGCGTCGACGTCGATCAAACGTGCCACCATACCAAACGGACACGTTGCGAGAGTCTTGGCCATGAGTCTGCGCACGCACCACCTACGAACGATCCTGATCGGCGCGGCCGCGATCGCCACGGCGTTCGCGGTGATGACGCCGTCGCGTGCCAACGCGCAGTCGTGCGTGCCCGGGTTCGAGTACGCCGCGTTCGGAAAGGACTGCGTTCGATTCGGCGGTAACAACTACAGCGATAGCTGGGACTCGAGTACGGCACCGGGTACCTATGCGGGCACGGTGGCTGCGAGCGGCGGCAGCATCGGTACGAACGGAACGTCGTGCGGCGCCACTGCGTGCGGTACGCCCGCGTTGTCGCTCGGCGGCTCCGCCACCACGATCAAAGGCGACGCGTCGTACGGTCCCGGCGGCGCGGCATGCGCTGCCAACGCAGGTTCTTCGACGATCACCGGCACCACGACGTCGCTGGCCTCGGAGGTCGCGCTGCCGTCGGTGACGATTCCATCGCTCCCCAACCACGCTACCCACGGTGCCGGCACGACATGGAGTCCGAGCGCGAATCCCACCGTGCTCGCGCCTGGGTTTCGCTATGGCACCGTGACCAGTAGTCGCAGCCTGAGCGTGAGCGCGGGCACGTACGTGTTCGACAAGCTCACGCTGTCCGGTGCGAACCGGACGCTGACGGTCACGAGCGGGCCGGTGGTGATCTACATCGCCGGTGATACGAGCGACGGTAAGACCGGGCCTGCGCTCGCTGCCGATCAGCTCAGCTTCACCGGCTCGGGGTCCGGAATCAATGTCACCAGCGGCAAGCCGACGGACCTGGTGTTGTTCTGCGGCGACAACGTGACCGGTGCGAAGATCTCGAGCGCAGGAACCCAAGGATACTTCGCGCTGTACTGCCCGAAGACCGCGGTCAACATCGCAGGTAACAGTGCCGTATTTGGAGCCTTCGTCGGGAAGTCCATGAAGGTCGAGGGTGGCGCGCCCGTCCACTACGACAAGGCGCTGAAGAACTTCGCAGCGGGTGAGTTCACGTGCCCCGCGCCGGCGGGCACGGAGGTCTCGCGCGCGTCGCCCGTGGTGACCACGATCAGTAATCAGAACGCGATCATTCAAGGCACGTTCGAGATGCCGTCGGGAACCGCGGCGACGATCACGACCACTGCTTCGGTAGCGGGGTTTTCGTTCCCTCACATCACGGGCCACATGCGCGCGCGTGTGCTCAGCACCGTCGGTACGACGGCGACCGCGTTCTCCAGTGGCACGATCCTGTTCGATGCGGGCGCGACCGGTAAGATTCCAGCTGCGAACTACATCGGCTGCACCAGCTTCAACGGATCGTGCCGGCGGATCTTCACGAACACGAACGCAGCAGCCACGAATGGCACGACCTCGTTTCCAACGACCGTCACGCTGAGCGATAGCACCGCATCGACCGTGGGCGCGCTGATCGCACCGACGTCGGTGGTCTCAGGTATCGGAGCGTCCCACTGGACGACGATCGTGAGAAAGGTAATCGCCGCGCCGCTGGGCGGCGTCGATCGTTCGACCGTGGCGGTGGTGCAGGCCAGCCCGCTCGCAGGCGTGAGCTCGCGTCCGGCGATGGCCTACTTCGGCGGGACCGACGGCATGTTGCACGCCGTGTGTGCGAGCACGGGCGGCTCGACCCCCGCAGGTTCGAATATCTGCCCGAGCCTGGGGACGGAGCTGTGGGCGTTCCTTCCGCGGGTCCAACTGCCGCTGATCCGTACCAACACCGCTCGGTTTGACGGCTCGGTGCGCGTGGTCGATGCGTTCGGCGATTTCAGCAATCCGGCTACCGGAGTGCGGTCGTGGCGGACCATCCTCGTCGTTCAAACCGGCTTTTCATCACCGGCGACCAAGCCTGCGGCGTATGCGCTCGATGTCACCGACCCGGCCAGTCCCGTGCTGCTGTGGGAGTACACGACGCCTGCCTCTGCCGGCGCGACCGACTTCGGCACCGGCCTGGTGTCGGCGGCTGGACCGACGTTGATCGGCGGTCAGACCGTGAACCTCGCGGTGCTGCATACCAACAACGGTGGCAGCGGCGGTTCCGGCGTCGTCCTGACTGCGCTCGATCTGCAGACCGGAGCCCGCAAGTGGCAGTTCGGTTATGCGTATCCATCCGCGGGCGCGGTCCCCGCGACCGGACTGCCTGGTGGCGCGGTCGGCGTGGACATGACGGGGGCGGGGTTCGTCACCGACTACGTGTTTGGCGATCTGTACGGAGATCTGTGGCGCGTGAACGCGAGCAACGGCGTGTCAACGTTCGGCGCGACCACACCGCTGTTCCGGTTCTCCTCGACGCACAAGCCGATCGGTGCTGCTCCGGCGATCTACTCGAACGGCAACACGCTCTACGCTGCATTCGCATCGGGCGGGTACCACGACCAGAGTGCAAGCTCGTGGACGTCAGGCACGCAGTATCTGATTGCGGTCAAGCTGAGCGCCAGCTCGACACCCGTGACCGAGGGCTCCACGTCGTGTGCGTCGTGCGATCTGCGGATGCGCGTCGCGCTGACGTCGGGTGACAAAGGGTTCTCGCAGGCGCTGGTGGTCGGAAATCAGCTGTTCGTCACGACCGATTCGAGCGACATCAACGCTTCGACATTCGGTACCAGCGTTGCCAATACCGGCCGTGTCGTGACCGCAGATCTCAGCGGAGGGACCTCATCGACGATCGTGATCGCCTCGGGGGCGGGCTCGTTGGTAAACTCCGGGACGGCGCTGTTCAGCTCGTCCAGCAGCAAGCAGCAACAGCTCGGCACCAGCGCGGCGAGCGCGACCGGCACCTCCGTCGATCTGAACAGCTCGACCACGCTCACTCGCGATCTGTGGATACGGACCGAGTAACCGTATGACGTTACGAACCAGACCTCACAGCCGGCTGCGACGTCAGCGCGGCAGCGCAATGCTCATCACGTTGCTCATCACGAGCGCGCTGCTCGCCGGTGGGGCCGTGCTGGTGTCGCTGCAGCTGCTGTCCACCCGGTCGACGGGACTGGTGCAGTCGGGGACCTCCGCCTTGTATTGCGCCGAGGCGGGGTTGTCCTTGGCCCGCGCAGCGGTCGCCGCGAACTATACGAATTGGAACGCTGCGCTCGCCGCTGGAACCGAGCCAGCATGGTTGAGCTCGAGCGCGTTGAGTCATGATATCGACGGTGACGGCGTGAGCGACTTTACGCTCCGCCTCGTCGACAACGACGACGAGCTGCCGCCGGCATCGAACAACACGGCGCAAGACAACGATATGCGGGTGTTCGTGGTGTCCACGTGCATGAAGTACCCCGAGACGCCCAAGGCGGTCTCGGAGCTCATTCACTTCGGCGGCGGCGGCAACTGCTACCAGGCGCAACAGGGCGGCTGCGGCGGTAACAACAACTCCAACTGACTCGGCGCTATGCGAGGTGGGTGAGCTGGCTCACGCCAAACGGCCGTCACCGGCTCGTGTGCGACATCACTGGCTGAGCGGCCGGTGGGTCGCTCAGGGCTGTGGGCTGGCGTCTAGATCGCGCTCGCGTTCTCGGTCGCGTCGCGTCGCGCGGCCGTTGCCGCCGCCACTTGCGGTGCGGCGCGTACGGGTCGCGCGTTGAAGTAGCGGCTTCACGAACTGGCCGGTGTAGCTGTTCGCGATCTCCGCGACCTGTTCGGGCGTACCGGTGGCGATCACTTCACCCCCGGCGGCGCCGCCTTCGGGCCCGAGGTCGATGATCCAGTCGGCCGTCTTGATGACGTCGAGATTGTGCTCGATCACGAGCACGGTGTTGCCGCCGTCCACCAGGCGCCCGAGCACCTCGAGCAGCTTGCGGACGTCGCCGAAATGGAGGCCGGTCGTCGGCTCGTCGAGCAGATACAGCGTGCGACCGGTCTGCACCCGCGCGAGCTCGCGCGCGAGCTTGACGCGCTGAGCTTCGCCGCCGGACAGCGTGGTCGCCGGTTGGCCGAGGGACAGATACCCGAGCCCGACGTCGACCATGGTCTGCATGATCCGGTTGAGCTGCTTGTGATGCCGGAACAGCTCGAGAGCTTCATCGACGGGTGTGTCGAGGATCTCGGCGATGTTCTTGTCCTTGTAGGTCACGCGCAGGGTCGCGTCGTTGTAGCGCTTGCCCTTGCACACGTCACAGGTGACGAACACGTTGGGCAGGAAGTGCATCTCGACTTCGAGCATGCCGGCGCCCTCGCACTTCTCGCAGCGCCCGCCGCCTTGCTTGGCCGATACGTTGAACGAGAACCGCCCGGCGGCGTAGCCGTAGGTCTTGGCCTGTGGCATCTGCGAGAACAGCTCGCGGATCAGATCGAACGCCTTGGTATACGTCGCCGGGTTGCTGCGCGGCGTGCGACCGATCGGCTGCTGATCGATCACGATACACTTGTCGACCTTGCCGAGCCCGGTGAGTGAATCGTACGGCCCGACGCGGTCGAGGCTGCGATGGAGCATCCGGTTGAGCGCCGGGAACAGCGTCGCATTGATCAGCGACGACTTGCCGGCGCCCGAGACCCCGGTGACCGCAACCATCACGCCGAGCGGAATCTCGACAGTGACGTTCTTCAGGTTGTGCTCGCGCGCGCCAGTGAGCTTGACCCAGCTCGACGGCGTTCGGCGCGTTGCCGGAACGTCGATCGCCTCGGTGCCGGCCAGGAATCGTCCGGTCAACGAATCAGGGTTGTGCTTGACCTCGTCAGGGGTGCCCTCCGCGACGACGTGGCCACCGTGGCGGCCCGCGCCGGGCCCGAAGTCGACGACCCAATCGGCGGCTTCGATCGTTGCCTCGTCGTGCTCGACGACCAGGACGGTGTTGCCGAGGTCGCGCAGCCGGTGCAGCGTCTTGATCAATCGTTCGTTGTCGCGCTGATGCAAGCCGATCGACGGTTCATCGAGGACGTACAACACGCCCGACAGCTCGCTGCCCAGCTGCGACGCCAGCCGGATCCGCTGCGCTTCGCCGCCCGAGAGGGTGCCCGCCGAGCGGTGCAGCGTCAGATAGTCCAGCCCGACGTCGAGCAGGAACGTGAGCCGGGCGCGGATCTCCTTGAGCACTTCGCCGGCGATCTGCGCGCGCTGGCCGGTCAGCTTCATCCCGACGATGAAGTC
The DNA here is from genome assembly GCA_050187075.1 of Kofleriaceae bacterium. Classification (GTDB taxonomy): domain Bacteria; phylum Myxococcota_A; class Polyangia; order Haliangiales; family Haliangiaceae; genus JABFXX01. The sequence goes on along the minus strand of JBFWXW010000023.1, from coordinate 31,481 downwards.
ATAGGCCTGGCGCACCGTCATGCCGGTGACGTCGATGATCGGCTTGTTGGCGACGAATACCGCGCGCGACTCGGGTCGCAGCCGCGTGCCGTGGCAGGTCGCGCACGGGATCGATCGGAAGAACTGTTCGTAGTTCGCGCGCGATCGGTCCGACGAAGCCTCGCGATGTCGGCGCTCGAGCTGAGCCAGAATTCCCTCGAACCGCATCGCCCACTCGCCCGTGGAGTGGCGGCCTTCCCATGACACGGTGACTCGCTTGTCGCCGGTGCCGTTGAGCAGCACGTCGCGCTGCTTGTCGCTCAGCTTGTTCCACGGCTTGTCGAGATCGATCTTGAACGCCTTGGCGAGCGACTTGACGATGTTGGAGGTCCAGCCCGAGTCCTTGGCGATCGCTTCACCCCACACCGCGACCGCGCCATCGCGGATCGATCGCGTCGGATCGGGGACCACGAGATCGGGGTCTGCCGCCAGACGATCGCCGAGGCCATTGCACGCCACGCACATGCCGAGCGGCGAGTTGAACGAGAACGACTGCGGCGACAGCTCGGGAAATCCGATGCCGCACTTCGCGCACGCATTGTCTTGCGAATAGACGCGGGGAACCTTCTCGTCCGCGACCTCGACCATCAGCTTGCCTTTGCCTTCGCGCAGCGCGGTCTCGACCGAATCGGTGAGCCGGCCCTTGTCTTTGGCGTTGATCGTCAGGCGATCGATCACCAGCTCGATCGAGTGCTTCTTCTTTTTCTCGAGCGCATCGACGTCCTCGAGCCGCACGATCATTCCGTCGATCCGGACCCGGACGAACCCTGCCTTGCGGAGCTCGGCGAACAGCTCGCGGAACTCGCCCTTGCGGTTCTCGGCCTTGGGCGCGAGCAGGGTGACGGCCGTTTTCTCGGGCAGCTCGGCGAGCTCGTCCACGACCTCGCCGGCGGTGCGCGCTCCGACGGGGCCTCCGCATTGGTAGCAACGCTGCTCTCCGGCGCGAGCGTACAGCACGCGCAGGTAGTCATAGATCTCGGTGATCGTGCCCACGGTCGAGCGCGGATTCGAGGATGCGCTCTTCTGCTGGATCGCGATCGTCGGCGACAGCCCGCGGATCCGCTCGTACTTCGGCTTCTCCATCTGGCCGAGGAACTGCCGGGCATACGCCGACAGCGACTCGACATAGCGGCGCTGGCCCTCGGCATACAGGGTGTCGAATGCGAGGCTCGACTTGCCCGACCCCGATGGGCCGGTGATCACGACCAGCTGGTGCTTGGGCAGCGCGAGCCGGTCGACCACCAGGTTGTGCTCGCGCGCGCCCTCGATGACGATCTCATCCGGCTCGGCCTTACGGTCGCTGCGTCCCGGACCGATCGACTGGCGTGACATCAGGCAGACACCCTACGGAGCGCATGTTCAGGTGTCAAGGCGCAGAGGCCAGACCAAACATGGATCCACCGAGTGTCACGCGTGCGGTCAGGTCAAAACGATGAGCGACGCGCGCGATTCGCCGCACGCGATGGTCGCAGCGGACGATCACTCGCGTGGGCTCGTCGTACGCGCGCCACGCGGCCTACGATCGCCGGCGCCATCGGACCAGGTGGACGGAGACTGCCGCCGCCACCAGTCCGATGATCACCTTCATCGCGATCAGGACCGCGAGCGCTCCACGGTCACGTCTTGCTCGTTGTGCTGCGTGCCGTGGACTCCCTCGATGATGGTGTCGACGAGGTCCTCGGGGACGCGCACGTGCGCGTGCGAATCGCGCAGGCTCACCGAGCCGATGCGCCCCTTGTCGCCGCCGATCGGACCCGCGAGTAGCGAGCGCAGGTCGTCGGCCGACACGCCGTGCTTCTTGCCAAGGCTGATGAACAGTCGCGCCTGGGCACCCTCTGCCGCCGGCGGGGGCGACGTGGTGGTGTCCTTCTTGGTGCGGCTGCGCTCGGCCTTGTCCTCGGATTTCTCGGAGGACGCCGCCTTCTCGCGCTTCTCACCGCGCCCGCGATCCTTGTCGCGCCCGCGATCCTTGTCGCGCCCGCGACCGCGGTCGCGGCCCCTGCGCTCGCTGCGCTCGGTCGGCTCGTCGTCGCTCGTGGCTGCAACGGGTTCGGCGGCCTTCACCGGCTCGCGCGTCGACTTCTCTTCCGCCCAGGTCTCCCAGAACTCGCGCGTCTCGGCCGTCGGCTCCGACTTGCGATCGCGCTTGGCGGACTTGCCGGGGCGCTCGGGGCGCTCGGGGCGCTCGGGGCGCTCGGGGCGTTCCGATCGATCGGCGCGCTCCAGCACTGCCCGAGCGACATCGTCAACCATCGTCGGCTCGGGCTCCACGACCTGCGCGATCGACGGGATCTCCAGCGCACTCTCGGAGATCGAGCTCTCCGTGATGGTCGGCATCACCTCGGTGGCGCCGTGGCGTCGCTCGCGTCGCTCGTGCCGATCACGCCCGCGGTCGCGGTCACGATCGCGGTCACGATCGCGACGGCGTCCGTCGGCGCGCTCGGTGCGTGCCTCGACCACCGGCATCTCGACGGTGTCCGGCGCCATCGCTTCGCCAGCGATCGGCGGCGGCATCGTTTCGTGACGCTCACGACGCGACTCGCCATCGCGATCCCGATCCCGGCGTCCGTCGCGGTCTGACCGCTCATGGCGGTCGCGCCGACCCTCGCCATCGCCACGCGCTTCGCGATCAAACCGCTCGCCGCGAGGCTCGCGATCCGGTCGCTCATGACGCTCGCGACGGCCCTCGCGCGATTCACCCTCGGAACGGGCATCGCGATCGAACCGCTCACGTCGACCTTCGCGGCCTTCGCGCGCTTCACCCTCAGGGCGTGCGTCCCGATCGAAGCGGTCACGCCGGCCCTCACGGCCTTCGCGCGACTCGCCCTCGGCACGTGCCTCGCGATCGCGCCACGGCCGATCTCCGCGCTCGCCACGGTCGCGCTCGCCGCGCTCGCCGCGCTCGCCGTCGCGATCGAACCGACGCGGACGCTCGCCGCGCTCGCCATCGCGATCAAACCGGCGCGGACGCTCGCCACGCTCGCCGTCCCGATCGAACCGGCGCGGGCGCTCTTCACGGCCCTCGTCGGTAGCTGCGCTCTCGCTGCGCGTTTCGGTGCGGCGGCTCCGGCTACGCGTGCTGAGTTGATCGAGCTTGTCGGCGACCAGCTTCGCGAGCACGCGCTTGCCGTTGGCCGTCGTGAGCAGCTTCTCGAAGATCTGCTTCTCGATGTCTCCGGCCGTTCCGGTCACGCCGCGGATCAGGATCTGAACCGGGTCGGGCGGCTGGGGATTTCCGACGGGAGGCAGCGGTACCTTCAACTTGCCGAGGAAGATGTCGTCCTTCGGCAGCATCCGCTCCTCGGGCTTGATCCCGAACTGGAGCCGCACGTAGCGGAAGTTGCCGAGCTCACGCGGACCGACAAGGGAGAGTGCGGTGCCCTTCTTGCCAGCACGGCCGGTGCGGCCGGTGCGATGGACATAGATCTCGGGCTGCTCGGGGACCGAGTAGTTGATGACGTGCGACAGGTTCGAGATGTCGATCCCGCGCGCGGCGACGTCGGTCGAGCACAAGAACCGCAGGTTCTTCTGCTTCATCCGGCCCATCACGCGCTCGCGATCGGCTTGCGACAGATCGCTCGACAGCGGCTCGGCGTCGAGTCCCTGTTTCTGGAGGAACCGCGCAACCATCGTCGTTTCGTCACGCGTGTTGCAGAAGATGATGGCGCTCTCAGGCTCCTCCGCGAACAGGATCTTCAGCAGGTCGCGGCTGCGCGCGATACCGCTGACGATGTAGTATGCGTGGTGGATGTCGGTGACGGAGACGCTGTCACGCGACAGCGAGATCGTCTCCGGCGCGCGCATGTGGCGGCGCGAGTACCGCGCGACCTCGTCGGGCATCGTCGCCGAGAACAGCAGCGTTTGCTTCTTCTCGGGGAGCTGCGAGACGACGCGCTCGATGTCCTCGAGGAACCCCATCGACAGCATCTCGTCGCACTCGTCGAGCACGAACGTCTCGACCGTGCGCGTATCGAACGTCTTGCGGCCGATGTGATCGAGCACGCGGCCGGGTGTGCCGACCACGATGTGCACGCCGTTGCGAAGCGCCGCGATCTGCTTGCCGATCGGAGCGCCGCCATACAGCGTCTCGATCGCGATGCCGCGGTGCTTGCCGATCTGGGTCAGCTCACGCGTGACCTGGAGCGCGAGCTCGCGCGTGGGGCACAGGATCAGCGCTTGTGGCTGGCGATGCGTGGGAACGATCTTGCTGATCGTTGGAAGCCCGAATGCAGTCGTCTTGCCGGTGCCGGTGCGCGACTGGACCATGAGGTCCTTGCCTTCGCTGACCGGCTTGTACACGGCGGTCTGAACCGGCGTGGGAGCGAAGTACCCCATCTCATCGAGCGCGAGCTTGACGTCCGGATGAAGCCCGAGGTCATCGAAGCTCGGCGCGCGCGGCTCGCTCGGTTCAGCGATCGCGGGATCCGACGGGTCGGACCCACCTGCGCCACCTGCGCCACCCATCGATGGCGGCGCGCCCGAATCGGGAGGAGAACCTAAACTGTTCGCATCAGCAGCGTTGGCGGCCGCTACGACTGCGACCTCCGAAATCATCTCGTCCGCACGGCTGCCGTGCGGCACTGTCTCGTTCGTCATCGTGAAGAACCTTGGCCTGTTTGTCCTCTCCGAGGTCGTCCAGTCGGAGCACCGGTCGAGGCGAGAGATCTCGGGGATTCGCAGGCACGAGACGACGTCGTCCGTGGCTGCCCTGAGGGTCGCCGTCGAGGCAAAGCTCGCGCTGGATACTATCGATTCCACCCGGAGCGTTGCGGTCAGTAAGCATCGCGTTTTTAACCTTGAATTGGCTGCACCTTAAAGGGTGCGGCCGACGAGGTCAAGCCGGGAAATGCTCGACGGACGTCAAATTTCCGTCGAGGAATGATCGCTTCAGCGCGGCAGCGTCAGCCTCACGACACCCTCGGTGTCGGCGATACCGCGGCCCTGCAAGGGCGCGGGAACGGGACAGCTGTCGGGTGAGTTCGGCACCTGGTCGCACAACGGCGACCGAGCTTCGCTCAATGCTTGGAACAGTTTGACCTCCGCACCCTCGACGACACTCCCGTAAGGATCGGTGATCTTGCCGTGCACGAACGCCGCGTCGGGCAAGGTCACATCCGGCACCTCGACGGTGGGAGCGCTGGTAGCCGCCGGGATCGCGATCTCGGACACCACCCACGCCGGGGCTCGCGTGTTCTCGGGCGGGACGAACACCAGGTCGTAGTGGCCCCAGGTCTGCCCGATCATGGCGTCGACCGGCAGCACGAACCCGCCACGGCGGTCGGTCACGGCGGTGGCGGCAGGAACCGCGGCGAGGAACGCTTGCTGCGCCGAGTCGAGGCTCCACAGGAACCGGAGCGATGGCCGGGCGGTCACCGAAACGTCGCCCAGTGGCTCGCCGTGGACGTCGCGCGCCACGCCCCTGATCACGACGCGCTCGGGGAGCAGAAGTGCGGGCAGCTCGGGCGCATACGCGACCGGTTGGTCGAACACCACGCCCAGGTTCGAGCTCGCCGGAGGGACGATCGCCAGCCGGTAGGCTCCGTTGATCGCTGCCCCGTCGAGCACGTCCACGGACGCAAGGCCGGCGCTGTCGGTGGTCGCCTCGGCGGTGAACGTGGCGAATGCGTTGGCGCTGGTGTTGATGGTCGCCGTCAGCGTCGCGCGCGCGCCAGCAATCGGGTCGATCTGGCCGCCCTCATCGGTGCCCATCACGGTAAGCGTGATTGTCGCCTCGCTGCCGATCCCTGGTGGGAGCGACAGATTGCGCCCGGTGGACGACGTGGTGGCCGATACGCCCGTCAGGTGGAGCGTGGGCAATCGCGCCGTCCCGAACGGCTTTGCGATGATCTCCACATCGTCGATCAGGCCGCTCGCGAGGACGAGGTGATAGGCGCCCGTCCCGTCGGTGTACGCAACCGTGGACACTTCCGTGCGCGGCGCGCCGGGCGTCCAGCGTCCGAGCGCGGCGACCCGATAATTCGCCAGTCCGTTGCCCCCGTTGGCGACCATGCCGTCGATGGTGGGGAGGTCGGAGCCGCCGAGCCCGATCGTCTTCGCGGTCACATTCTCGCTCGCTGCCAAGGTCATCCGGAGCGGCGGTACCGCCTGGGCCGCCAGGCTGGCCATCGTGGGCGTGGCACCACGGCCCTCGGGAACGATGGTCAGCTCGTACACCCCATCGTTGGTGCGAGGCAGCGAGACCTCGAAGGACGCACCATCGGCGTCGGCCTGCGAGGCGACCACGCGCTTGAACCCGGGACCGCCGAAGAACTGTGACGGCCGGGTGATCGTGATCGACGCGGCAATCGATGCGTGCGTGCACAAGCCCGGTGGATCGCAGGCCTGTTCGATCCGTCCGGAGAACTTCACCGGAACCTCGAGCTGCAGGTCGGGAATCCAGCCGTTGAGCTCGATCGGGATCGACGAGATCTCCCGTGGGGCTAGCTCGTCGCGCGCGCTGGGCGGGAGGATCACCGCGGCGAACGACCCGCTGGGCGGATTGCCCCAGCACACGCCTTCTTCGCACACCTCCCCATGTGCGCTGTCGCAGTCCGCCGTGACGTCGCACTCGGGCGCGGCTGCGTCGGGGACGCTCAGGCAGCCCCAGGCAGGCGCGGCGACGAGCGCGAGCCAGCGGTTCATTCCGAGGCCTCCTGACAGTGCAGGTGATAGAACCAGCTCGTCTTGAGGCCATCGGGCGCCATCGCCTGGAACCGTGGCGTGCCCGCGTCGAGCGGCTGGCGGTCGAACACCACCACCGTCATGTCGCGCGTGACGCCGATATCGCCGGGTAGACACAGGCCGCCGATGTCGCACGTCAGCGTGCGCTGCGGGCCGGTTCCGCCGGCGACACTGCAGGTCGAGCGCGCCGGCGTGGGAACCATCGTCGTGTAGTCCACGAACACGCGGACGAACAGGCTGTCATCGACGTCCGTATCGAGCAGGGTGGCGTTGAGTGTTCCGCGGCCTCGCTCGAACGTCACCGGGCCGGGCTCCGGCAGATCTTGCTGGTCGCTGCGGATCCCCACGATCGCCGGAGGCGAGTTCACGCCCGCGTCCTGGTTATCGACGGACAACGAGGGCGGGATGACACACGCGGACACCATGAGCAGCAGTGCGATCGGCACGGCGTCTCGAGCACCATGCACCGTGTGAGCCACGGACGCGCGATCCTGTGAAGTCACAGGGTTAGGCGCCGGGACTCGTGGGTGTCTTGGGTGTGTCTCGGACATTTGCGTCATGGGGTGTTGGAACGGCTAACGCCGCAGCAGGGAACCGCTTTAGGCCGTCAGGTCACGATCGGATCGGGCTCCGTACCGTCCGACTCCTTCTCCAGGTGACGAAACACCGTTCGCGGATCGACGCCGAGGTCGCGCGCGGTCTTGGTCCGATTGCCGTTGTTGAGCGCGAGCACCTCGTTGATGTAGTCGCGCTGAAATTTTTCCTTGGCGTCGGCGAGCGTGAGGATCTGGGGCAGCACGTCGCCGGTCAGCCCGAGATCCTCGGGGCCGATCATCGTCGATTCGCACAGCACGATCGCCTTCTTGATCCGGTTCTCGAGCTCGCGAATGTTGCCGGGCCAGTTGTGCTTGCGGATCGCGACCGACGCATTTTGCGACAGGCCCTTCACCTTCGAGTCGTACTCGCGCGCATAGCGCGACAGCAGATAGCGCGCGATCACGATGACGTCGTCGCCACGCGCACGCAGGGGTGGCAGCTCGACGTTCACCACGTTGAGCCGGTAGTAGAGGTCCTCGCGAAACCGCCCGGCCACGATCTCTTTTTCGAGCTCGCGGTTGGTCGCCGCGACGATCCGGATATCGCAGGTCTCCGGACGGGTGTCGCCGACCCGGAACACGACCTTCTCCTGGATCGCGCGCAGCAGCTTCACCTGCAGCTCGATCGGCATCTCGCCGACCTCATCGAGGAACAGCGTGCCGCCGTCCGCCGCCTGGAACTTGCCCTGCTTGTTGGCCACCGCGCCGGTGAACGCGCCCTTGACGTGGCCGAACAGCTCCGACTCGAGGAGGTTGCCCGGGATCGCGCCGCAGTTGATCGTGACGAACGGCTTGCCGACGCGCGGCGAGCGATTGTGGATCTCCCTCGCGATCAGCTCCTTGCCGGTGCCGGTCTCGCCGGTGATCAGCACCGAGATGTCGGTCGCGGCGATCTTCTCGACCTTGCGAAACACCTGCTGCATCGGCGAGCTATTGGACCCGACGATCTCGCCGAATCGATACTGCTCGAGCCGTTCGTGCAGCCGCTTGTTATCGATCCGTAGCTCGTTGAGGAGCAGCGCATTGGCGACGATCAGCGATGCTTGCGAGGCGAACACGGTGAGCACGCGCAGCGTGTCCTGCTGGAACAGATCACGAATCGAGTCATTGCCCACGTAGATGAGGCCGAGCAATCGCCCGCGATCGAGCAGCGGCACACAGATCACCGACGACACCTTGAGCTGCATCACGCTCTTCGCGGCGGCGAACTCATCGTCGCGCATCGCATCGGACACGATCACCGGCTTTCGCGATCGCACGACCTTGGCGATGATCGAGTCGGAGAGCTGGGTGACCGCATCGGCGATGTTCTCCCGGTTCAAGTTGCGCGCGACCTTGACGTCGATCGTTTCGCCCTCGAGCAGGACCAGGAATCCTTTGTCGGCGTTGGTGATCTCGACCACGGCGTCCATCAGCGCATCGAGCAGCTCGCCGAGGTCGCGCTGGTGGATCAGCCGTTCGGAGAACTCGTAGAGCTTGGTGTATGCGTCGATGTCCGCGATGGTTTCGGCCGCCTCGGGCTCGGTCGGAGCCACCTCATCGAGCATCTGGAACCGCAGCTCGCAGCTGCCGATCACGATGCGGTCGTCGTGGCTCATCTTGTGCTTGCCGCGCTTCTTGCCGTTGACCACGAAGTCGGTCTTCTTGAGCGCGAGCAGCGTGTAGAGCTGGCCGTCGAACCGGATCGCAAACCCATCCTGCACCAGCGGATCCGGCAGCACGATGTCGTTGTCGGGGCCCGATCCGATCGACGTCAGCTTCTTGTCGGGATGGAGGCTGTAGACAAGCGGCGGATGACCAGGCGCGGATAGGCGTAGTGACGGCATGTGTCAGTCCTCCAGACCAAGTCCGATGCCAACGCCGCTGGGCGTGATCATCGGCGCAACGCGAATGCGATCGAGTAGCGATGTCTTCTTGGGCTTGGTGCGCCGCTTGTCGATGTTCCGAAGATCCGGCGGCAGCAGCGAGTCGTCGCCCTGGATCTGAGCCCGCGGCTTGTAGCGCAGCAGCGAGTCGACGACGCCCCACGCGTAGAGGCCGAGGAACGCGATGCCGGTGCCGATCTCGATCTGCTGGAGCCGGCGAACGCGGGGGCCATCCTCGAGGGGAACCTTCGCGTTCAAGCCGTACTGGGTTGCGAGATACAGGAAGATGCCAGCCGATGCGCCGCCGGTGATCACCTGCGTGCTCGCGAAGAACAGCCCCTTGCCCCGCTCCTTGTTCTGGAACTGTCCGGCGCCGAACGGGACGAAGTTCACGTAGTACGGGTGGGTCTCGTAGACCACGAGGCTCTCGCGATACTTGCGCAGCCGTTCGCGATCCTCGGCGAGCTTCTTGATCTCCGCGTCGCGTTGCGCGCGTGCCACCAGCTCGCTCTTGGTCTCCTCGAACAGCTTGATCGACCCCGATGAGAACAGCAGATCGCTGAGCGTCTTATCGGGCTGCAGCTGCAGCACCTTCTCGAATTCGGAGCGCGCATCTTCGCGCTGGCCGGTGTCGAAGAAGCACGCACCCAGCATCGCGTGCGCCTCGACGAGATCGTTGCGCTGCGCGAGCTGCTCGCTGGGGTAGAGCAGGGCGCGCAGCGGCCCGAACGCCGATTGACAGTCCTTGGCGCGGAAGTGGTGCCGCGCCTTGTCGAGCTCCTGGCCGGGCGACGCGAACGCTGTCGCGCTCGATGAGACGATCGCGATGGCCGCGATCTGAGCCACGAGCATGCTCAACGAACGACGCACGACACTTCCTGCGGCTTGTTGGCTTCGACGGTGACGGCGATCGGCGTGGGATCGACGTGCTCGCCCAGGAACGTCACCGAAACCTGCTTGTTCGGATCGACCGAGCGATCGAACGTGACGGTGAACTTCTGATCGAGCCGAGCCACGGTGCCGTCGATCCGCACCTCGACCGCCGGATCGTTGCAGCGCGCGATCAGCTTCGCCGGCAGGAACGCGAGGATGAACTCGTCATCCTTGCCGGGGGTCACCGTACGCTCCTCCGGCTGGCAGCAGTTGGTGCGGTTGCGAACCTGCAGCGATACGGGGTGGACCAGCGGCAGGGTGATCACGCCGCCGTCGACGGGCATCCACGAACCGCGATCGACCTGGTACTCGGCGTTCTTCGCAGGGAACACGCGGATCTTGGTATCCACGGGCGTCACGGCGGCCGCGGCATCGATCGGTGGCGTGGCGCTCGGGCGCGGATCGGGCGCGCCGGTCCCGACCGCGACCTCGTCGGGAGTGTCCTCGGGAGGATCGTCGACCGGCACGAGCGGCGGCGGCGGCGGTCGGTCATCGCGAGCCACCTCGACCAGCGTCCGCCCGAGACCCTCCGGCGTGCGCACGTCGGGGGATGGCGGCGGGGGCTCCGGGATCGGCGCCGTCTTGCGGTGGATCATCCACGCGCCACCGCTGATCACCGCGGCCGCTGCGACCGCCGTCGCGATCGCGCGCATTCGAACGCGCCGGTTGATCCCGTCGAGGATCGCGATCACATTCTGGTTGTCGGCATCGATCGTCAGCACGCGGTCGAACAGGTCGAGCGCACCCGCGCGATTGTCGCTGGCGAGCAGCTGCTGGCCCCGGCTGGTCAGCTGATCGATCAATCGATCCTCGAGCTCGGTCTCGTAATCAGCCGGGGACTGAAAGAATCGAGCGAGCTCGCCATCGACCTTGTCCGGCGTGATGCCACTCTCGTCGAGATAATCCTCGAGCGCGGTGACCATCTCGCCGATCGCCGGATAACGATCCTCGGGCAACGCCGCCATCGCCCGCAGGATGATCCGCCCGAGCCGGTTACCGATCCGCGCGTTGGCGGTGCGCGGATCGATGAACTTGCACTCGGCGATCCGCTTGAGCACCTCGTGCGGATTCTTGCCCTCGAACGGAAGCTTGCCGACGCACAGCTGATAGAGCACGATGCCCGCCGCAAACACGTCGGTGCGAAAATCGATCGGTCGGCCCTCGACGTGCTCGGGCGCCATGTACGCCGGTGAGCCCAGCAGCTGCCCCGTGATGGTGAGCCGCTCGAGATCCACCATGTGCGAGATCCCGAAGTCCATGAGCTTCACGACGCCGTCGGACCGGATCATGATGTTCTCCGGCTTCACGTCGCGGTGGAGGATTCCCGACGCATGCGCGTGTGCGAGCGCGCGGCAGACCTGGAGGATGACCATCGCGCCGATCTCCGGGAACGCGATCGCTCGATCGGTCGTGACCTGCTTGAGCGTCTGGCCATCGATGAACTCGGTGACGATGTAGCTGGCACCGGCCGCGGCCGCGTCATCCGCGCCCGAGTAGTCGAAGATCTCGAGGATGTTCTCGTGGCGAAGCTTGGCGACCGCTTGCGCTTCGCGCTCGAACCGATCGCGCGCCTCCTTGTAATCGGACAGGTGCTTGTGGAGGATCTTGATCGCGACGACCCGCTTGAGCGTCCGATCGAGGCCTCGATACACGACTGCCATGCCGCCTTGACCGACGCGTTCCAGCAGCTCGTACTTGTCGAGAACCTCGCCGACCTGGATCACGTCTGCTCGCTTCGCTTGATGTTCCCGAATCGCAGCCATGACAGAGCTGTCATGCCCACAGCGCTACGTACATCGGACCAGCAGCACGGCCGATAAGGTTGGCTAACCCTCGGAGTGTACGCCCCTTCTCGACGGAGCATCAAGGCTTGGAACCGGCTTGGGTGTGACATCGGGGGCAGGCCCGGCAGGCGCTGGCAACCAGGCGGCAGCGTGAGGCAAATGGCGCGTCCGACAAGCTGCGTCGCAGTGTCGACGCGGAGCATCGGGCGACACCAGGTTGGTGGCTCCGCGCGACGAATTCCATCATCGCGCTCGACGGAGAGCGGCGCTCCACCACCATCCCGACCGCAGCCTGCTTGACTTGGCGACGTCGATCGCTTACCTAAACGCCCATCTTCACAGGCACGTAGCTCAGTGGGAGAGCACTACCTTGACACGGTAGGGGTCCGCGGTTCAATCCCGCGCGTGCCTACGAAAGGCCGGTCGCCGACGAGGCGCCGGCCGTTTGCGTTCGGGCGCACCTGCGACGGATCCGGCGCCCCCACGAACTGACGTCCCCTCGCTCACGCGATCCGTCGCGCGGCAGCGCCCACCTGGTTGGCGTGTCGGGCGGTAACGGGCGCCATCGTTCGAGGACCTATGCGTCGAGCTCGGCCGGCGTGCGGTCGGTCGGTCGACGACGACGGATCACCGCGGCCACCACGGGCGTCAGCGCGAGCGTCAGGAGGATCCGGATCGGCATCGTCGCCTTCGCCGCGACCCAGCCAGCGCCGATCACACCGAACACGCCACTCGCGCTCGATGGCTGAAGCCCGGCACCGATCGCGACCGAGAACCCGGCGATGGTGCTCAGCGACAGCACGAGGTACGTCCAGACCGCGAGCCTGCCGTACTCCGCCATGTGCGCCGACCATCGGTCGCGCAGCGTCGGCTTGTTGCTGGAGGTAGTCGGAGAGGGCGCCGCCACCGCGTCGATGTAGCACGGCCGCGTAGACGCGCCTAGACGTCGATCGACGGCGCAAGCGCTCGACCACGCCGTATGGATCGCAGCGCGGTGGTCCGCTCGACACCGCGGGTCATCTGCCGCAAGATGCCTCCGCCATGTCGGAAAAGCCCGAGGACGAGCTGATCGGAGGACCCCCTGCGCTGTCGCCGCTGGAGACGCTGCGCCACTCGACCGCCCACGTGATGGCGGCCGCGGTGCAGAAGCTGTTTCCGGAGACGAAAGTCACGATCGGTCCGTCGATCGAGACCGGGTTCTACTACGACTTCGATCGCGCGACGCCGTTCACCGAGGACGACCTCGGCCGGATCGAAGCCGAGATGCAGAAGATCATCGACAAGAACGAGCCGTTCGTGCGCCACGAGATCGGCCGCGCCGATGCGCGCGCGATGTTCGACAAGATGCACGAGACCTACAAGGTCGAGCTGATCGACAGCTTCCCGCCCGACGCGACGGTCTCGTACTACACGACCGGCGAGTGGCTCGATCTGTGCCGCGGCCCGCACGTCAAGTCGACCGGCGAGATCAAGGCGTTCAAGCTGCTCTCGGTCGCCGGCGCGTACTGGCGCGGCAACGAGAAGAACCCGCAGCTGCAACGGATCTACGGCACCGCGTTTGGTTCGAAGGCGGAGCTCGATGGCTACTTGAAGATGCTCGAGGAGGCCAAGCGGCGCGACCACCGCCGGATCGGCAAGGACCTCGATCTGTTCTCGATCGACGAGACGATCGGCGCGGGCCTGGTGCTGTGGCACCCCAAGGGCGCGCGCATTCGCCACGTGATCGAGACGTTCTGGCGCGAGGAGCACTTCGCGCAGGGCTACGAGCTCGTGAGCTCGCCACACGTGGCGCGCGACGAGCTGTGGCGGGTATCCGGGCACCTCGGCTTTTACAAGGAGAACATGTTCTCCGGCATGGACGTCGAGGGCCAGCAGTACATCGCCAAGCCGATGAACTGCCCGTTCCACTGCACGATGTTCAAGAAGGGCCTGCGCAGCTATCGCGAGCTGCCGCATCGCTGGGCCGAGCTCGGCACGGTGTATCGCTACGAGCGCAGCGGCGTGATGCACGGCCTGCTCCGGGTGCGCGGGTTCACCCAGGATGATGCGCACCTGTTCATGACGCGCGAGCAGCTCCCGGGCGAGCTCGAGCGGGTGACCAACTTCTGTCTCTACATCCTGAAGACGTTCGGGTTCACCGAGTTCAAGCTGTACCTCGCGACCCGGCCCAAGGACTTCGTCGGCGATCCGGAGATGTGGAAGGTCGCCGAGGCGGCGCTCCACGACGTGCTCACCAAGTCCGGGCTGCCGTTCGAGCTCGATCCGGGTGGCGGCGCGTTCTACGGTCCGAAGATCGATCTCAAGCTCAAGGACTGCCTCGGTCGCGAATGGCAGTGCTCGACGGTGCAGGTCGACTTCAACCTGCCGGAGCGGTTCGATCTCGAGTACGTCGGCTCCGACGGCGCCAAGCACCGGATCGTCATGGTCCACCGCGCGCTGCTCGGGTCGATGGAGCGGTTCTTCGCGGTGCTCACCGAGCACTACGCCGGTGCGTTCCCGGTCTGGCTCGCACCCGTGCAGGCGCGCGTGATCGCGGTTGGCGATCGCCAGGAGGCCTACGTCAACGAGGTCGCCGAGATCCTCAAGCAGCGCGGCTTCCGCGTCGACACGCACACCGGCGGCGAGAAGCTCGGCGCGAAGATCCGCCAGGCCCAGCTCGAGAAGATTCCGTTCATGCTGGTGTGTGGCGACAAGGAAGTCGAAGCGCGCAGCGTGGCGGCGCGTGCCCGCGAAGGCACGCAGCTACCGGTGATGACGATCGATGCGTTCGTCACCCACCTCACGACTGCTGCAGCGATTCCGCGTGGCGGCGTGGTGCCGGCACAGGCGTGAGACGAGGTGCCGCCGCCGCCGCTACTGGTATGTGCGGGCGTTGCAGGCACGTCATACCCGCCAGCTCAGCTGCGCCCGGCACGACGGCGCTTGATCTCGTCGAGCCGTTCGGCGTGCTCGCGCGTGATCCGGAACCACCACCACACCGGAACGGAGACGATCAGGCACGCCGCCGCGATCACACTGCTGATCTGATCGCGCAGCGACAGCGGAGCCGTGCCGCTCGCCACGTTCACGTAGACGAGGATGGCCGCCGATATGGCCATGAACAGGCCGATCGCGTTGCGAACCTGTTTCCGGCGCGCCGCGAGCGCCAGCAACGAATCATCTAGGTGCTCGTCGATGTCGTCTGCGTTGGCGCCGCTGTCGCGTCGCGAACCGGCTTGCAGCTGCGACTGGAGCGCCGCGTTCGCGTCCCTGGTTCGCTCCAGCTCTGCTTCGAGCGCAGCGACCCGCGCGAGCGCGGCATCGTGATCATTTCGGAACGCCATGCGTGAGGTCCACCTGTGAATCGTCGAGGCCCGGTGTCGGACGCGCTCAGGTCGAGCATACGCAGCGGCTGGTGACCCAGCGCGTGCTGACAACAAGTCGCGATGCAGGCGGCATCGCTAGTCGCACAGCGTCGCGCACTGGGTGGTCGGTTGGAACTCGGCGATGCATTCGACCTCGTGCCGAGGATTGACCTGCTTGTGGCATGCGTCGCGCTTCGGGATGTCGCCGTCGGGGTAGCTGCACGATCCTTTGGGGCCGTTCACCGTGCACACGTTGTCGAAGTTGCAACTCGTGGACACGTCGGGCAGACCGTAGCAGCCGTCGCTGGCAAGGCATGCCTCTTCGACGAGGCAGCTGCCACACGGAGTCGACGTGCCCGCGATCCGGGCAGCGCATTCGTCCAGGCAAAGCATCTTGCTTGCCGCATCGCAAACCGCGCCCGCGCCTGCGATCGACATGTCCGAACGATCGGTACATGCAGCCACGCAGCGCGGATCGTTGTTGAGCACCGGATCACCTTCATCGTCGTCGCCATCACCCTCGTCACTAGCGCCGTTGCCGGACCCCCCGCAGGCGGTCGCGCCGACGACGAGCAATGTACCTACGAAAAGCCTCAAAGGTCGCATCATGGCAATCGCCCAAGGCAAGCCCGATGCCAATCAGCCCGGGCCGCGTGCGCCAGCCGTCCTGACGCGGGTCTTCGACGACAATCCCGGCTCCACAGCGAGCTCGTGGAGCGCACGCACGGTGCCATGTCGCGTGCATCACGGTTCACGCCGTGAAGCGCTGTTCACTCGGCTACGGCTGCTTCGCGAGCCGATCGGCGACCGACTCGATCTCGGACTCGCTGCGCGCGATGTTCGAGATCCGCACCGCGTCGACCACGCCGGTCAGGTTCTCATCGTCGGTATGGGTGTCGTCGCGAAAGAAGATCGCTGCCATCGGCGGCGCCGAGAACGAAGCGTCCGTCGAACCGATGAACGCGCCGTTGACGTACACGTCGATCTCCGTTGCCGATCTCGAGACGATCGCGAAGTAGTGGCGCTCGTTTGCGACCAGCGACGGTCCGATCGCTTCATTGGGATACGCGTCGAACTTGTCGCAGTAGTACCAGCCTGCATCCATGTTGTTCTTCGCGCCGAACAGCTTCTGGAAACACGCGGTGTCCGTGGGCGTCACGACCATCTCGACCGTGTAGGGGTGCGCGAGCAACCCGGCGTGGTCGGTCCACTGAAATCCTTGGGGCTGGGTGCCGGGCAGGGCGAGGCCCATGCCCCAGCTCGTCGATTCGAACGTTCCGCCGATCAGCGTCGCATCCCGTGCGTTCCCGCTCGAATCCGAGACATCGCCGTTGAGCTCGAGCAGCGCAAGCGTGTTCGCGTCGGGCTCGAACACCGTGAGGCACGCGGTGTTGCAGACCATGCCGCAGTCCACACCGAGCTCGTCCGGATCCTTTGTGCCGTTGGCGCACGTCGCGGCGTCCGGCGGCCCATCCGGGGAGGCATCCCGGGGGGCATCGACCGATGCGTCGGGATCGCTCACCGGGGCGTCGAACCCTCCCCCCGCCTGGGAGCGAAACCCGCACGCCGCCAGGGCGATCACCGATATGGCTAGAACGCGTTTCATGGCTCCGGCGGGCCCACCCTAACAATCATCGTCGATCGCGTTCAACATTGCTCGCGTCGGGGCTTGGGGGTACAACCTGAGCCCCTTACTAGGAGATGCCACAGCCACATGTCTTGCCGTGACGTGACCCCATGAACGGACGCTCCCCCGGGCGGTTCGACCGCCGCCGCCCCGAACAGGGCCTTCGCATCAACCATCGCATTCGCGTCCCGGAGATCCGGGTCATCCTCGACGAGGGCGAGCAGCTGGGCGTCATGCCAACGCATGAAGCGCTGCGCTTGGCCGAAGAGAAGGGGCTCGATCTCGTCGAGATCTCGCCGCGCGCATTTCCTCCGGTCTGCCGGATCATGGATTACGGCAAGTACAAGTACGAGGAAGCGAAGAAGAAGCAGCAGGCCAAGAAGCGCGCTTCTACCGTCGAGACCAAGGAGATCAAGTTCCGCCCGAAGACCGAGGAGCATGACCTCGACTTCAAGGTGAAGCACGTCCGCCGGTTCGTCGAAGGTGGCAACAAGGTTCGCCTGGCCGTGGTGTTCCGTGGCCGCGAGATCACGCACCCGCAGACCGGCATGGCAATGCTCAACCGCGTCGTCGAGCGCTGCGGAGATATCGCGACCGTGGAGACCACGCCGAACATGGAAGGTCGCCGGATGATCATGGTGATCACTCCGAAGCCGGGCGTGGTTCGCAAGGCGCAAGAGGCCAAGAAGGCCCAGGTCAACGCCCAGCTCGCGGCGCTGGCCAACAAGAAGGATCAGGCCGGCAAGCCTTCGCAGGTGGTCGCGCCGATCGATGACGACGACGATCTCGACGAGGACGCGATCAACGCGGACGTCGACGACGACGACGACAACGACAGCGAGACCTAGCCTCTCACCACGCACATACGCTCCAAGCCGGCAACAGGTTCGCGCTTGGGCGTGCCCAGCTCAAGCGCGCCGGCGTGGGCATTCCCACGTCAGGTTCCGCATCCTTATTGCCTATTTGCTCGGGTGCCCTCAGGTCGAGCAGGGAACCGTGAACCGGAACCGACAACGAGAACGGGCTCATCGTCTTGTGAGTCACACTCAGGATCTTAGGGTGATCGCCGTTCCCGCCGGAAACGACTTGTCTTAGCGGGCGCGGTGAGGCATAAGGTCCACCCTCGCGAAAGCTCTGTATGCCCAAGGTCAAGACACATTCGGGTGCCAAGAAGCGGTTCAAGCGAACTGCATCCGGGAAGTTCAAGTTCGCCCACGTGTTCAAGCGTCACTTGCTCACGGGTCGTTCGAAGAAGCGGAAGCGGCAAGCGCGCAACGGCGCCTACGTGCCGGACGCGCACCATCACCAGATCGAGAAGCTGCTGCCGTACAAGTGAGGATTCACCATGCCCCGCGCTAAACGAGGATTCAAAGCACGCCGCCGTCGTAACCGCGTGCTCAAGGCTGCCAAGGGTTTCCGAGGCAAGCGCTCCAGCTGCCATGCGATCGCCAACGAAGCCGTCCAGCACGCCTGGATGCACATGTACCGGTCGCGCAAGGTGCGCAAGCGCGACTTCCGTGCGCTGTGGATCCAGCGGATCAACGCGGCTGCGCGTGGTCTCGGCCAGAGCTATTCGAAGCTGATCGGCAAGCTGAACACGTCGAACGTGCAGCTCAACCGCAAGATGCTTGCGGAGATCGCGATCAGCGATCCGGTCGCGTTTCAGGCGATCGCCGCGATCTAGCGAACCGTCGGTGAGAGAAGATGGCGGCGGCTTCGCAAGAGCCGCCGTTTTTGTTTGTCCTTCGTTGGTGAGCCATGAGTGCAAATGACCTGATCGCAAGCCTCGAGCAGCTGGGAACCGAGTTCCTGGCGGTGATCCAGCCGCTCGCCGACGAGCAGGAGATCCGCGCGGCGCAGGCCCAGTTCCTCGGCAAGAAGGGGAAGGTGTCGGAGGTCATGAAGGAGCTCGGCAAGCTGCCGCCGAGCGATCGGCCGCTGGTCGGTGCGGCGGTCAACAAGGTCAAGCAGGCGATCGAACAGCAGGTTGCTGAGCGGCTCGGCGAGCTCGCTGCGGCGGTCGCGCGCGCGGACCTCGCGCGCAAGGTCGACGTCACGTTGCCCGGACGCCCGGTTGGTGGTGGGCAGCTTCATCTGCTCACCCAGGTCCGGCTCGAGTCGATCCAGATCTTCGCCGAGCTCGGCTTCGTCGTCGCCGACGGCCCACAGATCGAGACCGACTGGCACACGTTCGAAGCGCTCGCGATTCCCAAGGACCACCCTGCGCGCGACATGCAGGACACCTTCTACGTCTCCGACGAGATCGTCCTGCGCACGCACACCAGCCCCGTCCAGGTCCGGACGATGCTGACGCGTCCACCGCCGATCCGGATCGTCGCGCCGGGCCAGGTCTATCGCCGCGACGATGACCCCACGCACTCGCCGATGTTCACGCAGATCGAAGGGCTCGCCGTCGACGAGGGGATCTCATTCGCCGACCTCAAGGGGGTGTTGATCCACTTCGTCTCGCGGTTCTTCCAGCGCGACCTGACGGTGCGGCTACGGCCGTCGTACTTCCCGTTCGTCGAGCCGGGGGCCGAGGTCGACATGCAGTGCAGCTTCTGCATGGGCTCCGGGTGCCGGCTGTGCAAAGGCACCGGCTGGGTCGAGATCGGCGGCGCCGGGATGGTCGACCCCGAGGTGTTCGCGAACTGCAAGATCGACTCGGAGCGCTACACCGGGTTTGCGTTCGGCATGGGGCTCGAGCGGATGGCGATGCTTCGCCACGGCGTCAACGACATCAAGTACTACTACGAGGGCGACGTGCGGTTCCTGGAGCAGTTCTCGTGAAGGTCCTGTGGAGCTGGCTCCTCGAGCTGTGTGATCTCGATCGGCAACCCACCGTCGACGACGGCGCGCGAGCGCTCACCCGTGGCGGTCTCGAGATCGAAGGCATGACCGATCTGGGCGCCGGGTTCACCGGCGTCGTGGTCTCGGAGGTGGTCGCCAAGCGTCCGCACCCGCAAGCCGAAAAGCTCACGCTCGTCGACGTGATCACCGAGCGTGGGGGCGCGGCGACGCAGGTCGTGTGCGGCGCTCCCAACGTACCCGCGCCCGGCCGCAAGGTGTTGTGGGCGCAGGTCGGTGCAACGCTGCCCGGAGGGATCACGCTCGCCGCAAAGCCGGTCAAGGGCGTGGTGTCGCCCGGGATGCTGTGCGCCGAGGACGAGCTCGGCCTGGGCGATGATCACGCCGGCATCGTCGTGCTCGACGAGGACGATCGGACGCCGCTCGGAGCACCCGCGCAACGTGCGCTCGGGATCGACGACTGGTTGCTCGAGGTCAACGCACCGGCGAACCGTGGTGACGTGCTCGGTCACCTGGGCGTCGCGCGCGAGCTCGCCGCGATGCTCCGCGGCAAGATCGTCCTGCCCGATCTCGATCTGGCGAGCTTGCAGACCGCAGGCGCGACCGGTGTGCACGTCTCGATCGTCGATCCGAACGAGTGTCCCCGCTACACCGCCCGCCGCATCGAGGGCGTCAAGGTGGCGCCGTCACCCCGACGGATCGCGCAGCGCCTACGTGGCGTTGGCGTCCGACCGATCTCGAACCTCGTCGACATCACCAACTACGTGATGTTCGAGCTCGGTCAGCCGCTGCATGCGTTCGACGCCGACGCGTTGAAGTCGGGTGTGATCGCGATCGCCGCGGCGGCCAATGGTGAGAAGTTTGCGACCCTCGACGGCATCGAGCGCACGCTCGTGCAGACCGACCTGATGATCCGCGATGGCGATCGAGGGATCGCGCTTGCCGGCGTGATGGGGGGGCTGCATTCCGAGGTCACCGACAAGACGACGCGGGTCGTGCTCGAAAGCGCGTGCTTCCGCGCCACGACGATCCGCAAGACCGCCCGACGGCTCGGGCTGCACTCCGAGGCGTCGCATCGGTTCGAGCGCGGCGTTGATCCCGACCTCGCGATGATGGCGTCGGCGCGTGCGGCGCGGCTGATGTGCACGATCGCCGGTGGCCGTGTGGTCGGCGAGCTCGTCGACTCGTACCCCAGGCCGCGGACGCCTGCCGCGATCGCGGTGCGCCTGCCGCGCGTGCGAATGGTCACGGGGGTTGCGCTCGATATGGGTACCTGTCGCGACGCGCTCGAGCGACTGGGCTGTGGCGTCGCGGTCACCGGCGAGATCCTCGACGTGACCCCGCCATCGGCACGGTCCGACGTCGCCCGCGAGGTCGACGTGATCGAGGAGATCCTCCGCGTGGTCGGCTACGAACAGGTGTCGTCGAGCCTGCCCGCGTTGCGCCAGCCGCCAGCGATCCGGCCGCGCGATCCGGCGGATGCGATCCGCATCGCGCTCGCGTCGGCGGGCCTCAGCGAAGCGATCACGTTCGGGTTCCAGTCGGTCGAACGCTGTGGATCGCTCGGCCTGCCCGCGACCGATCGGCGCTCGCAACCGATCGCGATCCGCAATCCAATGACGACCGACCAGGCGGTGATGCGAACCTCGCTGCTGCCGAATCTGCTGGCCGCGATCGCGCGCAATCACAGCTACGGCCGCCACGACGTGGCGCTGTTCGAGGTGGGTAGTGTGTTCTTGCGGCGAGGCGAGGGCGTCACCGAGCGGCCGATCTACGAGCTCGCCGACGAACCGACGTGGGCCGCGGGGGTGTTCGCAGGCCACCGCCCGGCGCAGATCGGCCACGGCGGCGCCTGGGATGCGTTCGACGCCAAAGGCTACGCACAGCTCGCGATCCGTGCAGTCGCTGGCGACGTGATGCTGCGCACGCGGACGACGACGAACCTCGCCCATTTCCACCCCGGGGTCACCGGTGAGCTCGTGGTCGTCACGCGCGATGGTCCGCATGTGGTTGGTTGGTTCGGGGAGGTCCATCCCGACGTGCGTGGGCGGCTCGGAATCGAGGGGCCGGTGTTCGCGTTCGATCTCGACGTCACCAAGCTGGCTCCGGCCCCTCCGGCGCAGATGAAACCGATTCCACGCTTCCCCGGCTCGGCTCGCGATGTCTCGTTGCTGCTCTCCGAGGACATCGCCGCGGCGCGGATCGAGGATGTGATCGCTCAAACCCAGCAGCCGCTGGTCTCACGCACGCGGCTGATGGAGGACTATCGCGACGCCAAGCTCGGGTCCGGCATGAAGAGCATGTTGTGGTCGATCGAATACCGATCGCCCGAGCGCACGTTGACCGATGCCGAGGTCGACGCCGCCCACGAGGCCATCGTGGCCCGGCTAGTGGAGAACCTGCCGGCGCAGCGGCGGTGAGCGGGACCCGATCGGCGCCACCCGCCGCCCCCGAGTCCAGCCGCCCCTAAGTCCAATGGACGACTGGCCCAACGGGGGATCGTAGGTTCGGCTTCGCTGAGTAATTGCAGCCACTTGGGTTGCTCGAGTAGGCTCGTTGCATGGCGAGAATGACCAAGGCCGACATCATCGAAGCCGTCTACGAGAAGGTGGGCGGGTTCTCGAAGAAGGAAGCGGCGGAGATCGTCGAGACCGTGTTCAACGTGGTCAAGGAGACGCTCGAGCGCGGCGAGAAGATCAAGATCTCCGGGTTCGGGAACTTCGTGGTGCGCGACAAGAAGGACCGCATGGGTCGCGATCCCCAGCGCGCGGTGCCGATCCTGATCCCCGCCCGTCGCGTGCTGACGTTCAAGCCCAGCCAGGTCCTGAAGAACATCTTGAACGGGCTGCCGCCCGGTCCCTGATGGTCAGCTGCAGCCGCTGCGTGAGCTTGGCAGGCGCCGGGCGCTCGACGTGGCTGAGTGGTTGACCGCGCGCGCTCGATCGACTATCTACCGTTCGGCCCTGACGAGGCGTAGCGCAGCCTGGTAGCGCACCAGACTGGGGGTCTGGGGGTCGCAGGTTCAAATCCTGTCGCCTCGACAAGCCAAGGCCGATCGCCCCCAGCGATCGGCCAATTTTTTTGGTCGGGCGCCGATCGGCCAATTTTTGGTCGGGCGCCGATCGGCCAATTTTTGGTCGGGCAGCGGGGCGATGTCGCCTCGGCGGGGCGACGCCGCGTCGCGCCCGATCCGGCCACTTTGCGTCCGTGATCGGCGATGCTCCAGTCCGAGCATGCCTCGCCCCCTAGTTCTGTGCTCCAACGATGACGGCATCGACTCGCCGCACCTGCTCGCGCTCGCCGACTCGATCGAGCGATTCGCCGATGTGCTGGTCGTTGCGCCCGAGCGCCAGCGCTCCGCTGCGTCGCACGCGATCACCCTTCACAAGCCGCTCAGGCTGCACGAGCGAGCGCCGCGTCGCTACTCGCTATCGGGCACGCCGGTCGATTGCGTCTATCTCGGCATCCTCAAGCTGTGCGATCGATTGCCCGATGTCGTCGTGTCCGGCATCAACGACGGCTTCAACCTGGGCAGCGACGTGTTCTATTCGGGCACCGTCGCCGCCGCCGTCGAAGGCGCGCTGCGCGGATCCGTCGGTGTCGCTTGCTCGCTGGCGCCACGTGCCAAGCACGTCGATGCGGCGATCGCGTTTGCCGCAGGCGTGGTGCGAGCCGCGATCGCGAATCCACTCCCCGCCGGCACGGTGCTGAACGTGAACATGCCCGATACCGGCAGCGATCGCTACGAGTGGACGACGCTCGGCCAGCGCCGGTACGAGAACGATGTCGCCGAGCGCCAGGATCCACGCGGGCGGCCGTACTACTGGGTCGGCGGCGGGCCGGTGGGCCACGATGATGTCCCCGGCAGTGACTGCGTGGCCGTGGCCAGCGGTCACCACAGCATCACGCCGATGCACCTCGATCTCACGGATCGCAATCACATCACCAAGCCGCCGTGGAGCGTCGAGGGCTATTCGGTGGTGATAGGCTCCGCTCCATGAACCGCCGAGCCGCTGCACTGGTTGTGGGCGTGGCGACGACGATGCTCGCGTGTGCGTGTCCCGGCAAGCCGCCCCCGGGTGGCGCCACGGGTGGTACGACCGCGAGCGGCGGCTGCGAAGGCATCCGCAGCAAGGTCGAGCAGCTCTATCGCGCGGACGCCGAGGCCAACGAGCCCAAGCGCGTGAACGAAGCCGTCGCCGACAACACGGCGATGGTGATGGCTGATTGTGCGAAGGCGCCCGACGTGGTCGCGACCTGCGTTGCCGGGGCGGCAACCGTGAAGGACATCGAAGCCAGGTGCCTCTCGCCCATTGACGACGACGGCTCCGAAGGGGACCAGCTGGTCCGCTAGCCGCAACTACCATCCGTGAGGCGTGTCCTATGGTGATGCAACGAGGGTTTGTGATTGCAGCGCTCCTGACGGCGTGTGGCGGCGGGCAACCGCCATCGCCGATCGGGAGCTCAGGATCTGATCAGCCTGCGGCGACCGACACCCGGAGCGAGCTCGAGCGCCGGCGGGATACCGGCTGCGAGCAACTGGGACCGAAGATCACCGAGTGCGCGGTGGCCGATGCCAAGGCCCAGCTCGCCGCCGGCACGATCAAGCAGGCGCAGTTCGATCAGGATACCGCGCCCGAGGTGGTGAAGAAGAACACGACCGAGTTCATCGATCAGTGCAAGTCGCAACAGATGAGCTCGCGCCAGGTCCGCGTGCTCGAGGTCTGCTTCAAGGAAGAACAGGAGTGCGAGCCGCTGCTCGCCTGCCTGGACAATCTGAACGCGCCGGCCGCGAACTAACGCGCTCGCTACGACGGGTCGGCGACGCGGCCCATGAACATCACCAGTCCGCTGGTGTTGTCGACGATGAAATACAAGAACGGATGGTCTGCCTTGAAGGGCTCGGCCTTGCTCGGGGCCGCGCCCGCGCGGGTCATCACCACGGCGGTCGCGGCCGCTGCTTCGGTGCCCTTCTCGTCGACCTTCACGAATGCCTTGTGAAACACCTCGGAGATCGACAGCGGCTTCTCCTTGGACATGCCGGTGAAGTCAGCGCGCTTGGGATCGAACGCCGTCTTCATGCCAAGGGCGACGAGCTGCGGCTTGAGCGCCATTGGATTCGGCGGATCGATCGTGAACTTCGGCAGCGCAACGTCCACCATCGTGGGAGCTAGCTTGTCGCGCCAGCCCGCGAATTTCGCCGCCGTGAGCTTTGTCTCGATCTTCGCCAGGCCGTCGACCGCGTCGGGCAACACGATCAGCATGGCTGCGTCGCCACCCTGATACGGCAGCTCGAGCATCGCCATGCCATCGGCCTTCACCAGCCGGAAGTGCTTGCGCTGCACCATCGTCGGTACTGGCTTGGTGGCCTTCGCGGTGATCGAGAACGGGCGATCGGCCGTGGCGTCCTTGTTGAACGGCTCCTGCCAGTCGGCGAGGAAGTAGATCGCGTTCACCAGTGCGAGCCGCGTGTCGCTGTCGATCGATCCTTGCGGCAGCAGATCCTTGATCCGGTTCTCGGTCTGCTCGGCGACCCACTGGTTGATGCGGATGCGCGCGGGATCGGGCGCGTTCACGAAGTCCATGGCCTCGAGCGGCGCGCCGAACGCAGTCTTGGTCTTGTCGAGGAACGCCGGTTCGAACTTCGCGGTTTGCTCACCGAACAACCGGTTGGCGATCCGCAGCGTGAGCTTGCGCGACGGGTCCTGAAGGTTCGCTGCGAGCTTGCCCCAGTTCGCCAACGCCGACGATGGGTCGCCGTCCAGGTGCAGCACCTTCTGCATCTCCGCGGCCGTGGCACCGTTGGCACCGGCCCAGGTCATCGTGAGCGCAGCGACGATGCTCGCCGGGGAGATCGCCGAATTTCCCGGCGTCGCGCGAGTCTTGGCATAGAGGTCGAACGCGAACGCATTCGTCCCGTTGGCGAGAGCTTTGGCGTCCGCGGCGGCAAGCGGCGGTGCCACGGGTGCCGCGGGTGCGGCGGGTTTGACCGGCTCGACAGATGCTGCGGGCGTTGCCGGTGTGGCGGGCTCCGGTGGCGCCGGCGTTGTCACCGAGCCCGACGCTGGTGCCGCTTCGGGTTGGTTCTTTGCGCAGCCGGCCCCAAAGATGGCCAGGGCGCACAGCGTCGAGTGAGCAAGCACGGAGCGGATCTTCGTCATGGAGCACATGGTGTATCGCAACGCACGAGCCGTGCGTTTGTGCTGGTGACGAAACGCACCACCTCCACCTCGCGGCGCTACGAGGGATCGGTCACTCGTCCCATGAACAGGATCAGCCCACTGGTCGTGTCCACGACGAAGTACAAGAACGCGTGGTCCGCGCGGAACACCACTTGATCGGGCGGCGGTGCAGCGGCGCCGTCTTCGCCCATGTCGGTGGCGGCCGCCGCCTCGGCGCCGTCCTCGTCGACCTTGATGAACGCCTTGTGAAACAGCTCGGAGACCGCGAACGAACGGTCGGCGGCCATGCCGCTGAAGTCTGCGAGCGCCGGATCGAAGGCCCGTTTCATGGCGAGCGACGAGAGCACGTCCCCAAGGGCGATCGGCTCCGCTGGATCGATCGTGAATTTCGGCAGCTCGACGTCGACCGGCGCGCCAGCAAGCCTGGCTCGCCAGCCCTCAAACCGCTCCGCATCGAGCCGGGACTCGATCGTCGATAGTCCATCGATCGCGTCCGGTAGCACGATCAGCATGGCGGCATCGCCACCGGCATACGGCATCTCGAGCATCGTCATGCCATCGGCCTTGGCGATCCGGAACCGCGCGGTCTGCCGCATTGTCGCGACCAGCTTCGCGGTCGTATCGGATACCGAGAACGCTCTCAGCGTGGTCGCCTCAGGCTCGAACGGGATCCTCCACTTCGCGAGGAAGTAGATCGCGTTCACCAGTGCGAGTCGAGTGCCGCTGCCGATCGAGCCAGGCGGCAATAGGTTCGTGATCCGCCGTTTGGTGCGCGCGGCCACCCACTGATTGATGCGAAGGCGCGCCTGTTCGGGCGCGGCCGAGAAGTTCGTGCGTTCCAATGAGGCCCCGAATGCAGCCTTCGTCGCTTCGAGAAACGCCGGCGCGAACGTCGCGGTGTGTTCACCGAACAGTCGATTCGCAATCCTGAGCGTGAGCTTGCGCGACGGATCCTGAAGCTGAGCGGTGAGACTGCCCCAGGCTCGGAACACCGAGGCGTCATCACCTTCGGCATGCAAGGTCCTACGCAGCTCGACGGCGGTTTCGCCTCTCGCGCCACCCATGAGCATCGCGAGGCCCGCGGAGATGCTCGCAGGTGAGAACGCCGAGTTGCCGGGAGCCGCTCGCAGTCGGGCATAGACGTCGAATGCGAACGCGTTGCTGCTGATCGCGAGTGCCTTGGCATCGCCGCCCGAGATGGGGGTGACCGTCGGCTCGATGGAGTCGTCGCCAACCGGGACTCCCGGTGCCGGGCGCGGCTCCGTCCCGGGTTCGGGTTGCTTCCTGGTGCACGCCGTAGCACTCACGATCGCGAGCCCGCACAGGGTGGATCGAACGATTCGCATCCGATCTGATGTAGCGCACCAAACGAGGCGGCTGGGCTTCAAGCATGTAGCGGCTCGCGCCAACGGTATCTGCTAGTGGACACGGCTCAGCGTCGCGCCACAGTCACACGACGATGCGCCAGATCGCGATTGACAGTGCACGGAGCTGAAGGCAGTTTCGCGCCATGGTCGTGTTCCTGGTCGTGGTGCTCGCGCTGACGTTGTTCGTGACGTTCGCACGACGCCCGGTGCAGCCGGGCGACCGGCTTCCAATCGCCCGACCGCTGTCGCTGGATCTCTCGGATCTCGAGACCGCGACCGGCGCGTCCGGATCGCGGACCACGGTCACCGCGCCGCCTCCAGATCGATCTCGTCAACCCTGATGATCAGGTGAACTTCCATGCCGGGGACGGCGAGGGGGCAGAACCACAGACACAGCTCGAGCGGCGGCCCGGCGTCACGCGTCAGCTGTGCTCGTCGTTCGTGGGCCTTGCCATCGACATGACACGCACGGACCGCAGGCATGAAGCCGGGGACGAGGTCGGCGAGGTTGGTCTCCGAGATGTGGATGCCTTCGAGGTTGTCATCGCGCCCGATCAGCTCGGCGAACGCCTGATTGACCTGCACGATCCTGCCCTCGAATGCGAGCAACGCCTGCGGCATCCGTGAACCTTCGAACGCGGCAAGCACGTTCGCTTCGCGTGGCCGTTCGATCCGGTTCGATCGCCGGCGGCGACCGAGCTCGAGCATATCCATCACATTGTTGAGCTCGTAGCGAAACGCGGCGATCGAAGCGTGGCGCTTGGACGGGTCCTTGGCCATCGCGCGCGCGATCAGCGCGTGGACCGCGTCATCGATTGGCTCGCCGCGGCGGCTGTCCATCGACGGCACCGGTTCGTGAACGTGCGCTAGGACGATCTCGACGACGTTGCCCTCGAACGGCAGCGTGCCGGTGATCATGTAATAGGCCAGCACGCCGACGGCGTAGACGTCCGCGGCGATCGAGGGTGGGGAGCCCGATACGCGCTCGGGAGCCAGGTAGTGCGGGCTGCCGCTGACTTCCTGTTCCTGGATGCCTCCAGCGCGGCGCGCCAGTCCGAAATCGAGCAGCCGCGCGATCCGCCGGCGCCGCGCGCTACCCGTACCAGGCTCGGCGGTGAGCAGGATGTTCTCGGCCTTGACGTCGCCATGGATGATGCCGCGGCGATGGATGTGGTCGAGCGCATCGCAGACCTGACAGAGGATGTCGCACACCCGGCGCAGCGACAGCGGTGGATCGCCAGGGCGAACCAGTGGATCGCCTTCGATCAGCTCCATCACCATGTACGCCCCGAGCTGGGGATCTTCACCGTAGTCGACCACCGAGACGATGTTGGGATGTGAGATCTCGCTGGCGAGCTTGGCCTCCTCGTTGAAGCGAGCGCGCGCCGCGGCGTCGAGCGCGAACGTCGGCGAGATGACCTTCAGCGCGAATGGCTTGCCGAGTTGCAGGTGGCGCGCGCGATACACGCGGCCCATGCCACCTTCTCCGAGTCCGCCGTCGATGACGTAGCGGTTTCCAACGGTCGCTCGATCCGACACATCACGAGCTTACCTGCGCGGCGGCCGGCGGCTGGTGTCATGGAGCTGAAACAGCAGTGCTAGCCCGGGCACCAATGGCGGTGCAGCCGTGAGGTGGTTCTCCGCGGGCGAATGTGCGGAGGGATGTGCCCGGTGACGTGGTAACTACGCGCCGGAATGTCAGACGCCCAACCGGACCTCGTGGAGCGGGACGAACCATCGCTCCCGTCGCCGGCGCGCTCGTTCGCGCATCTGCTTCGCACCGAAACGCCATGGGTCACCTACGCGCTGCTCGCAGCTCTGGGACTGGGGTTTGTCCTCGAGACCGCGTTCGCCGTACGACCATCGGGCGGGTTGCTCGAGGCCGACGTCATGACGCTGATCTCGACGGGTGGTCTCATGCAGTCACTCGTGAGGGATGGGGAGTGGTACCGGCTGTTCACCTGCGCGTTCCTCCATGCTGACCTGTTCCATCTCGCTCTGAACGGTCTGGTGCTGTTCCTCGCGGGACGACTGCTTGAAAACCTCCTCGGGCGCGCATGGGTGGTCGCGATCTTCGTGGTCAGCGCGCTGGGCGGGTCGGCGCTGTCGCTCGCGCTCAACGCCCCCGAGGTGGTCTCGGTCGGAGCGTCCGGGGCGATCATGGGGATGCTGGCCGCGGCATTTGTATGCCTGTTCCGATTTCCGTCGGACGACCGAGCTCAGGTTCAGCTACAGCTGTTCCAGATCCTGATCCCGTCACTGATCCCGCTGGTGTCCCACCGGATCGGCGGCAAGGTCGACTACGCGGCCCACATCGGAGGGGCGATCGTGGGTGTGCTGGTCGGTCTGGTGTTGCTGTGGACGTGGCGGCGGTCGGAGCCGCGTCCGAGGCTGCGTGCCGCCGCCCGTGCGGTGGCGGTGTGCGGCGTCGCGTTGTTCGTCATCGGTGCCGTCCTGGTGGCGAAGAACCACGCCACGTATGCCGATGCCGCGGCCGCCGCGGCGAACGAGGAGCTGTTGATTCCCAATGCCGCGCTGCCTCGAACCGAGGCGGACATGGTGAGCCAAGCTGACAGCCTGGTGAACCGATTTCCGCGGGACCCGCGGACCCGGCTATTTCACGCACTCCGGCTGGTCAAAGACGGCGATGCCGCTGGTGCCCAGGTGGAGCTGCGCCGCGGACTCGACGAGACGGAGATCCTGCGCGTCAACTTCCCCAACCGCGAGCTCGAGATCGCGATGCGCGCGTTCCTTGCCGAGCTGCTGCTCGGGGAGAACAAGCCCCAGGAGGCCGAGCACGTCGCGGCGCCGGTATGCAAGGCAGGTGAGGGCGGGGCGGTGCCTGGACCGCTTCGCGAGCTGGCGGTTTGCAAGTAGGCCGCCTGCGATCACGCGACTTCGGGCGTGGTGGTTGCAGAAGATGCCGCCGTCGGGCAGAGTCCTGGCGTCGATCCCATAGCTCAGGTGGATCAGAGCGGCGGTTTCCTAAACCGCAGGCCGCAGGTTCGAGCCCTGCTGGGATCACTTCGATGACATGCGGACCGGTGCTCGCAACAGGCCGGAAACCGCTGGGCGGTTTCGTCACTGAACCCGGCGCAGGCCGCAGGTTCGAGCCCTGCTGGGATCACTTCGATGACATGCGGACTGGTGCTCGCAACAGGCCGGAAACCGCTGCGCGGTTTCGTCACTGAACCCGGCGCAGGCCGCAGGTTCGAGCCCTGCTGATCCGTTCGACAGCCTCTCGTTCAGTCGTGCGGTGCCTGCTTCACGTCGATCAGCCGATGGCCGAGGCGCTGGAAGTGCCAGGCTTGGACGCGGACCTGGCGCTGGGCCGCCGTGAGCGAGGTGCGAAGCCGCGAGACGACGATACATGGGGTGATGATCATGCCCAGGCTGGCGATCGTCATGAGCAGGATGGTCAGCGTCGGGGGCAGCTCGTGCATCTGGGGCGAGATGATCATCTGGCCGGCGTCGAAGCTGTACGCGGTCGAGGTGACGAGCTCGAGCAATGCGGGTGCAGCCACGCCCAAACAGCTGAGCAGCAGGGTGGCGTTGCGGAACATCGCGGCCGGGTGGGTTTGGATCACGATGGCGAACGCAGCCAGTAGCGTCGGCGTCACCACCAGAGGTCCGAACATTCGCGTCGTGCCGGCGCACGCCACGACGTTGAGGGCGATCACCGCCAGCTGCATGGCGGGCGGGATGTGACGGCGGCGATACGCCACGGTTGCGAGCCCGACGGCGAGAGTCATCGGCGCGAGCACCCACAGCAGCTGAAACCAGTTGCGAACGCCCATGTAGAGCACGACCGGAATGAATGGAGCCCACATCAGCCCCGCGAGCGCGAGATAGCGCGCGCCGCTGGCGATCAAGCGCTCGTCATCCTCGGCAAGCGAGCGTTCGACCTCCAACGGCGTGGTCGTTGGCACGTCGTTCAAGATCTCGGTCAGCGCAGCAACGCTCTCGGTGTTGGTCGGATCGATCGCGACGGTGCGCACGAGCTCGTGCATCGCGACGCCACGATAATCCTCGTAGTCGCCGCGGGTTTGGTCGGCAATCTGGAGCACGGTCTGCGCTCGCCGCGCGTGCTCGGCCGCGATCGTTCGTCGCTGCTCGCGCGTGCGATAGCCATCGAGGTACCGCGCGACAGCATCATGGAGCGCACGCGCCGACACGTAGCGCGCTAGCGGATCGGTGCTGGACGCCATGTGTCAGAACGCGGCGAGCTCGGGATCGAGGCCTGCCACGTCGATTC